>DBMM01000106.1 GCA_002298925.1 Geobacter sp. UBA698 | reverse complement strand
GCAGCAATCAGTTCATCAAAAGAATTGATCATTTTCATTCCCCTTAACAGATATGTGAAAGCCATTGCCGGCCGAATCAATCAACTGGAAACACACGCTACCCCCCGCCCAGCAGCGGAAAAAGTGCTATGAGATCCCCATTACACAGGCCTTGATCCATGGAAGCATGCCGCCCATTGACAAGCGCCATGCCAATATCACTTTTGGCAATATCAAGCGAGGACACCACCTGACCGATTGTGAAGTTATCGTCAATTTCTCTTTCTTCATCCTTGAAACGGCCATTCCTGAAGGTAGCATACAGCTGAACGGTAATTTTCATATTTACTCCTCTCAAAAATCGCATCAGAGTCCGCGGCCAACTGATTCCATTTCCATATCAAAGNNCATACTATTTGTATGCCTTCGTCACCTCAATCCTCATCGCCTTGAGTGCATCTCTGATCTGAAATTGGAATAACATCCTGAACCGGGATTTTGAACTCGGAAGGAGATGCTCAAAAGTTCCAAAACTCATCGATTTCGTCGCCGGTGAAGTCCCACACCGCGTTGTGAGGTAATAAAGGCTCTTCAAAGAACTCCGGAAGTCGGTCATGATGGTTAGTGAAACCTGCGGCGGTATTGAAGGCGCGTTCTGTCTTGAGTGTATTGACCCCCAATCCGCCGATCCAGTCCGGGGTCAGTTCAAGGCCGAAACGGGCATTGAGCATATCGATCAGCGCCGGAACACAGGTCGGAATATCTGCACACGGGAAGCCGACAAACAGGCAGAGCCCGATGGAGTCAAGCATGACCGTGATGATCTGCAGGTGCCGCGAAAGTTCGACCTGGCCGTCCTTCTTGAGCGGATCAACCACACCACCGCCCACGCCCATCAGATTGGTGCCGACGGCGTAGCCGGCGGTATGATCGGCACCCATGGTGCTGGTGGCATAGGTGATGCCGATCCCCTTGATCGAACGGGGATCATAGGCAGGAATAGCCTGGTTTTTCACTACGGGAACCCGGGTGATGCCATAGAGTTTGCCGACGTTACCGGCCCCGCTTCCGAGAATGCGTCCAAGGGGGGTGCCAGCACCGATTTCATCCCTAAGCATTTTCAATACCCCAGGGCCATCACCAAAGGCCAGCACTCCAGCCTCCATGGCCACACCAAAAGCGACCGCCGTCTCGATGGAATCGACCCCGATGTCATCCATGATGTAATCGGCCTGGGCTATCTGGTCCAGATCTCCGATACAGGCGTTGGCACCGAGGGTCTCGATGGTTTCATATTCGAAACCGGAGGTTACATAGTTGCCGTCCTTGTCGTTATAGACCTGGGAGCACTGGATGATGCAGCCGGCCTGACAGCCATGCTTGGGCTTTCCACCGCGCTCGATGATGGTTTCACGCAAGGTCTCACCGGAGATTTTTTCATGACCTTCAAACTGCCCATAGGTGAAATTTCGGGTTGGAAGCCCTCCGGCTGCGTTGACGATATTCACCATCTCCGCGGTACCATACGTAGGCAAACCTTCACCGGTGGCATGGTGTGAAATAAGAGCCTTGGCAAAGGTGCGAGCCGCCTCCTTGAACTTTTCAGGGTCGGCCAGCCTGACTCCGGAGGCATCACTATCGTCGATTGCAATGAATTTGATCTTCTTGGAGCCCATCACGGCACCAAGACCGCCCCGTCCGTGACTGCGAAGTTTGCTGTCACTATCCTTTACAGATATGTTGGCAGAAAGCATCCGCATCTCTCCGGCCGTGCCGATCGTGAGCACGCCGGTTTTCTTGCCAAATCTTTGTTCCAATGATGCAACAACTGCAAAGTTTCCTTTACCGATCAATTCGGTTTCCTCAGCAATCGACACACCATCTTTGCTGACGTACAGTCCGTACCAAGCATCGCCCTTAGGCAAGCCCTCGATGATCAGGGCCTTGATTCCGAGGCGGGCAAACATCTGGGCAGCAGTTCCGCCGGCATTGCTCTCTTTGATCGTGCCGGTCAGAGGACTTTTGGCACCTACAGAAAAACGTCCGGTATTTGCAGCGGTTGTGCCGCTTAACAAACCAGGCGCAAAAACGAGCTTGTTGTTTTTACCCAGGGGGTGACAGGACGGGATAACCTCTTTGGCAACGACAGCGGAGGTCAGCGCACGTCCCCCCAGCCCCGCCCATTCCGGCGGAACGCCCTCGGTGCTGCTGCTCAAATCTGACATATTAACACGTACAATCTTGTCCATTTTTTCTCCCTTTCAGCTGATATTGCTGATATCTGGGTCTCCTTTCCGAAAGGGAGGTCCAGCCGTTTCCAGCAGGACCCTTTGGCCAGCCGCCCTGGGGATTTCACCCGTTAGGCCACAAAGCTCGGAGACCTTTAGATTGCCTAATGGAACGACAAACCGCCGTCGTGAACAATCATCTGCCCGGTTATGAAGGCACTGTCATCGGTGGAGAGGAACAGGGCAAGACCAATCAGGTCCTCCGGCACCGCCTCCCGCTTGATGCAGCGGGCATTGAGCTGTAGTTCTTCCAGCGGTGGCAAATCCAACTGTTTGATCTTGTCGAAGTTGTTGCCGCCTGCGGAATGGGTAAAACCGGGGGCAATGGTGTTGACATTGATCTTGAAATCGCCCATCTCACGGGCCATGGAACGGGTCAGGGCCATGATGGCACCTTTGGATGCCACGTAGTGGGGCATCCCGGGAACACCTTCGTTGATAGAGGACGATCCGATATTGATGATCTTTCCGCCCTTATCCTTCATGTAGGGAAAGACCGCTTTCATGCACTGAAACTGACCGAGAACATTGACTTCCAGGACTTTCATGAACTCGGCGGCATTGTATTCCATGAATGGTTTCAGGGCGATATTGCCAAAGATGGCTGCATTGTTAAGCAGGATGTCCACGGAACCGAACTTGTCATAGGCGGCCTTGGCCATTGCATCGCACTGTTCCTGGCTGGTTACGTCAGTTTTTATGAAAATGGCTTCACTGCCCGCCTTCCTGACATTCTCAACAGCATTCTGACCATCGAGCATATCCGCAATGACGACCTTCGCTCCCTCCTTCGCCAAACCTACCGCATATGCCTCACCGATTCCCTGGGCCGAACCCGTGATGATGGCAACTTTTCCGCTCAATCTTCCCATTTTCTGTCTCCTTTTTTTGTTTTATTGGTACTGACGTGAGATATGCATCCCTGCCTGCAGAACGAAAATTTCCGGCGTTGCCTATGTCAACCGTAAACAGACAACTCTTCCTCATTGTTAAGGTAGCGCATGGTCGCATCGGCCAGGGCCTCCATCTCGTTCTCGCCGGGGTTCAGGAGCACCGGGGCGATGAACGATATCTTTTTCAAAAGGCTGTCCAGCAGAATTTTGGAATAGACCAGGCTGCCCGTCAGGGCGATCGCATCGATCTCCCCTTCCAGCACGGTCGTACAGGCGCCGATCTCTTTGGCCACCTGATAGATCATGGCCTCGTACACCTCGGCCGCCATCTGGTCTCCATCGGCGATCCGCTGCTCGATTTCAATGGCGTTGGTCGTGCCCAGATAGGCATACAGTCCACCGCCGCCGGTCAGCAGCTTCAGCATCTGCTCCCTGGTATAGTCGCCGCTGAAACACATCTTGACCAGATCCCCCGCCGGTAACGACCCTGCCCGTTCCGGCGAAAAGGCACCATCACCATCCAGAGCGTTGTTGACATCGATGATCTTGCCCTTCCTGTGGGCGCCGACCGAGATACCGCCTCCCAGATGCACGACGATCAGGTTGAGCTCGTCATACTTTTTTCCCAATACAGAAGCAATCTTACGACCGGTGGCTTTCTGGTTCAGGGCATGAAAACTGCTCTGGCGGGCAATCTGGGGTATGCCGGAATAGCGGGCGGAGGTGCAGAGCTCATCGGTCATGGGGGGATCGGCAGTAAGTACGGGTATATTGAACTGATCGCCCAGTTCGTAGGCCACCAGGCCGCCGACATTGATGGGATGGCCGCCGTAGATGCCGCTCTTCATGTCGGCGATCATCCTGGCGCAGATCCTGTAAGTCCCGCCCGGCAGCGGTTTGACGTTGCCGCCCCGACAGGCGATGGCGTCGATTTCATCCATGGTCATGCCATTGTCCTGCAACACTTTGAAAATAGCCTCTCTGCGGTAATCGTACTGGTCCCAGATGGTGGGGAACCTGCGCAGCTCTTCGTCAGGATGTTTGACCGACTCGTTAATCTTCATCTCCCCGGCAGTGAAAATGCCGATTTTTGTGGAGGTTGACCCGGGATTGATGATCAGGATGGTTTTATTGTTGTTCATTGCTACCTCCGCGAGCATGTTGTTTCTTCTGTAATTCGTGCAATTCAAATAGCCGACTCCACAAAACAGTTGGAACGGGAATCTCCGCTAATAAAGGCAGACTGGTCAAGAGTGCCTATTTACAAGCAGGAACGCATAATCGTTTTGATCTGCTCCAGCGACATGTCCCGAGGATTCGCTTCCAGCGAAATATCATTGCTGGCCCAGCGGGCCGTATGATCGATATCCGCTTCACTGAATTCAAAATCCTGCAGCGATACCGGCGGAATACCGACGTCCCTGAGCAACCGGGCGATCTCATCCAGGGTCTTATCCGTCGCCTGGACCGGGGTGAGGTAGCGCACATCCAGCCCCATCGCTTCGCCGATCTCCTTGAAACGCTCCGGGCAGGCAATGGCATTGAAGCGTTCAACCGGCAGCAGCATCAGGGCATTGGCATAGCCATGATGCAGATCCTTGAGTACCGAAACCATGTGGGCCAAGCCATGCACCATCCCCATTCCGCCCCCCATGTTGTAGGACATGGAGGCAAGAAACTGTGCCCAGAGCAGGTTTTCAATGGCTGCATCGTTCCTGGGGTTGGCATACCCCTGGCGGAGATTTTCGCTGAGCAGCTTGATTGCCCTCAGGCTGGTGGCGTGGGAAACTGGCAGATTCAGTCTGCCGATGAACGGCTCCATGGCATGGCATAATGCGTCGATGCCTGTCCAGGCAAGCAGATGGGCCGGTTGACAGCGCATAAAAGCAGGATCATTGATGCCGACCGAGGGATCGACCCCTGGGACGATCAGGATCAGCTTGTACTTCAGTTCCTCGTCATTGATGATCGCAAACGAAGTACAGTCGGCACCGGTCCCCGTGGTGGTATTGATGGCCACATGGGGGATTTGCACCGCTTTGTAGGTGGGAATCCGGGTGGTGAAGTGAGGCTCGAGGACCGCCATGAAGTCGCGCAGAACGGTCTTGGCCCCCTGGTTCGTCAGCATGAT
This sequence comes from Geobacter sp. UBA698, assembly GCA_002298925.1. GTDB lineage: Bacteria > Desulfobacterota > Desulfuromonadia > Geobacterales > Pseudopelobacteraceae > Pelotalea. The sequence goes on along the minus strand of DBMM01000106.1, from coordinate 73,947 downwards.
GCGGATGGCCTTGCCGGCATCATGGGAGCTTCCGCCACCAACCGAGACGACCCCATCGCAGCCTGCCTCGAGATACAGCCTGGTTCCAGCCGCAACTTCTTCGCATTTCGGGTTCGACGTGACACCGGCAAAAACCGTCACGGCGATGCCGGCACATTTCAGGACACCCTCCACCTCATCGATTATGCCGGTGCCTTTCAAGCCGGTTGTCACCAGCAGGGCATGCCGGATGCCATACCGCTGACACTCCTGGCCGGCCACCTTGCTGGCGCCCCAGCCGACTATGCCCCGGGAATGCTGATTTACATAAAGCAACGGAAACTGCTTGCGTTCAAAGTTCATGGTGACCTCGGTTCCCTTTCAGTGTGTCGAACAAAACACGACGTAAAACGGGACCTATCGTGTTTCAAAATACATCCGGGTGCGATCTCCTTAAAAACCGGGGCAGGCAGATCATCCTGCCCCTTGAATCACATGTGAGAAGGCACTACCTGTACTACCTCTTGCTACTTATGCTACGCACAGCATGTTCTTGGCGGGAAAACATTACACACTTACAAAGCCAGCTTTCTGAATGGCACCCTGTTATTCAGCGAGTATAGTATCCGACAGCAACAAGATAATTATTGACCTTTTGCAGGTAGGAATGCTTTTTCTCCAGTTTGTTTGTAACCGAATTACGCCAGGTGTAATCAATTTCACCCTTGCCTTTAGCTTTTACGATGGAAATCATTTCACGAATGATAGGCTTGCCGTTGGGATCAAGAAGCACCGATCCGTTGGTGCCGACCAGGCGCGGCAGGGCGCCATGCGCTCGAAAATGACTGTTATCGAGACTGACCACAAAGACGTACAGGTCGTCTTCTACAAATTTGCCGTCAACATCATTGAATTCAAGAAACGCCCGCTCCGGATCATTTTTAACGGCGTCGACCGCCTTATTCAGCATCTCTCTGGCCTGATCGGCTGTCGCATGTGGGATGTAGTAGCCAACGGCTATAATCTTGTCCCCCACCCTTTCAAAATAGGCGAACTTGCGCTCGACCTTACGGTCAACGCGATTCATCCAGCGGTACTCGACTGTTCCTGAGCCCTTAGTCGCAGCGGTATCCAGCATCTCCTTAAAGAAAAACTTGCCCGTCACGTCCGCCATGTTTGTAACTACCCGATCTATTAGGACGAAAGACGAACCGCCACTTGCCAGAAAAATTCCATTTGTACCAACTACATAGACGTAAAAATCGCCCGAGGTAAATTCACCCTGTCTGCTGAAGGCTGCCAGGGCCGCATCCTTTTTGTCCTTATAATAAGCGACAGCCCGGCTGAGCAGATCTTTGGCCCGTTTTGCCTCGTCGCTGTTGACAGCACTGTCCAGTTGTTGCACATCCTTTTTGTCAGCAGGGAAAGCGGGATGCACGATCAGCACGGAAGTTAGCGCCATGGCGGCACATACAAAGAGATACGTTTTTATCCTTTTCCCATATGCCGCTGACCTTGATTCTGTGTGCATGCATATCACCTCGCGTTTAAATTGAGTTCTGGACATATTTCGTCAGCCGCAGACAGATTCAGCACGTCAGTATTCCGTGCGACTGGCGACACAACTATCGCCGCTATTTACTTCCGTTATCAACGGTTCCTCTACGGTTTCCTCCACATCCACATGCACGTTCCTCAGCAGGAAGTGGGACAGGGCCGGGATCAGGATCAGCGCCCCGAACATGTTCCAGAGGAACATGAAGGTCAGCAGGATACCCATGTCAGCCTGGAACTTGATCGGCGAAAAGGCCCAGGTGACCACCCCGCCGGCCAGGGTGATCCCGACCAGACCCACCACTTTGCCGGTGAACTGAACTGCCTTCTGGTAGGCCACCCCCAAGGGGAGACCTTCCCGCTGGTACTTGAGCTGCATGCTCAGCAGGTAGAGGGCGTAGTCGATGCCGATCCCCACCCCCAGGGCTATGACCGGCAGAGTGGCAACCTTGACGCCGATGCCCAGCGCCACCATCAGCGCCTCGCACAGGATCGATGTCAGGATCAGCGGCAGCACCGCCACCACCACCGCCCGCCAGCTGCGGAAGGTGATGAAACAGAGGACGATCACGGCGCCGTAGACGTACAGCAGCATGGTGCGGTTGGCCGCCTTGACCACGATGTTGGTGGCCGCCTCGATCCCGGAGCTGCCTGCTGCCAGCAGGAACTGCCGGTCCTTGGTGCTGTGCTTCCTGACAAAATCTTCTGCCACCGTCAGCACACTGTCCAGGGTCTCGGCCTTGTGGTCAGACAGGTAGGCGATGACCGGCATGACCGAGATGGTGCTGTTGATCAGTTCCGGATTGTCGAAACAGGACTGCTGGCCACCGTAGTTGAGCACCTCCTGGCTGCGGTTGAGGGTGTACCATTTGGGATTGCCGTCATAGGTGCCGGCCGTGATCATCCGGATCGAATCGGCCATGGTGACGGTGGTCTGCACCCCGGGCACCTGTTGCAGAGCCAGGGCCAGCCGGTCGGCCTCGATCAGCGGCTCGTACTTGATGGCCCCTTCCACGGGGGTCTTCAGGATCACCGCAAACTGATCGGTTGAAAGCGAATAGTTCTTGGTTATGAAGGTATTGTCCTTGTTGTAGCGCGAGTTGGCGCGCAACTCCGGTGCGCCCGGGTCTAGATCGCCGATCTTCAGGTTGAGGCTGACGATGAAACCGGCCACGGCTAGCAGCAGCGAGATCACCACCGCACGGGTCGCCCAGCGCCGCTCGGTGAAATGATCCAGCAGGCTCCAGATGGCACCAAAGCCCTTGCCAGTGGTCTCTTCGTTCTCTTCCTGCAGTGACCGGCTGGCTGCTGTGAGGCTGACTCCGGTGTAGGAAAGAAATACCGGCAACAGCAGCAGGTTGGTAACGACCAGTCCGGCCACCCCGATGCTGGCGGTCATGGCCAGGTCCTTGATAACCGGGATGTCGATCAGCATCAACACGCCGAAGCCGACCGCATCGGCCAGAAGGGCGGTCAGGCCGGCCAGGAACAGGCGGCGGAAGGTATAGCGGGCCGCCACCAGTTTGTGGGTACCGCGCCCCACATCCTGCATGATGCCGTTCATCTTCTGGACCCCGTGGGAGACCCCGATGGCGAAGACCAGAAACGGCACCAGGATCGAGTAGGGGTCAAGCTCGAAGCCCAGGGTGGCCACCAGCCCCAGCTGCCAGATAACCGCCACCACCGAGCAGAGGATCACCAGCAGCGTACTCCGGATGCAGCGGGTGTAGAGGAAGATCACAATCGCGGCGATCAGTGCCGCCAGACCGAAATAGGTCATCACCTGCATCAGGCCATCGATCAGATCACCCACCAGCTTGGCAAAGCCGACGATATGCACCTTGATCTTGCCCCCCTGCTTGGCATTCGCTCCCCCGGCCGCCTCGTACTTTTTGCGGATGTTCTCCTCGACCTGCTTGGAGAAGACATTGTAGTCGAGCCGTTTGCCGGTGGTGGGATCGGTGTCAAGCAGCGGCACGAAGACCATGGCCGATTTCAGGTTGGTGGCCAGCAGACTGCCGACGATGCCGGAACGGGTGATGTTCTGCCTGAGCTTTTCCACCTTCTCGGCCGAGCCGTCAAAGTTGTCCGGCATGACCGGTCCCCCCTGAAAGCCCTCTTCGGTGACCTCGGTCCAGCGGACGGCCGGCGTCCAGATCGATTTGACCCAGGCCCGGTCCACCCCGGGGGTCAGCACCAGGTCATCATTGATCTGGCGGAGGGTATCCAGGTACTGGGGATCGAAGATATCCCCCTGGGTATTCTCCACCACCACCCGGATCGAATTGCCCAGTCCCGGCAGATCCTTTTTGTTGGCCAGATAATTCTTGATGTAGGGGTGGCTCTGGGGGAGCATCTTTTCGAAGCTGGCATTGAAGACCAGCTTCGTCGCCTGGTAGGCCAGCAGCAGGGTGACGACGACACAGACGATCATCACCACCAGCCGGTTGTTGAAGATCATCCGCTCCAGCAGATTGCCGGATTTCTGGTCGAAATCCTTCGGATCCTTCACGACCGGCATATCTTCCATTTTTCCCATTCCAACAGCCATGTCAGTTCTCCCTGTCTTGATTACTTGATCGATTGAACCTTGACGCCCCGCTGGCCGACCAGCGCCAGGGTCTTGTTGTCAAGGGCTGCCACTGCGGCAGCAGGGGTCGGCTGGTCAACCATGACCTGGCTGAAGCTGCTACCGTTATCGCTGCTTGCCAGCACATGTCCCCCCTGGCTTACCAGGACGATCTTGCCCTCTTCGGTTACGGTCGCCCCCATCAGGCCGCCCGGCGCACCGGTCTCGACCTTCTGCCAGTTGCTTCCGCCGTCACTGCTGCGGAAGGCATTGCCGCGCATACCGAAGGCGACCACCGCCCCGGGCTTGCCGGTGATTCCGAAGAAGGTGCCGGTGTAAGGGGTCTTGATCTCCTTGAAGCGGCCCTTGGCCTGGTCCAGCTTAAACACGGTGCCCTGTTCGGCGGTTATGAACAGGTCCGGGCCGACCGGGCGGATCGCATAGAGATGAAAATGCTTCGGGTTGTCGACTCGGTCGTACCAGGGAACCCAGCTCTTGCCGCCGTCAACCGTACGGAAGATCAGGTTGAAGGCGCCGACGATGTAGCCGGTGCTATCGCTTTCAAACCAGACGTCCAGGAACGGCTTGTCAGGCCCCTGATCGACAAACTTTTTGATTTCAGCCATTATCTCGGCTGTCGCTGCTCCCCCCGGCTTGCCGGTCGGATAGGTTCCCTGCTCGTGACAGGAACCGCAGGTGTTGGTCCCCATGTAATGGCTCGTCATGACCTGGGCCGCAGCGCGTCCGTCGAACTGTTTGGTCCAGTTGGCTCCGCCGTCGCTGCTGTGCAGGACCACTCCGTCGTGTCCGACCGCCCACCCCTGCTGTGGCGAGGGGAAATGGACAGCCAGCAGATCGGAACTGACCGGCACGCCGGCCTGGGTCCAGTTCTTGCCCAGATCGTCCGAATAGACAATATGGCCGTGCTGGCCGACACAGACCACACGCTTGCCAGCCAGCGCGACACCGGTCAGCAGGGTCTCCGCGGCATGCCTGCTTTTGAGTGCGGCGGTATCGAGAACATCCTGAAAGGGCGCTTCGGCAGCAGACTTCTCGCTTTTCTGATCACCCTGATTAACCGGTCCGTCGAACAGGCCCCAGAACTTGGCGGCACAGGCCAGAGAGGCGGGTACAATGATGGCTGTCAACAGCGCGATCAGCAGTATTCTCGATTTCATATCTTCTCCTCGGGGGCGCGGCATGCGCCACTGTTACAAGGTGTTAAGGCTGAAGACTGAAGTAACAACGCTCCGTTGCGGGGTATGAAGTTGCCTTGTTTTCCCTTCAGTCTTCAGTCTTCAGTCTTCAGCCATCAGCCTTCAACCTTCGTCCATCTACACGGATTAACGAACCCCGCCGCTGGCCAGCGAATCGGCGGTCCAGTCCCTGGCCGGGAACGGCTTGGTGTGGTAGAGAATCCCTTTGTGGCCCCGCGTCGGTATGGCGTTAATCGCATAGGAGTTGGTTACCAGGTCGGTGATGGAAAAACTATCCGGGAACGGACAGGGCACATCGTACTGCTGGGTGATATAGTTCATGCCGACACGGTAGAGTTGACCGCGGCCATCGTACTTGTCGGCCAGGGAGGCGGCCCAGGAGTCTTCATCCAGGTAAAAGACCTGCTTGCTGTAGAGGTGACGTTTGCCGGGTTTGAGAGTACCTTCCACGACCCAGACCCGGTGCAACTCCCAGCGGACAAGATCGGGATTGAGATGGTTGGCTTTCAACAGGTCCTTTTCAGGATCAGCCCAATACAGCATCTTGTATTCGTTGTAGGGGATGTACATCTCCTTCTTGCCGACAATCTTGAAGTTATAGCGCTCCAGCGAGCCGCTGAACAGGAACAGGTCATCCCAGGTGGTCTGGCCGCCGAACAGGGAACTGGGGGTGTCGAAGCTGAGCTCCGGAGCCAGCTTCGTCCGGCGCTGGCCGGGCAGATACTGCCAGCCCTTGCGTGAGTTTTTGGTAAAATCGATCGGGTCGGTGATCAGTACCGCTTCGCCAACCCGGCGGGCCGGCCCCAGGAACATGTCCTTGAGGGAATAGAAATCCTTGGTGTCAGGTTTGGCCGGATCGAAATAGGGGTATTCCTGAGTGACATCGCCATCGGCCTGCATGGTGATCCGCCCGGAAGAATCGACGGTATAAGCCTTATAGCGAATTTCAAAGGCAAGACCGTTGTAATGCAGCAGATGGTTCCACATGGCTTCATAACCATCGTTCGGAATGGGGAACGGCAGGCCGCCATGGGCGCCGGTGAATGACAGACCGCCGCCTGTGGTCTTGGCCGTTGTCGCCGCTTTGACGGTATTGTCGGTCACATATTTCGGGTAGGCCGCAGTGCGATGGGTCTTGTACACGTCCAGACGGAAGGTCGGGTACTTCTTCAGCATGGCCTTGACACCTTCGGAGAGCTTGTCGTTGTACTGGGCCATGTTCTTGGCGCTGATGGAAAATTGCGGTTTTTCACCTTCAAACGGATCGGGGCGCCACCCCTTCTTTGTGTAGTTGGCCGGCGCTTTGCTGAGCCCGCCGGTGTACTCGGGAATCGTGCCCTCCTTGTTGCCCGCTTTCTCGGCTCCAACCAGGGTCAGGTTCTTGCCTAATTGCGCGGCCTTGTCAGGGGAGACCGCCCCCAGGGCGAGTCCGGCATAGGCCAGTGTCAATCCGGTTGCAAGTAAACAGTTACGTAACTTCATACTATTCCTCCTTTTGTTAGAATGTGGCCTTTAGTGTCAAGGAAAGCAGGTCGCGGTCCCTGAGTAGTGCAATCGCATCTGCTGCGCCTCGACCGAGTGGACTTGTAGCTGATTCGAAGCCCGGCGGTACAATCTGGCCATCGCTACCCGGATAGACATTGCCGAAGAAGCTGGCATAGGTCAGATCGACCTTGTACTTGGCAAAGATATCGAAGGAAAGGCCGGCGCTGTAGCTGCCGGTTCCGGCCGTGCCGCCGGTCAAGGTTGCCGAATTACCATGCATCCCCATGGAGAAGTTGAGCGGCATGGCCAGATCGACACCGGGCAGGACCTGTTTCCATTCCGGAACAAGGTTGATGGTTACAATGGAGTTGTCCCGGGTGGCGTGGCCGGTGCCCTGGTTGACGGGCTGCCCGATGGGGTTGAGCCCGCCCATGCCGGTGAAATACTGTGCATTGGAGGTGACACGGTCATAGCGGCCATAGGCAAACTCCAGGATGGCGGAACCGGTATCGAACAGGGCGGTCTTGGGCAGCAGCGTCAGAAAGTTGAGAACCGCGTGCATGGTGTCGCCGCGGGCACCGGCCGGGGCGAACCATTGACTGGTCAGCGGCATGTTGCGGCGATAGGAGATCTCGGATCCGACGCTGATGCCCATGATCTGCTTGGCAAAGCTGATGCCGTACAGATCTATGTTGGATTTGTAATCGTAGTAAAAATCAGTCGGCAGCTGAGGGGCTGGCGCTGGCAGGAAACGGGATGACAGGACTTGCGGCATCTTGTCGGAGAAGTTGCGATAGTGGAAACCGAGGGTAGCGCCCAGCCACTCGGGACTGTAACCAACCTTTACCCCCCAGTCGCCGGCCTGCCGCGGAGTTCGGTCTCCGGCATTACGCGCCCAAAAGGGATTCCCACCGGGACCCCAGGGAAAGATGTAGGTCTCGCCGCCATTCATAAGGCCGTCGACCATGCCCAGGTAACTGCCGGTCTCAGGGAATTTGTTCGGCTCCCACTGCAGGTAGTATTGGGCGGCTATGGTGATGTCCTGGGTCGGCTGGATCGTGACCGAGACCTGATTCAGCGGCCGGAAGATCTCCTTCAGCTCGACCCCCGGCATGGCCAGGGCCTTGGCCATGTCGATCGGCGATTGACCATAGGAAATGCCGTTGTTGCCGGCTCCCGGGAAAAATGCTTCCCCCCAGTAGATCGTGTGACGCCCCGCCCTGACGCTGATCGGAACCTCGCCGATATCGATTTTGCCAAAAGCAAAGGCGTCCAGCAGTTCTCCGTTGACCCCGCCGAACTGATCCTTGGTGTAGGCATTCAGACCGGGAGTCGGATTGCCGTTGCTATCGAGATGGTTGGGGGTTGGGTTGTCGGCACTGTCCAGCTTCGCCCGGTAGACCGGGTCGTACCAGCCGGCGCCGCTCAAGCGGACGCCGTAATTCTTCTTGTAGATCACATCAATCTCGGAGAGGAGATCCAGTCGGCTCGAGACGATGCCCACATCGAAATTGCGGTCGCCGTCATTATGATTGGCACTATCGGCAATATCCTTGCTCTGTCCCTTGAGACGCTGGGCCAGGGTGTACCGCAGGGTGTTATCCCAATTGATGACAAGGTTTTCACTGCCGGTCGGGACCTCGAAAGCATCGGAACTGCTGCAGACACCCAGTAGCGCTGCCAACGTCACGGCCAGACAGCTGTGCTGGCCGATGAGCCGCAGTGCGCGATTGCATTTCACCTTTTTATTTGTCTTCCCCATCTAAACCCTCCTGATTCGTTCGTACTGTTAACCTACGAAAGATCGCCTCTGGAACTGGATGACCTGCTCTCCTTTCCTTTAATTAGCTGCAATTCTTCCAACCTTCGAGATTCAAGAAACTTCGGGGCGGCAATATTCCTGTCAGCCCAGACTGATGCCCGATTTGCCCGGTGCCAGGATGTTGTTGGGATCCAGCGCTTTTTTGATGGTACGATTGAGCCGCCGCATGGCGGGACCGTAGGACTCGGCCACCTTGTCCATAAAGCCGCTGTTGGTGCGGCTGATCGCCCAGCCATGCTTGCTGAAGACATTCATCAGCTCCTCGTAACACTTGTAGGCCCGCTTCATCTCATCGGGCTGGGTGCGGTCAAAACGCAGGTCGACCACATGGCGCGCGTCGTACCAGAAGAAGCTGAACTCGCTTAAATAGTCAAAACCATGTTTGTTGACGATTTCCGAGGCGATCTTCGCCTGCTGGTAGCACTCGGCCGGTCGGGCGGCAGCCGTTGGAGAAAATTTCATGGAGCCGCCGCCGGAGCGCCATCTGTCAAGGGGACTCTGCTGGGTAATCCCTCCCATCATCAGCTGTTTGCGATACTCGAAGACCGGGTCGTTCTTGGCCTCTTTTTCGGTTATGATCCTGATCTTGTCGCCGAAGGCCGCCTTGAAGGTGCCGGAGACGTACATCCAGTTCAGTGCCACCTGCTCCGGCGAGCCATACACGGCGCCATAAAGATTCCAGGCCCCCACATCGTAGCTGTCCATCAGCTGCTTGGTGGGGATGACCCCTGGCCCCTTCTTGAGAAAGCCGCCATTGTTCTTCCTGTTGTTGGCGAAACAGGTAGCCGCTTCCCAGCCGGCGTTGACCAGGGCGCAGGCATTGGGCACAATCTGGGCCTGCCGCAGAAACATCAGCGGCTTGATGATATCGGCAATCATCTCTTTCCTTGGAAACTTGATGCAGAAGGGCATATACCCGCCCGGTGGCGGAGGTCCCATCAGCCAGGTGCCGAGCTTGGTGACGATCCCGTTGTTGCCCTGGGAAAACAGTCCGTCAACGTAGGGTCCGAAACCCCATTTGAAAACCTGCCAACTGGTCGAGTTGGGGATGCCCCCCATGCCGGTGCGTAGCAGGCTGCCGTTGGCGAGGACCACTTCCATGCCGCAGGAGAAGAGAAAGTCTTCACTGTAGGGGGTATAGCCGCTGCCCCGCTCCAAAATGTTGCCGACCACACTCACCCCGGTGGATGGGGCCGGAGTGTCGAGCCACAGATTGATGTTGTTCTTCTTTAAGTGCTGCTGCAGCTCGTCATAGGTCACTCCCGGCTCCACCAGGCAGTAACCGAGCTCCTGGTCGACTTCGATCACCTTCTTCATGTTCTTCAGGTCGAGTATGATCTGCCCGTTCGTAGCCGGCACTGCGGAACCGTAGCCTTCGTTTTCTCCGCCGTAACAGGTCCAGAGGGGAATTTTATGCTTGTTGGCGATACCCACGATCCCCTGAATTTCTTTGGGAGCAGCCGGGTAGATCACCGCCGAAGGTTTGCGAACATCCGCGACTTCAGCGATCGTGTTCCTCATATAGGGCTGCAGAGAAGCCTGGTCGCTCCGGACCCGGTTTTCACCCAGCAGGGAACGAAACTCCTGAATGGCTTTGGCAAATGTTTCTTCTTTCAATCCCTGGGGAAGTGCAATAAAACTGCTCATGTACATGCCTCCTCGACTTTGATCGTATCTTTTTCGGCAAACAAGCCAGGCGGAGTTAAGGATTGAGGTTTATCCCGGATTTGCCCGGCGCCAGGATATTGTTGGGATCCAGCGCTTTTTTCAACGTGTGATGAATATCGCGCATCCCCTGGCCGTAGGAATTGGAGACCTTATCCATGAAGGCGATATTGGTGCGGTAGGTGCCCCAGCCGTTCTTGGTGAAGACGGTCAATAGCTCATCGAAACACTTGTAGGCCTTCTTCATCTCCTCCGGCTGGGTACGATCGTAGAGCAGGTCGATGATATGGTGCATATCGCGCCAGCCGACGATGAACTCGGAGACATAGTCGAAACCGTATTTGTTGAGAACCTCGGTGGCAAGCCTCATCTGCTTGTCGCACTCGGACGGTCGGGCTGCCGCCACCGGAGCAAACCACATGGACCCGCCGCCGCCCCGCCAGTTATAGAGACCGAACTCCTGCAGGGTGCTGCCCCCCATCATCAGCTGTCGTCTGTATTCGAAAATCGGATCGTCCTTGGCTTCCTTTTCGGTGATGATCTTGACCTTGTCGCCGAACTTGGCCTTGAAGGAACCGGAAACATACTTCCAGTTCAGGGCCACCTGCTCCGGTGAGCCATACAGGGCGGCGTAGAAGTTCCAGGCGCCGACGTTGTACTTGTCCATGATCTGCTGGAAAACCTTGGGGGGGAGGCTGTCTTTTCCCTTGTAGAAGGTATCCCGGTTGGTCCCCTTGCCGTTCTTGTCATAGGTGAAGTAGCCGGCCGCCTCCCAGCCGGCGTTAACCACGATACAGGCGTTCGGTATGATCTGCGCCAGTCGCAGCGGCATGACGGTCTTGATAATGTCGGCCAGCATTTCCACCTTGGGGAATTTCATCAGGAAAGGCATGTAACCTCCCGGAGGGGGCCCCTTCATCAGCCAGACGCCGAGTTTGGTGAGGATTCCGTAGTTGGACTGGGTGAAGATGCCATCCACGTAAGGCCCGTAGCCCCATTTGCTGTTCTGCCAACTGGTGGAGTTTGCTACCCCGCCCGTACCGGTGCGGATAACATCGCCATTGGCCAGAACCAGCTCCATCCCGCAGGAGAAGAGAAAGTGTTCACCGTAAGGGGTGTAGCCCACTCCCCTGTCCATCGTGTTGCCGACCGGGCTGGCCATGGCCGAGGGGGCGGGAACATCGACCCACAGGTTCAGCTTGTGCTTCAGGAAGTACTGCTGCAGGTCGTAGTAGGTTACCCCCGGCTCCACCAGGCAGTATCCCAGCTCTTCATCCACATGAATGATCTTCTTCATGGTCTTCAAATCGAGCACGATCTGCCCGCGGGTGGCCGGTGCGGCCGAACCGTAGCCCATGTTCTTGCCGGTGCTGACGGTCCAGAGCGGCGTCTTGTACTTGTTGGCGATGGCGACAATGGCCTGGATCTCTTTGACCGTTTTCGGATACATGGCCGCCGAAGGCTTATGCAGCTCCTCGCTTTCGGGAATCATGATCTTCATATAGGACTGCAGGGAGGCCGGATCGGTGCGGACCCGCCCCTCGCCCAGGAGCTCGCGATACTCCTGAATTGCTTTAGCGAAGGTTTCTTCTGACACTCCCTTGGGAAGCGCAACGAAACGACTCATCTTCATACCTCCTCGGCTGATGTGGAATTGTAATTACACCTGTGCGGAAAAGGTCACCCGGTTCCGATCTTCGTAGGTGATGTAATGGAAGCTGCCGCCGCCGTCGACGATCGCCTCGTGGATAATGGCAAAGGTTGCCGGATCAACCACGCCGACAAAGGTATTGGCTTTGTCCCTGGCCTCTTCGTACAGGTTCCTGGTTGTAAAATAACAGTCCGTCATCGTTCCCTGCAGGGGATGAACCGTCCAGTCGCCCTGAGCATTTTTGTTCATCATCTCGACAAAATCGCTCGCCTTTCCCAGGCTGGGGACGTACAGACAGACCCCTTTGATCTGCCCAGGGGTGGCGGCTTCGGCCCGACTGACCTGGCTGACTGTTCCGGAGGCCGCCAAGGCTGCCCCGGCTGTGAGAACCGTCTTGAAAAATGACCTTCTGCTCTCGTTCATCATTTTTTTGCCCCTCCTGCCTGCACCGGCGCGGGCATGTACTCGGGATGGATTTTGCGATACGCGGCCACCACTTTCAGGTAGTTGACGATGTCATCAAGTTCCTTCGGGGTCACTTCCGACAGCCGGAAGGCCGGCATCGCGTTGTAACCGAAGCGCACATTGTTGCGGATATACTGTTCGTGCAGCGGGTTGCCGCTCTTCGACTGCATGTCAAACATTCCCATCGGGCCGATCTGCACGCCGGCCTTGTGACACATGAAACAGTACATGGCAAAAACGTAGGGCATTTTCGGCGGCTGTAATGCCTGGGCACTTGAGCCAGGGAACATCCCGAAGACCAGCGTTGCTGCAAATATTGACAAGGTTTTCCGGTTCATACTATCTCCTCATTTGGTAAGGATCATATCCCCCCTCCCCTTGCGGGAGGGGGTTAGGGGGAGGGGGAAGCAGCAACAGTCGAAATTGTGGCACATTCACCCCCACCCTAACCCTCCCCCGTCAAGGGGGAGGGGATTTTTTAAAGATTTACAATGCACACTTAACCATTACTCGATGCCCTTTTCATGATCCGCGGCGGCTGACAATTCGGTTTCGGGGACGATCACGTCCACCCTGTGGGGAGCAAAGTCCGCCTTCACCTTGGGGGTATACTGCCGCGGGAAATCCCGCTGGCTCAGGCTCAATACATAGCTTGCCAGGCATTCGATCTGATAGTCGTTCATGGCGTACGTACGCATGGGAGAGCCCGGACTGACCTTCTTCGGATCCCTGAAGTGCTCTATGACCCATGCCTGCTTGGAATGACTGCCCTTATCAAGATTGGCATAGGAGAAGTTGCCGGGGTCCTTGTCGGCAAAGGCGCTCAGATCCGGGCCGACGGCGCCCCCCTGACGCTCGATCTGGTGACAGCCGGCGCAATGCATTTCCTTGAAGATTTCACGCCCCTTGATGAGCATGTCTGCTCCGATTGCCTCGAAATCTTTATGGCAGACACCGCAACGTGATTGCATCAGCCCTTTTGCCACCATCGGGACCGGCCAATGATCAACAGCCTTATGGGCGGCACCAGCGTAGATTGTGGACAGTCCCTGGCCACCATGACAGATGGTGCAGCCGTACTTTTCAACCGGATGGTGCTTCAACAGCTCCGGCTTGGGGTGAGCGGTAAAAGGCTGCTTGGCACTTGCAAAGAGTTGATCTTCGATCCCCAGGTGACAGGTTACGCAGCGGTCGACCGCCCCCCACTCATCGATGACGACCTGCTTGATCTCCGGTTTCATGTTCGCAATCCTCTCGTAGAGTGCCGGATTGCGGTCACGACTGATCTTTTTCAGAAGCAGTTCTTTATATTCGGCCTGATATTGCTTCCATTCCCGCTTCCCATCGCGGACCGCCGTTAAGCCCAACAGGACAAAACCGGCCACTCCGCAGATGACGGAGAGTAATGTAAGCTTGCGCAAAACTGCTTTTTCCATCTGCTTATCCTCCATAGGTTTGCATGTGTGAGGTCCTGTCTTAGACGACAAGCTTGGTCCGTTTATGGTTCACCTTGGACGCATCCACCACGAGAGTTCCCGTGTGGTCCAGATACATCTCGTACCAGGGAAGATCCTTGGGTGCGGGTCCACCCTGAACCTCACCCTTGTGGGCAAAGGTGGAGCCGTGACAGGGGCACAAGTATCCGATCTCGGGGTCGTTCTCCACCGGCTTGATCAGGCATCCCAGATGGGTGCAGACCAGAGAGATGGCGTGGAAACCGTCTCGTTCCCTGACGATCTCAATGCCTCGCCCTTCAATGACGATGCGACTGCCGATCGGGAACTTGCTCAGCTCGCCGACCTTGAATACCCGGGAAGGCTCGTAGAGCACATTGGGCTGCAGAAACCGACCGCACTGAACGATGGCTGCCCCGACCCCCAGAACCAACGTTGTTACGGACAGTTTTTTGACAAAGTCCCGGCGGTCCCCGTTAACCGCCTCGTCAGAGGCTTTGTCGTGCAGAGTCGCTGCACAGGCGCTGTTTTCGAAACTCATATCAATTCTCCTTGTAAAAGGTGTTAAGACTGAAGACTGAAGGAACGAAATTCATCATGTGTCCAACGCTTTTGCTTCTACCTTCAGTCTTCAGCCTTCAGTCTATTGATCTGATCTGTTACGCCCACGGCCAGTACAAACCCCAGTTCGGTCCCCGCACAAACTGCCCGATCAGGATCAGGATGATCATGGCAATGACAAAAACGGTGAACAGCAGGGTGGCAATTTTACGGTCCGGGGAAAACCAGACACCGGTTCCCTTCGGATTCCGATCCAGGTAGGGTAGAAACAGCAGGGACAGGACGATCACGGCAGGAGCCACGATTCCGCCCAGAAAGGCCGAATAGCTCACCAATTCCTGGATCCCGACGAAATACCAGGGGGCCTTGGCCGGATTGGTCGAGTGCAAGGCATTGGCCGGTTCTTCCAGGGGGGCGTTGAAAACAAGTGAAACGCCGACAATCACGATAAAGACCAGCAGGAAGAGCAGCAACTCACGCACCATCAGGTGCGGCCAGCTCTGCAGCGTGTCATCGGGACCGCGTTCAACCTGGAATGAATCCCCCTCCACAATCGCCATCAGGGAGTAGGTCTTGTTGGGATCCCTGGGGAATATCTCTTCTCTTTTCGCTACCTGTTGCATGGCTGCTCCTCCTCCATTATCTCTAATTCGTGGTCATGCCTATCACTCCCCCTCCCTTGACGGGAGGGGGTTGGGGGGTGGGTGAAGGTGCAAACTTCCTGCTTCGTGGCTATTCCCCCCCCACCCTCGCCCTCCCCCGCCAGGGGGAGGGGATTTTAGATTAGTCATTCAACGGACGGGACAGGCCGCCGTCCTTGCGTATCCTCCAAAAATGAACCGCCACCAGAATAACCGTGATCACCGGCAGCAGCGCCACGTGCAGCACATAGAATCGCAACAGTGCCATCTGGCCGACCTCATTGCCCCCCAGCATCAGGAAGCGCACTTTTTCCCCGATCCAGGGCATATAGGCGGCTATGTTTGATCCGACGGTAATTGCCCAGAAGGCCAGCTGATCCCAGGGGAGCAGGTAGCCGGTGAAACTCAGCAGGAGCGTCACGAGCAGCAGGCAGACTCCGATTACCCAGTTGAATTCCCGGGGTGCCTTGTAGGAACCGGTATAGAAGACCCGGCACATGTGCAGGAAGGCAAAGGCGACCATGGCATGGGCTGACCAGCGATGGGCATTACGCAGCACCACCCCGTAAGAGACGACATACTCAAGGTCCTTCATGTTCCGGTAGGCCAACTGGGTGGAAGGGGTGTAATAGAACATCAGCAACACTCCGCTGGCGACCAGAATCAGAAAAAGGAAAAAGGAGATCAGTCCCAGGCCAAAGGTGTAGCTCAGGCGCAGGGAGTTGACATGAACCCTGACCGGATGAAGATGCAGGAAGATGTTGCCGAATATGGCTGCGGCCCGTTCCTGATCCGGAGTTCCTGCTCCCCGCCGGCTAACGGATTCCTTGATGTTCCTCGGTAGTTGTCTGATGGACTCTTTGAGACTATAGGCTGCTTCACTCATAAGTTATCTCCACGTTCATGATCAGATCCCCGCTGGGGAGTTCGCTAGACCCATTCCTCTTGAAAGTTGAATTCCGCCATGGTAATTGCCCCGCCAGGACAGCGGCGGGCACACATTCCGCAGCTGACGCAGCAGCTCTCGTCCTTGATGATCGCCGTCATTTTCCTGCTGCGGTGCGAGATCTTCTCCAGGGCATAGGTCAGTTTGGACACATCCCCATCCCCCTGGATATCCTCTAACCGGACCAGCTTCAGGGCGCCATACACGCAGGTGTCCACGCAGGTCCCGCACAGCAGGCAGCGCGATCGGTCAAATACGGTCTGGATGCTGCACTGCCGGCAGCGGTCGGCCTGCTGGCGGGCCTGCGCTTCCCCGTAACCGAGGGTGATCTCTTCCTGGTTCCTGATTCTTTCCCTGGCTGCCCTTTTGGGAATCTTCACCGCAGCGATGGTCTCGCAGCGGGTATTCTGGAAGTCGGGCGCCACGGCCCGCATGTAGCCCTTTTTGCTGATCTGCAGTGTCCTGCCGCGCAGGTAACCATGGATGGAGCGAGCCGCCCGTTGTCCGTCGGCAATGGCGTCGGTGGCGTTCCTGGCGAAACGCCAGCGGACATCACCACCGGCAAAGACTCCCGGAAGATTGGTTGACATGTCTTCGGCCGCATGAATCAGGCCGGCAGGTGTCATTTCCAGCCCTTCCATGCCTGCCAGGGACGGGAAAGTGGAGGCCTGCCCCACCGCCAGGATGACTGTATCGGCTTCAAGCATGGTTTTGCTGTCCGGGACAAAGCTGGGATTGAACTTGCCCTCGCCGTCGAAGACTGAACTCACCCGCAGAAACTCGATCCCGGTTACGCGCCCTTCTCTTCCCACAATCCGCTGCGGCCCCAGGGAGGGGTGAAAGCTGATCCCCTCTTCCTGGGCATCCTCTTTTTCCGAAAGACTGGCGGGCATCGTCTCCCATGACTCCAGGCAGGCGATCATCACCTGTGCGGCCCCTTGACGCACGGCGTGCTGGGCACAGTCGATGGCCACCCCGCCGCCTCCGATGACCAGACAACGTTTTCCCAGCGGGATCTGCTGATGGTCCCGCACGTAATCGATACCGCTATGCACCCCCTTCAGTTCGCTGCCTTCCAGGTTTAATCGCATGGGATCCTGAAGGCCGATGGTGATAAATACCGATTCGTAGCCCTGCTCGCGCAGGTTGGCCAGGGTCAGTTCGCCTCCGACGGGACTGTTCAGCTTGAGTTCGACCCCAAGCTCCAGGATCGCATCGATCTCTTGCTGGAGGATATCCTTGGGGAGACGAAAACTTGGGATCCCTGTCCGCAGCATCCCGCCCGGCAGAGGGGCCGCCTCGAATATCGTGACCCGGTAGCCGAGCAGGGCCAGATCGTGGGCAGCGGATAAACCGGTCGGCCCGGAACCGACTATGGCAACCTTGGCGGCGGGTTTCTGAGCCCCCTTCTTGGCTTCCGTGGCCTTCTGCAGCAGCCGTGACATGGTCAGAATATGGTTGCCGGCCCGGTCGCTGACCCAATCGTTGCCCTGGGATAACTCGGCGAGCCTCTTCGCAACGGATTGGGGCGAAGCCACGCCATGCCGGTCGCTAACAAAGCGCTTCAGGGCCCTGATGTCCACCGGGCTGCCCTCACCGGATTTGCGGCAGGACTTCTCGCAGGGGGCGGTGCAGACCCTGCTGCAGACGGCAACCAGAGGGTTGGTCTGCCGGGCGATCAGGTAGGCCTTGTCGTAATCCCCCTGGCTGATGGCTTTTACGTATCGCTTGGTATCGGTTCCCAGGGGGCAGGCGTGTTGACATGCCATCAAGGCCTGATAGTCCTCGATCCCCAGAATCTTGACCTGATACTTGCCGTTGAGTTCTCCCATGTTTTCCTCCTCTGTAGATATTTCTGTCGATCCGGTCTTTACTCGGGAGCGGGAGGCGGACCGGACGGAGGTAGCGGTGCCCTCAGGAAATAGAAGTTGTGGACAAGTGTCAGCAGGGCTATGAAGTGCAGGGTGTACAGCACCGAAACGACGTTGATATCGAAGGGAAGCCCTGCCGCCTGGACCTTGGCCTGAATCGGCTGCATCAGGACCCGCAGCAGGGCGATCCAGACGAAGGCCAGAGTAATTTCAGTGAGAAAGTTGCAGATGCCCCGCTTGGGCTGCTTGAACTTGAGGAACGGGTAGTAGCCGAATATGGCTCCATGAAAATTCTGCATCCCGATAATGGAGCCTGCCAGGGCAGCAAAGGAAAAGGTCGGGCTCATGAACCGCAGACTCACCACCCAGCAGATCCAGCCGAGAATAATGCAGAGCAGGGTGTTGGCGATCTCCCCCAAAGGTTGCCCGAACTTGTAAAAGGGCCATTGCTGAAATGTGAGCACATTGGAGAAGGCCTGTATCCAGACGATGGTCCAGACCAGAAACCCGAAGAACCATTCGGCCTGGAACGGCCCCCGGGGGTCATAGGCAGCACCATCAAAGGGGGTACCGGACAGATTGACCAGCTGCCAGAGCAGTGCGGTAACCCCCAGGATAATCAGCGCGCCGCCGAAACAACGGACAGCCGGAGAACTCTTCTGGTTGAGGGGCCAGCCGTTCCATACGAAGGCGTACCAGAGGGTGACGGTGAACAGGATGATACCCCACCAGAATCCAACCGGAAAAAGGGGGAACCTGGGGTAAATATTACTGGTGAAGAGCGGTCCGGCTACGGCGGCAGCGACGATCAGAGCTGTCGTTCCGAGTCCCGGTTTCCAGATGCCGTCACCCGGTTTCCAGTTACCGAGCGGTTGCGCGAATGGCCATCCTCCCGAAATCAGGGGGCAGAATACGACCAGGCTGAAAAGCACGTAAAAGGAGGCGGGCAGGAGGATGGTAAAGAGAAACTTTGTCGGGATGAAATACATCAGCGCCCAACTCAGCGCCATGAAGATCACGAGATACAGCCCCAGCTTCGCTATTCCCGGAACTGCCATGGCAGCATTGTTCTCATCCTGAAGTGCGGTAATGCTGACGTTGTCCAACCCTTCCATGGTCACCTCGTTCTGATTGCCATCCAGTAAACTCAAGAGCGCCTCCTTTTCTTTGATGCAACGCACCTTTGGCAGAGAATTGGTACTGCGCCAGCCGACAAAAGACTTGCTATAAAAAACCATTCTAAATATCGCTGTTTTCAAATACATTCATGACGTAAACGTCATGTGACTGCAAAGACCCTAACCAGTTGAGTCCGGAAACATAAACAGAAACAAATTAAAACAAACTTAATCATAAAAAACTGCAGGGTGACTATTAATTAACTGTTCCATCTCTATTAGCACTACTTGTGCCAAACACTGTTTTTCTGTTATAAAAACAGCGTTCAACACAACAACCTCATCACAAAAAACAGCAATATCAGCTGATTGCAAGAACACTATCAACATCCGGATCGTCCTTACGGTAATCGCTGTCAGCACGCTGCTCGAATCGACTTTCATCATTTCATAAATAATCACGACAAAATGCCTGCAGTTTTTACCATTTGATAAAATATCGTTATGAATATTCACACAAGATCACTCGACTCAAACGACAACGACGTTCCTTTAGTCGAAAGCATCCTTTGGATTCATGGATTGGGGAATAGAAATGAAGGAATAGAATTGAAGTATGCAGTCTGAAGAAATGTATGCCGTCGGCGATGCAAGCAAGGATGCCTTAATCCAAAATCCGAGGTAATGTGATGACATATCGTGATTTTAACTTATAATGAAAGACGAGCCATGTTCCTTCAAATTTCCCGAACGAAGGATTACGCCATGCGGTCCAACGACTTGACAGAGTTCCTCAAAAAGATACGGGGCAAAAAGCACGCCCGCAAAGAATTCGATTTCCGTGAGAGCTATGCTTTATTGAGCGTCATATTCAATCAGGCGTCTCATTTGATGGGTCTTCTCAAGCCCGATGGAACAGTCATCAAGATCAATCCAACCGCCTACGGTTTCATAAAGGGCAAGGAATCCGAAGTGCTCGGAAGGCCTTTTTGGGAAACCCCCTGGTGGGCCCATTCCCCCGAACAGCAGGAACAGCTCCGTGAAGCGATCAAGGCATCTGCCCAAGGCAAAACGGTTAGTTTTGAAGCCACCCACATAACGTCAGAAGGAGAGATAGTTTGTATAGACTTTTCGCTTAAGCCGGTGATGAATGAAAAAGGAAGTGTGGTCCTGCTGGTTCCCGAAGGACACGACATTACCGAGCGCAAAAGGGCGGAAGAGGCCTTGCTGGAGGCTGCGATCAAATACAGGATCGTCGCCGATAACACGTACAACTGGGAATTCTGGGTTAGCCCGGAAGGGAAGTTCATCTATACCTCACCTTCCTGCCAGCGCATCAGCGGCCATGGGGCCGAGGAGTTCAATGCCGACCCCGCTTTGATCTGGAGCATAATCCACCCGGATGACCGGAAGCTTTGGGCTGACCACAGGCACGATATCGTTCAGATAAAACACCAGGGGGAACTGGCACTACGCATTGTCCGACCAGACGGTGAGATCCGCTGGGTCCACCACATCTGTCTGCCCGTTTTCGACGATAAGGGGAAATTCCTGGGCACCCGCGGAAGCTTCTCGGACATAACCGAACAGAAAAAAGCCGCCGCGGCCCTGCTGGACAACGCCCGGATCAAACTGGAATTGGAGATTGCCAAGGAGATCCAGCAGGCACTCCTGCCGGTCTGTCCACGGGAGTTGCCGGGAATGCTCACGGCCTGCCGTTGCGTGCCGGCCACCCACGTAGGCGGGGACTATTATGACTTCTTCCTGCTGGAAAAGGGTCTGGTGGATGTCGTCATCGCCGATGTTGCCGGACATACCATCGGCTCGGCCCTGTTGATGGCCATGACGCGCAGCGTGCTCCATGCCAAGGTCGCTACCAGCCGCTCTCCCGGAAATCTCCTAACGGCGGTAAATGACCTGCTCCATGACGACCTTTCCAGGTCAGAGCTCCAGATCAGCATGTTCTATGCCCGGCTTGACAGCGAAAACAGTACCCTTGCTTATGCCAATGCGGGACACACCCCACCCTTCCTGTATCGTTGCAAGCAAGGCTCTTTCATGGAACTCGATGCCGATGGGCTGCTCTTGGGGATCAAAACAGGGGTCTGCTTTGAGGAAAAAAGAACCGGGGTGCAAGCCGGCGACATCCTCATCCTTTATACCGATGGCGTAACCGAGGCGGAAAATGCCGAGGGGGAATTATTCGGAACCGGACGACTCTGCAGAGTCATTGCAGCGCACAGCAGCTGTAACCCGGATGAGATCATGACCGCAATCTTCAGGGAATTGACGGCCTTTACTGGTACCAAGCCGCTCTTGGACGATGTGGCAGTAACCATTTTCAAAATTGTCTAAATGTTTCCCGCCTCTTCATGCTCCCGGCGTATTCCTGCTTAATTCTTGCTTGCGCAACAGCATCAAATAATGCAATATAACAACGTTATTGGATTTCGCGCATCCGCAATTACTCCTTACCAGTTACGTTATCGCCACTTACAAACGTTTTGCAGTGTCTTCCGAGTTCATATGGCTAGCCTATATGCCCGCCTTAGCGTTATATGATGCTGTAACTCAGAACCCAATGATTACATTGTTTTAATATCATGCAATATCCGGAATTAATGACAGTTGTCAATCTGGAACCAGCAAGAGATGAGGGCCATGAGCAAAGTTCACAGTCTTAGAAAGAAAGCCAATGAAGCGGCCGGTGATGACCTGCGCGGGCTGGTGCATTTCTGTGCCGAAAGCGGCCAGATTTGGCTGCACGAGCACCGCATGCTGCTGGTGCATGCCGAGGCGCAAGGCGGGATGCGCAAGGAACTGATTGACACCCTCGGGATGGACCGCGCGCGGGGACTCCTGACCCGCATGGGCTACGCGTCAGGCATGCATGATGCTGAAGTGTTCTGCATACGCAAACAGGGGGCCAGCGACATCGAAGCCTTCAAGTTCGGCGCTCAGCTCCACACCCTGGAGGGCATTGTCAAAGTCACCACCATCAAGCTTGATGTCGACCGGGCCAAAGGCAGATACTACGGCGAGTACCTCTGGGAGAACTCCTGGGAGGGTCAATGGCACCAGCATCACTACGGAGCCCATTCAGAACCGGTCTGCTGGAGCCAGATCGGCTATGCCTGCGGCTACACAACAGCTTTGATGGGGCGCCCGATCCTGTACAAGGAAGTGGAGTGTGTCGGCATGGGCAACAAGAATTGCCGCATTATCGGCAAGCCCCTCGAGGAATGGGAGGATGCTGCCGACCATGCCCGTTTCTTCGCCCCCGAGTCAATTGCCGAAAAACTCATCGATCTGCAGACCCAGGTCGTGCAATTGCGTTCCGCCATCAGCGAGAAGGAAAAGCTCCCCGCCGACGTAGTGGGTAATTCACCTTCCTTCCTGTCCGCCTACGGACTGCTCAAGCAGGCGGCCACCAGCCAGATCACCGTACTGCTGTTGGGGGAGACCGGCGTCGGCAAGGAAGTGTTTGCCCGCACACTGCACGAGCAGAGCAGCCGCAGCAACGAATCGTTTATCGCCATCAACTGCGCCGCCATTCCCCATGACCTGGTGGAATCCGAACTGTTTGGCGTCGAAAAGGGCGCCTACACGGGAGCCATCGCCGCACGCCCCGGCCGCTTCGAACGGGCCAACGGCGGCACGCTGTTTCTGGACGAGATCGGCGATCTGCCCCTTTCGGCGCAGGCCAAGCTGCTGCGGGTACTGCAGGAAGGCGAGATCGAGCGACTGGGCGATCATAAAATCCGCAAGGTCAACGTACGGCTGGTTGCAGCGACCAACATCGACCTGAAAGTGCTGGTCAAGGAGGGTAAATTTCGTTCTGACCTGTATTACCGGCTTAATGCTTTCCAGATCGAAATCCCGCCGCTCAGGGAACGCAAGGAAGACATCAGCCTGCTGGCCGAGCGTTACATGGAGAAATACTCAGCAATCCAGGGCAAGAAACTGCGCGGCTTTACTGACAAGGCCAAGCGGGCGCTGCTGGCCTACCCTTGGCCCGGCAATATCCGCGAACTGCAGAACGTGATCGAGCGCGGCGTCATTCTCGCACCGAGCGATTCCCGCATTGAAGTCGACCACATGCTGCCGATATGCGGCAACGAGCAATCCCTGGAATACAGCCTCGACAGCAACGGCAGCCTCAATATCGATCAGCCTGAAACTGAAAATGATCTGTTCAAAGCGGTTATGAATGGCGTCATGACACTGGACCAGGTGGAGGCCGCACTGATCGATGCCGCCATGAAGAAGGCCAACAACAACCTTTCTGCTGCTTCCAGAATTCTCGGTCTGACCCGACCGCAATTTGCCTATCGATTGAAGCGATTAAGTGAAAACGATCAAGATGGTATGGAGTCGTAAAACGGTAATCAATGATGTTGCATGCAGATGGTGAATTTATCCTGAGAAATCACTCGTTGAACCTCGCTGAGCAGACAAAGTCCCTGATGTTGCATCTGCCTTCAGAGCTTTGGAACCATCCTTATTGAAACGAAACTCCATGTGGTAGGTATCCGTTTCCTGCGAATAGACCAAAGAATGCCCAAGAGTGCGGTGATAACTGAGCATGGCTTCATTGGTAGGCAGAATCTCCGAACAGAACCCCTCAATCCCCTGTTTGATGGCATGACGCTCCAACTGTTTGAGCAGATAGCGCGCAAACCCCAGCCGCCGGTAATCCTCGTGCACCACGACCGCAGTTTCAGCCATGTTACTGCGGGGGTTGGCGGCGTAACGCGCGACGGCAACTATTGATTCGGTGTTCCCCTCCTCTAAAAAGACCGCCAGAGCCATCCGGCTCCGGTAATCAACGCAGACCAGTTTCGAAGCTTCAAGATGAGCAAGCTGATTTTTGGGGCCAAAGTAACGATTGTAGATGGTTTCTTTATTGTGGCTATAGAAGAATTCCTGCAGCGCACGTTCATCCGTGGCCTTGAGCGGCCGAATCAGCATCATGGTCCCGCCAAACTCCTTCTTTTCCTCCAATTCCTTCGGATAGTGATCCAACGCCTGTTGCCACACCTGCTCATCTTCGTAGACATAGTGCTTTTGCTTGACAAAATCCAGCAACCCCCGGCGGTAGTCGGGGTGGGCAATGGAAATCAATGCCAGGGCGCGCTCCCGGATGGTTTTGCCATGGAGGTAGGCGATTCCATATTCAGACACAACGTAGTGGGCATCGCCGCGGCTGGTGACGACACCGGTACCGTCATCGATCCGGTGCACGATGCGGCTGATTGATCCGTCTTTTGCCGTGCTGCGGATCGCAACTATCGGCTTCCCTCCCCTGCTCATGGCGGCACCACGGGCAAAATCCACCTGGCCGCCGATCCCGCTGTAAAACTTGTAGCCGATACTGTCGGCGCAGATCTGTCCGGTAAGATCGACTTGAAGGGCCGAATTGATAGCGACAACCTTGTCGTTAGAGGAGATCACCCTGGGATCATTCACAAAATCGGAAGGATAAAACTCGACGCCCACATTCCCATCCACAAAATCATAGAGCTTGCGACTGCCCATCACAAAGCTGGTAACAACCTTGCCGGGATGGATCTTTTTGAGACGATTGTTGATATTGCCTTCTTCAATCAGCGGTATCAGTGAATCGCTGAACATCTCCGTGTGAATGCCGAGATCACGCTTATCTGCTATGAACTTGAGTACCGTGCCGGGAATCGTGCCGACCCCCATTTGCAGGCAGCTGCCGTTTTCCACGAGCCGGGAAATCTGATAACCGATTTGCAACGCGACCTCATCGGGCTCCTTGGCAACGGACTCAAGGATAGGTTGGTCGATCTCCACAAGATAATCTATAACGTTCAGGTGCAAATGGGTATCGCCACAGGTGCGGGGCATCCGGGGGTTAACCTCGGCAATGACCAGTTTGGCCCGGTCCAGAGCGGCACGCTGGATATCCACATTGATTCCCAGACTGCAATAACCGTGTCTGTCCGGTGGCGATACCTGCACCAGGGCCACCTGATTACCTCTCTGTCCGCAGCGGATCAGTTCCGGAATTTCACTCAGGAAGATGGGTGTGTAATCCGCGCGTCCGTCACAAACAGCCTGCCGGATGTTTTCACTGATAAAAAACGAGTTATGGCGCACATGGCCGACATTTTGCTCGGTTATGTAACTGGCCGGTCCGAATGAAAGCAGCTGGATCAGCTCGACATCATGCAGTCTGCCGGCAATCCTGCTTAGGGCGGCAACCAATTGCTGCGGCACGGCACAACCGGACCCAACAAACACGCGCCAACCCGATTGGATATGAGATAGCGCCTCGTCTGCCGTCACCTTTTTTTGTCGATACTGTTCGGAAAGCTGGTTGTCCATAGTGTTCCTCACCTGACACATCAATTCGTTAGACTGCATTCACCACAGCCTCGTATTCATTAAATATCTATACGTATTTTAGAGGATCTGTCGGGTTAACTCAACAGATGAAACAACAACGGTTGTCCCCTCCCCTTACTCAAGACACGTCCTCATAATTTTACATCACAACTCAAAACGTTACAGTCCTGCAGGCAACTACACATAAAATACAAACTTCGTTTTTAGCAACAAAAATAATTTATCCTTATTTTTAAACAAGTTAAACACAAACACCATTATTAAGTTTAACATTATAGTTTTGGCACCCATAATGCAAAACAGTATTTTGAAATAAACAGTCGAGCACCCTCGCCTGAGATTCACAACATTAAGACCATAGGAGACCAACCATGCCCTACAATCTCAATCTACCTGAAGAGTTCAACGCTGCCGACTATTTTGTGGACCGCAACGTCCGCGAAGGGCGTGGCGACAAAACAGCCGTCATCTGCGAAGATCGCTCCTATACATATGGCCAAATCCAGGAAAAGGTCAACCGCTTTGGAAATGCGCTGAAATCAATCGACACCAGAATGGAAGAACGGGTCGCCCTGCTGCTTCTGGATACGGAAATCTATCCGCAGGCCTTCTTCGGGGCGATCAAAATCGGGGCCGTCCCGATTTGCCTGAACACCCTCAACCGTTCAAAAGACTTTGAATTCTACCTGAACGACAGCCGCGCGCGGGTTTTGGTCGTCGATGCCCTTCTGCTCGACCAGATTGAGCCGATCCGCGCTAATCTTCGCTTCTTGAAACATGTCATTGTGGCTAACGGACCGGCACCTGCCGGTGATCTGAGCCTCAGTGAGATGACATCTTCACAATCATCTACTCTCGACTGCGCTCCGACCTGCCGCGATGATTCCTGCTTCTGGCTGTACAGCTCAGGCTCGACCGGATCCCCGAAAGGAACCGTCCATCTCCAACACGACATGGTCTACGCAACCGAGACCTACGGCAAAAAGATACTGGGAATCCAGGAAAAGGACGTCTGCTTCTCGGCAGCCAAGCTGTTTTTTGCCTATGGCCTCGGCAACGGCCTCTACTTTCCATTCGGAGTGGGGGCTACAACGGTCTACCTGCCGACCCGCCCGACCCCCGAGCATGTCTATGAGACCATCCGGCGGCACAGGCCGACCCTCTATTTCGGCGTGCCGACCCTCTACGGTCAGATGCTGGAAGAGGAAGGCGACATGTCCGGGGTACGTCTGTGCGTTTCTGCTGGCGAAGCCCTGCCGGCAGCCTACGTGCAACGCTGGAAATCCCGCTTCAACCTTGACATCATCGACGGCATCGGCTCGACGGAAATGGCTCACATCTTCATCTCCAACGTGCCGGGCGATATCCACTCCGGCAGCTCCGGAAAGATCGTCCCCGGCTACGAAGCACGTATTGTCGACGAAAACATGCAGGATCTGCCGGTGGGCGAAGTGGGCACCCTGCTGGTTAAAGGCGACAGCGCGGCCGCCTGCTACTGGAACAAGCATGAAAAAACCCGGCAGACCATCATGGGATACTGGATCAACACCGGGGACAAGTATTTTTGCGATGAAGAGGGTTATTACTACTGCGCCGGACGCTCCGACGACATGCTCAAGGTGGGGGGCATCTGGGTCTCTCCCAATGAAGTCGAAGCGTGTTTGATTGAACACCCGGATGTCCTGGAGTGTGCCGTCATCGGAGCAGCCGACGAAGACCAACTGATAAAACCGATGGCGTTCGTTGTACTTGCCAAATCCCGGCAAGCCTCGCTCGACATGGAAAATGAACTGAAGGCTTTTGTGAAGTCAAAGCTGGCACTCTACAAATACCCGCGCTGGATCCGCTTTCTGGATGAACTGCCCAAAACCGCCACCGGCAAGATCAAGCGTTTTGAATTGCGCAATCTGGTGCAGCATCATGAGGTGTAAATATGATTAGCAACCACATTGCATGAGGAATAAGGACAGGGTAGCGAAGCTGTTATTCAAACAGGAAGGAGGTTGGGCAACACCGGAATGACTGCATGTTGAACATTGAAATGTCTGTAAAGCCCCGGAAGTCACTCAGAAGGCCACCTTGTTTATTAATGCATTCCAAAAGGAGACTCACTATGTTCAGGATTGGTTTTGTTTTCGTAATGCTTCTATGCGGTATCCTTGCACTTTCAGCCGATCAGGCTTGCGCCGCGGGGTCCACGATCAAAATCGGTATGATTGCCGAGATGACCGGCTCATTTTCCGATTTCGGATTTAACATTGTTAACGGCGCCAAGGCTTACATGAAGGAGCATGGCGATACCGTGGCCGGCAAGAAGATCGAACTTATTGTCAAGGACGTGGGCGGCCCATCGCCAGAAGTCGCTAAGCGTCTTGCCCAGGAGCTGATTGTCAAGGACAAGGTCGACTTCATTGCAGGATTCGGCTTCACTCCCAATGCGCTTGCGGTGGCACCGATTATCACCGAAGCGAAGATGCCGACCGTTATCATGAATGCGGCCACTTCCATTATTACAACCAAATCCCCATACTTCGTCCGGGTGTCGATGACGCTGCCGCAAACCACCGAGCCGATGGCGCAATGGGCGCACAAGAACGGCTATCGCAAGATATATACACTCGTTGCCGACTACGGTCCGGGGCATGATTCCGAAGCTGCCTTTAAAAAGGCGTTCACGAAGCTCGGCGGCCAGGTCGTGGGTGAGTCGCGTGTGCCGCTGAAGAATCCCGAGTTCGGACCCTACGTACAGCGCATCAAGGACAGCAAGCCGCAGGCAGTTTTTGTTTTTCTCCCCGCCGGTGAAATGCCGGTTGCTTTCATGAAGTCCTATAACGAGCGCGGTCTGGCAAAGGCCGGCATCAAGCTGCTTACAACCGGTGATGTAATGAATGACAATGTGCAGGATGCACTGGGAGATCATGCCCTGGGTGTCATATCGACGCATCATTATTCCGTTGATCACAAATCGCCGGAAAACAAGGCATTCCTCGCGGCCTTCGCCAAAATCGAACCCCAGCGTCCGAACTACATGGCGGTTGGCGGCTATGACGGTATGGCTGCGATCTATAATGTAATTAAACAGCTTAAGGGTGTTATTGACGGCGACAAAGCGATGGCTGCATTCAAGGGTATGAAACTGAACAGCCCACGTGGTCCGGTTCTGATAGACCCCGCAACCAGGGACGCCATCGAGAACATATATGTTCGAGAAGTCAAAAAGATCGGCAGTCACTATTACAACGTCGAGTTCGAGACGTTCAAAGCGGTGAAGGACCCGGGCAAATAACAGTCATCTCCTCTTACGTGGATCAAAGGTAATAACCATGCATAGTTTTCTTGGAGTCCTTTTCGACGGCTTGGCCTACGGTGCCTTATTGTTCGTGATCTCCGTCGGGCTGTCAATTACGCTCGGACTGATGGGATTCAACAATCTTGCCCACGGTGTGTTTGCAATGGCCGGCGGCTATCTGCTGGTAACCTTGATATCGAAGGCCGGAATCGGTTTTCTTCCGGCCCTGCCCATCGTTTTTTGTGTTGTCGCGTTGGGGAGCCTTGTGCTCGAACGGACTCTCTACCGGCCGCTTTACAAGAGCACGCCACTCAATCAGGTACTGTTGTCGGTCGGCATCATTTTCGTAGCCACCGCCGGAGTGAACTATCTGTGGGGGCCGGGCCAGCAGCCGGTCGTTATTCCCGAATGGCTGAGCGGTCAGTACGCAGTATTGGGACTCGATCTGTCGCGGTATCGACTGTTCCTGATGGTGATCGTTGCCGCGATCACCCTGGCCCTGGTGTTCGGCCTGGAACGCACCCGTTTCGGGGCCAAGATTCGCGCCTCGGTCGACAACCAGCGAACAGCCGAGTCAATGGGCATCCGGGTCGATCGGGTATTCCAGTTGACGTTTGCGCTCGGCAGCGGTCTTGCCGGATTGGGGGGTGCGCTGGGCGTGGACGTGCTCGGTCTGGATCCGAACTTCGCCATCAAGTACCTCGTATATTTTTTGCTAGTGGTCGTGGTTGGTGGCCCCGGATCGGTGTTCGGCACCTTGCTGGCGGCATTGCTGCTTGGTGTCGCTGATATAGCGGGGAAATATTATGTGCCGCAACTTGGCGCATTCATTATCTATGCGGCGATGATCATCCTGTTGTTATTGTTCCCCCATGGGCTCTTGGGACGGAGGAAGTCGAGATGAGTGATAATTTGGCCAAAGCTTCTCGTCACGTCTCCTTTTTGCGGGGGCGCGAACGATGGAAATCCGCGGAGATTGCGTTCTGGCTTACCCTGGTTGGCGTCTACTTTGTCTTTCCATCCAGCCTGGTATTTGCATCCCAGATTCTGATCACCGGTTTGTTCGCACTGTCCCTTGACATGATTCTTGGTTATGCCGGAATCGTCACACTCGGACACGCAGCGTTCTTCGGCATCGGTGCCTATACGGCAGGCCTGATGGCAGCGCACGGCTGGCACGATCCGTTTTTGGGGCTGCTGGTGGCCGGAGTGACCGCCGGCATTGCCGGCTACCTCTGCAGTTTCCTCTTGAGTAAAGGTGGTGACTTGACCCGCCTGATGATTACGCTGGGCATCGGCTTGCTGCTGTACGAGGTAGTGAACAGCGCGACTAAATACACCGGCGGCGTGGATGGACTGCAGGGTGTGGAAATCGGCAAACTGTTCGGCGTCTTTGGCTTCGATCTTTACGGGAAAACAGCCTATATCTATGTGTTAATCATATCTTTTCTGTTGTTTGTGTTCACGCGCAGCATGATGAATTCGCCCTATGGGCTTGCCCTGCGCAGCATCCGTGAAAATCAGACCCGTGCCCTTGCCATCGGGATTCCAATCAGCGCGTGCTTGACCAACATCTACTCTATCGCAGCGGTAATCGCCGGGATTGCCGGCGCGTTGCTGACGCAAACGACGCAGTTTGTCGGCATCGATGTGCTTAGCTTCCAGCGTTCGGCAGACCTGTTGTTAATACTGATTATCGGCGGAACGGCGACGATGTACGGCGGCTTTGTCGGCGCAGTGGTGTTCCTGCTGGCACAGAACTGGCTTTCCAATCTCAATCCGCAGTATTGGCAATTTTTTCTAGGTATCCTCCTTATCGTCATGACTCTCTATCTGCGCGGCGGGATCCTGGGCGGCTTCAGCCGACTGGTGAATTTATTCAGACATTGGCGCAATAAGGAGCACTCATGAACGCCATACTTCAGACTCGAGACCTTTGGAAGGCCTTCGGCGGACTCATCGTTACGAAGAACGTCAACCTGTCGCTTGCCCCCGGGGCACGGCATGCACTGATCGGCCCGAACGGTGCCGGCAAGACCACCCTGATCAACCAGCTTACCGGAGTGCTGCGTCCGTCGAGTGGTTCGGTCTGGCTTGACGGCGAGGAGATCACCCGGATCCCTGCAAATGAGCGGGTCTGTCGCGGCCTGTCACGCACATTCCAGATCAATACGTTGTTTCCGCAGCTGACGCCGCTGGAGGCGGTGACAAATGCTATTTGCGTCCGGGAGCGTACCCGGCTGAACATACTGAAGCGGAGATTTTTCAGGGTATCGCGACGCAGCGCGGTGATCGACGAAGCCTATGCATTGCTTGAGCAACTCAATCTTGCCCAGGATTGCCTGGTCGAAACGCACACACTGGCCTACGGAAAGCAACGCCTGCTCGAAATGGCGCTGGCACTGGCAACCAAGCCGAAGGTGCTCCTGCTGGATGAGCCGGCCGCCGGCGTGCCGGAGGGTGAGAGCGACGAATTATTCGAAGTGCTGAATACACTGCCAAAGGAAATCAGCATCCTGTTGATCGAGCATGACATGAACCTTGTGTTCAATTTTGCCGATCGCATCACAGTACTGGTCAATGGCGAGGAACTGGTCACGGGAACGCCGTCTGAAATTGTCGAAGATCCGAGGGTACGCGAAGTGTATCTGGGAAAGGGCCACTGAGATGTTAACCTTTGAGAATGTATTTGCCGGCTATGGCGAGGCGATTGTTATCGATGACTGTTCACTGACAATGGGAGAAGGCGAAAGCGTTGCGCTGCTTGGGCGCAATGGCGTCGGCAAGAGTTCACTGTTGTTGACGATCATGGGGCATACCAAGGTGCATCGCGGCTCGATTCGCTGGTGTGGGCAGGACCTGGTGAAAGTACCGCCGCATGCTCGAGCACGAGCAGGTCTCGGCTGGGTACCGCAGGAACGTGAAATATTCCCGTCGCTGACCGTCGAGGAAAACCTTGCGGTAACTGCTTTGCCGGGAAAATGGGATTTGAAGTCGATCTATGCGCTGTTCCCCCGCTTGCAGGAACGACGCAAAAATCTCGGCAATCAGTTATCGGGCGGCGAGCAGCAGATGCTTGCGATCGGACGGGCCTTGATGCTCAACCCGAAACTTTTATTGCTTGACGAACCATTGGAAGGACTTGCTCCGGTGATCGTCGATGAACTCTGCATTTCAATTGAACGCATGATTCGCGATGAAGGGCAATCGCTGATTCTGGTCGAACAGCACGTTGAACAGGCTTTGGGGCTGGCGCATCGCGCCTTAGTCCTTGAACGCGGCCGTGTTGTACATAACGCCAAATGCTCTGATCTGCTTGCAAACATCTCTGTTCTGGAAAAATGGGTCGGCGTACGCGTTGCACATCCGTAGCGTACGGGTTGCCGGAAGCTGTCACGTCGTTTTTGCTGGCAGCAGCGGTTAATGGCCAACAATCCAAAGTCATTTCGCATCTCATAAACTCCATACCACTGTTACCGAAAGCAGGAGACTCCCATGAAGTTTAAAGATATCCTCGTTCATATCGATAATTTACAACCATGCGCGAACAGACTTGAACTTGCCATTAAACTTGCACAAGAGCACGGGGCAAAATTAACGGGTCTTTACGTAGTCACCCATCCACCGTATGCGTCGCTGGGAGAAAGTGAAAAACGCGATGAAGCGCAGGCAGAAACGATGTTTGCGCTGAAAACAGGCACAGCGGACATCAGAGCAGAATGGCTCCCGGTTGATTGGGCAACCGTAGGTGTAGGCATGGTGGAGGTCCTCAATTTTTACGCACATACGAAGGATCTGATTATTGTCGGGCAGACAGATCCGAGCATGAAGTCAGGAAATGTCCCCACCGATCTGCCTCAGCAGATCATCGTGGGAGCGGGACGTCCGGTACTAGTGGTCCCTTATACGGGCAGATTCAGCACCGTTGGCAAGCGCGCAATTGTGGCATGGAAATCCGGACGTGCCTCGGCACGGGCAGTTAATGATGCGCTACCGTTCCTGTTGAATGCCGAAGAGGTGATCGTGCTCTCCGTAAGGGATCCCGGTGAGCAGCAAAGGGGTGAGCAGGAAACGGACAGCGCTATCCGTTCAAATCTGGAACAGCATGCCATCAGGATCAAGGAGGCTCATATCGTGATGAGGAATATCCCTGTTGCCAATTTGCTGATGGATTATGCATGGGAACATGCCTGCGACCTGATTGTCATGGGTGTTTACGCCAAAAAATCCCGCGGCAAATACGATCTTGGTCCGGTAGCCAACGTTTTTTTTGATCACATGACATTACCGGTACTGATGTCACATTGAAACCATGAAACACCATAAAGAATCTGTGAAGGAGGAATGAAAATGATTAACTCTTTTGATGAACTGATTGCTGCGGTAAAGCAAAAGCCGAAGAAAAAAATTGCGATTGTTTCACCAGAAGGATCAACAGTCATAAAGCTGGTTAAACAGGCGGTTGAAGCAGGTCTGGCCGACTTCATCCTGGTTGGTGACGAAGAAAAGCTCAAAAGCATGTTCGCTGAAGCCGGTTTCGATTCGCATCTGGTGACTATCATCAATATAGCGGATCAAAAGGAGGCGGCGGAAGAAGCCGTCCGGCTGGTTCTCGCCGGAAGTGCCCACGCCATCATGAAAGGCAATCTGCCGACGGCAACCTTCATGCGGGCGGTGCTCGACAAGCAGAAGGGCTTGAATGACAACAAGGTAATCAGTGAAATCACTCTCTACGAGAAGATCGTTAATCCGTCCGGAGGTGGTTTCCGGTTCCTGACCGATTGCGCTATCAACGTAGCGCCGACCCTGGATGAGAAAAAGCAGATCATTGAAAATGCGGTCAGTCTGGCGCACAAGCTCGGCAATCCGATGCCGAAAGTGGCGGTAATCTCAGCCGTGGAAGTGGTAAACCCGTCCATGCCGGACACTGTCGAAGCGGCGGCTCTGAGCAAAATGGCCGATCGTGGCCAGATCACCGGTTGTCTGGTGGACGGTCCCTTTGCCTTTGACAATGCGATTTCGGCAGAGGCAGCGGAATACAAAAAAGTGGGGGGTGGTGTGGCCGGGCAGGCCGATATCCTGATGATGCCGAACCTGCTGGCGGCAAATCCGTTGCGCAAGTGTCTCGTCTATTACACCAAACAAAGAATCGCCACGGCATTGATGGGGGCGAAGGCTCCGGTCATCATTACGTCCCGGACCGATTCCGCTGACACCATGCTGCTGACTATTGTCCTGGCAGCGTACATTTCATAAATAGTATCGTGAGGTGAAACATGTTCGGAGTCGGTATGCCGGAACTCATCATTATTTTAGTCATTATGCTGCTCTTCTTTGGACCGGCAAAGATCCCCCAGTTGGGTTCGGCACTGGGCGGCGCTATCAAGGGCTTCAGGAAGGCTACCAATGAAGAACCGGTAGAGGTTGCACGCAACCAGGAGTAGGGGGCATATAAACAGTTTCAGAACTATCGTCGTGATCGTTTGTCAGGGCAGTCTGCCTGATGGTGTGGTGAGTGGCGCACAGCTGAGTCTGCCCCTGTGGAAAAAGTGAATGACAGGTGATTTTGTCATTGACTTTCTTGAGTAACAATTTTACCTTGTATGCAAGGTAAAGATCAGATGATATCATTCCGCGACAATATAGTTTTTTTGCTTGCCAAGGCCCATCAACGGGCCCAGAGCGTCCTGAAAGGGCATCTCCAGACCTTCGGTCTGACACCGATGCAATGCCTGTTCATGGAATCACTCTGGGAAGAGGATGGGCTTTCCGTGGGGGAAATCGGTCGTCGGATCCTGCTGGATACGGCCACCCTGGCGGGAATTCTGGACCGCATGGTTACGGCCGGTTGGGTGCGTCGCGAAGCCGATCCTCTGGATGGTCGCGTGGCGCGGGTCTATCTGTCGGAGAAGGCCCGCACGGCCATAGACGGACTGGCCATTGCGATCGAGCAGACCAACAATGAGCTTCTTAACGGTTTTTCCCTGGAGGAGAAGCTTCTTTTCAAGCGTCTGCTGCGCGACATCAAGGATTGAACCGTACTGTTTTTTTACATATATGCATTGTATGCTAGATATTTGCCGGTAACTGGGAGCGCCTTTTATTATCAACACCGAAGGAGATGAGACATGTACATGCCCGATTTCGAGTATCACACTCCCCGGACTCTGTCAGAGGCCTGTGCTCTCTTGGCCGAGCTGGGGGAGAAGGCCACGGTTCTTGCCGGAGGAACGGATATCCTCCACAAGATGAAGGTGGGCAAACTGGCCCCCGAACACCTCGTTTCTTTAAAAAACCTGGACGAGATCCGGGAAATCCGCCACGAGGCCGGTCGCGGTATCGTCATTGGTGCTCTTACCAATCATGCCGCCATCTACAATTCGCCGCTGCTCCAGGAACGCTACCTTTCACTTCCCATGGCTGCCCATACCATGGCGTCTACCCAGATCTGCAATTTGGGGACCGTGGGGGGGAACATCGTCAATGGCGTCCCCTCCGCGGATCTCCCGCCGATCCTGATTGCCCTGCAGGCTACCATCCGCCTGGTTTCGGCCAGTGGGGAACGGAGCATGGCCCTGGAAGATTTCTTTTGCGGAGCGGCGGAAACCGTAATCGCTCCGGGCGAACTGCTTACGGAGATAACCATCCCTGATCAGGAAACCACCGGCAGCACCTATATCAAGTTCGGCCTGCGCCGTTCGGGCGCCCTGGCTGTAACCGGAGTGGCCGTTTCGGTCTGTGTTGAGGGTGACAAACTGCGCGATGCCCGCATTGTCCTTGCATCAGCGGCACCAACCGTGATGCGGGCCACCGCAGCGGAGGATTTTCTCCGCGGCCGGACAATCAGCGATGAGGCCCTGGCCGAGGCTGGAACCCTGGCTGCCGCGGCGAGCCGACCCCGTGACAGTATCCGCGGTTCGGCCGAATATCGGAAAAATCTGGCGGAGGTGCTGACCAAGCGGGCTCTGCGTAAAGCGATCGATGAAGGCCACGTGTGAGGAGGATGGGAACATGTCTCAAGTATTGACTGATAAGGATGGGGTGAAACGCTACCTGATCACCCTCAATGTAAATGGCGATGCGCATACTATTCTGGTCAAGGGGAACGCCATCCTGACGAATGTCCTGCGTGACCAACTCGATCTTACCGGTACCAAGAAGGGGTGCGAGCTGGGCGACTGCGGTTCGTGTACCGTGCTTCTGGACGGAAAGCCGGTGGACTCCTGTCTGGTGCTGGCCGTGGAGGCCGACGGGCGTGAGATTACCACCATCGAGGGGGTTTCCGCCAACGGCGCGCTTGACGCGATCCAGGAGTCGATGATCAATCATGCCGCCGTGCAGTGCGGTTATTGCACTCCCGGCATGGTCCTATCTGCCAAGGCTCTGCTGACCCGCAACCCGCATCCCACCGAACCTGAAGTGCGCGAGGCCATTGCCGGCAACCTGTGCCGTTGCACGGGGTACGTCCATATTGTCGAGGCCGTTCTGGCTGCCTCCCAGGGTCGTGTGACCCCCGACGATCATTAAGGAGAATCGAAGATGAGCGCCAACTATAACGTTATCGGCCGAAGCGTTCCGCGCATTGACGGCCCCGAGAAGGTCACCGGGGCAGCCA
Organism: Geobacter sp. UBA698; assembly: GCA_002298925.1. GTDB lineage: Bacteria > Desulfobacterota > Desulfuromonadia > Geobacterales > Pseudopelobacteraceae > Pelotalea. Next base: position 37,670 of record DBMM01000106.1, on the reverse strand, counting down.
AGTACACCGGAGACCTGAAGTTTCCCAACATGCTCTTCGGCAAGATCCTGACCAGTCCCCATGCCCACGCCCGGATCATTTCCATTGACACCTCCGAGGCTGAAAAGCTGCCGGGGGTCAAGGCCGTCATCACCCATAAGGATGTGCCGACCCTGAAGTACGGCCTCAGTCCGGCCCGCTGGGACGAGAACATCTTCTGCAGCGACAAGGTGCGCTTCGTGGGAGACAAGGTGGCCGCGGTGGCCTGCCTTGATGAGGATACCTGCTACAAGGCCCTTAAGCTCATCAAGGTCGAGTTTGAGGAACTGCCGGCCGTGCTCGATTTTCTGCACGCCATGGACGAGGGTCAGCCCCTGGTTCATGAAGAGTACGAGCGCAACATCAATACCGAAATCCACCAGGAATTCGGTGATGTGGAAAAGGCGCTGGCCGAAGCCCACCATGTGCGCAGCGACACGTTTGTCGGCCAGCGGACCTACCAGTCGCCCATCGAGCCCCACTCGGCCATCTCCATGTGGGAGGGGGAAAAGCTCACCATCTACTCCAGCACCCAGTCACCCCACTACTTCCAGCACTACATTGCCCGGGAATTCGGCATGCCCATGGGGGATGTGCGCATCATCAAGCCGTACCTGGGGGGCGGCTTCGGCGGCAAGCTGGAGCCGACCGGGCTCGAGTTTGCCGGTGCGGTGCTGGCCAAACTGACCGGCCGGCCTGTTCGTACGTTCTATGATCGTGCCGAGATGTTTGCCCACAACCGGGGTCGCCATGCCCAGCACATGGAGATAACTACCGGGGTCGACAAGGATGGTAAAATCCTGGCAGTCAAGGCCAACTTCATCATGGACGGCGGCGCTTACACCAGTCTGGGGATCGCCAGCGCTTATTACGCCGGGGCGCTCTTGCCGATGACCTACGAGTTTGACAACTACCAGTTCGACATGTTCCGGGTTTATACCAACCTGCCGGCCTGTGGTGCCCAGCGCGGCCATGGCGCCCCGCAACCCAAGTACGCCTTTGAGAGCCATCTGGACAACGTGGCCGCCGACCTGGGGATCGATCCGATGGATATCCGCATTATCAATGCCCGGCGGCCCGACACGGTTACTCCCAACGATTTCAAGGTAAACTCCTGCAAGATGCGCGAGTGTCTGGAGCGAGCGCGGGTAATCTCGGACTGGGATGAGAAGAAGAAAAATCTGCCCCACGGCCGGGGGATCGGGGTGGCCACCGGCAGTTTCGTCACCGGGGCCGGTTATCCCATCTACCGGACGGATCTCCCCCACGCGGCTGCCTTTATCAAGGTGCACGAAGATGGCACCGCCGCCACCCTTTATACCGGGTCGGTTGATCTGGGGCAGGGCTCGGATACGGTGCTCTGCCAGATGGCTGCCGAAGCCATGGGTTACCGCTACGAGCAGATGAAGATCGTTGCCGCCGACACCGAGATCACTCCCCTCGACTTCGGGGCCTATGCCAGCCGCCAGACCTACATGTCCGGTGCCGCCGTCAAACAGGCCGGTGAGGAAGTCAGGAAGCAGGTTCTCGACATGGCATCAAGCATGCTGAATCTGCCGGTTGATGATCTTGATTGTGAAGACGGGATAGTATTTTCCAAATCACGGGAAGGGAAGTCACTCACCTTCCAGGAGGTGGCGCGCAAGCACTTCGTGCTCAAGGGACCGCTGCTCGGCAAAGGGGCCTATACCCCGCCAAAACTGGGGGGCTCATTCAAGGGAGCGGCGGTGGGAACCTCTCCCGCTTACAGCTTCGGTGCCCAGGTGGGCGAGGTGTCCATCGACAAGGAAACCGGCGAAATCACGGTGGTTGGGATCTGGGACGTCCATGACTGCGGCAAGGTGATCAACCCGCGCCTTCTGCATGGCCAGGTGCATGGCGCCCTGTACATGGGGATGGGGGAGTCGGTCTGGGAGGAAGTGCTCTTTGACGACAAGGGCAGGATCAAGAATGCCGAACTGGCCAACTATCGCGTGCTGACCGCCATGGATATGCCGCCGATCCAGTCGGAGGTGGTTGACAGCTATGAACCCAGTGGCCCCTGGGGGGTAAAGGAGATCGGCGAAGGGGCCACCAATCCGACCCTGGGGATGTTTTCCAATGCCATCTTCGACGCCATGGGCGTGCGGGTTAACAGCCTGCCGCTCACCTATGAAAAAGTATGGCGGGCCCTCAAGGAAAAGCGCGAACGGGAAGCAGCAGAAAAGGCTTGATAATCCAAAGCCAGGGTTTGATAATCAGAGCCCCGCACCCGTGAGGAGGGGCGGGGCTTTTTTTCATATGCAAGGAGTGAAGAGACCATGTGGGACTGGATAGGCAAACTCGATGAACTGCGGCGACAGAATCAGCTGGCGGTACTGGTAACGGTCATCAAGAGTTCCGGCTCGACTCCGCGCAAGCACGGGGCCAAGATGATCGTCCTGCCGGACGGGACTTTTTTCGGCACGGTCGGCGGAGGGGTGCCGGAGTATTACGCCCTGGAGGATGCCCGCAAGTGCTTTGAAGAGCTGCAAGGGATTACCTCAACAATACCGCTGCAGGCGAGGGGAGAATTTCCGGCCTGCGGTGGAACCATGGAGCTGTACATGGAAGTGATCAATAACAACCCCTGTCTGTACCTGTTCGGCGCCGGGCATATCGGCCAGGCACTGTGCCATGTTCTGGAAGGGACCCCCTTCCGCATCCATCTGGTCGATGAACGCGATGAGTGGATCAACGCCACCGCCATCCCCGCTAGCGTGATCCGCCACCAGTGCCGCTGGAGCGACTTCATTCAGAAAGCCAACTGGTGCGACAAGCGGACCTTCGTTACCATCCTGACCTACAATGGGACAGTTGATCAGCAGGTGCTGGAAGAGGTCTTGCCCAATCCGGCGCGATTTGTCGGTATGATCGGCAGCAAGTCCAAATGGGCCGGAGTGCAGAAGAACCTGGATGGCAAAGGTCTGGACCTGTCAAAGGTGCGCTGCCCGGTCGGCCATAATAACGGCGGCAACTCCCCGCAGGAAATCGCCATCAGCATCGCCAGCCAGCTGCTCGCCACCTACTACGGCCGTGAGTGAGTTGCGGATGAAGACACTGGACGAGCTGGATATAATTATCAAGGGAGCCGGCGAGCAGGCCACCGGTATCGCCTGCCGGCTCCATCGGGCCAACTTCAAACGTATCCTCATGCTGGAAACCCCGGCCCCCCTGGCCGTCAGACGCCAGGTCTCTTTCTGCGAAGCTGTTCATGAAAAGAGCATGGCCGTGGAAGGGATCGAGGCGGTCAGGGTTGCTGACGAAGCCGAACGTGATGCTGTCTGGTCGGCTGGAAAGATCGCTGTCATGGTCGATCCACGGGGAGAGAGTCTCGCCCGCTGCAGGCCGGATGTATTTATCGATGCTACCCTGGCCAAGCGCAACCTGGGCACCTCCATCACGGACGCCCCGCTGGTGGTCGCCCTGGGGCCCGGCTTCTCGGCCGGACAGGACTGCCATGTCGTAGTCGAGACCAACCGCGGTCACGATCTGGGACGGTTGATCACCTGCGGCATGGCGGCGCCAAACACCGGCATTCCCGGCGATATTGCCGGCTTCAGCAGGGAACGGGTTCTGCGCGCTCCGGCGGAAGGTGTCTTCACTACCCAACGGAAGATCGGTGATCTGGTCTGCAGGGGCGAGGTGGTCGGTCGGGTTGGTACGGCCGAGGTGGTCGCGCAAATCGACGGTGTCCTGCGTGGACTGATCAGGCCTGGTTCCTCTGTCAAAACAGGGCTCAAGATCGGTGATGTCGATCCGCGCGGGGAGGCTGGGTTGTGCTGCACAATCTCGGAGAAGGCCCGGGCACTGGGCGGGGCGGTACTGGAAGCGATACTGTCTGCCTACAACCGGTGAGATGGTTGTGAAATCCTTGCAATCAATCGAATCCATCGTCTGCAGTGCCCCCAGTGGGGTGGTAAGTTTTGTAGGCGGGGGCGGGAAGACCAGTCTCATGTTCCACCTGGCCCATCAGCTCTCCCGCGCCGGTAAGCGGGTGCTGACCACAACAACTACAAAGCTATTTGTCCCCACCCCTGACCAGTCTCAAATAGTCCTCATCAATGTTGATCCGGAAGCAATCCTGAGTCAGACACCATCACGTCTGCATAAATCCAATCACATTACCGCCGCCGCAGTATACTTGGTTGATTCCGGCAAGCTCCAGGGTTTCGCTCCGGAGTCTATCCGCATTTTTCAGGAATCAGGGTTGTTCGACTGGATTCTCGTCGAGGCCGATGGTGCGGCCCGGCGACCGCTCAAGGCGCCCGCCGGGCATGAACCGGTTGTTCCTTCAAACACCACCGTTCTTGTCTCCGTAGCTGGTTTGGAAGTTCTTGGCAAACCGCTGACCGAGGAACTGGTTTTCCGCTCCGAACTTGCCGTGAAGCTGATGGGACTGGCTCTGGGAGAAGTCATCACCGAATCGGCCCTGGCCCGTCTCATCGCCCATCCCCTGGGATCCTTCAAAGGTGCTCCATCGCAGGCTCGCCGCCTCATCTTTCTCAACAAGGCCGATTCGCCTGAGCGGCGTGATTACGGTGCGCGGGTCGCCGAACAGCTTCGGCGGATAGAACACCCACTAGCCGAGGTCTTGATCGTCGGCCAGGCTCTGGACGGAATATGTATTCACGCTGTTCATTCGCTGGCGGTGTGGACGTGAACCGCCCGCCAAAGGTAACCGGCATTGTCCTGGCGGCCGGCGAAGGGCGCCGCATGGGGAGGACCAAGCAGCTGCTCCCCTTCCGGGGGCAGACCGTCCTGGAATGCGTGGTTGACAGTGCACTGGCTTCCTCCCTTGAGCGTGTAATCGTGGTGCTTGGCCATCAGGCCGGCATAGTGGAGCCTCTGCTGAAGCGGAGGAACGTAAGCGTAGTTATTAATCCCTGTTACGGCAACGGCCAAAGTTCTTCGCTCAAGGCCGGTTTGCATGTTGTCACAGAGGAAACCGATGCAGTCCTCTTTTTGCTGGGAGACCAGCCGCTGATCACTCCGGAGACTATCAACAGTATTCTCGCTGCTTACCAGATATCCCCAGCCAGTCCCATCGTAATTCCCATCTTTGAGCACAAGCGCGGAAACCCGGTGCTTTTCAGCCGGGAAACCTTTGACCGTATCGAGGCACTCACTGGAGATTGTGGCGCCCGGACCATTTTTGAGGAATATGCAGATAAAACACTCCAGGTAACGGTTGCTGACCCGTCAATCCACTTTGATGTCGATACGGAAGAGGATTTTTGCCGCCTGCTGCTGAAGGAATGACCGTTTCATTGGGATCTTTGGATAGTTGTTTTTTTAATTATTTTATGTCCCCCTCCATTTTCTCGAACACGGCGTAAGCTTCCATCAGGGTTGGAAAGCCTGTGGTCTGCATGAGCAGAAGCAGGGTGTGTTTGATTTCATCGTCAGTGACTCCTGCTTCCTTTCCCTTGGCTATATGTGTTTCAAGGGCCGATAGATGGCGGCTTGCACCCGAAATGGCGATCTTTAGCAACCAGCGGGTCTTTTCCGGCAACGGTCCTGATTTTTCATGGATTTCAATCCCCAACTCCTCGTGTCCCGCATAGACCTTGGGGAAATCCTCCTTGAACTTGTGAAATGTCTGATGAAGTTCCTTCACGGTTATTCTCCTTTCTGGGAAATCGTCAGGTTGTATATGCGCCGGCGTATTCGTGATTATACCATGCGCACTGCTTCTATCCAGACCATCGCTCATTTTGTGGATTGACGGCGGTATTGCGGATATGATAGCTTGTATGCAAGACAATAATTGAGTTTGTATTTATGCATTATCTCGAGGTTCTTGTTTTTAATTTGTTGTAATAATGTATTAAATTTGTTTTTGATCTGTAGAAATAATTTATAAATCAAGGTTGTATGCAAATTATTTATCGACAGTAACTACTGAAGTTTGATATGTCGTCATCTTCGGGTGTATCATTACAATATTAAGCGGCTTGTCATCCAATCGGGTATTTCAGAGGTGATCATGGACATCAGGGCAAAGATTGAACAGCTTGCGGAACGGATGCACGAACGTCCCCAGTACCCTTCTCAGGGGGCGGTGTTGTTCGTTGATCTGGAGCAGAAAACATTCTTCTCGCGCTTCCTGCCGAAAGAGGTGATCCACACGTTTCTCACCAATCGCGGGGCAAACATGTATCTGCTCTACAACCTCCTTCTGGATGGCAGAGATCCCCTCGACCCCCAGATACCGCTGATCTTTGGCAGTGGCGCTCTGACGGGTACTGTTCCCACGGCTACCCGCGGTAATGTCAGCGGTATTTCGCCGGAAAGTTATGCCATCCTCGACAGTAACTGCGGCGATGCTTTTCCCACATTTCTTAAATCCCACGGTTACGACCATCTGGTGCTGTACGGCCAGGCCTGCGACTGGACCCTGCTGCGCATTTCCGGTCAGGAGGTCGGCTTCCATGATGCGACCCGTTATCTGGGCATGGACAATAGTGATGTCACCCGCGCCGTGGAAGAGGACTTTTCCTGTACCGAGCGCAAGGATATGGCTATGGCCCGCATCACCAGCGCCGGGGAAAACCTGGCCCTGTTTGCCGGCATCATGGGCGGCGTCAAGGCGATCTACGCCCGGGGCGGCGCCGGTGCAAAAATGGGTTCTCTCCGGCTCAAGGCGATCATGGTTCAGGGGCGCGGGGAACAGCCTGCACTTTCCCAGGCCTTCAAGGAGAATAACCGCGCCATTGCCCAGAAAATCCTCTCGACCAGCGTCATCAAGAACGCCTTGAAAACAGTCGGTACGCCGTTCCTCTACAAACCTAGCCGCATACTCGGCGCCATGGGGGCCAAGAATAACCAGGAAACCAGCTGGAGTGATTCTCTCGATGCCGATAATTTCGATGTCTATCGTCCCGGCATGGATGGCTGCCTCAAATGCCCGGTCCGATGCCGGCCACTCAACGACCTGACCCCCGAAGGGAAAGGGGGGTGGGGCGCCAACGCCCTCAAGGGGCTGACCGGCAACGCCAGCTATGATCAGGTCCAGGCAGGGATTGAACATAAGAAGGAAAAAACTTATCAGGGGATTAATGGAGACGGGAAATTCGATCGTTTTGATAAGGGCGACGGCCCCGAGTATGTTACCTTGCAGAAAATGGGGCCGATGGTCGGCCTCAGGGAACCGGAGCAGGTTCTGCGTTTGAATAACATCCTTAACGAACTCGGTCTGGACTCGGCCAGTGCCGGCAGTGCCATTGCCTGGGCCATGGAGCTTTATCAGCGCGGCATCATCACCGGAAAAGATACCGGTGGGCTTGACCTGAGTTGGGGAAACTATGAAGTGGTGGAAAAGCTGCTCTTCATGACCGCCAAACGGGAGGGGTTCGGCGACGTCATCGCTGATTCCAGCCGTGCCGTGGATCGTGGCAAATATCCGCCCGAGGCCCTGAAATACCGGATGGCGGTCAAGGGGCTGTTTCAGTCCGATCCCCATGACGCTCGCATTCTCAAGGGGTTTGCCCTTGGTCTTGCCGTGGCGACCCGCGGCATGGATCACCTCCGCAACCGCCCCACACTGGAAATCAATGCCAAGATCAACAGCGACAGTGCGCTCAAGGCCGCACTGTATGGCGGTCATGTCGCTCCAGAGCCAAACCGTTATGAAGGCAAGGAATACGCCGTCCGACGCTGTGAAAACGGCTATGCCGTCGGTGACTCGGTCGGCATGTGCCGTTTCTCGACGAAGTTATTCAATTCTCCTTCCACTGCCGACAACGGGGATTTTGCCCGGCAGCTCAGCGAACTGACTGGAGAGGCCTTTACCGCCGAACAGCTTGATGAAATCGGTCGCAACATAACCGGGCTTGAACGTCTGATCAACGCGCGGATCGGATTGACCGCGGATGACGATACCCTGCCTGACCTGTGGTTTGAAGAGGAGATCAAGGTCGGTCCGTTTGTCGGGGAAAAGATTGACCGGGTTCAATTTGATGAACTCAAATCGCGTTTCTATGCGATTACGGGGCTGAATTCCGCCGGTGTGCCCGCACTTGATTGGCATCGCAAGCTGGCAGAGGCAACAACGGGTTTTGCCGTCAAGGTAATGCTCTATGGCATGCCGGGTGCACCGGAAGATGCGGTCATCGTCGACCAGCCGGTCGCCAATGTGGCCGAGTTGCTCGATGCATTGAAAAACAGGCTTCCCCATGCGACCGCTCAGTTGGAGGATAGTACGCTGAATGTCATGGTTAACGGCACTATCGTGCTGTCCGGTGAAGAGGGTGTTTCTGTGCGGAGCGGCGATGAGATTGTCCTGCTGGCCATGCTTGGTGGGGGGTGAAGCCTTTCAGGGCGCCGACTGTGATGATTCGTAGCTATTACAGACAGTTTGGGGGGCATAGTTATGTTGGAAGATGAAGTTTTCGAGGTCAGGGTCGCGGGGTGCTCTGTTCTGACCAAGCTTGTGAAACCGGAGTCAGGATATTCGCCGGATGCTCCGACCCTGGTCTTTCTGCACGAAGGCTTGGGCAGCATCGGGCAATGGCGTGATTTTCCACAGGCATTGGTGCGGGAAACCGGTCTGGCGGCCCTGATTTTTGACCGTTACGGCTTCGGCGGTTCGGCGCCTCTTCATAAGGAACGCGATGGCAGCTATCTCCAAAGGGAGGATATCAGTTCTCTCTCCGGGGTAGTGGACTTTTGCGGAGTAAAATCGCCGATTCTGATCGGCCACAGCGATGGCGGCACAATCGCTCTCCTGTTTGCGGCATGTTTTGCGGAGCGGACCGCGGGCGTCATAGTTGAGGCGACTCATGTTTTTACGGAAAATTTAACCCTGGGCGGTATCCGTGAGGCCGTCGCGGCCTATAGTGAACGGGGATTGAGGGAAAGGCTTGTTCGCTATCATGGCGACAAGACCGATGACATGTTTTTCCGCTGGGTTGATGACTGGCTTTCTCCCGAGTTTAAGAACTGGAGCATCGAAAACAGCCTTTCTTCAGTCCGTTGCCCGGTGCAGATTATTCAGGGAGAAGACGACGAATACGGCACCATCGCTCAGGTGGAGTCCATCCGCAGCAGGGTGTCCGGTCGGGTGGCAAGCCTGCTTATCCCCGGATGCGGTCATAGTCCCCATCTCCAGGCCAGGGAGACGGTGCTGCATGAGATGAAGCGATTCATTGCCGAAATTGTCTCTGGAAATCGAGATGAAAGCCTGGGGAGGGATGGCATTCAGGAAGAGTTATGCTCTGTGGGTGATATGGTTCCAAGTTCCTGACTAAGATGGCTTTCGAGTGTTTTTCAAGGCAGTTGCCAATGTCACTGTGTCCAGAATGGCCTTGGTCAGGTTGTCAATTTCAGTGCTTATTTTTTGCAGTTCCGCCACTACGGGGTCGCCGGAGTGATCCCCGTAATTCGGCATGTCGAGCTCGGATTCCAGTTTTTCGAAAAGCTGGATAACGTCGAGCAAAGTCGTTCGATTCACGTTGCCGGCAAATCGATATCCGCCCCCTGCGCCACGCATTGCCTGAACCAGTCCGCCTTGGACCAGATTGCGCATGACTTTGGCGAGATGGTGGGTCGAAATGCCGTATTTGTCGGCAATGTCCGATGTCGACAGCTGGCGTTCAGGATCGCTGGCAAGTTCCAGTACAGCAAACAGGGCGAATAAACTGGCTTTGTTTAGCTTCATAGCTCCCCACTCTGGTGTTTTGATTCCAAGTTAATGATGACGGCTAATCCAGCTGTTTTTCCAGTTCAATATACTTGCCCGTTCGTAGGCCCATACTGCGAAAGAACGATAAGGTCAGTTTGTTGTCAAGATCGACCATTGTCCGCACCGTCGAGACACCTGCCTGCTTTAATAGCGCTGCCATTTCATCAAACATGCGTTTACCGATGCTGGTTTCGCGTTCATTGGGAGAAACGGTGATGGCAAACACCCAGCCACACGGCGGTGAACCGAATTCCCATGCGCGAACTTCGCCGGCAATGAAACCGATGATCTTTCCGTTGGTTTCTGCCACCAGAAAAATCCGATCCTTCTTTCCGGCAGCCACATAATGGGTAAATATCCCCTGCCAATATTCCGGTTTAGCTTCATTGGGAAGGACACGATCCAGTGCGATTACAGCTTCGAGATCGCTGGGTACTGCATTGCGGATAGAGATGTGATTTTTCATAGATGACCCTGTGGAAAAATCCTCGTATGATGGATCTCAAAAAGCTTTTTGGGCAGTAATTTACGGTAATTTTCAGTGTATCTGAACTGCAAATGCGGTCGACCAAAATTATTAAATAATAATGTAGTACTTAAATACCATGATTGATGGGGAAATACAAGCAATTTTCCTGTTTTTATGCGTGGAGAACGAAGTTTTATTTCAATACTTTTCATGGGATCGAAATATTGCGACAGTGAAGTAATGGTTTGTTTTCTTTATTGATGCAGGAGCCGGAGGTGGTCAGGGTTTTGTAGCGGATAACACCATATTCGTCAGGCTTGGCCGACAAGCGGCCAAGGGCGCGAAGATAGCGAAGGTGGGCAAGACACTCTCCCAGCGCCAATTGCAGATCGAAATCTGAGAGAGGGTTTGGGTACATGGCAATGACAAGTTCGTATGCAGAAATGGCCTGGCCGCTGCAGGCATCAATGATTAGTCCCAGTCTGCGTTCGTGGTGGTTGCGCAACTCGGCAACACGCGTCTTTATGCCGCGGAAAGGGAGCCCATGACCGGGCAGCACTAAGATGTCGTCTGACAGATCGTCCAGGCGGTCGAGCGAAGCAAACCAGCTGCCGAGCGGGTCGTCCTCCGGGTTGACGGCACTGATTGATATGTTGCTGGTAATCTTGGGAAGAAGTTGATCGCCTGATATCAGAATCTTTTTGTCAGAGGAATAAAGCAATGCATGTTCCGGAGAATGTCCCTGGCCAATGATGACCTGCCAATCGCCGCCATCATAAGGAAATCTGCAGCCGTCCTTCAGGCGGATGAAGGCTGGTGGCACGGGAGAAATCATTGCTGAGAAACGGAACATCACCAGGGTCTGTGCAAGTTGCTCTTTCGGGAAACCGGCCTGCTGGAAAAATTCCGCGTGCTGCCAGGGTACCGCTTCAAGATCGGCCGGCCAGCCTCTTAGTGTGAAATATTCCTCATAGGTTGTTAGCAGAGGTGCCCGCCAGCGTTCTGTCAGGAAGCCGGCCAACCCCATGTGGTCAACGTGATGATGGCTACAGAAAATGCCGACCACGTTTTCGCCCCTCAACACTCCGGAAAAGACCTCTTCCCAGATTGAACGCGTCTCGCTGGAATCGATGCCGGTATCGATAATCATCCATCCCGCTGCAACACGCAGCAGGTAGATGTTGACGTGATCGAGGGCATAGGGCATTGGCATGCGCAGCCATTTGATCTCGGGTGTGACGTCGACCAGTTCCGCCTTGGATTGCGGCGGAAGATGCGGAAATGTCATCGCCGCCACATCTGAGGCGGGCTCCAGTTGTCCCTGCAGTGCTTTTTCCATTTTCTGTAACTGCTCCTTATTCCGGTGCATTTTCCATGGGTTAAGTGGATTCTTCGTTGCCCTGCTTGGGATAAATTGTGTTACTTTTTTGAAGATTGTGTATCATAATGAAAAGATTAGTACAATAAAGTTCTATTAATAATAAATTGTTATGACTAAAACATCTTTTTGTTGGCAGGGTAAAGATGATTGATATGGAAATGAATGGCATGCAGCCAATGCACAATCCGGATTTTTTTCTACAGAAATTCTGTAAAATTGAAGCACTGTACGCACTGACGCAGTTCGGTGTGTCTGTTCTTGATCAGGATTTACGTTTTAAACATGTCAATGACCGCATGGCGTCAATTGACGGGGTGTCAATTGACGCTCATATCGACAGGCAACTGACAGAGGTTGATTTTCAGATCGCACAGGTTCTGGAACCCATGCTGTTGCGAGTCATCACAGAGGAGCAGTCCTTTGTCCACCAGGTATTTGAAATACCTGGACCCGTTCCGGGCGATATGAATTCTCTTCGCACGTGGCAGGTCTGCTGCTTTCCCCTCCGGGATGATCGCAGAGCCGTTCAGGGGGCCAGTCTAGTGGTTCAGGATATTTCTGAACAGAAGATGAAAGAGGTGGCACAGGTTGATCTTCTGAAATTCGAAGCTCTGCTTTCCGGGCTTTCCGCCACGTTTATAAACGTTTCTGTCCGCGATGTGGACGGTAAAATCGTAGGGGGGTTGCAAAAAATTGTCGATTTTCTGGGCTTCGACCGGAGTTCGGTCTGGCGGGTAGATTCCGATAGCGGACAAATGATCTGTACCCATTCCTATGCCCTCCCGGGTATCAAGCAGCCTCCCGAGATTCTCCAGCCGGGAACATTGCCGATCTGGAACGCCATGGTGCAGCGTGATGAAATCTTCAAGGTCTCGGATGTCGATGAACTTCCTGAAGCTTTCGAGATGGAGAAACTCTATTGCAAAAAACGTGGTGGCATCAGGTCGATCATGTTTATTCCCGCCAGTGTGGGCGGGGTGGTAGTCGGGTTCATAACCTTTGTGTCATATCGGGTCAAGCGGGCCTGGCCCGATGATCTTATTCAGCGACTGCGTTTGTTGTGGGATGTGTTCTCAAATGCGCTGGAGCGCAAACGCGCGGATCAAAAGATTCAAACGGCGCTTGCAGAAATCAAAAAATTGAAGGATCGCCTGGAGGCGGAAAATATCTATCTCCGTGACCAGATCAACATCGAACATCAGCACGATGAGATAATCGGTAAATCCGATGCAGTCAGGAAAGTGTTGCTGCAGACGGAGCAGGTGGCTGCGACCGACTCCACCGTCTTGATTTTCGGGGAGACCGGCACCGGCAAGGAACTGATTGCGCGTGCAATTCACAACCTGAGTCCGCGCAAGGCTCGCGCCATGATCAAGGTGAATTGCGCTGCCCTGCCGGCTGCGCTCATTGAATCCGAACTGTTTGGCCACGAAAAAGGGGCTTATACCGGAGCGGTTTCAAGACAGGTCGGCCGCTTCGAGGCTGCCAATGGTTCGACAATCTTTCTCGACGAGATCGGTGAGTTGCCCCTGGAACTGCAGTCGAAATTGTTGCGGGTACTTCAGGAAGGGCAGTTTGAGCGTCTGGGCAGCCACCAGACCGTTGACGTTGATGTTCGCGTCATTGCCGCCACCAACAAGAATCTCGCTCAGGCCGTCAAGGAGGGCAGATTCCGGGAAGATCTTTACTACCGTTTGAACGTTTTTCCGATCTTTGTACCCCCTCTGCGTGATCGTCAGGAGGATATACCCCTCTTGGTCTGGGCTATGGTGGAGGAGTTCGGCAAGGTGTTCGGCAAGAACATCGAGCGGATCCCGAAGAAGAACATGGAAGCCCTCGAGCGCTATTATTGGCCGGGAAATATCAGAGAGCTGCGAAACATGGTCGAAAGAGCCATGATCCTGAGCAAAGGCCCAGCATTGGTAATTGATGTACCTGACCGCGTTTCCTCTTCCATCTCGCCGGCAATGTCGTTGGAGCACATGGAACGGATACATATCACCTCAGTCCTGGAAAGGACGGGCTGGCGCATCAGAGGCAGCAACGGCGCTGCAGAAATCCTGGATATTAAGCCCACCACTCTGGAATCCAGAATGAAAAAGCTGGGTATTGTCCGTGTAAGGCAGTTGTATTAAGTGTTGTAGATGCTGCAATACGTTGCTGGAACGAATCTGCTCATAAGCACCCCCATCCGAAATATAGTAGCTGATCCGAAATAAAGTAGTTTGTGGATTATCTGGTTTTAAAGCCATTAGGTACGTATATTCAGTCTTATTGGCAGGTTGGCAGTAAAACCCTCTTCCGGACCCCGCCTAGTGTGACGGCTTTATACGAAATATCGTATTTAGTCGTCACGTCATCTTATTCAAAATAATATTCTGCAAAAATATTACAATAATAACGGATAGATATCGTTGCATTTAGCGTGCTTGTCTGTGTGGCATGCTTAGTGCAAAACGATATTATATAAATGAGATGTTTGTTCAGAAGCAGGCGTTGCTCATTCAAACACCTGTTCGCAAACAAACTTAATTAGGTACAAAGGGAGATCGGGCACATGACAGTAAGAAATAGCGATGAACTATTGAAGCGGATCAGGCACGCCGGGCTTCGGTCGAAGGTTGTACCTGCTGAAGCTACGATTCCTCTGTTCAAGGACGGCATGTATCTCGGCTTTTCCGGTTTTGCCGAGGGACACCCCAAGACCGTACCAGGACTGCTGGCCGATTACGTAGAAAATAACGGGCTTGCGGGTAAAATGAAGTTTAACGTGTTTACCGGCGCCTCCATCGGCACGGATGTGGACGACCGCTGGGCAAAGCTTGGCATGCTTGCCAAGCGCTGGCCCCATCAGCAGGGGAATCTGATCCGCAAGGCAATCAATGCCGGTGAGGTGCAATACGGCGACCGTTATCTTTCCATGTACGCCCAGGATTTCGGCTACGGGTTCTATACGCTGGAAAACGAGGGAAAAATTGATATCGCCATCATTGAGGCCAGTTGTATTACGGAGGATGGCGGGATTGTGCCGACCCTGGCCGTTGGCATCATTTCCGAAATTGTGGCGCGTGCGGAAAAAATAATTATCGAGATCAATACGAAAATCCCTTCCCTGGAAGGCCTTCATGACTGCGTCGAAGTGGCGCTCCCGCCCAATAAGAAAGTCTACAATATCAAGGATGTCAGGGATCGGATCGGCTCCACCAGTATCCCCTGTGATCCTGCCAGGATAGTGGCGATTGTCGAGTCATACAAGGATCCGGTCGGTCGGCCGCTGGGGGCCCCGGACGGAAATTCAGTATTGATTGCCAACCATATCATCGACTTCCTGCAGTCCGAAGTGAAGAGCGGTCGTTTGCCGAAGAATCTGTTGCCGCTCCAGTCCGGGGTCGGTTCCATCGCCAATGCGGTTGTCGGGGGAATCCTCAACAGCCCGTTCGAGAACCTGACCGTCTGGACCGAGGTCCTCCAGGACAACTTGCTGGACATGTTTGATTCCGGCAAGCTCGATTATGTGACCACCGCCTCCTTTTCCCTTTCCGAAAATGGCATAAAACGCCTGTTGGCAAACTGGGACAAATACACTTCCCGGACTATGCTGCGGCCAATCCAGATCACCAATCATGCTGAACCGGTACGAAGGCTAGGCCTGATTTCCATGAATACACCGGTGGAGTTTGATATCTATGCCCACGTCAACTCCTCGATTGTGAATGGCTCCAAGCTGCTCAACGGCGTGGGCGGTTCCGGAGATTTCATGCGTAACGCCTACCTCTCAATCATGCATACCCCCTCGACCCGTCCTTCGGCTACGGATCCTGACGGGATCAGTTGTGTTGTTCCGATGGTGACCCATGTCGATCATACCGAGCATGACCTTGATGTGCTGGTTACCGAGCAGGGGCTTGCCGATCTGCGCGGCCTCTGTCCTCGTGAAAGGGCCCAGAAGATCATCACCAATTGTGTGCATCCTGAATACAAGCCGATCCTCCAGGATTATTTCGACCGTTCGCTGAAGGAGTGTCTGGCCAGCAACAGTGCCCATCAACCGCACATGCTCTACAAGGTTTTCAATATGCACAAAAATCTGGATGAAAAAGGGACCATGAAACTTGAGAACTGGGATTAATCGCCTGCCGGGAAAAGAAGGCTGTCTGCAATGAGTCCCACAAGGATCCACTAACCATTGAAGGAGGTCGTACATGAAAGATGGACGGAAAGATTGGGCGGCTTTGGCAAAAATGCCAAAATTTGTTGAACTTCACAGAAGGAAGAAAGCATTTCTGCTTACCCTGTGGTGCCTGGGATCGATTATGTTCTACCTGCTTCCCATCTGTGCCGGCTATGCCCCGGAGTTCATGAAGGTGAAGATCCTCGGCCGGCTCAATATCGGATATTTTTTCTGTCTGCTGGAGTTTGCCATGACCTGGGCAATTGCCATCATCTACACCTATAAATCAAATACCTATTTCGACCCTCTCACCAAAGAGGTGTTGGCTGAAATCACTCAGGGGGTAAAATGATGAACAGGTTACTGGTAATACTGATCCTGGCACTGACCATGTGCCCATTGGCCCAGGCCGCCGAACCGGCGAATAAGCCTGCGGTTTCAACTCAGAATGGTTCTGTGATGGCGCAACCCGCAGCAGCCGCGCAGTCAGTTCCGTCCGCCGGTGCAGCTGCCGTGGCAACGGTTGCGCCCATCAAGTCACCAGCCCCTTTGGCTAAAGAGGTGAAATCCAACAAGGTCATAACCATCAGCATGTTTATGGCCATAATCTTTGTTACGGGCGTGATTGTTGTCAGGGCATCCAAAAGCAACAAGACGGCCGCCGACTTCTATACAGCCGGCGGCGGCATTTCCGGATTCCAGAACGGGTGGGCCATAGCGGGCGACTACCTGTCGGCGGCCACATTCCTGGGCATAGCCGGGCTTACATCCATGTTTGGCGCCGATGGCTTTATGTATACGGTCGGGCCGTTCTTTTCATTCGTGACCATTCTGCTGATCATCGCAGAACCGTGCCGCAATGCCGGCAAATATACCTTGGGCGATATCCTCTCGCTCCGCTCGAGCTCCAAGGTAGTGCGTGGGACCGCTGCCATTTCCGCGGTAGTTGTCTCGACGTTTTACCTGCTGGGTCAGATGGTCGGCGCCGGCAAACTGATGCAGCTTCTGCTCGGAATTCCCTATAATGTATCGGTGGTCGGTGTCGGG
The DNA here is from genome assembly GCA_002298925.1 of Geobacter sp. UBA698. Classification (GTDB taxonomy): domain Bacteria; phylum Desulfobacterota; class Desulfuromonadia; order Geobacterales; family Pseudopelobacteraceae; genus Pelotalea. Next base: position 20,881 of record DBMM01000106.1, on the reverse strand, counting down.
ACGCTGATGATCGTGTACGTAACCTTTGGCGGCATGAAGGCAACCACCTGGGTGCAGATTATCAAGGCCTTTCTGCTCATGCTGAGCGGTCTGGCTCTCACGGTGCTTCTGCTCTGGAAATTCGGCTTCAATATGCTTGCCTTCTACGATGCCGTCGCTCTCAGTCCGACCATCCAGGAACATGTGCGCGGACTCATGAAGCATGTTGCCCCGGTCTCCGGTTTCGATTATGGTCAGCGCTTTCTGGAATCCGGTCTGCTTCTCAAGGACCCCCTTGATCAGATCTCCCTTGGTATCGCGTTTGCCATCGGTGCCGCCGGGTTACCCCACATCATGATGCGCTTCTTCACTGTTCCGGACGCCAAGGCGGCACGGAAAAGTGTTGTCATTTCCATGGTTCTGATCGGCATATTCATGTTGATGGTAACGATAATCGGATTCGGGGCTGCGCTCTATATCACCCCGCAGCAGATTATGGCCGTTGACAAGGGGGGCAATATGGCTGCGCCCATGATTGCCCAATATCTTGGTGGCGGAGTCGGTTCCATCAGTGGCGATCTCCTGATGGCATTCGTCTGCGCGGTTGCTTTCTCCACCATCATCGCAGTTGTTTCAGGCCTGATATTGGCGGTGTCGGCCGCGGTGGCCCACGATTTCTATGTGAATATCATCAAGGATGGCAAATCCGACCAGCGTCAGCAGGTCAAGGTCGCCAAAATTGCCGCAGTTGTGGTGGGGGGTATCGCAATTCTATTGGGCATAGCCTGTGAAAAGCAGAACATCGCTCACCTGGTCGTTCTGGCATTTGCCGTAGTTGCCTCCAGTAACTTTCCCGTGATTCTGTTTTCGCTGTTTTGGAAGCGCTTCAATGCCGGCGGTATCGTATCCGGCCTCACTTTCGGGGCACTGTTTGCCATCGGGGTCGTGCTTGTGTCGCCTACCATGACGTATCCGAAAAAGATTGCCGCCGATGCCAAAAAGATTGTGGATGTCATGGAGAAAAAGCAGCTTGCTGGTGCTGTGCTCTCTGAAAAGGAAGTGAAGACGCTGGAAAAGGCGCGCAGCGATTACTCCAGCAACAAGGACGGCAAGTCGATGGTTGGTCTTGATGCGCCGCTGTTTCCGCTCAAAAATCCCGCCATTCTCTCTGTGCCGGTTGGTTTCCTGGCCGCGATCTTTGGTACCTTCCTGTTCGGGAGCCGGCGTGAAGAGGAGATGTTTGATGAACTCTTCATCAGGCAGAATACCGGCTACAACATCTCCGAAGCATCGGATCACTGATCGAAAACGCACCGGTTTCAGGCGGCAGGTCGCCTGGCTTTCCTGAACGCCGGGATAAAAGAGTATCGCTGTACTGACAAGATATTTATAACGGCAACCGATTCTGTTCGGGAGCCAGACTACCCAAGGAGAAATTCATGTTAACCAAAGCATTCATTCCGTACCGTGGTTACTACAGCACCCCCTTTGCCAAATGGCAGGGCACCCTGTCCAACGAGAACTCCATCGCACTGGGCGCCGCCACCAGCAAACGCTTTCTGGAAAGCAAGGGGTGGGACCCGAAAGCCATAGACTACGTGCTGGTCGGCAGTACCGTCTACCAGCAGGCCTGGTTCTACAGCGGCCCCTGGGCAGCCGCCATGCTGGGAGCCGAAAATTCCCCCGGCGTCCTGATCACCCAGGCCTGTTCCACCTCCGCCTTCTCCCTTTACCAGGCCGGCCAGGGGATCGAAACCGGCATGTTTGAAAACAGCTGGTGCCTGCTGGCCGATCGCTGCTCCAACGGTCCCCACGCCATCTGGCCCAACCCGAACGGACCGGGCGGCAAACCCCTCGCCGAAGACTGGTTCATGGACAACGTCAACAAGGACCCCTGGGCCGGACAGGCCATGATCCAGACCGCCGAGAATGTCAGCCGTGAAGCCGGCATCAGCCGTGAAGAATGCGACGCACTCACCCTGCGGCGCTATGAACAGTATCAGGATGCCCTGGCCAATGACCGGGAATTTCAGAAGCGTTACATGTTCCCGGTTGAAATCCAGATCTCCAAAAAGAAAATTGTTACCCTGGAAGCCGACGAGGGGGTCATGATTACGACGGCAGAAGGACTGGCCGGCCTGCGTCCGGTGCTTCCCGATGGTGTCCACACCTTCGGCGCCCAGACCTTCCCGGCTGACGGCAACTGCGGCATCTCCGTCACCACCCGCGCCAAAGCCCGGGAGCTGAGCGCCAATCCCAGTATCGAAGTCCAACTGCTCTCCTTCGGCTACGCCCGCACCAAGAAGGCCCACATGGCCGCCGCCGTGGCCCCTTCGGCCCAGATGGCCCTGGACAAAGCCGGCATCAAGGTCGGCGATCTGAAAGCCGTCAAGACCCACAACCCCTTTGCCGCCAACGACATCGCCATGGCCAAAACCCTTGGACTCGACGTCAACAGCATGAACAACTACGGTTCCTCGTTGATCTACGGTCATCCCCAAGCGCCCACCGGCGCCCGTCTGATGATCGAGGGGATCGAAGAGGTCGCCGCAAAAGGGGGCGGCTACCTGCTCTTCTCCGGCTGTGCCGCCGGCGACACGGCCGCATCGATCGTCATAAGGGTTGGGTAAATCTATATATACTCAGTGTTGTACGGTTAGATCTTTGCATATAGCCTCCCCTCCCTTGACGGGAGGGGATTGAGGGGTGGGTGAAGCTGCCGTCAGTATAAAATATTGAAAACTACCCCACCCCCTAACCCCCTCCCGCAAGGGGAGGGGGGACTTTAAGGCATCTGTAAAGAATGAACCTGACACTACTGATAACTATTAAATCAAACATGGAGTGTCGCAATGGAATATCAGTTTATCACCATGACAACCGAAGGGCGGGTCCTGACCATTAGCCTCAACCGGCCGCCCACCAACCCGCTCAACGGCGAATTCGGCCTGGAACTCTTCCAAGCGTTCAGTGAAGCGGAACTGAGGGAAGACATCAACGTGGTTGTCATTACCAGTGCCCTGGAAAAAGCCTTCATCGCCGGTGCCGACATCAAGGAGATGGCTTCTCAGGATGCGGCCAGTGCCGAAAATTTTTCCAAGCTGCTGCAGGGGGCCAACAACATCCTGAATCGGATGAAGAAAGTTGTCATTGCCGCCATTAACGGCCATGCCTTGGGGGGCGGCTGTGAGCTGGCCCTGGCCTGCGACTACCGCCTGATGACCTCGGGCAAGGCCCTGATCGGCCTGCCTGAAGCCGGACTCGGCATCATTCCCGGCGCGGGCGGCACCCAGCGTCTGCCAAGGCTGGTGGGGCTTTCCAAGGCCCTCGATATCCTGCTGCGCGGCAAAACCATGAGCCCCCAGGAGGCGTTGCAGATCGGCCTGGTAGACCGGTTGATAGAGCCGGAGAACTTCAAGGAAGACGTCATGAAGTTTGCCACTGAACTGGCTTCCGGAGCCGGCAAGGCGCTTGGCTGCATCAAGGCTGCCGTGTACGAAGGCCTCGATCTCCCCCTGGAGTCTGCGCTGGCCGTGGAACGGAAATACAGCGCTGAAAACGGTAAGAGCCACGACGCCAGAGAAGGGCTCAACGCCTTCATCGAAAAACGCAAACCTAACTTTCTGAGCAAATAGAGAAATATAACACCAAAAACCTAAGGAGAGCTCAATGAACATCGATGATATCAAAACAGTAGGAATGGCCGGAGCGGGCAGCATGGGCGCCGGTATTGCACAGATAGCAGCCATGGCCGGTTACCAGGTCAAAGTAGTCGACGTCAGTGAAGCGGTCTGGGCCCGGGCCGAAAAGACCATCGTCAAGAGCCTGGAGCGGATCGTCAAAAAAGGCACCATCAGCGAAGGGGAGATGAAGGCCGTCCTGGCCAGAATCAGCTTCTCCACCGACGTAACCACACTGGCCGACGTCCCCTTCATCTTCGAAGCGGTCTTTGAAGATATCAACGTCAAAAAAGAACTGTTCACCAAGCTGGATGCGGTCTGCGGCGAGCACACGATCTACGCCACCAACACATCCTCCATCGCCATCACCGAAATGGCCGCCCTGGTAAAACGCCCGGCCAACTTCATCGGCATGCACTTTTTCAACCCGGTCCCGATGATGAAGCTGGTTGAAGTCATTCCGGCCCTGCAGACCGCGGAAGCCACCAAGCTGCTGGCCCTGGAAATGGCCAAAAAGATCGGCAAGACCGCCATCACCTGCAAGGACACCCCCGGCTTCGTCGTCAACCGTCTGTTCGTCCCCTATATCATCGACGCCGTCCGCCTGCTGGAAGAAGGGGTGGCCTCGGCCGAAGACATCGACACCGCCATGAAACTGGGCTGCAACATGCCCATGGGGCCACTTGAGTTCCAGGATTTCGCCGGAGTCGATATCGGTTACTACGTCAGCAATATCTTCTACGACTACATGAAGCAGGAGCGTTTTGCCCCTCCCGGCCTGTTGCGCAACATGATCAAGGCCGGTTACGTCGGTCGCAAGGCCGGAAAAGGATTCTACGACTATTCGGATGAATAGAAATCCCCCTTTCTTAAAGGGGGAAGCTTTAGATCCCCCCTTTATGAAAGGGGGGCTAGGGGGGATTTGATTTTGAAGGTGGCAATTTTGGTGCCGGCACAAGGAGATTTACATGAAAAGCAACCTTCTGAACGGTGGCGAGTTTTTATTGGCCGACGCCGCCGGTATGGAAATATTTGCGCCCGAAGAATTCACGGTCGAGCAGAAGCAGATTGCGGAAACCACCGAAGAGTTCATGAAGAAGGAGATCTTTCCCAATATCGACCGTATCGAAGACAAGGATTTCGCGTTCATTGTCGAGAAGATGCGGCAATGTGCTGAGCTGGGCCTGTTTCTGGCCGAGGTTCCCGAAGAATATGGTGGGCTGGAACTGGAAAAAACCACCAATATGCTCATGATCGAGAAGGTCGCTCCGGCGGCCTCGTTTTGCATGGCCTTCAGCGGTCATACCGGCATCGGCATCCTGCCGATGGTCTATTACGGGACCCCGGACCAGAAGGAACGCTACCTGGGAAAACTCTCCTCAGGGGAGTGGTTCGGCGCCTATGCCCTGACCGAACCGGGCTGCGGCAGCGACCCCCTCAGCTCAAAGACCACGGCTACCTTGACTCAGGATGGCCGCCATTACATGTTGAACGGCGTCAAGCAATTCATTACCAATTCGAGTTTCGCCGATCTCTTCACCGTCTTTGCCAAGATTGACGGTAAACACTTTTCCGCCTTCCTGGTTGAAAAGGATTTTGTAGGATTCACCGTTGGCGACGAGGAAAAAAAGATGGGGCTTAAAGGTTCCTCAACGACGCAGCTTTTTCTCGATCACGTTCTGGTGCCCGTGGAAAACCTGCTGGGGGAACCGGGCAAGGGGCACAAGATCGCTTTCAACGTACTCAACGTGGGGCGCCTGAAGGTGGCTACACAGTCGCTGGGCATGGGCAAGGCGGCCCTTGCCGAGGCCGCTTCCTATGCGACGGAGCGCAAGCAGTTCGGTCAACCGATCGGAGAGTTCGGCGCCATCAAGGAGAAGCTGGCAGACATGACGGCGGCCAGCTTTGCTTCGGAATCGGTGATCTATCGTGTTGCCGGTCTGCTGGACGGCCGGATCGCACAGCTGGATAAATCCGGAAGCGACTATTACGAGCGCTATCAGAAGGCGATCGAGGAGCATGCCGCCGAGTGCGCCATCGCCAAGGTCTTCTGTACCGAGCAGCTCGATATGGTTGTCGATGAGGCGGTACAGATCCACGGCGGTTATGGCTATATCAGTGAGTATGCCGTGGAACGCTACTATCGGGATTCGCGCATCCAGCGGATATTCGAGGGGACCAACGAGATCAATCGGATTCTTATCCCGACCATGCTGTTCCGCAAGGCTGATAACAACGGCAGCGTACTCTGGGATCTCGTCAAGCAGGCTCGGGAGGGTGCAGTAACCGAAACTGCATATGCCGGTGAATTTGTCCGGGAGGGCGCAACAATTGCCCGCTTGAAACAGCTGTTCCTGACCGTGCTCGGAGCAACTGCCTCGGCCAGGGAACAGCAGGAGGTGTTATTGGCCATTGCCGATATGGTCATCACCATCTTTGCGCTGGAAAGTACTTTGCTCAGGGCCGATAAGACTCTGTCGGCATCCAGTGAGGCAAAGCAGAATCTGCTCAAGGCCGTGGTCAAGGTTATTGTCTTCGATCTGACAGGCAAGTGCGGACTTGCAGCATCCCGCTGCTGCGCCTATGTCCTGAAAGGTACGGAGCTGTCCGACATGCGTCGGAAGATTTCGGAGTTGTCCGATTGTCAGATTGAGGGGCTGCTGGAAGCCAAACAGTTGCTGGCTGAGGCATCGAAGGACGCAGGCAAGTATTATTTTTAATTGAAAGGAAAAATGTGTATCATCGCTTGCCTTGGGCACATTTCGAACACATCCTTGCGAAAGTGTACGTCTGCGCCGGAAGTGCATCATAAAACCAGCCTACAGGTTCAGCTCATGCATGCAGCACAAGGAAGCATAATCCCGGGGCTTTTCAAGGTTTCGCGCCGTATCGGCTTTGGCGAGTGCGATGCGGCGCGCATCTACAAGACCCCGCGGGCGATCGATATTGCCGTTGAGGCGCTTGATGCCTGGTTTGAAGCGGTGCTGGGCTTTTCCTGGGCAACCCTCGTCAACGGTCACGATCTTGATCTGTCCTTTGTGCGCATAGCATGCCAATACCTTCGCCCCGTAACCGCCGGCCAGACCCTCGAGGTTGGCATACGGGTCGTCAAGAGTGAGCCAACCGCGATCACTTTCACGGCAACCGCCGAGACCGATGGCGACCATCCCTGTTTCCGTGTCACCCTCGTCACCTCTTTTATCAGCCGTACAACCATGGTCGCAATCCCGATTCCTGCCAAATTTAGTCACAAAATCGAGCAGTACCAGTCAGCATGCCTGGATCAGGGGCAGGCGCCGCAGGGCGGACACCACGTCGTGCTGAGCGCGGAGCCTCAAGGACAGGTCGATCCAAACCGGTTTACCTTGCAGATGAATCCGACGGGAGTGCCCTTCGTCCAGCAGCACCGTATCGTCTACGGCGAGTGCGGCTTGTCGGGCAAGGTGTATCCGCCGCGGGTCTTCGATATGGCCCTTGAAGCCGTGGGAGAGTGGTACCTGCGGATCATCGGCATATCTTGGCTGCAGCAGTGCATTAATCTGCAAGGGCAGCCGTTTGTGGACATCAACTGCCGTTACCTGCGAGACATGCATCCAGGTACGCTGCTTAGCATCGTGGTAAAGGTCAAGCATCTGGGTGCGGCCAGTATCGTCTATTCGGTTGTCGGCTATGACGATTCGGGCTCGCCCTGTTTTGATGCGCAACTGGCGGCATGCTACATCGATGAAACCAGCGGCGTTTACAAGCCGACCCCCTTTCCTGAAGATTATCGCAGACGGATTCTGGAGTATCAGGCGCGCTGTCGAGTCGATGATTGATCTTCCCCCATACCCCGGTCGCCTCGGGAGATCCTGCCCACGTTTTTTCCCGCCACGCTCAAACCTCGCTTGACGTGAGCTTCTGTCGCCAGTTATCATTCAATCCGCCGCACATCATCAATTCATCCAGGTTCGCCTGTGTGCCTGAGGGAGATACATACATGCAGGTCAGCGAATTCATGCTTCCTACGAAGGTTCGGATGTACCCCCATGACAGCATACGCACCGCCATAAGCCTTTTGAAAAGCTCAAAATTGAATGGCATTCCCGTCGTTGACGATTCTGAAAAACTGATCGGCTTCTTTTCCCGTTCAAATCTTCTGGATTGCCTGCTTCAGGACATAAGTATCGATGCCGCTATCGAGGCGTACTACATCAGGGATGTTGTCCATCTGCCGGAAGATACATCGTTTAATGGCCTGGATGAGTTGACCGGCTGGCTGCAGGGGTGCAAAGTCGGACAAACCGTTGTGGTCAACAAGGCCCGGGAACCCATCGGTATCGCCACCCAGGCGGTTACGGTAATTGAGCTTCTGGATCGGACGGATTATCTCTACAAGGAGCTGTCCAGTGTCATCGAGAATGTGCCGGCCGGTATCGTGGCAACCAATGAAAAAGGGTTCGTTTCCATGGCAAATCAGTATGCCAAGGATTTTTTGCCGGACCTGCGGATAGGGAAACAGATCAGTAACTGTATCCATGAGCTGAAAGAAGATTTTTCGTCCATCATCAGCGGAGCCTGGATTACGCCTCGCAAGATAGAACACGGTACCCTGAAGCTGATCGTCACGGCGGTTCCCGTTGCCCAATATTCAAAGAACAAGGGCGTCATCTTTGTCATACAGGACCTGACCGATGTCGAGGGCATAGCCCACGAACTGGAAACGGTCAAAGAGCTTAAAACGACTCTGGAAACAGTTCTGGAGGTTGCCTATGAAGGGGTGGCGGTACTGGATGAAAAGGGGCGGATCACGTTGGCCAATGCACGTTTCTGCAATAAACTCGGGGAATCGAGAGAACAGATCGTCGGGCAGAACATAAATAGATATATTCCCGCGACAGATAATACGATCGCGTTGAAGGTGCTGGAAATCAATGCGAAACCGTGCGTCATATCCACGTTGCCCATAACAAAGCAAGGCAATTTAAAGGGCTTCGTGATAAAAATTTACGAGGATCTGGATCAGCTGTCTGATGTGATGCAGCAGCTGCATCGGCTGAATATGCAGCTGGATTACTATAAAGACGAACTGTACAAGGCTAACGGCACCAGTTATACCATCAGCAGTATCGTCTGCAACGACGAGCGTATTTCCAAGTTGAAGTCTCAGGTGCTTCAGGTGGCGAGAAGCAATTCAACGGTACTGATCACCGGTGAAAGCGGTACGGGCAAGGAACTGTTTGCTCACTCGATCCACAATGCTTCGACCAGGCGCAAGGAACCGTTCATAAAGGTGAACTGTTCGGCTATTCCGGCTGAGCTTGCCGAAGCCGAACTGTTCGGGTATGAGGATGGCGCTTTCACCGGAGCACGCAAACAGGGCAAACCGGGGAAATTTGAACTGGCTGATGGCGGCACAATTTTTCTTGATGAAATCGGAGATATGCCGCTCATGCTGCAAAGCAAGCTGCTGAGGGTCATCCAGGAAAAAGAGATCGAACGGGTCGGCGCGGTAAAAACCCGCAAGGTGGACGTCAGAATCATTGCCGCTACCAACAAGGATGTAAAACGCCTGGTTGTGGAAGGCAAGTTCAGGGAGGATCTGTATTTCAGAATAAACGTTGTGGAATTGGTGATTCCGCCCCTTCGTGAACGAAAACCGGACATTCCCGTTCTGCTGGATTATTTCGTACAAAAGTACAACAACCTGTTCTCCAAGAGAGTTGAGGGTGTCTCCCCGGCAGCACTGGAAGCTTTGGTCAACTACAATTGGCCTGGCAATATCAGGGAACTGGAAAACATCGTAGAAAGAATGCTGAACTACATCGAAAAAGGGACGATAGGCATTAACGATGTGCCCGAGGAAATCAGGCGCGATGTCAAATCCTCCTCTTCAGCGGTTCACAGCCTGGCAAATATCGAACAGGAAGCTATCCTGGCGGCCTTGCGTGAAACTGACGGCAATAAAGCCAAGGCGGCACGCTTGCTGGGCATAAGCAGGTCGAAACTGTATGAGAAGCTTTCGAATATATAGCGAGCGGTATTTTCCCTGCGGCCCATCGCGGGGATTTCCCCACGATGGCCAAGACAGGCGAATCCCCCAGGAGCCTGTCGGACTTAGGAGAAATCTACTGCAAATCCGTCTGGTTGGGCCATATTTTGCCGCTTTCTTGGTCAATAGAACAACTATTGACCTTCAAAATCGACTAAATCTGTCTTCAGCCAGCCGAATTTTCGCTACGATTTCCTAAGTCCGACAGACTCCTAGAATTCAGCGTGGTCCTCCAATTTCCATTTGCCGTTCTCGATCTTCAATACGCACATGCCGAGCTGGTTGATTCCGGTATGATCACTTTTTGTCATGGTGAATACCGTGCCGGCTCCTTTGAGTCCCTTGGTTCCCTCGATGGCATCTCGCAGTGCTGCCCGGAACTGCTCTGTACCCGGCTTGGCAACCTTGAGGGCCTTGGGGACGGCCGCCTCGACGATCTTCAGGGCGTTCCATGACAGGGATGCGAAGAAGTTGCGGGCACCGAACCTGGCTTCGTAAAGCTTGACAAATTCCAGGGACTCCTTTTTGGCCGGGTACTTGTCGGGAAACTGCTCAGCGGCAAGGAGCGGGGAGCCAAGCATGAACGAGCCCTCCAGGGCCTTTCCACCGACCCGGAGAAACTCGGCGTTCGCCGAACCACCCGACTGGTAGATCTTGCCCTTGTAGCCACGCTCGATCAGGGCCACATGGGGAAGCGCTCCAGGAGTGCCGGAGGAGGCGATGTAAACCGCATCGGGATTTCCCTGCATTGCCTTCAAAACCTGGGCGGTGGCGCTGGTGTCGGCTCTTTTGTATTTTTCCACGGTCAGGGTCTTGATCCCTTTCTGGTCAGCGAGCTTCCGGTATGCCACGGTGCAGTTCTCACCGTAGGCGTCGTCCACCGCAATCACGGAGACCGTCTTGATTCCCTTCTTGACCATGTGTTTGATCAGGGCATCGGCGTACACAGCGTCAGCCGGCGGGGCATTGAAGATCCACCTGCGTTTGGGGTCGTCGGAAGAAGCGGTGATGCCCGGTGAAAGCTGAATCATGGGGGTTTTTGATTCCGCAACGGTGTCAGTTACCGCCTTGGATGTGGGTGACGTTGTCGGTCCGACAATCACATCGACCTTTGCCTCGGAAATAAGTCGTTTCACATTCTGTACGGCATTGGTGGTGTCGGTGGCATCATCGTAGATTACATATTTGACCTTCTGCCCGGCAATAACGGTGGGGCCAAGGGAAATGGCATTCTTTTCCGCCATGCCGAGCGAGGCTGCCGGTCCTGTTGAGGAAACATTTACTCCGATTGTGATGTCTGCCTGTGCGGCAGTAACCATAGCCATGCTTGCTGCCAAGCAGATTCCTGTAATTACCTGTTTCATTTCTGCCTCCTGTGTAGTTGTTGGCTCCGGAGAGCGCACCGATGTGTGTACTTCAAAAGACATTCAGGTTGATGGTCTGAAGACTGTTAGTAAAACCCTCTACAAGATCGCACCGAATCAATATCAACGAATGATCTTCAACCTCAAACCCCACCCATGCCGAGATAGCTCTCGATGACCCGGGGATTGCCTGCCAGATCGGCACTCGCTCCTTCCAGGGCGATCTCCCCATTCTCCAGTACATAACCGTAGTCGGAAATCTGCAGGGCTGCCCGGGCATTCTGTTCGATCAGCAGGATACTGACCCCGGTTGAGCGCAGGTCGCTGATGGTGTGCAGGATCTCCTTGACGATGAGCGGCGCCAGTCCCAGGCTCGGCTCATCCAGCATCAGCAGGGTCGGCCGGCTCATGAGGGCGCGCCCCAGGGCGAGCATCTGCCGTTCGCCGCCGGAAAGGCTTCCGGCGAACTGGGTTCGCCGCTGTTCCAGCCGGGGAAAGAGCGAATAGACCCCCTTCATGTTTTCCCGGATGCCCTTGTCACCACGCCGGTGGCAGGTAAAGGCTCCCAGTTCCAAGTTGTCCTCCACGGTCATTTGAGCAAAAAGCTCACGGGTTTCAGGCACCAGGCAGAGCCCCATGGCAACCCGGCGCTCGATGGAGACGCGGCCAATGTCGCTGCCGCAGAACTCCACGCAGCCCCGTGACGGCTGAACCCCCATGATGGCGTTCAGCAAGGTGGATTTGCCGGCGCCGTTCGGCCCGATGACGCTGACGATGGTACCCCGGTCTACGGTGAGGGACGCCTTGTAGACCGCTTCGACCTTGCCGTAGCGGACGTTCAGGTCCCGTACCGTAAGCAGACGCTGCGTCATTAGACCCCTCCCAGGTATGCTTCGAGAACCGCAGGATTGGAGCGGATATCACAGGGCAGCCCTTCTGCCAGTTTCTCGCCGAACTCCATTACCACGATCCGGTCTACGAGATTCATCAGAAACTCCATATCGTGTTCGACGATCAGAACGCTCAAACCCTGTTCGCGCAGCTCCGACAGAAGCGTGGCAAGTTCCTGCTTTTCCAGGTAGCGCAGGCCGGCAGCCGGCTCATCCAGCAGCAGCAGCAGCGGGTCAGCGCAGAGGGCGCGGGCGATTTCAACGATGCGCTGTTTGCCCAGGGACAGGTTTCCGGCATGAATGAGCATACTGTCTGCCAGCCCGACACGACGCAGCTGTCTGGCCGCTTCCGCGCGAACCTGGTTTTCAGTCGCCTGGTTCAGGCGCAGACCGGCCGCGAGAAGACCGTCACGGGTACGCAGGTAGCTGCCGATCATGACATTCTCAAGGACTGTCATGCCAGGTATCAGCCGGACATGCTGGAAGGTGCGGCTGAGTCCCCGTCGGGCTATCTGGGGTGAGCGGAGTGAGCTGATATTTTCGGTGCCGAAGTGGATTTTTCCCGATGTCAGGGGCAGTTCGCCGCTGATCAGGTTGAACATCGTTGATTTTCCCGCTCCGTTGGGGCCGATCAGGCCGACTATCTCACCTGCGGACAGTTCGAAGCTCATTTTTTTCACCGCCAACAGGCCGCCGTACGCTTTTGTGACTCCATCCACCTTGAGCAGGGACTCCCTGCGTGCCGGCTGCACCCGTTGCGCCAGGCTTGAAGTGTCGTTGACCGGCTTGGCCGGCTTCGGCGGCAGACGGTGCTCAACCAGTGACCAGATGCCTCCCTTCAGCCACTGGAGCACCATTACGGTCATGATGCCAAACACGATGATCTCGAAATTCCCTGTCTGGCTGATCAGTTTCGGCAGAATCCCCTGCAGCAGGGTTTTCAGGAGTGTAATCACGGCGGCTCCGGCAATTGCCCCCCAGAGGCTGAAGGGACCGCCGATTACAATCATGAAGAGGAACTCTATTCCCTGGCTGAGGCCGAAGGGTGACGGATTGACAAAGCGCATCATGTGGGCATACAGCCACCCGGCCAGACAGGCCAGCAGTGCGGAATAAATGAATACGATGTTCTTCAGGCGATGCCCGCTGGCGCCAAAGGATTCCACCATGGAGACCCCGCCTCTGAGTGCCCGGATCGCCCGTCCCTCACGGGAATCGAGAAGGTTCGTTGAAACCCAGAGCGTCGCCAGGCAAACAATCCAGATCAGGTAGTAGAAGAGCTTTTCATCGCGCAGCTCCCGGCCGAAAAATGTCAGCGCGCTTACATCCGATATTCCGGTGGATCCCCCCAGGGCCGGAACGGTACCGAAGAGGAAATAGAGACTGATGCCCCAGGCAATGGTTGCCAGCGGAAGATAGTGCCCTCCCATGCGCAGGGTGATCGCTCCCAGCAGAAAGGCGATTGCCGTGGTGAGTGCCATGGCGATCAGCAGGGTTAACCAGGGAGAACAGCCGAATTTGACGGTAAGTATGGCTGTCGTGTACGCCGCCACCCCCATGAATGCTGCCTGACCGAAGGACGTCAGCCTGGCAACGCCGGTCAGAAGTACCAGCCCCAGCGACACAATGCTGTAGAGCCCGATGTAGCTTCCCATGGTGATGTAGTAGGAGGAGAACAGCGGCAGGAGCGCCAGAAGAGTCAAAAACAGCATGAATCCGCCACGACGTATCATTCTTCTTCCTCGTAGTGGACACTCATCAGGGAGCGCCACAGCAGAATCGGGATGATTGCTGCAAAGACAATGACATCCTTGTAGCCGCTGAGCCAAAACGATGAGTACGACTCCAGTATGCCGACCATCAGCGCGCCGGCGGCCGCTATCGGATAACTGGCCATGCCGCCGACTATGGCGCCGATAAATCCCTTGAGGCCGATGAGAAAGCCTGAATCGTAATAGACCGTGGTGATCGGAGCGATCATGACACCTGACAGGCAGCCGATAGCCGCCGCCAGGGCGAAGGAGTAGGTGCCGGCCAGGTGCGGACTGATGCCGACCAGGCGCGCGCCGTTGCGGTTAAAAGCAACGGCCCTGAGCGCCTTGCCGTACAGTGTCCTGCTGAAGAACCACGCTAGCAGCGAGATTAATATGAAGCTGGCCGCATAGACCCAGAGACTCTGTCCGGATACCGAGAGTGTGCCGAGCGTCAGATGCGCGTCGGAAAAAGGAGGGGTACGCACCCCCTCCGCTCCGAAAAACAGCAGTCCCAGCCCGACCAGCACAAAGTGCACCGCCACTGCCGCGATCAGCAGCACCAGCACCGTCGCATCGGCCAGGGGGCGGAAGGCCACCCGGTACACCAGCGGACCAATAGGAGTTACGATCAGCATGGTCAGCAGAACCTGCCAACCGAGTGCCAGATGCAGTGGAATGCACATTTTAGCCAGTAGGGCGATGGCAGCGGGGGGGATGAGTATGGTGGCAAGCGTTACCGGCAGTTGCCGAACCGCCTCCGACGACACCAGCCGGAATGTCTCCATGACGGCGGCTATACTGGCCATGATCAGCAGCAGCCAGACCGTTCCGGGCATGACCCCCAGTTGCAGGCTGGCCAGGGTCAATGCTCCATAGGAAACGAACTCACCCTGAGGAATCAGGACGATCCGAGTGACCCCGAATACCAGAATCAGCGCCACCGCCAAGAGCAGATAGATCGCTCCGTTGGTGAGACCATCCTGGGCAAGGATCAAAACCGTCTGTAAATCCATGAAATCCTCTTTTAGTACGCCACGCCGTCACGGCGGTGCTTTATCGGGGAGTAATTTCCGCCGGATGCGCTTCGACTCCGCTCGGTGCACATCTGTTCCATGAGCGGAGTTGAAGGGAACTTATTCCATTTCCATATCAAAGCGCCCTCTTCGTTGGTTCGTCTTCGGTTCCTCAACATACTATCTGTATGCCTTCGTCACCTCAATCCTCACCGCCTTGAGTGCATCNNCTGATCTGAAATTGGAATTACACAGAGAAGTCTGATATCCCGTGAGCAGATTATACAATGATCACCTCCGGGGCCGGATATTGTCCATGCAGCCGCTCGACAAGCTCCTTGCGCATCTCCAGCGCCACTCTCTGGTTGATATAGCCTTTGTCGGTTATTTCGTTGGCGTCGATGGAGGGAGGCGCGGTCATGAGCATGAACCTGGATATCCGTGTAGAGGAACCTTCCTGGCGGGTATTGAAATTGATCAAAGCCAAGCGAATAAATTCGGTCAGATCCGCTTTGCGTACGAGTTCCTCCGCCGGCTGCATTCCCTCACAATCGCCGCATATTTTCCGGCATTCCTGGATATTCGGCCAGGCGAGAATGCCGATGCAGTCGCGATCGTGGCCGGTCACCAGCAGATCCTGCAGGAGAGGTGCCGCCGCTGCCAGAACGTTCACCCGCAGCAGTCCCACATGGACCCATGTCCCGGTGTTGAGTTTGAAATCCTCGGCAACCCTTCCATTGAAAATTATGCCCTTAACCGGATCAGCCGGATCGGCAAACGCGCCGGCATCACCCATGCGGTAATATCCCTCCTGATCAAATGCTGCGGCGGTCAGATCGGGTCGTTTCAGGTAGCCGGTGGTCACATTCGGTCCCTTGACCCTCAGTTCGAACTTGCCGCAATTGGGAACCATCTTGAGAAAAACGCCGGGGAGGGGGAGTCCGATAACCCCGGCCCTGTCAATGGGAAAATGTGCGGACGTCACTGCAGGCGCTGTTTCCGTGGAGCCCCAGGACGATGTCATGGGTACCTTTCGGCCGGTTTCCAGCAGTGACACCGCCTCCAGCCGCTGCCACAGGTCCTGTGGCAGGGCGGCGGCAGCGTAGAACACAAGCTGCAGTCTTTTGAAGAAATTCCTGCGCAGGGCGGCGTCATTTTCAAGAAAGGGGAGCAGCATGGCGAAGCCGGCCGGAACGTTGAAGTAGATCGTCGGCGAGATGTCAGCCAGGTTTTTCACTGTCTGCTCGATCAGGCCGGGGACCGGCTTGCCTCCATCGATGTAAAGGGTGCCGCCCTGCTTGAGCACCAGATTGAAGTTGTGATTGCCGCCGAAGGTGTGGTTCCAGGGCAGCCAGTCCACCAGAACGGGCGGGGTGTTTTCCATGAACGGCCAGACTTGAGACATCATCTGCTGGTTAGCGCAGAGCATGCCGTGGTTGTTGAGCACGCCCTTGGGGATGCCGGTTGAGCCGGATGAAAAGAGGATCTTTGCAATTGTCGACGGTTCAACCCGGGCAAAATTTTCTTCAACCTGTTGCGACGGGACGGTTGCCAGCAGAGCGGCAAGTGGAGTGGTCGGGCGGGGTGTTTCCCTGTTTGCGGTCACAATCTCCACATCGGAAAGATCCAGCACACTGAGGGCCTTTTCGAAGAGGTCGATTCGCTCGACATACAGCAGCGCCGGCCGGACTTCGTTGAAAATGGTCTTCAGTTTCACGAAATCCTGGCTCTGAAGCGAATAGGCTGCCGAGACCGGGACCACGGGAACACCGGCCATGAAGCCTCCCAGCATGACCAGCGCATGGCCGATGGAGTTTCCGGAAAGGATCATCACCGGCCTGTTGACGGAAAGATGCCGGTCGATATACGCCTGTGCTATGGCGTCGGCCTGCCGGGCGGCGTCCCGGTATGTCAGAGCTCTCCATTGGCCGGAAGGGGCGCGCTCTGCCAGAAAAATCCGCTCGGGACACTCCCCGGCACGCTGGCGCAGCATCTGGCCCAGGCTGCTCTCGTATGTCCCCAGGGGCAGGGGAGAGCTGAGGATGTAGCCGCCATCGGATGTTGTTTTGACGGTAACTGCCGCCGGTGCGAAGGTCACAGGCGCAAGTTCATTCTGATCCACAGATTCCCCCTTTTCCTGGTAATAACTCTTAAGGCAAATTTACTATAGTGTATATAAAGCTGTTTTGCAAAAAAAATTAAATTTGATAATAGATGGTGCTTATTTATCATAATTATCTGTTTTATCTGTATTTATTTATAAACTTATATTATATGGAATATGGATTCTGAGTTGATATATATCTTTTTTAGTACTATCTGCCTATGGTTCTGATGTGTGCTGGAGTCTCCAGCAGATTTTTCTAGACGCTAAACCAGTTGGGGGGATATGCCCATTTTTTTGGAGTTTGGCATGATTGCTGCTTTTTGTTTGGATTCATTAATCTTGTATGTGAAGGGGGGTAACGTCATGAAAATATGTATTTTTGGGGCGGGTGCGGTGGGTGGATTCATTGGCGCACAACTGGCCCATGCCGGGTATGAAGTGAGTGCAGTGGCCCGTGGTGCTACCCTGGAAGCATTGCGTGAGTATGGACTAAGGCTTGAAAGCAACGGTGTCATTTTTGCTGAAAAGGTACGAGCGACGGACAATCCTGCCGAGCTTGGAGTGCAGGATCTTGTTGTCGTAGCAGTGAAAGCGACTGCCATGGTGCAGGTTGCACAACGGATTGCCCCGCTGATCGGGCCTGAAACCATCATAATGACGGCCATGAACGGTGTTCCCTGGTGGTTTTTCGATGGATTCGGCGGTGCGTATACTGGAACACGACTGTCAGCAGTCGATCCGGATGGTTCGATTGCGGCGTCGATTCCGTCGTATAATGTCGTGGGATCTGTCGTGCATGGCAGCTTTTCCTTGAACGCTCCCGGCTTCGTTCGCCACGGATTCGGAAAACGGCTGATCATTGGGGAGCCTGATGGTAGCGAATCCGAACGCGTGCGCAACCTGGCGCAACTGCTCGCTACGGCAGGTTTGGAAATCGAAATCTCCAGGTGCATCCAGTCTGACATCTGGTTCAAGCTTTGGGGCAACATGACGATGAACCCCGTGTCGGCAATAACGGGTGCTACCTGCGACCGGATACTCGACGATCCATTGGTAAAGGGTTTCTGTCTGGATATCATGGCTGAAGCCGCGCGGATCGGAGCTAAAATCGGCTGTCCCATTACCCAGAGCGGCGAAGAGAGGAATGCGGTCACGCGGAAACTGGGTGCGTTCAAGACCTCAATGCTTCAGGATGTCGAAGCGGGTCGGGCCGTGGAGCTGGACGCTTTGGTCGCTGCCGTTCGCGAGATCGGCCAGCTGGTGGGGGAGAATACGCCGAACATCGATGCCCTGCTCGGGCTTGCCCGCCTGCATGCCCGGGTGAGGGGTCTTTATGCCTGGTGACCAGGCGCTTCCGCCGACCCGCTGGAGTGGCTCGACGGGTACTCTTATATGTCGGACTAACGTTCGTCGACAATCCCCCGTTCATGAGTGGCAGCATGAAGCGGCTTTGAGTGTCTTTGTGTGATCTGTCTGATAAACGGACAGGTGTTTGTATTCCGGTCAGGTGCCATCTTCTGTGCGGTTGGGGTGGATTTTGATAAAGCCACAAATTCCAGCTAGTTGTAGTTGGGTTTACCGGTCATTGCCGTTTCATGGTTTATTGGCACAGTAATTGTATTTTTGTCTGAAGATTTTAAAACATTGTTATTTGAAATATTGAATGGAAAATTGAAGTTGTCTTATAAGCAGACCGAACGTGCTTTTGTTCAGTGCTCAAAATTTACTCTAAATTGCAAATAATCCTTGTTTCTCAGTTGATTTGCGCACTCATTAATTCGTTGTGATCCCGTGACTTATATCAATAATTTTAAAACATCGTATTTATAATTTGATTGACATGGAATAGGCAATGCGGTACCAATATGCATGAAATATCCCCGGCCGGAAAACGGGTGATTACGGCAGCTTATATTCCACATTGTGGCTCTGCGGCACCTGTTCTCCCGAGAGCTTCAATATGGTTCTGCTTCACTATGAAAGGGGAATGAATAAATGAATGAGATGATTACGACCCGCGGCAGACTGGCCCGTAGTTTATTTTTAGTTCTTTTCCTGGGGCTGGTCAGCGGCTGCTCAGGTGCCAGGTTGCAGTCACAGGGGACGGACGATTTTGTGGAAATACCCAACCCGGCCTTTACCATGTCTCCCAATGCCTCTGAAACGATCTGGGTGCCGCGAAGCAGCGTTGAAAAGGGGGTTCCCCGTGGCAGGGAGTTGGCGAAGCGGGGCTACAATGCGGTGACTGGGTCCGGGGCACCAGAGTCGAAAGAAGCTGCCCACGTCTCTGCCTCGCAAGCCGGGATAGTCGGGCCAGGCGGGAAGCCGGCTGCATTAATCCCGCATTTCGGCCTGGTTGTCGCGGTGGAAGGCGAAAAGGTGTATTTCAATCTCGGCCGGGAAAACAGGATTACTCCGGGACAGATGCTGAAAGTGTATCGCGGCGGGACGGTCATTGAGGGACTTGGTCTCGCTCCGGGCGAATCGAAAGGTATTGTAGAGGTTCAGGGCTTTGTCGGCACGAGGGGTGGCTATGGAATTGTCAGACAGGGCGGTCCGGTGCAGACAAATGACCTGATTGGCGCCGAATAGACACTGTCGAACGCAAGCGGCGCCAATCCGGCCAGTTGGTTGCCTGTGGACAGGAGGTGAATCACGCCCATATAACACTGGCATGCATGGAAAGACAGTAGTCGGCTTTGCTATCAAAATTTTATTGAGGAGGCAAAATGTTCAAAAAACTGTTTATGTTGACATCAACACTGGTGCTGGGTGCTGTTCCGGTCATGGCTACAGAGCCGGTTCCGTTGGGTACTGCAACTGCTCCGTACAATTGCGATTTCACACCGGACTGTGAGGTGGCTCCCGGCATCTACGGCGCCATGGCTTCGCCGGTAACCAGCAAGTTCAACCTTTCCATCGGTGGTTATGTCAAACTTGATTACGCCCATAACACGAATGCATCGGGCCCGACCACAACCTCCGCTGGTGCACCCGCAGGCGGCTCCAAACAGGAGTCGATTTTCACCGCCAAGCAGAGTCGAATCTGGTTCAAGGTTGCCGGTCCAACCTTTTTGGGTGCCAAGACCAATGCACTGGTTGAGGCAGATTTCTACGGGAATAGCTCATTGTCCAACGAATTCGGTAACATGCGTATGCGTCATGCTTATGGCACTCTTGACTGGGCCAATACCCAGGTGCTGTTCGGACAGTTCTGGGACGTTTTCGGACCGGCCGCTGCTGATACGATCGACTTTCGCCAGGGTGGCGACACCGGCGCTCCCAACAGCCCGCGGGTACCTCAAATCCGCCTGACCCAAAAGCTCAATCTCAATGCCGACAACGCATTGAAATTTGTGGTGGCTGTGCAGAACCCGGTTCAGGACAGTGCTTCAACAGGGTCTAACGCATTTCCGACGGTTACTGCCAATGGCGGCTATGGCGACATGGTCAACGCAGCCGGACAGATCATGTTTTCCAGCAAGGCTCTGGGGGTTTCCCCCGGTTTCATGGGGCTCGGCATGAGCCCGCTTCAGGTTGGTCTGTTCGGACTGTTCGGCAGTGAAAGAATCGACGGCAACAAGGCCATTGATTCCTATGGTTATGGTCTCTACGGTTTTGTACCGCTGGTCAAGTCCAGGGACGGTAAACACCGCGCCATGACGCTGTCGTTGGAAACTCAGGCCGCCATGGTAAACGGACTGAACGTTCAAAACGGCACTTCAATAGCGTTCGTCGGAACCAAACCCAACCTGCATGCTGCCAAAGGATTCACTCTGTATGGCCAGCTCAAATTTTACCCCACCCAGGATCTGGGTTTGACCGCCGGTTACAACCGCCGCGGAGCAATCAATTACACTGCATACAGAGCCTCAACTGGCGGTTCTTTCCAAAAGTACAATGAAATGACTTATGTCAATGCCACCTATGACCTGAATGCAGCGATTCGTGTTGCAACCGAGTTCGAGCACCATGTAACACAGTATGGTGGCGTCGCAGCCGGGAGGCCTGATTTGGGTCAGAACAACGTCTTCCGCCTGGCTGCCTATTATTTCTTCTAATT
>DBMM01000118.1 GCA_002298925.1 Geobacter sp. UBA698 | reverse complement strand
TGATTTGGAATTGGAATTACTCTAAAACATGAAAGATACAGGCATATGTCACTGAAATTCCTCCACACTGCCGACATCCACCTCGGCAAGACCTACCGCACTGCCAGCGATGAGGCCGAGCGCTACGAAGACTTCTTCGGCATGCTCGCCAGCATCGTGGCCAACGCCATCAGCGAACGGGTGGATTTCGTCCTGATCGCCGGCGACCTGTTCCACACCGGCCAGATCCTCCCCCGCACCTTCGCCCGCACAATCGAAATCCTGCAGCCCCTCAAGGAGGCCGCCATCCCCTGCATCGCCGTGGAAGGCAACCACGACTGGATTCACCGCCGCGACAGCATCTCGTGGATGGAGGCGCTGTCACAGATGGGTTACATCCATCTGCTGCGCCCGGCCCGCAGCGACAACGGCGCTTACCGTTTCGACCCGTTCGATTACGAACAGGGGAGCGGCGGTCACATCACGATCAAGGGGCTCAACATCTACGGCCTGGGCTACATCGGCACCCAGGCGGGCAACCACGTTGGCCGCATCTGCGAGGCGGTAACCACACAGAACAACATCCTGCTCTTCCATGTGGGTGTCTGGACCTTTTCGCCGGTGGAGATCGGCAACATGAAGCCGGAAGAGGCGCTGCCGCTCGCGGACCACTTTGACTACGTTGCCCTCGGCCACGGCCACAAGCCGTATATCATCGCAACCCGGGAAGGCCGACCCTACGCCTTCAACCCCGGTTCTCCCGAGTGCGTAAATTTTGGCGAGGAGAAGTACGACAAGGGCTATTACCTGGTCACGGTCGCAGATGGCCTTTTCAGGCACGAGTTCCGCACTACCTCACCCCGGCCGATGCTGGTTACCACCATCGCACTGGATGGAGCGGAACAGGTCGAGGAGGCCCTGGTCCGGCTCCGTGAGCAGATTGCGCCAAAGCTGGCCACCATCGCCAGCGGCAGAAAACTCCTTCTGGAGCTGAAGCTGACCGGACGGGTCCGCTTCCATCCCTTTGAGCTGGGGCGGGAACGCCTGCGGCTTGTCATCGCTGAACTCTGCACCCCCCTGCATGTGGAGATCAAGAACCACCTCTCCCTGGTCAGCCGGGAATCCGGAGCGGAGAGCGAAAAGAAGAACCTCGCCGATATCGAAAAGGACGTGCTGCGGGAATTGATCTCCAGCCGCAGCGAATATAAAGGGCGGGAGGATGAAATGGTCAGGCTGGCACTGGCCATACGTGATCAGGTCATCAAGGGGGACAGTGAGGGGGAGGAACTACTTGGCCTTTTGGGTGGATTCTAGCCATGCAGATACTATCCATTCACCTGAAAAACATCAAATCGCACCGCGACACGCAGCTCTCCTTTTCGGCCGGCATCAATGTGCTGTCCGGGCCGAACGGCGTCGGCAAAAGCACCGTCTTCGAGGCCATCGGCTACGCACTGTTCGGCGTGGACGCCCGCGACTTCGTCTCCAACGTTGATCGCTTTATCTCCATCGGCGCCAAGCGGGGCGAGATTTCCGTCATATTCCAGACCAATGCCGCTGAAACCTGGCAGGTCTCCCGCACTGTCGGCACCCCCTCCAAATGGCTGCTGGCCAGGGAACAGGGCGGTTCCTTCGAGGTGGAGGAACATGCCAGAATTGAAGAAACCGGGGCGCGGATTGCCGAACTGCTCGGCCTCGCCAATGGCCGCTCTCTGGCCGAACAGTTCAAGCTGGTCATCGGACCGTTCCAGAACGATTTTCTGGGCCCCTTCATCATCAAGCAACCGACCAAGCGCCAGGAGGCCTTCGACGAGATCCTCGGCATCGATGCCTGGCGCAAGACCTACAAGGGTACCAGCTCGCTGCTGGCAGTGGTTCAGGAGAAGAGCAAGATCCTGGCCGCCGAGGTAAAGCTGCTCCAGGAGCAGGTCGCCATCCTGCCGCAGAAAGAGCAGGAACTGAGCGGCATCAAGGGGGTGCTGGAGCAGAAGCAAAAAGAGCTGGCCGTGCAGGAGGCGGCCCTCAAGGGGCTGGAATCAGCCCTGTCTGATCTGGACATGAGAGAAAAGGCCATTACCGCCCTGGCAGCCGAGATCCAGCTGCTGGCAGGGCGGATCAAGGACGGCGGCGAGAAGATTGCCACCCAAAAACAGCGGGTGGATGAAGCCCACAAGGCTTTGACCGTTGTCGAACAGTCCCGCCAGGGGAAGGAATCCTACGATCAGGCTGAAGCACGTCTGGCCGATCTGCGGGCAAAAGATCAGCAGCGGCGCACCATCGAGCAGGAAATTACCCAGCTGGAAAAGGAAGCCCAGCGTCTCTCCCAGGCCCTGGAACACGAGCAGTCGGAAATCGCGAAGAGCGACAGGCAGCTTGGCGGGGAAGCTGCCCGGCTGGCCGCGGCACACCAGACGCTCCAGGCTAATGATACGCTGATCAAAGCCGCTGCACGACTCCCCGAGCTGCGCCGGGAAGCGGACCGGATCAAGGCCGAGCGTTCCCTGCTGGCAGGCCGGCGTGCGGGCTTGGCGGAAGGCAAGGAGAAACTGGCTGAGGGGAGCTGTCCCTTCTTTCAGGAGCAGTGCCAGAATGTTGCCGACAGAACCCCGCAGGATGTCTTTTCCCTGAGGATTGACGATCTCGACCGGACCATGGCCGACCTGGACCAGCAGGTTGCTGACATTGCCGGTCAAGTGGCCTTGGCCGAAAAGGCGGAAAAGGAACTGAACACCCTCAAGGTGCGTCTGCAGGAACTGGATAAACAGGAGGTCACTCTGGAGGAGCGCCGGCAAAAGAACCGCGATCGTTCCGCTAACCTGGCAAAACTGATGGAGCAGCAGAGCGCGGCGACCGTGCAGGTTAGCGGCCGAAAAACCGGTCTGCAGGCATACGCCACCCTGGATGCGGAGATCGAGCGGGCCGAAGGGGAGCGAAAAGAGTTTCAGACCGCCCGTGACGCCTTTACCGCCCACCAGAAGGACGCCGACGATCTTGAGAACCGCCGCCAGATCCTGGCAAAATGGCAGCAGACCCTGGATGAGCTGCAGAAGAATCTGGTCGAAAAACAATCCGGGCTTGTGCGCTGCCGTGCAGAGTATCAGGCGGAGAAGCATCAGGAACTGCGCGGAGAGAGGGATCGCCTCCTGACCGAGGTGGCCACCCAACGGCAGCAGAACGAAGAGCTGGGCAGAAACCAGCAACGGCTTGATGATGAGATCAGGAGACTCAAAAAGCTCCAGGAAGAGACGGCCGCCAAACAGGCCGCAATCGGATCATTGGAGGAGAAGGAGAAACTGGTCAAGTTTCTGCGCAACCAGGTCTTTAAGAATGTTTCAGCACAGCTGTCCGAGCGCTTCCGTGAGGAGATCAGCCTGCGGGCCGACCGCATTTACCGGAGCATTGCCGAGTCGGACGAAGAGCTGTTCTGGGGCGACAATTATCAGATCGTCCTGCGGGATATGGCCGACAACGTGATCAGGGAGCGCAGCGATGACCAGCTCTCCGGCGGCCAGACCATGAGCGCCGTGGTGGCACTGCGCCTGGCGCTGCTCCAGACCATCGGCGCCCGGATCGCCTTCTTCGACGAACCGACCTCCAACCTGGATGCCTCCCGCCGCGAGAACCTGGCCCACGCCTTCCGTGCGATTGATGTCGGTCGCGAAGAAGTGACCGAGCACTGGTACGATCAACTCTTCCTTGTCAGCCATGATGTAGCCTTTACCGAGATAACCGACCAGATGATCCAGATCGGGGAGTAGGGATAAGGAGACGTTCCCTGCAAAGGTCGTAAAACAGGATAATAGCCAGGACAACCACATCCGGGAGCATGAGAACCCTTTTCACAGGATAGCGTTATGATCGAAATCGACGGCAGCACAGGCGAAGGGGGAGGACAGATCCTCCGCACGGCGTTAAGTCTCTCCTGCATCACCGGCAAACCGTTCCGGATCGTCAATATCCGCAAGGGGCGGGCAAAACCGGGTCTCAGGCCCCAACATCTGGCCGCCGTCCAGGCGACCCGGTCGATTTCCGACGCTGAAGTCGAGGGTGCCGAGCAAGGTTCCACCCAGATCTCCTTTGCCCCTAAAGCAGTCCATGGTGGCGAGTTCGAGTTTCTTATCGGTACCGCCGGCGCCGTCACCCTTGTGCTGCAGGCCATCATCCCGCCGTTGCTGTTTGCGACCCGGCCGAGCTTGGTGACGATCACCGGCGGCACCCATGTCCCGTTCAGTCCTTCCGTCGACTATCTGGCGGAGGTATTTGCACCAACATTAGCGCGCCTAGGCGGGGATGTTCGACTGACCATCGAGACATACGGTTTTTATCCCCGCGGCGGCGGGAAGATCCGTGCGGAGATCAAGCCGGCCAGAAGGTTACAGCCCCTCACCCTCACCTCCCCTGGCGAACTGCGCCTGATTAGGGGATATTCCGGAGTCGGCCATCTGCCTCTCAGCATTGCGGAGCGTCAGCGGGCTGCCGCCGGAGAAGCGCTCGCAAGATGTCTTGGGGATTCTTTCCGACAGCCAGAAATCGACCTGGTTGAGGCGCCGGGTCCCGGACAGGGCACGTTCCTCTTCCTCTTGGCTGAAACGGCATCGATCACCGCTGGATTTACCTCCCTCGGCGCCCGCGGCAAGCGAGCGGAGACGGTCGGGACCGAGGCGGCAATGGAGCTCTGCAATCATCTGTCAACCGGCGGCGCCCTAGATCCTTATCTCGCTGACCAGATCGTTCCGTTTCTGGCCCTGTGCCGGGAGGAATCCACCTTCACCACGTCCCGCCTTACCCGACATCTGCTGACCAACCTGTGGGTCAGCGCCCTCTTCACGCCATTGCACTACCATGTCGCCGGGGAGGAGGGACAACTGGGCCAGGTGACAATCACCCCTACAGGTCGCTGACGAGCTCGTAATTCCAATTACAGATCAGCGATGCACTCAAGGCGGTGAGGATTGAGGCGACGAAGGCATACAAATAGTATGTTGAGGAGCCGAAGACGAACCAACGAAGAGGGCGCTTTGATATGGAAATGGAATAATTCCCTCAAGGGGGGCTGCCCCCTGTTCCTTATCCCTCTCCCCCGCCATCCATCCTCGCACAGATATCCCGGAATTGACAGGTGTCATGCCTGACCTTTCGGCCGTAATCCTTGCGTAATCACCAAGCCGCCCTACAATAGAAGGTATAGACAAGAGCCTAACGGAGGGGGAGATGCGTTCAGCATGGAAAAGCGATGCAGGGCTGGTGCGGGAAAACAACGAGGATGCGGTTCGCGTGGACGAAGCACAGGGCATATTCATCCTCGCCGACGGCATGGGTGGCGGTCCGGGGGGCGAAGTGGCGAGCGAGCTGGCCGTGACCATTGCTTTCGAGTCAATCATGGGTCATCTGCCAGACCTTGAATCGACGGGAACCGGCCGGATCCTGGCCGAGGCCCTGGCGGAGGCCCACTCGACCATTGCCAAGCGGGCTCATGACACCCCATCCCTGGACGGTATGGGGACCACCCTGGAAATAATGTTCATCCGGGGGGCGGAGGCCGTCATCTGCCATGTCGGCGACAGCCGGGTTTACTTGTTCCGGCGGGGCGCATTGCGCCAGGTGACAACCGACGACAATTACGCAGCGGTACTCGCCCGAAGAGGGAATATCTCTGCGGAGCGGATCCCTTCCGCCTATAGACACATTCTGACTCAGGCGGTCGGGGTGTCGCAGGAACTCGTGCCGGAGATCCACACCCTCGGACTGGAACCGGGCGACCTGTTCCTGATCTGCAGCGACGGGCTCACTGAGGCCCTCGACGACGAGGAGATCGAAACACTCATGGGGCAATACCGGACTGACCTTTCCGACCTCGCGGAGGCTTTCGTGGCGGCCGCTAACGCCAAGGGGGGGCCGGACAACATCTCGGTGGTCGTCGTGGAGCCGCTACCGGCTGCAGCAGCCGAAACGCTTGTCCTGCCTTTACTCCTCGCCTGACAGGCCACACGACTCCGTCGCCAGCAGGGGAAACTGCCTGACCGGAATGTGGATGGCCCCCTGGGGTGTCAAGCGGCTCTGGAACAGGACAAATTCCCGCACCTTGACCGTGGGGAGCTCCAGCCGCTGGTGTTTTTCCAGGAATGCGGCGACCTCTCTTCCCGCCGGCTCCCTGAAACGGGCCAGTGTGATGTGGGGGGAAAACGGGCGCTCCTCCTGGGGGATGTCGCACGAGATCACGGCCTTGCGCACCAGCTCGGCAAGCTTGGTCAGAAGCTGTTCAGCTGCCAGCCCCACCCACAGTACTCGCGGATGCCGGCTGTTGGGAAAACAGCCGGTTCCGCTGAAATGGAGATCGAATCCCGGCGTCACGATCTCGTGCAATTCCTCTGTCAGCAGCTCGCGCATCTCATCGTCCACCTCTCCCAGGAACGAAAGGGTCAGATGCAGCTGCTCCAGCGGCACCCAGCGCGCGCCGGGGATTTCCGTCCGCAGCCCGGCTAGCTTCCGCTTGACCTCCCCGGGGAGCTCTATGGCAATAAAAAGTCGCATGTATCGGCCTCCTCCGTCCACATGACGTAACAACCTGATTTGCTGCACTTTGCCGACCGGCAGCAATCATTTCATGGCGCTCCATTTGCATGGATTATATTTGATATTTTTAATACTAAAGAGTATATTATAGTTAAAAGAAGATGTTCTCTGACAATTGCTCTGGAGTACAGGTTACATGCGGACAGGATTCAGTCGTTAACATTTATAAATGATCATTTCCGGGTCCAAGCGTGGTGTGCAAGCCCTCTTCGTGAGAAGAGAAGGAAGTCTGAAACGTTTTCCCGGGAGAGCTATTTACACAAAGGATGATTATCCTAGCCTGCATCAACGGTACTCTGGAGCAACCTATCGATTTGGCGCTGAGGGGATAACGCGATAGCGTATTGAACCATCCGCCAGGCGCGTGTAACCGCCTAAAAAAGGGGTCGCTGAAAGGAACAACCCAGGTGATGCGGCCGGAAACGAGCGTCTCATCAGGCCCTGAGTAAGTTGCCACCGACGAATTGGGAAAAAGCTTCTCACATCAGCGTCAAACATTTGCAGGTGTAACCCCCGAGATGAAACTTTCGGGGGTTTTTCTTTTTGCGCGCCGCATCATTTCAATCCTTCTCCACTGTCACAACGAAACTATCCTGGATATAAAAGCTATCCCTTTGCCAGAATCTGGCGCAGCTTCTCCCCGTACTCCCTGCCAGCCTGATCGTCGCAGACGATCTCGATAGCGGCGGCGTTGCGCACCCCCAGCCCTAGTTCCACGGCCCGGGCGATCTGTTCCTGGGCAAATATCGGCTTGCCCATGATTTCCTTGTTGCTGCCCAGTTCCTTGAGGATGGCAAGCCCGACCGCATCGATCGCAATGCGGTCGGTGCCTGCCAGGAGCACGTCGGCCCGCTTCTTCGGCCCCTCCATCGGCCCCTTGTCCACAAAGGCCTCGATGCCGTCGAGCAGGATCAGCGCGGGGGAATAGGCCTGGTTGATCTCGGCAATCATCTTGCGCTGGCTCAGAAACGAGCTGTGGAGTTCCCTCATGTTGTTCTTGTGGGTGATGCCGACGGAAAGCTTGAGAGACATGGTGAAGACGCCGCCATAGCCGTGGGTCTTGAGACAGCAGGTGGAGACGACACACTCGGCGTCAAGGACCGGCCTCGCCACCCGGAAGCCGTCACGCCAGTGACTGTTGGGAGGTTTCACCTTCTGCCACCCCTCCGGTGGGAGTTCCTCGAAATTGATCAGACCGACGCCGAGCTGCCGGCAGAGCTCGTAAATTCCCTTCTGCCTGAGAACATCGCCGGTAGCGGGAGGTCCGCTCCGCTCGGCAATGGTGATGGCGGTGGCCCCCATCTCCTTCAGTTCGGCGATCAGCTGGATCAGGGTGTCGTTGTGGGTGGCGGCCGGGAATGGATCGGCGGTGTTGAAGTTCGGCTTCAGCAGCACCTTTTTGCCATACACCGGATTTATTCCCAGGAGCCGGATTGCCCTTTTTATGCCGCTAGCCCGATCCGTGCTCTTGATCAGGGCCACCCTGGATTTCCCCTGCAACGGGGCGTCCCCGGCCAGCCCCTCGCCGGTCATCAGGCCGATCGCCCCACCCGCCATGGTCATCATGAATTCACGTCTGTTCATAGACATTTCCGTTACCCTCCCTCACGTGATCCGTGCTGCCAGGTAGTTCACGAGTCCCCCAAGAGTAAAGACCTGCTCGTAGTCGGCTTCCGGAATCTCCACCCCGGTCTTCTCGCTGAGGCCGATCAGGAACTGGAGAAATCCGAAGGAATCGATGTCGAGCGCCTCGCGAATATTCTCATCGGAGCGAAGGAGGGCCGGGTCGGCTTCGGGAGCGATCTGCCGGAGGCCGCGAAATACGATTTCCCTGATCTGGTCGTCGTTCATAGTTTCTCCGGGCATTGCAGATGACGGTTGAGGGCCTCCAGAAACTGGGAACCGCGGTGGCCGTCTGTGGCGCGGTGGTCAGCCGACAGTGTCGCCGTCACCACTCGCCTGACACCAAGCATACCGTTTTCCGCCCAGGGGCGCTCGGAGATCCGTCCGAAAGCGACAAGCGC
Organism: Geobacter sp. UBA698; assembly: GCA_002298925.1. Lineage (GTDB taxonomy): Bacteria > Desulfobacterota > Desulfuromonadia > Geobacterales > Pseudopelobacteraceae > Pelotalea. The sequence continues at coordinate 116,096 of DBMM01000118.1, read as the reverse complement.
CACCTGCGGCGGGTAGATCACGCCGTAGACCGTATTCACCCCCAGGTCCCCCAGATTGGTCACGGTAAGGGTGGCATCGCTCATCTCCGAACTGCGCAAATGGCCGCTGCGGGTGCGGGTGATCAGGTCGCCCGTGGCCGCCATCAGTTCGTCCAGACTCAGGAGGTTCACATTATGGATGGCCGGAGCGATCAATCCTCCCTGGCGAAGCGCGATGGCGAAGCCGAGGTGGATCGATTCCTGGATCTGATGGCGGCCATCGAGCCAGAAGCCGTTCAGTTCGGGCACATCAGCCAGAGCCCGGGCCACCCCCTTGAGCAGCAGCACCACCGGCAGAATCCGCTCCTTGATGGAGCGTTTCAGGTTCTCCCGCTCCAGCCAGCGCAGTGCTGAGCTCATGTCGATGGCGGTTTCCAGGTAGTAATGGGGAATCTCACGATTGGAGCGGCTCATGGCCGCGGCGATGGCCTGGCGCATGCCGGCCTGGTAATCAGGCACCGAGGGTTTTTCAACGACCGGCGGCAGCGGCGCCGGCGCTGCAGTTTTCTTCTGCTCAGCCGCCCGCTCCACATCGCCACGCTGGATGGCGCCGTGGGGACCGCTGCCCGGGATGGTGCTTAGATCAATGCCCAGCTCGGCGGCCAGCTTGCGCGCCGATGGGGATGAGGCCGGAATACGTTCAGAAGGCGCAGCAGGCGGGAAAGGTGAAGTGGCAGGCGGCGCTTTTATGAGCGCTTCTCCGGCCGCCGGGAGCGGTTCCGCAACGGCCGCAGGTGGTACGGCTTGTCCAGCAGTAACAGCCGCGCCTTCGGAGACGATGGTTGCCAGTACCGTTCCTACCGGCACCTCCATCCCCGGCTGGACCAGAAGCCGCTCCACGACACCCTTCTCGAAAATCTCGATATCGAAGACCCCCTTTTGGGTCTCCACCAGGGCGACGATGTCACCGCGCTTGACAGGATCTCCCGGTTTCACCAGCCACTTGCCCAGGATCCCCGCTTCCATGTCGGCGCCGAGGCTCGGCATGCGAAACTCACCCATGGGTAGGCACCATCCTTTTGACGGCTGCCACGATGGCCTCGGCCTGCGGCAGCGCTGCCAGCTCCATGTGCCGGGCATAGGGCATGGGAACCTCAACACTGCAGATCCGCTCCACCGGGGCATCCAGCTCGTAGAAAGCCTGCTCCATGATGCGGGCGCTGATCTCGGCGGAAATGCCGCCACTGCGCCACCCTTCGTCCACGACCAGCGCTCGACGGGTCTTTGCAACCGAGGCCATGATCGTATCGTCGTCCAGGGGACGCAGGGTGCGCAGGTCGATCACCTCGGCACTGATCCCTTCCGCCGCAAGACTTTCCGCAGCAGCCAGAGCCTTATAGAGACTGGCACTGTAGGTGATGATACTGACATCGCTCCCCCCGCGCATAACCTGCGCATGGTCGATCTCCACCGGACCCGCCGTGACCGGCAGCTCCCCTTCCAGGGGGTAGAGGGTCTGGTTCTCGAAGATCAGCACCGGATCCGGGTCCTCGAGTGCGGTCCAGAGCATGCCGCGGGCATCCTCCAGGGTAGCCGGGGTGAGCACCTTGATGCCGGGGATGTGGGCGTACCACCCCTCCAGGGAGTGGGCGTGCTGGGCCGCCAACTGCCGGCCGGCGCCCGTGGCCATGCGGATGACAAGCGGAACGTTGAAAAGCCCCCCCGACATGTGGAGCAGGGTGGCGGCGTTGTTCATGATCTGGTCCAGGGCCAGGAGGCTGAAATTGACCGTCATGATCTCCACGATGGGGCGCATGCCCCCCATGGCTGCACCGATACCGATGCCGGTGAAGGCGAGCTCCGACAGGGGCGTATCGCGGATCCGCTCCGGACCGAACTCCTGAATAAAACCCTTGCTGACAGCATAGCAGCCGCCATAATGGCCGACGTCCTCCCCCATCAGAAAGACCCGCTGATCCCGCCGGAGCGCATCGTGGAGCCCTTGCCTCACCGCTTCCCGGTAGGTTGTCTTGATTGTTTCCGCCGCGCCGTTCATCCCGTCCTCCGTTCCGAATAGACGAACCTGGTCAGATCATCCACCGGTTCCCAGGTTCCCGCCTCGGCAAAGGCGATCGCATCGTCAACTTCCCTGGCCACTTCGCTCTCCATTTGCTCAAAATCGGCGTCAGCGAGGGCTTCCTGGGCTCGCAAACTGGCTGAGAGCTGGAGGATGGGATCGCGCTTCTTCCATTCCTCCACCTCTTCCTTCGTCCGGTAGAGTTCGGCATCGAACATGGAGTGGGCGCGAAAGCGATAGGTGCGGCATTCCAGGAAACAGGGGCCGTTCCCGCCACGAACGGAGTCGACAGCCTTCCTGGCCGCCGACTCCACCGCCAGGACATCCATCCCATCCACGGCCTCCGATTGCACGGCATAGCCGGCCCCCTTGGCGGCCAGATCGGTAACCGCCTGGGTATAACGGAGGGCGCTTCCCATGGCGTACAGGTTGTTCTCGCAGACGAACAGTACCGGTAGTTTCCAGAGGGAGGCGATGTTCATCGATTCATGGAAGGCCCCCTCGGCCACGGCGCCGTCGCCGAAGAAACAGCAGGAGACCCGTTGCCGCCCCTGCATCTTGTCCGCCAACGCCAGCCCGACAGCGAGGGGGATGCTGCCGCCGACAATGGCGTTGCCGCCATAGAAGCGGGTCGCTGCGTCGAAGATATGCATCGAGCCACCCCGCCCGCGGCAGCACCCCTCCTGCTTGCCGTACATCTCGGCCATCAGCGCTCCCGGGCTTACCCCACGCGCCAGGGCCTGCCCATGCTCCCGGTAGGTCGCCACCACCGCATCCACCGGGGTGAGTGCCGCCATCACTCCCACCGACACCGCCTCTTCTCCGATGTAAAGGTGAAGGAAACCCCGGATCTTGGTGGCGCTGTAGAGCTCGGCACACTTCTCCTCGAAGCGGCGAATGAGAAGCATCTGCCGCAGGAGACGGATCCAGTGCTCTTGATCGGTTGTCGGTTGGGGTGGTTTTTTCTTCATTTAATGACCCTCATTTCGTACAGGATCGCGGGAGCAACCCACCGTGGTTGGCCTGTTATGGCGCAAATGCCAGTTGCCGGGCAGGCACATGAACCGCCTCTACTCTCACCTCTCCAGCGTCGACGTGTCTCCCTCCGGCAATCCCAGTTCGCGCGCCTTGAGGAGCCGCCGCATGATCTTGCCGCTCCGGGTTCGGGGAAGGGTCTCCAGGAAGGAGATCTCTTTGGGGGCCACTGCCGAGCCGAGCTTGGTCCGACCGAAGCCGATCAGCTCCAGGCGTAGCTCTTCGGTCGGAGCATAGCCATCTTTCAGGACGACGAAGGCTTTGACGATCTCGCCGATGATCTCCTCCGGCTTGCCGATCACCCCCGCCTCGGCCACGACCGGGTGTTCCATGAGAACGCTTTCCACCTCGAACGGCCCCACCATATGGCCGGCGGTCTTGATGATGTCATCGGCGCGGCCGATGAACCAGAAGTAGCCGTCCCCATCGCACCTGGCCAGGTCACCGGTGATGTACCAGCCCCCCACAAAACATTTACGGTAACGTTCCTCGTCGTGCAGATAGCCGCGGAACATGGAAGGCCAGCCAGGGCGAAGCGCCAGCTCCCCCTCTTCTCCAGGCGCTACGACTTCAACCGTATCCTCGCCGCTCCGCCGGACAATGGCCGCTTCAATTCCCGGCAGCGGCCGCCCCATGGAGCCGGGACGGATCTCCATGGCGGCGAAATTGGCGATCATGATGCCGCCGGTTTCGGTCTGCCACCAGTTGTCGTGGATCGGAAGTCCGAGGGTCCGTTCTCCCCAAACCACCCCCTCCGGGTTGAGGGGTTCGCCGACACTGTGGATCAGACGCAGGGCCGAAAGGTCAAAGCGGCTGCGCGGCTCGAAATTTGCCCGCATCAGCATGCGGATCGCGGTGGGGGCCGTATACCAGATGGTCACCCGCTGCTCTGCCAGTATGCGGTACCAGCGCTCCGCATCGAAGTCCGCTTCGTCGATGATGCTGGTGATACCGTGGAGCAAAGGGGCAATTATGCCGTAGGAAGTGCCGGTTACCCAGCCGGGGTCGGCGGTGCACCAGAAAATGTCTCCGGGATGAAAGTCGAGGACGTACTTCCCGGTGCTGAAGTGGGTCAGGACGGCGTTGTGGACATGCACCGCACCCTTCGGCAAACCGGTGGTGCCGCTGGTGAAGTGGAGCAGCGCCATATCCTCCGGATCGGTGGCAGGGATGACGAACTCGCTGGAAGCCGCCCCCATCAGCCTGGGAAGGGAGAGGACCGTGCCGTTCAGATCCTCCGGCGCATCGGTCAGCAGAACGTACTTCAGCTGCGGAAGCCGCTCCAGGAGAGCGGCAACTTTTTTCTGATACTGGCGCAGTGTGGTCACCAGGATACAGCCATCGCCTCGCTCCAGCCTCTGCCGGATCGGCTCGGGTCCGAAAGCGGAAAACATCGGGCAGAAAACGCTCACGTTTTTCAGTGTGCCCAGGGCCGCGAAATAGAGTTCGGGGATGCGTCCGGCCAGGACGAACACCCGTTCCCCCTTCCCCACCCCAAGCTTCACGAGCACGTTGGCGAATCGGCTGCTTTCCCTGGAGAGATCGGCAAACGTCAGGTCCCGCACCGCGCCATCCTTGCCAAGCCAGCGCATGGCAAGCCGATCCTGATTTGGACCTCCCATGTGGCGTTCCACCGCCTGGTGGGCGATGTTCAACCCTTTTCCGCCAGGAAAACCAGCGAGTTCACGCCTGACCCCGTCCCAGGTGAACTCGGCACAAGTCCTACCGTAATCCAGGAGCTGTGGACTTAACAGCCATGTGTCAGGGTTTTTCCGGATCGGTTCCCACGGCATTTTTGATCCCTTCTGTACACAGCCGAGATTTTCAGAAGTGGAAGGATGCTGATATATTGGAATTATCTCATCAAAAAGATCGTTGTCAATTTATGTGCACCGCAAGGCAGCAATGATAAAATTTTTGACAAGCATTGAATCAACAACTTTTCACGCTATACTTAAAGCTACATTGGAACAGTTTCAGCGTTATCAGTGGCGATGAGAGAAACCATGATTTTCGAAAGAATGAAGTCAGACTTGACGGGAGGCGGATATGAACGTTTTCGATTTCGCGCTGAAGATGGAAGAGGATGCCAAGCTCTTTTATGAGAAGCTGGCGGCTGAAACTGGCGTTGCCGAGCTGAAGACGATTTTTTCCATGCTGGCGGCAGCCGAAGAACAGCATCATAAGGCTATCGCAGCGATGAAGATGAAGGTAGCCCCTGGCAGTGCCGACTCGATGCTGCTGGAAAACACCAAGAACGTTTTCCAGGGTCTCCTGGATAAAAAAAATGTCCACGAAATACTGAAAGGTGATCCCGACGGCTACCGCCATGCGATCAAGTCCGCCATGACAGGAATCAAGCTATACGAGGATATGGCAAAGAAGGAGAGCAACCCGGCCACAGCGAAATATCTCCTGATGCTGGCCGAGGAGGAGAAGAAGCACCTGGAAATCATGGAGAACATCTACGATTTCGCCGAAGCCCCCAAGGATTTTCTTGCCTGGGGAGAGTTCAGTAATATCAAGGAGCTTTAGAGCTTTTCCGTAAATGAAGCTCTTCGTCAAACTAAATCTGTTCTGACAACACATCATGACCATACTTTTCTGGATCGCTGCGGCGACACTCATCGTAACCACGTGCGTTGCCTTCGACCTGTTCAGTGGCAACCGATCCGTGCGTGCGCTGCGCGATGTGTTGCCCGTTCCAGTTGGCGATCCCAGCCGCGTCTCAATCATAGTGGCGGCCCGCAACGAGCAGCGCAACATCCGCGAAGCGCTGCAGTCGCTATTGGATCTCGCTTATCCCAACTTTGAACTGATTGTGGTCAATGACCGATCCGAGGACAACACCGGCCGGATACTGGACGATATGGCCCGGACACACCCGTGTCTGAAGGTGCTCCATATCGACGTCCTGCCGCCGGGATGGCTGGGCAAAAACCACGCCCTGTGGATCGGCAGCCATAGAGCCAGCGGCGAACTGCTGCTGTTCAGCGACGCCGATATCGTCATGGAACCGACAGTCGTTACCCGTGCCGTGGCTTTTCTGGAACAGAACCGACTCGACCACCTGGCCGCCACACCATCCATGCGCATGCCGACCACCTTCCTGGGCATGTTCGGGGCGGCGTTCATCATCTTCTTTTCGCTTTTCTCACGCCCCTGGAAAGCCAGAGACCCCAAAAGTCGCCATCATATCGGCATCGGTGCCTTCAATCTGGTGAGGAGCGCAGCCTACCGGCAGGTGGGAGGACATGAGACTATCCGCCTGCGGCCGGATGATGACATCAAACTGGGCAAGATCGTCAAGCAGGCCGGATTCCGCCAGGATGTGGCCTATGCACCTGAGTTTCTGGAGGTGGAATGGTACGCTTCGCTGGGAGAGGTCATCAAGGGGCTGGAAAAGAACGCCTTCTCGGGAGCCGACTACAATATCCCGCTGGTGCTGACGGGAGTAGTGATCCATATCCTGTGCAACATCTGGCCCTTTATGGCGATTTTCCTCACTCGTGGTTGGATACAAGGGATCAATCTCGCCACGGTGGTTCTGATTCTGCTGGTGGTTGCCGACAGTGCCCGTTTCCATCGCTCAAAATCCTGGTATGCTGTAGGCTATCCCCTCATGTCAGCCCTGTTCGTATTCATCCTGCTGCGCACCATGCTGCTGAATCTGATGCAGGGCGGCATCGTTTGGCGTGGCACCTTCTATTCGCTGAAAGAGCTGAAGGGAAACCGGGTTTGAACAGGGATCTCTATTGATTTGCAGGAACTTCCAAGACCTCTTCAATCTTGGCGATCAGAGATTGCGCCGTGAACGGTTTGGCTATGAAGTGAGCTCTTTCTTCAAGGCATCCCTTGTGAACCAGGAGGTTGCTGGCATAACCGGACATGAATAGTACCCGCAAATCCGGAATGATTTCCAGAAGTCGCTCATACAACTCCGGACCATCCATTTGCGGCATGATAACATCGGAAATCAGCAATTTGATACGCTCGGATTCTGTTCGAGCAATTTCCAGAGCCTGTTCGGGTGTCTCGGCCGCCAGAATGATGTTGCCATGGCTCTCCAGAATTTCCCGGACCATATCGATCACCATTTTATTGTCTTCAACCAGCAGGATCACGGTTTTCCTCTGGCCAGACACCGCTGCTGACAGGGGACCGGAAGTGGTTACTTTTCCTGCGGATATCCTGTGGGGAAGATAAAACTTGAAGATCGAACCTTTACCGGGGGCACTGTGAATCGTAATGAATCCCTCGTGCTGCTTTACAATCCCGTAAACGGTGGAAAGCCCCAGGCCAGTGCCACGACCGGTGGCCTTGGTGGTAAAAAATGGTTCGAAGACATGCGCCAACGTGGCATCGTCCATACCGCAACCGCTGTCGGAGAACGCCACCATGATGAATTTTCCGGGTTTGATTCCCGGATGCAACCGGCAATATTCATCGTCTATCAGTACATGGCCGGTTTCAATGGTTATGATGCCTGTAGCACTGATGGCATCCTGGGCATTAACCGCCAGATTCAGTAAAACCTGCTCCAGATTGGTCTGATCGGCCATAACGGGACAAGCCTCATTGCAAAGCTGCAACCTGATTTCGATGTTCTCACGGATTGTCCGCCGCATTATTTCCGCGAACGAGGAGATGACCTGGTTGATGTCCAACTGGTCTGTGGCAAGCATCTGTTTGCGACTGAAACTTAGCAGCTGCTTAACGAGATCACTGGCCTTACCCGCCGCTTCCATAATCTTTGATATCTGATGATACATGGCGTTATCAGGCGCCGTATTCATTTTTATCATCTCAGCATAGCCGAAGATCGGAACCAGCATATTGTTAAAGTCATGGGCAATGCCGCCGGCCAGCAAACCGATGCTTTCCAGTTTCTGTTGTTGGAGTACCTGTTGTTCCAAAATGCGACGCACGGAAATATCCTGCCCGACACACAGCAGTTCAAGCAGATCACCATTTTCTGAATAGACCGGCTTATTGGACCAGCTGACCCAGACCCGCTCACCATCCTTGCGAATATATTCCTTTTCGTGGGACAGCAATTCTTCAGGAGATGCCGGCAGGGACTTTATCAGGGAGACAAGGCTTCGTCCGTCTTCGCCGGAATCCGATTCAATGGTACCGACCATGCTCCGGCCGACGATCTCGTGACGCGAGTAGCCGAAAAACGTCTCGGCATATTCGTTAATAAAGGTAATCACTCCTGACGGCGTTACCCTGAGGATGATGCTGTTCGACTGCTCCACCAGTTCCCGGTAATTTTCTTCGCTCTTTTGCAATGCTTCTTCGGACCTTATGCGCCTATTTTCTTCCTCATTCATAGAATAGCGGGCCGCGATCAGGTCGCGATTGAGTTGCCTCGCCAAACGTGATTCGATTTCATATTTCAGCAGACTCAGTACGGTCAGAACGATGACCGTTGTCGCCATCGGCAGCAGGGGAGAAATATGAATCCCTCCAAAATGCAGGAGCTCCCGCCCCCCCCAGAACACCCCGAACGTTCCCACACCAATCGTCATCAGAGACAGCACAAATCCGGGACGACTGAAAAACCAGGTAGCGACCCCCCCGAAAAGGAGAACGGCAAACAATTCCGCTCCACGTGCCCAACCTGGTCGGGAAACGAACGTACCGGACAGGATATTGTCGATAATGGTGGCATGCACCTCAAGCCCGTGGAGTGGCTGCCCAAAGGGCACCTGATGCGGATCTCCCAGTGCTTTCGCCCAACTGCCGACCACAACGATCTTCCCGCGCAGGGCCCCTGCGGTTGAATGACCCTCCAGGATCGACTTTGCTGAAAGATACGGGAAGCGTTTTCCGTCCCTGCGAAAATCAAGGAGCAAATTACCCCCTTGATCCAGAGGGACGCGCCGGTTGCCCCAGACGAGTACCGTTTCGGCCAAATCATTGCTGATGCGAAGGCTCCGCTCGGGAGATGCCAGCAAAATTGCACCCAAAGCAAGTGAAGGGTAATAACTGCCGTCATATTGGATAAGCAGGGGGACTCTTCTGAGGACCCCGTCGAGATCATGCCGGGCATTGATGAAACCTTCGGCCTGGGCTGCAGCCGTCAACATCGGAACATCACGAATTACACCCATTGGCGCGGGCCAAACTGAATTGACGCCCGGCCCGTTGACAACCACCATACCGGCCGGGATGGCGGGCGTCCCCCCTGTTTTAGCCTTCACTGACCGGGAAAAATCAAAGTAGCAGCCGACAATGGATTTCCCCGCTGACAATGCTTTTGCCAGGTATTCTGAATTGATATCTCTGGGAGCAAGACGGACGGAAGGAGAAAGGTCACTCCCCAGATCGCGATGCCTCTCAGCCAAAATGATATCGGGAGAGGTGCGATCCGGCTCGGCCATCAAAAAATCAAGGGCGACAACCGTAGCGCCCTCTTCCCAGAGCCTCTCAACAAGACGGGCCAGGCGATAACGGGGCCAGGGCCATTGCCCGTAGAATTCAAGACTTTCCTCGTCGATACCCACCATCACGAGGGCGTCACTCTTCGGCGGCACGGCCCGGCCGGCCAGCATCAGATCGTAGAGACGCAGCTCGGCCTGTTTGACAAAAAGCGGTGGGAAAATCAGAAGCAGGGCACAGCACAGCGTCAGAAAAAAGCCGACCGCGATCAATACATACTTACCTTTCCAACGCTGATGAACGGGAGGCGGGAATGTGCTTAAAGGCTCTGTGTCGAGCATAACTTCAGGTCCTTTAACGCAGGATGATTTCGACGCGACGGTTGCGAGGTTCGGGGATTCCATCGGGAGTGGGAACCAGCGGATTTCCCTTGCCGTGGGAGCTTACCGACATGAGATCAGGGTTGCCCCCCTTTTCAACCAGCAGATCCCTGACCGACTGGGCCCGGTCGCGGGCCAGCCGGTCATTGAGTTGGTCCGAACCGACAGAGTCGGCGTGACCGATGACTCGTATGGTGATTGGCCCGCGCCGTTTGATGGCTTCAAGGATGGATGCGATTTCCGCCTGCGACTGGGGGACAAGAACTGTCCGGTTCGGCTCGAAGAATAGAATGAACTTTTCGGGAGCAAGCGGTTCGACAGCCAATGCTTCCGCAAAGGTCGCGGCGATATAGGCCGGGTCAGCCTGGCGGACCTGGGATGGAGCTGCTGATCTATCGGAAACAACGGTCATTGCGTTCTGCTTGTCGAGCAGTTGACTCCCCGCGTCTGTCACAACCCCTACTTTGCCGACATTTCCGTCAGGATCGGCGACCAGGATCACCGCCTGCTTTTTCGCACAGCCGGCAAGCACGAACAGGATCATTACTGCGCCTATAAACCTTGAAAAAAACCTGAACGTCATTATTCTACTCCTTAACCTCAACAAGAATCTTGGTCCCGCGAATGCCGATAAACGCATCGGGAGTTTCCAGGCGGATACTGTCTGGTGCCAGCTTGCCGATCAGGCCGGAAAGATAGACGAAGGTACCTTTGACCATGCGCACCAGCAATGAAAATTTACCCTGTTTGGGTGTGAAGTCGTAATCCTTTACAACCAGTTCGCTGTTAGGGCCAAGGGTAATTACAGTGTCATCCGTAAAAACAATACCAACGGCACTACCCTTCAACGTTCGGATCAGATCGCCCTGATTTACCGCCGCGCCGATTGAAACAGGCAGGTCAGGTTGCGTCCCCCGGGATATGACAGCTTTCCCCTTCAGGGTATGAACGTGCCCGATTGTTACGGCAGAGAGGGCGTATGACGGAGAAATGACCGCAAAAAACAGCACGGCAGCTAACATCATCGTATTCATGGTACTCCCGGTTCCGAATAAAATCTGAAATGCTGACAACGTTCTATCCTTCAAACAGATTTGAAGTTATTTTTATCACTATTCATTACAGAATAATAATATTTTATTCCATCCCGTCAAAAATTGGCTTACTGCCGGCTTCATTGTATATCCTGAAAGATATGATATTCTTGCAGTGTCAATTCAGTCATTGAGGCACTTGATTCCGCACCAGACAACGAAAAGGAGGATATTTCCATGTCTCACCAAACATCCCCACTCTATCTCAAGCTTAAGGAGCGGCACGTAGATCTGATCAATGCTGTCGAAGCACTGGGCAAAGCCGCCCGCGACTCAGGCCCGCTCGACGAAAAAACCGTACAGCTGATCCAATTGGGTGCCGCTGCTGCCATCGGTTCAAAGGGTTCCTTACGCAGCCATGCTCTGCGGGCAATGGAAGCAGGTGCTACCCATGAGGAAGTTTGCCACGCAATTATTGTTCTCACCAGTACGATCGGCTTCCCAACCGTTGCAGCGGCCCTTTCCAGAATGGATGATGTGCTCGACTAGTACCGTGTAACTTTTATTCTTTCGCAGCAAACCCCTCTAAATCTCCCCTTATCAGGGGAGACTTCAAGGCGTCCCCCATGACAAGGGGGGTTGGTTTTAGATGTTCCATCGCACTAGTCATGATTTCGAAGATGCTTCCTGAATCCCGGCATGTTACTTAGCGCACTGACCATATCATAAAAAAAACAGAGGGTTACAGCAGTCAGGCTGTGACCCTTTTTACTCACTGCAATTTTAAACTCACCTGGTCGTCTTCTCACGCCGTCATGGTTTCCATGACGACCATCATGATCCGGCCCGCTTAGTCGGGAGTGATGAAGCGCTGAAAGAGGGTACCAGAAGGAGATTTTACCATGGATGAGACCAAACAGTTCAAGGCGCTGGTGGTGGCGAAGACAGCAGAGCGGCAGTTTGTGCGTGAGATCCGGGAGCGTTCCATTGACGACCTTCCTGAAGGAGAGCTGCTGGTACGGGTGCGTTACTCTTCCCTCAACTACAAGGATGCCCTTTCGGCCACGGGCCATCCCGGTGTTACGCGGCAGTTCCCCCATACACCGGGCATCGACGCAGCCGGGGAAGTGATTTCATGCGAAGGGGGAGCATTTGCCCCTGGCGAGCAGGTAATCGTCACTGGCTATGATCTGGGTATGGAAACTGACGGCGGATGGGGTGAATATATCCGTATCCCTTCGGCCTGGGCTGTTCGGTTGCCGGCAGGGCTCACCCAGCGCGAAAGCATGGCGCTTGGGACCGCCGGTTTTACGGCAGCCCTTTCGGTGCTGCAGTTGGAACAGGCCGGGGTTAAGCCTGCTGACGGCGACATTCTCGTGACCGGCGCCACCGGCGGGGTCGGAAGCCTTGCCGTCGCCATCCTGGCCCGCGCAGGTTACCGGGTGGTGGCGGCCACAGGAAAAAGCGCCAACGAAGCCTTCCTGCGCAACCTGGGAGCAGCGGAAGTCATACCCCGTGAACAGGTGACGTCGGGGGCTGATCGTCCGCTGATGAAAGAACGCTGGGCAGGGGTGCTGGATGTCGTCGGCGGAGAAACCCTGGCTGCTGCACTCAAGGCGACTCGTTACGGCGGTGCCGTCACCGCCTGCGGCCTGGTCGGCTCCACTGAGCTCGCTTTGAATGTCTATCCCTTTATCCTGCGGGGGGTCCGCCTGATCGGGATAGATTCGGCCTATTGTGCTGCCGGTACGCGCCGGAAAGCCTGGGAAAAGTTAAGCGGGGAATGGAAACCGAAACAGCTGGAGGAGATGGTAACTGAGGTGAGTCTGGAAATGGTTGAAGACAAGATCCGGGCGATCCTGAAGGGAGAAATCAGGGGACGGGTGGTCGTTGCGCTGCCTTAGACGTACCCCATGCCACCCGCCGAGGAGAATTATCACTACATATCAATTTGAATCAAATTGCATCAATTAGCATCAACACGTACCACATGAATTCATCGATCAGCTATGAACCAATGTGCAGAAATATCAAAAGGAGAAGCGATCATGTCACACCTGTTTGAGCCACTCATCTTGCGCAGCGTGACGCTGCCGAACCGGATCGCGGTGTCGCCCATGTGCCAGTATTCCAGCAGCGACGGTTTTGCCAATGACTGGCACCTGGTCCATCTGGGCAGCCGGGCCGTAGGGGGTGCCGGCCTGGTGCTGACCGAGGCCACGGCCGTGACCCCGCAGGGACGCATCAGCCCCCAGGACCTGGGAATCTGGAACGATGAACAAATCGAGCCCCTGGCGCGTATCGTCCGTTTTATCGAGCTGCGGGGCAGCGTGGCCGGAATCCAGCTGGCCCACGCCGGACGCAAGGCCAGTACCCCTCCCCCCTGGGAAAATCGGGCCGTGACCCTGAGCGAGGCGGAGGGTGGCTGGCCGTTGGTAGCCCCCAGCGCCATCGCCTTCGACGCGGGGTGCATCGTACCAGCGGAGCTGACGCTGGAGCAGATCAACGAGATTATTACGGCCTTTGTCCAGGCCGCCCGGCGGGCCCGCCAGGCGGGATTCCGCGTTGTCGAGGTCCATGCCGCCCATGGCTATCTCCTGCACCAGTTTCTCTCTCCGCTCAGCAACCGGCGCAGCGACCGCTACGGCGGCAGCTTCGAAAACCGCACCCGACTGGTGCGTGAGATCGTGGCTGCGGTCCGTGACGTCTGGCCCAATGACCTGCCGCTCCTGGTGAGGATATCGGTCACCGACTGGGTCGCCGGCGGCTGGGACCCGGACCAGTCGCTGAAGCTGGTACGCCAACTGTTACCACTGGGCGTTGACCTGGTCGACTGCTCTTCCGGCGGAAGCTCGCCCCACGCCAGCCTACCGCTCGGTCCCGGCTATCAGACCCGGTTTGCCGAGCAGATCAGACGGGAAACAAGGGGACTGACCGGTACGGTGGGCCTGATCACGTCTCCGGCCCAGGCCGACCATATCATCCGCAGCGGCCAGGCCGATCTGGTGCTGCTCGCCCGGGAACTGCTGCGGGATCCCTACTGGCCACTGCGGGCCGCCAGGGAACTCGGCCATCTGACGCCCTGGCCCGCCCAGTACCTGCGGGCGGCACCACCCCACACCCCGGCACACCTGGCGACTGATCCCGATGAGGCACTGTAACTAATGATGCGATTGTTTGATGTTTCCTGGTATGCCGGGATAATTTTATCATAGCGCATCTTTCAGACACGACGACGAGGATAAAATGGTGCCAAAGCTTGCAATTATCATACTGTTGATTGCCTTGGCGGGCATTATGGTTCCGGAATTGTGTCCCGGCGCGGAGCCGGAAAGGAAGGTAGCCGGCATCAGGTTAGGGATTTCGGCGACACCGAAATGTGTATATTTCCATAAGTATGAAGCGTACGCCGAGCATGGGTTGCCATGGGAGTGGCGTTCCAAGTCAGGCTGGGGATTGACACCGCAGCTCGATGTGACAGCTGGTGCCTTGACAGGCGGCGGGGAAACTGGTTTTATCGGTTCCGTTGGTTCAAGCTTGATCCTGGACTATGCTGAATTCGGCCTGGAACTGGATTTGGGCATCAATGCCAATCTTACTGACAAAAGACATTTTGGGGGACAGGATTTTGGATCGATACTCCTTTTTGGCGCCCACACAGGCATTACCTATCGTTTTTACCGTGGAATAGGGATTCAATACCGTCTGCAGCACCTCTCAAACGGGCACATCTTCTATCACAACGGGACCCCGAATCCCGGCCTTGACGAGCATCTGATCGGATTGAGCTATAGATTCTGAAATCACAAAATCCCAAACAGGACCGGTTCCGGATGTGCCTGATTGCCTTTGCCATAGATAGCCACTCTCTCTACAGTCTGGTGCTCCGTACTGGAGAAGTTACGTTCATCATGCAGGGACATAACATTCCCGGACTCCCTCCTGCTACGTTTCACCTGCCCTCTTTCTCCCTGAACCAACCATGAACTTCCTGTTTCATATGCTTCTTTCCGGTGATGACGACCAGCTTCTGGTCGGTAATTTCATGGGGGATTTCGTCAAGGGACAGCTGCAGGAACGCTTCCCGCCACGCATCCGCCAGGGACTGATGCTGCATCGCCGGATAGACTCCTATGCCGACAAAGATCCGCATTTCCGTCAGAGCCGCTATCGCATTGCAGGGGATTACGGCCTGTACCGCGGCGTGATGGTGGATCTCTTCTACGACTATTATCTGGTCAACAACTGGGATGCCTGGTGTGATGAAGCTTTTGGCGACTATCTTGTCAGGACCCGGAACGTGGTTGAGAGATACCGCCACTCGCTGCCGGCGGAGATGCAGCGGCTGGTGCCGATCATTTTCGAGGAACTGTTACCGTCCTATGGCACGCTCGAGGGAATCGGCAGCGCCCTGAGCCGTCTCTCCCGCCGCATCAGCCGCCCCAATCCCCTCCATGGCGGCGAGCAGGAACTGCTTCGTCATCACTCTGCTCTGCAAAGTGATTTTCATGCCTTCACCCCGGACATATTCCGCTTTGTCGAAGAAATCATCGCGTTTGAAAAGTCGGCTGAGTGACCGCTTGTTGTGAATCCAAGATTTCAAACAGGCCTGCCCTCCAGTCCTTCAATGCTATGCGCTCCGGCACGCCGCCCGCCCTGCAGCTCCCACTGTTTATTTTTGTCGGAAACGCGTAAAATATAATTACAAAGCAGTACATTTTTTACAGGAAAGGGGATGTATGTCATGGCAAGGGCAAGCGAACTCGCAAAAGTATGCGCTGTGACCGACTCGCGGCTGCTAGGCAAACTGACCAGCAAGGCGGAGTTCAGTTGTGCCAGATGCGGTGCCAAGGCTCACGACAAAGTAAGTGTCTGCGAACCGGTGCCGCTCGAGCCGGATCATTAATCCAGCGTAGTGACAGCAGGTAACGGAATCATTGGGGGGAGATATGATTCTCCCCAATAAAGAGAAAGGGGATGATGGAATGGTACGCATCGAGTTATCAGCACATGAGGCTGAGATTTTGAGTGAGATGCTGGAGTCATATCTGTCAGACCTTAAAACTGAACGGGTACATACGGATAACAGGGAATTGCGTGAAGAGCTGAAGGGAAAGGAAACTTTTCTGAATGATGTGCTCAAACGTATGAAAAATCAGCAAGCTACACCTGAAGGGTGGTGAAGCGTCATGTCAGGGTTAAACGAAGAACGGTGCGATGTCAGGATTTGGAGCGGCGAGTGTGAACATGAGACATCTACCTCCACTGCAGATAAGTACCGCTGTGAAATATGCGAGAAAATTCCTGACCTCGATCACGAAGTCCACCGCGATGTATTTGTCTATGTCAGCGGCGATTACGATAACTTGAGTTGAAGAGTCAGTACACTGCACTGCATTGAATGGCCGGGTACCCGCGAGGGAATCCGGCTTTTTATGTAATTGCTACCTGCTGCAGTTGCGTTGACCGGCACGATGGCTGAACCTCACCCCCCGGTATTGACGACCAGCCCCGAGTCAACCTTATCCTCCCAAAGGTAAATCTGAATGGATCCCGCTGCAGAAGGCCAGCACCTCTTCCACCCTTACCACCAAACTCGTCAGTGCCTGCAGATCGTCCGCAACCTGCGGCCCGGGCTGATAGCCATCCAGCAGGGCGACATCGAAGCCGTGTACCACACTGACGATCAACTGGTAGCCGGTCGGCGATTCCTGAGCCATGACCGCCACGGCCACGCACAGGTTTTGATCTATATTACGCAGAGTCGTCTGGCAAAACCAATTCTCGAACACCACATGATCACCATCCAGAACCTTGAGTGCACTCCCCAAGGCCAGATGGGGCCGCCCAGCGGCATCTACCGAGGCCACCGTCGCCACCCCTCTTTTTTCGATGAAACTCCTGATCTCATCGCTGATCATGGCGATCCCCCTTTTACAGGATACAGGAATTCACACCACTCAACTCACTTTTTCGAATCGACGACACTGTTCAACAACCATTCCGCGCACACCAGATCTTCCTCAGCCACCAGAATTTCCTTGAGTTCGGACCCGTCTCCCAGTATCCGCAGTGAATACTCGATACCGCCACTATTCAACAGTCCTTCCACCCGACTAAGGTCAGAGTCATTCATGGAATCATAAAAGCGTGCCATAGTAACACCCCCCATTTCTGAAGGAAGATTTTGTGTTCGAACAGCTGCACAACATGTGCATCTGTTTTGCATAAGCAGACCATTACTCTCCTTCATCACCTGCCATCATGTCAATATGGCGCCGTTCGTTATGGTTCAGATAGCCAATCCACGGAGTGACGACAAATGAGAGCAATACGAGTATAAACATCAGGATAATTGTTGCCATGTTCCTCACCTCCTTTTACAGAACCTGTAACGTTCATCTATTAATATTATTATAGTACTAACTTCAATAAGATGGTTACAAAACATAACTCTCGGCTCTACCATCAGATAGCCAAAGACGAGAAAAGCCCCTGATTGCTCAGGGGCTTTTGGCCTTATCCGGATGGTACCGGACATTCAATTGGTGGAGGTGGCGGGAATCGAACCCGCGTCCGAAGAAACTACAAACTGAATTACTACACCGTTAGTCAGTTGCTCAATTTAACCGATTATCTGCGCACCTGACAAAGCAGCGAACCAGCGGTCCCGTTAAGTTTCAGGTTGCGCTACGGGCGTTGCGCATCCCAATCCGGTCGTGAATGACGTCCCCGTTGTACCACCGGCATCTTCATTGGGGACGCCTGTTAAGCAGCTAGTGCAACAGGAGTGTTATAATTGTCGGCAATTAAGCCGTTGCAGGTTTATTAAGGTCGGCCACCTGCCCCGACCCGGTGCAATCCAGAAACTCACTTCCCCGTCGAAACCTTTACACCCCCAAATAAAGCGATTTTTTATCAATCCCTGTTTCGAGATTTCATGACCTGTGAAATCTCACGCTGGGTATCCTTCTTTTTCAGATCCTCGCGCTTGTCGTAATTCTTTTTACCCTTGGCAAGACCGATTTCGACCTTGACGAGCCCATCCTTGAAATACAGCCGCAACGGCACCACCGAGTAACCCTGCTCGCGGATTCTGCTGTAGAGCCGGACGATCTCCTTGCGGTGCAGCAAAAGCTTGCGTTGGCGATCGGGCTGGTGGTTCTGGCGGTTGCCGAAGTCGTAGTGGGAGATATTGAGGTTGTGCAGAAAAGCCTCACCATCCCGCACCATCATGAAAGAATCGTTGAGATTGGCTTTGCCGGCTCGCAGGGATTTTACTTCCGTTCCCTGAAGTACCATGCCGGCCTCAAACTTCTCTTCGATGAAGTAGTCATGGTAGGCTTTCTTGTTATTGCAAATCAGCTTCTCACCCATTTTCATATAGTAGCAAACGCCAGCCAAAAAGGGAATGAAATAACATTCATCACCAAACCATAAGATGGTATTAATACACCTTAAACCATTCCGACATTGACAACAATAATGTGCAGGTTTATAAAGTTAAGTTACATATTCCTCGTTAGCATGAGGCGTTTGCACAAACACAGGCTGCTACCCAGAAACGTCGAAAGACGCCAATGTGGTTACCAGGTTCTGCCGGATTAAGGCTTAACCCAATGCAGCTGGTCCCAATCCTACGTTGTGCACTGCCGAAAGTCAACCTGGGGGGAAATGGCGCACCCGTGTTTTAATTCCAAGGCCCTTTCTCTCCGAAAGGGCTTTTCGTTTTTCCAGGGCGACCATTATGACCACAGAATTTAACGAAATATACCTGAGCGCCGTCATAGGGCGTTCTGTCATCAACAGCAAGGGCGATGAGATCGGATTATTGCGCGACCTGATCATGATACCCGGGGATGTGTTCCCGGAGGTGTCCCATATCGTGATCAAAGCGCGAAAAGGGCTTAAAACCCTGCCCTGGAATGAAGTCGCGCTGTTTACCCATGTGGTGATTTCCGCCAGCAGCGTCAATCCTCCCGGACTGCGCATCTATGCCCCCAGTGAAGGCGAGATCCTCGTCAAGCGCGACCTGCTGGACAAGCAGATCGTTGATGTGGATGGCGCAAAGGTTGTCCGGGTCAACGACATCAAACTGGGCAACCTGAACCAGAAACTGTGCATCTTCTCAGTGGATATCGGATTCCGGGGGTTGTTGCGTCGACTGGGCTACGAGCGCTTCGGCGAACGCTTCGCACGGACTATCAGAAGGGATATACCCCACAGCGAAATCAGCTGGGAATACGTGCAGCCACTGGAGGCCAACTCGTCCAAGCTGGCACTCAACATTGCCCGCGACCAGATGAACGAGCTGCACCCGGCCGACCTGGCCGACATCATCGAGAACATCCCCATCCACAACATCAAAAGGATGCTGGAATCCATGGATGCCGAAACCGCCGGGGAGACCATTTACGAGTTGGAACCGGACATGCGCAATGTGGTCATCAGCCAGCTTAATGACGAACAGATGACCGATATTCTGGAAGAAATGGAACCGGACGAAGCGGCCGATGTTCTCAGCGATCTGCCTGGGCAGAAGGCTCAGGAACTGCTGCACATGATGGATCAGGAGGATGCCGAGGACATCCAGGAGCTGCTTGAACATGAGGAAGACTCGGCCGGCGGCCTGATGACTCCCGACTATTTCCGGCTCACATCCCAGATATCGGTTGGCCGTGCTCTGGAACTGCTGAAAGAATGCGCCGAAGAGGTGGAAACCGTTTATTACGGGTATGTGATCGATGCCGAGGATCGACTGGAAGGGGTTGTTTCCCTGAAGCAGCTGCTGATGAACCCGCCCGAAACCCATATAACCGACGTCATGGAAGAAAACGTCAAGTACGTACGGATCGATTCAGAACCTGAAGACCTGCTGGAAACGCTGGCAAAATACGACCTGATTGCGGTCCCGGTTCTGGATGCAGATGACCACATGGCCGGTATAGTCACCGTTGACGATGTTCTGGCCCATTATCTGCCGCAGATCATCAAGATCAAGCGGCGCTAGCAGTGTAGAGGCTCCTTATGTTCAGCAGTATTTCACAATTCAGATTTTTAAAACCGCTCAAAAGCTTCAGCCCCCGCAACCTGCTGATCTTCCTGGCCATACTTGGGCCGGGCATTATCACGGCCAACGTGGACAACGATGCCGGCGGTATTGCGACCTATTCCCTGGCAGGCGCCCATTACGGCATGACCCTGCTCTGGACCATGATTCCGACCACCGTGGCATTGGTAGTAGTGCAGGAGATGTGCGCCCGCATGGGTGCCATAACCGGCAAGGGCCTCTCCGACCTGATCCGCGAATCATTCGGTGTAAAAGTCACATTCTACGTCATGATCGCCCTGCTGTTGACCAATATGGGCAACTCCATTTCGGAATTTGCCGGCATCGCCGCCAGCCTAGAAATATTCGGCATCAGCAAATACATCTCCGTGCCGGTCAGCGCCGTGCTGGTCTGGCTGCTGATCGTCAAAGGATCGTACAAGGTTGTGGAAAAGGTTTTTCTGGTGGCCTGCCTGGTCTACATCGCCTACCCCATTGCCGCCTTCATGGCCGGCCCCAAATGGGATATCGTCCTCAAGGCGACCATTACCCCGACCTTCCAGTCCGACAGCGCCTATCTGATGACCATGATCGGCCTGGTGGGAACGACCATCGCGCCCTGGATGCAGTTCTACCAGCAGTCGGCCGTGGTGGAAAAAGGCATCACCGCCGAACAGTACAACTTCACCCGCCTGGACGTAATCATAGGCTGTATCATGGCCATTGCCGTGGCCTTCTTCATTGTCGTGGCCTGTGCGGTCACCATCCACCCCCAGGGACTCAAGGTGGAAACCGCTGCCGACGCAGCCGTTGCGCTGAAGCCGCTGGTGGGTAAACACGCCTCGGCCCTGTTTGCCTTTGGCCTGTTCAACGCCTCGCTCTTCGCAGCCTGCATACTGCCGCTTTCCACCGCCTATTACATCTGTGAAGGATTGGGCTGGGAATCGGGTGTTGACAAGGACTTCGAACAGGCGCCCCAGTTTTTCTGGCTGTTCAGCATCATTATTGTCATCAGCGCCGGGCTGATCCTGATTCCCAACGCCCCCCTGCTGGGGATCATGTTCATCTCACAGGTTGTCAACGGTGCCGTCCTCCCCTTCGTGCTGATCTTCATGCTGAAGCTGATCAACGATAAAAATCTGATGGGCAGCTATGTCAACGGGCCGCTATTCAACATCATCTCCTGGCTTACGGTGACAATCATGATCGTGCTGACGGTCATCATGACCATGGACCTGGCCATCCCCGGCCTGATCAAACGCTTGCTGACGCCCTGAACAGAAAAAGGCCCGCCGAAAAAAGGGGGCCTTTCGCTTACATAGCTGCATATCTCGAACGCTACTGCTGGATATTGACCTGCAACCCCGCCTTTCGGGCAGTTTCCACCTGCTGACTGTACTGATCCTTCATTTCTTTGAACCGCGCAACCAACGAATTATGCTCGGAGATAAGTTTCTGCTGATTCTCTCTCCTGGTGGCGGGGCCTTTCACCAGGGCAACGATCTCGTCAATGCGTTTCCGGACCGTAACCATGGCCGCCTCCTGATCTGAGAATTCCTTTTGCCATTGGTCATATGTTTTACCGGCATAGGTTTCCATAGGTGAGGAACCGCCTTTGCCGGCATCGGCATGGGGAACGGCAGGTTTCGAGGTGTCCGAAAACTTGGCTTCAGGCGCCGAAGAGTCGGATTTCATCGCCGGGGGAGATTCCACATCATTAAGTCGGCGTACATTTTTACGGATTTTTCTGGGGACCATCCCCAGGTCTTCCGTAAAATGAACCGTACCCTGCCCGTCCGTCCAGGTATAGGTTTCAGCGGACGCCAAATACGGTGGGATTGCAAACAGGAAAAAGAATACAACTGTTGATCTCATCATGCCCTGAATCCTCAGGCGCTCGCAACTAACCCGGAGGCCAGGAGAAGGATCGTCCGGCCAGCAAGTGGAAATGGATATGAAAGACCGACTGACCGACTCCGGCACCGTTGTTCTGCACAATTCTGAAACCGGACTGGTCAACGCCCTTCAGCCGGGCTATCTCTCCTGCCTTTCTGAAGATGTACCCAGTCACCTCGTCATCCTGGGCATCCATATCCAGGCAGTTGGCATAGTGTTTTTTGGGGATCAGCAGCAGGTGCAGGGGTGCCTGGGGGGTGACGTCTTCGATAACCAGGATGCGTTCGTCCTCAAACACTTTCCTGGAAGGTATCTCGCCGGCAATGATCTTACAGAATATGCAGTTTTGCACACCAGCCTCCTATGCTCAGTCTTCGGGAACATCCAACAGGATCAGAAACTCGCGATTGCCATCTGCCCCGGTGATGGGCGATTCGCATAGTCCGCGCACCGCAAGCCCCAACTGCCGGGCTGACTGGCGAATATCTTCAATCACCTTTTCATGGGCAGCGGGGTCACGCACGATGCCCCCCTTGCCCACTTCTCCCTTGCCAACCTCAAACTGGGGCTTGATCAGGGCAATGATGCGGCCGCCCGGCCTGACCAGCCGTATAGTAGCGGGCAGCACCTTGGACAAAGAAATGAAAGATGCATCGATCACCGCCAGATCCGGCTGTTCATCAAGCTGGTCCGGCGTAAGGTTGCGGATATTGGTCTTCTCCATGCTGACTACACGCGGGTCCTGCTGCAGCTTCCAGGCCAGCTGTCCGTAGCCCACATCCACCGCGAAAACCTTGCGCACGCCGGCCTGGAGCAGACAATCGGTGAAGCCGCCGGTGGAAGCCCCCACGTCAATGGCCACCAGACCGCGCGCATCCATACCAAATTCATCCAGCGCCCGACGCAGTTTCAGTCCGCCCCGGCTGACGAAGGGAAGCACTTCGCCCTTGATGCGGATCTCTGCATCAACCGCCACCTGCTGACCGGCTTTGTCAACCGCGTGATCACCCACCACCACCTGTCCGGCCATGATCAGGGCCTGGGCTTTCTCACGGGAGGGCGCCAGGCCGCGCGCGACCATCAGCTTATCGAGGCGCTGTTTTTCCGCCATCAACCAACCAGTTGCGATTTGGTGAAGATCGTCCTCAGCCAGTACCCCTCGGCCTCGATATTCTCGCGGCCACCCTCTTCACGGTCCACCAGGGTGACGATACCGAGCACATCCAGCCCTTCTTCCTTGGCGCGGTTGACCGCTTTCATGGATGAGCCGCCGGTAGTGACAACATCCTCCACGATCACGACCTTTGTGCCGGGCGGCAGATTTTTGCGCCCTTCCAGCCACTGGCCGGTACCATGCCCTTTGGGCTCCTTACGGATGATGAAGGCGTGCATCTTCTTGCCATCCAGGTGAGCGGCGATCGAGGTTGCCGTGGCAATCGGATCGGCCCCCAACGTGATGCCGCCAACCGCTTGAACCCCTGCCACATCCTTGATGGCCTCGTAGAACAGCTTACCGGTCAGGAAACCGCCTTCGGCGTGCAGGGTGGTCTGCTTGCCGTCAAAATAAAAATCGCTCTCACGCCCGGAAGCCAGCTTCACCAGGCGTTTTTCATAGGAAAGTTCCAATATGATCTGCTTCAACCTGTCCCGATCAGTCATGTTATTTGTGCTCCTCCTCAAAAAGTCCCATCTGCGGTAGCTCCACAGGTTTGGGGAATGCAACCGGATAATCACCGGCAAAACAGGCTTTGCAAAAATTGGTTTTGTTGACTCCGACCGACTTCAGCAACCCCTCCTCCGACAGGTACCCCAGCGAATCGGCCGTGATGTATCTACAGATCTCCTCGATAGTGTGGGAGGAGGAAATCAGTTCCTTGCGATTGGGGGTATCGATGCCGTAATAACAGGGATAGCTGGTGGGTGGGGACGAGATGCGCATATGCACCTCTTTGGCTCCGGCCTGACGCACCATCTTGACGATCTTGCGCGAAGTCGTGCCGCGCACGATGGAGTCGTCAATCACCACCACCCGCTTTCCTTCCAGAATTTCCCGTACCGGATTAAGCTTGATCTTGACCCCGAAGTGACGGATGGCCTGGGCCGGTTCGATGAAGGTGCGTCCCACATAATGATTGCGGATCAGTCCCAGTTCAAAGGGAATACCGGACTCTTCGGCATATCCCATGGCAGCCGGTACTCCGGAATCGGGCACGGCTATGACCACATCGGCTTCCACCTTGAATTCACGGGCCAGTTGCCGGCCCAGTTCCTTGCGGACCAGATAGACATTCTTGCCGAAAATATAGGAATCAGGACGGGCAAAATAGACAAACTCGAAGATACAGGGTGTCGGAGCGATCTTTTTGAAGGGAAACATTGATTTGAGGCTGCCATCACTGTTGCAGACAATCATTTCACCCGGTTCGATCTCCCTGACGAACTTTGCCTCGATCAGGTCCAGCGCACAGCTTTCCGAAGCCACAACCCAGCTGCTGTCGCCCAGCTGCCCCAGACAGAGCGGCCTAAAGCCGTTGGGATCACGCACGGCGATCATGCGGCTCTCGGTCAAAAACAACAGGCAGTAGGCCCCCTGAATACGTTTGAGAGCTTCCACAATGCGGTCTTCCAGGGAGTTGGTCCGGGCAATGGCCAGCAGATGGATGATGATTTCAGTATCCATGGTGGTCTGAAAGATGGATCCATAGGCTTCCAGCTCGGCCTTCAGCAACTGGGCGTTAACCAGGTTGCCGTTATGCGCCACCGCGATGGAGCCACGGGAGTAGTCCACCATGATCGGCTGGACATTCTTTTCAACAGAAGCACCGGCGGTGGAGTAGCGCACATGGCCGATGGCCGACTTTCCAGGCAGTTTCTTGAAGACTTCCTGGTTGCCGAATACATCGGCCACCAAACCCATCCGTTTGTGGGCATGCAGGGTAGTCCCGTCGGAGGAAACGATACCGCAGCTTTCCTGGCCGCGATGCTGCAGGGCATACAGACCGAGATAGGTCAGATTGGAGGCTTCAGCATGGTTGTAGATACCAAATACGCCGCATTCTTCGTGTGGACGATGAAGATTCATAAGAGATTTTTCCTCGCATACTCAGCCGCGTTTTTATAGAGAATCAGACCGTCGCCATCTTCCGGTAACTGCTCCCGTGTCCAGCGTGGATGTTGGGTATAGTGGACAAATGCCTCGGGATGCGGCATCAAACCCATCAGGCGTCCGCTGGAATCACAGATGCCGGCAATTGAATTTTGGGACCCATTGGGATTGGCCGGAAATTCCGTAGCCGGCGTCGCAAAGTCAGGGTCGGAATACTTGAAGACCGCCAGATGTTCCCGCTCGATGCGATCAAGGGTGGCATCCGAGTCACACAGGAACTTGCCCTCTCCGTGACGCATCGGCAGGTAGATGCCCTTTTCGATCCCCTTGGTGAATACGCAGGGCGAGGCGGGATCGGCCTTGAGGTAAGTCCAGCGGTCCTGAAAACGGCCGCAGTCGTTGTGGGTCAACGTCACCGTCTGGGACAGGTAGTCACCGTCAAAACCGGGCAGCATCCCCATCTTGACCATCAACTGGAAGCCGTTGCAGACTCCCAGAATCAGCTTGCCGGCCTGAATGAAACGGGTGAACTGCTCCACCAGCTTCTCGCCGCTGCCGGCTACCGCTGCATGTTTCAGCCGGTTGGCCTGGGCCTTGGCACTGCCCAGATCGTCACCATCCAGAAAGCCACCGGTCAGGTTAAGAAAATGAAAATCATCCAGGCGGACTTCGCCGGAAAGTATCTCGGCGATGTGGGCGATGACCGCTTCGTCAAAGCCCCCCAGACGGCAGGCATGGGCCGCCTCCATCTCGCAGTTGGTGCCGTTGCCGGTTATGACGATTGCGCGTGACTGTGCCATTGATGCATGTTCTCCTTAGTTAGCGGGAAATCATTTCTACGCAAATAATTTCGTTAACGCACTTATCCCGCTTATCGAGGCTGAAATCTCAAACTTTCATAATACTAAATCGTGGCCGGTCTGTCCTTTAAAATATTTTCAGCTTTGCCGTTCCCGGCCCCACGCCCCCCGAACCAGGCGCACATCGCTGTAGCTGATGGAATCCGGGAGCCCTTCCTTCAGCGCAGTCAGATTGACCGCCCCCAGTTTCTCAAGCCGCTCCTCGATCAAAGGAATCTTGTCCTTGTCAACAAACCGGCGCAGATCAATATCCAGTCCCGAGGCAAGCAACTCTTCCAGATGTGAAACAATAGTCACATCCTTCAAGCCACGTCGTGCGGCGATCTCATCCAGGGAAATACCCTCCTGATAGAGTCGGTAGGTGTCACGCTGGGTGTCGCTCAGAGCCAGATGCAGATCGTTTGTATTAAGCTGTGGTTGCATCTCCTCCGCAGTGCGCCGATATTCGTCAATGGCGGCCAGGAATTGCGCACCGTACTTAGCCAGCTTGTGTTCGCCGACACCGGTAATCGACAGCAGCTCCCGTGCGTCGCGGGGCTTGCTCTTGGCCATCTCCACCAGAGTGGCATCGGAGAAGACCACAAAGGGGGGTACGGAGGCCGCATCCGCGATCTGCTTGCGCACGTTCCGCAACACCTCGAACAGGGCACGATGGGCGCCCTCCCCGGCTCCGCTGCGGCGTCGCGTCTTCTCTTCCACTTTGGCCACATCACGGGGCAGTCCGAGCGTAACCTGCGTCTCGCCCTTCAGCACCGGACGCGCTGCCGG
This sequence comes from Geobacter sp. UBA698, assembly GCA_002298925.1. Taxonomy (GTDB): domain Bacteria; phylum Desulfobacterota; class Desulfuromonadia; order Geobacterales; family Pseudopelobacteraceae; genus Pelotalea. The sequence continues at coordinate 89,525 of DBMM01000118.1, read as the reverse complement.
GGAGAGACCCAGGGCGCCGAAACGGCTAAAGTCCTGCACCAGATAACCGAGATGGATCAACTGGCGAAAGATATTGTCCCACTCCACCGAGGAAAGATCCGCACCGATACCATAGGTGGACAGCTCGTTATGGCGCAACTCCAGAATCCGCTGCCCCTTGGCGCCGCGCAGCACATCGATTACGTGTCGGGCACCAAAACGCTCACCGACCCGGTAGACGCAGGAAAGAGCCTTTCTGGCCAGTTCCGAAGCATCGAAGCGCTGGGGAGGGTCGTTACAGATATCACAGTTGTCGCAGTCCAGCTCGCGCTGATCACCGAAATAAGCCAGCAAAGCGCGGCGTCGGCAGGTCAGAGCCTCGGCATAGGCCACCATGGCGTTCAGTTTCTGAAGCTCGATCCGCACCCGCTCGGCATTGTCACTGTTCTCGATCAGTGAACGGGCGGTCATGACATCGCCCAGGCCGAACAGCATCAGCGCCTCGGATGGCAGACCGTCCCTCCCGGCCCGGCCGGTCTCCTGATAATAGCTCTCCACGCTCTTGGGCATATCGTAATGCACCACAAAACGCACGTTAGGCTTGTCGATCCCCATGCCGAAGGCCACCGTGGCCACCACGATGCGCAGATCATCACGGCGGAAGGCATCCTGTACCCGACGGCGTTCCTCGTCGGACAGGCCGGCATGATAGGCGGCAGCGGAAAATCCCGCCGCCCGGAGACGCTCGGCCACCTGCTCGACCCGCTTGCGACTGAGGGCATAGACGATACCGGCCTCATCCCGACGGCCGTTCAAAAACGCACCCAACTGGGCAAGGGGCTTGTGCTTGGGCATGACCGTGTAGGTGATGTTCGGGCGGTCGAAACCGGCCACATATATTCGGGCCTGCTCGATCCCCAGTTGCCGGATGATGTCCTTGCGGGTCTCCGGGTCGGCCGTGGCGGTCATGGCCACCATCGGCACTGCCGGGAACAGGGTGCGCAGCCGGCCGAGCTGCGTATATTCGGGACGGAAATCATGCCCCCACTGGGAGATACAGTGGGCCTCGTCAATGGCGAACAGCGCCAGTTTCAATGTTGCCAGCCGCTCCAGGAACTCCGGCTGCAGCAGCCGCTCCGGCGCCACGTAGAGCAGGTCCAGTTCGCCACTGTCCATCTGACGTGAAACACGGCGGGCCTCTTCCGGCGATAGGGAAGAATTGAAACAGGCCGCAGCTACGCCGTTGGCAAGCAGTGCATCGACCTGGTCTTTCATCAAGGCGATCAGCGGAGAGACAACCACGGCAATCCCATCCCGGTGCAGGGCCGGAATCTGATAGCATAGCGACTTGCCGCCGCCGGTCGGCATGACCAGGAAGACATCCTCGCCGGCCACCACCCGCTCGATGACCTCCTGTTGGGGATGCCTGAATGCATGGAAACCAAAGATGGTTTTTAGGGTATGGTGGATGGTTGTGGTCATTACTTTATATTTTGTCCCGAAACAAAGCTTGAAGATGGGTAAACATCACGAATGCGTTTTTTTCGGAAATTTTTCTAGAACAAACTCAAACAAAGCTCGTGCTTTTCCTTTGCAGTTGCCTTGCGGGAGCTGATTATTCGCACCTCGCCTATTCTGTCTGTATGCACGACCAACAGTACGCGCAAATGGGAGGTGATACCGATGTTTATTGAGCGATGTTCATGATCTGAATGTTCAGGATCGGGAAATGTCAAGGATATCTCGCTCATTTTGGGTCAGCGGTGTGGTTGTGATGCAACTCCTTATTGAGCGGTTCACGCGCGTGCGCGTGAACCGCTCATCTACCCAAATGGAACATTTCATCACCCCAACACTCCGGCAAGTTCAACCAGGGGTAACACTTCCACTCCTTCGGCCAGGGGATATCGTCGAGTGCCTGGATAAATTACCACAAGGCGGTCAAGTTCCAGGTCTGCAAGCGAGGTTCGCATCGATGGAGTCAGGCGAGGAGCATCGGAGCGTTTACATTCGATACCGATGCGGCGCCCGTCCTTCACCAGCAGCAGATCAAGCTCAGCGCCGTTATGGGTGGCCCAGAAATATGCCTCATCCGGGGAGACAACCCGTATCGCTTCTTCTATGACATATCCTTCCCACGATGCGCCGCAGGCCGGATGATTCAGCAATTCTTGTTCGCTGCGGATACCGAGCAGGTGGTGCAGTACACCGGTATCCCGGAAATAGACTTTGGGGGACTTTACCTGTCGTTTTTTCAGGTTGGCATGCCACGGTTGCAGTTGGCGTACCATGAACACACCTTCGAGCAGATCAAGGTAGCGTCTGACCGTAGGTTCTGAAACTCCGAGAGAACGTGCCGGAGGTGCGGCGTTCCATATTTGTCCGTGACAATGGGCAAGCATGGTCCAGAAACGGATGAGCATGGCAGCGGGCACACCAATCCCGAGTTGTGGAATATCCCGCTCAACAAGAGTAAGAGTAAAGCTTTTGAGCCAGGCAAAACAATCATTGTCAGAAGCCGCTAGATACGAGCAGGGGAATCCTCCCCGCAACCAATGGCGTGACAGCTGTTCGATCCCCGCTTCAGCCAGGGAAAAGCCGGACATGGTGACAATTTCCATGCGGCCGGCCAGCGATTCGGAAGACTGACGCAACAGCTCAGGTGCGGCACTCCCCAGGATCAGGAAACGTGCCGGCAACGGCTGGCGGTCAGCCAGCACCCGCAATACAGGAAACAGCTCCGGTCGCCGCTGGACTTCATCAATCACCACAAGGCCGGTGAGCGGGGCAAGGGCGGTCATCGGTTCTTCGAGACGCGCCAGGGAAACCGGATCCTCCAGATCAAAATAGTTCACGGAGTTGCTCGGCACAAACTGTCGGACAAGTGTAGTCTTGCCGCACTGGCGCGAGCCGTTCAAGAGTGTAATTCTACTGCGTGAAAGGGCTGTTTCAATCTCTGTTTTTAAAAGGGTACGAGCAATCATAATGCAGAATATACCATGAAAATCAAATATATCAATTTTGAATTACATTATAAATTATCATGTCATCGTGCAGTGTGGCCTCTTTTAGCGTACGAGCGGCTACCGGCCAGCGTACAAAAAACTTCTTCAGGATATCTTGTGACTCCGAATCCGACATTATCTACTCCGCCTGCCGTGCAGGGGTCGCAGCCTGAACCTTCGCCGCCGAACCTTCCACAGCCTTGACGGCGATATCTTGCACCTGGGTATAGGCCTTCTCGGTCTGGGCCGTGAGGCGGGCAACCTGCTCGGTCTGCTCCTTCACCTTGGCCTCCAGCGCAAAAATGCGGGCCTCATAGACGTTGCGCTCCCCTTCCGACTCCTTGGCGGCCAGGGCCAGCTTGGTCTCCGCCTCGCTTTTCACCCTCTCCACCGCCTGCTTCACCTCGCGGGTAACCGTGGTTTCAAGTTCTTTCGGGAAGGCCGCCACCTGTGCACGCAGGTCGGCAAGCTCCTGTTCCTGTCGGGCAATGGCCTGCTCACGCTCGGCAAGCTCCCGGCCGGCAATTTCGCGTCGCTGGGCAATCTCCCGCTCCATCCGCGACTTGTCCTCCTCGAATCCCGCCTTCTCCTTTTCAAATGCATCCCGCGCCGCCTGGCGCTCACGCTGGAGGTTGTATTCGAATTCCTCCTTTTCCCGCACCCGCTTTTTAGCTTCGACCGCCTCCAGCTCCTTGACCTCGGCAGCGCGCTGGACCTTTTCTTTCTGCCACTCCTGGCGGGTTTCGTCGATCTCTCGGGTCAAGGTCGCCTTGCGAGCCTCCATGTCCGTCTCGAATTCATCTTTCTTCAGGTTTTGGGCCTCGATAAGCGCGGAGAGCGACGATGCCGCCTTCTGAATCTCGTATATCTCGGAAAGTTCCTTTTCCTTTTCGATGATAGCGCGCTTCACCGCCTCATAACGTCCCGCCTCCTGCTCCAGACGGTCGGACAGCGTGGTCAGCACCTTTCCGACCTCGGCCTTGAGACTGCTGATGTCGCCTATGATGCTGTCCGTGGTCAAGGCATCGGCAACCGCCACCACCTGTTTTACCGCCTTCTCGGCAACCTTCAGCTCGGGTGTTGTCTCCGTTTCCCGCTTTGTCTCCAGTTGTGTAAGGAGGTCATTGTAGGCGTCCAGCATCTCTTGTTTGGTGTTGGTGGTAGAAAGTTTTTTCGTGGCGGTCTTACGTTCGGCCATGATGATGTCCTTTCTTTACGTTCTATTAGAGTTCCCGCAGCGTCCGCTGCCAGGCTTCCTTTAGTTCGGACAATTCGGCTTTGATAATTATATGCTCTTCAAGGGACTCGATGGTCAAAACCGGCTCCTCGGTCACCACGCCGATGCGGGCACACCCTTCCCCGCCCATGACAGCCTCGAAGGCTTCGTGCTGCTCGCTCCGCACCGTGACCAGCAGGCGCGAGGCGGACTCAGAGAAGAGCAGGGCCGCATCGGTCCAACCCGCTTCATCACCGCTCCAGGGCACGCGCGAGAGTTCCAGGGCCATGCCGTAACCTCCGGCAAAGGCGCTCTCCGCCGCCGCTACGGCCAGGCCGCCGTCGGACAGGTCGTGGCAGGAAGCCACCAGTCCCTGCATGACCGCGGAGTGATAGGCCCGATAACGGGCATAGGCGCCGGCTGCATCCACCCTGGGCACGTTTTTGCCGACAAAGCCCTTGAGTGCCAGATATTCCGAGCCCCCCAGTTCATTGGCGGTACAGCCCAGCAGGTAGACATAATCGCCGGGTCGCTTGACATCCATGGTCACGCTCTTTCTGGCATCCTCGATCTTGCCGATTACCGAGAACAGCAGCGTCGGCGGGATGGAGATCTTGGTGGAGCCGTCGTAGAAGTCGTTCTTCATGGAGTCCTTGCCGGAAATCAGCGGCAGGTTGTAGACCATGCAGACGTCATACAGCGCCTGGTTGGAGCGCACCAGCTGGGCCATCTTGTAGGGGCCGTCCGGGGTCTTGTCCGACAGGACCGGGTCACACCAGCAGAAATTATCCAGACCGGCCACCAGGTCCAGGGAGCCGCCTACGGCCACATAGTTGCGCAGCGCCTCGTCAATGGCATTGGCGGTCATGTGATAGGTGTCGATGTCCGAATAACGCGGGCAGATGCCGTGGGCAGTCACCACCCCCTCGAAGGAATCCAGAAGCGGACGGACCACGGCCGCGTCGGACGGGCCGTCATTGGCAACGCCGGTGAACGGCTTGACCACCGAGCCCCCCTGGACTTCATGGTCGTAGCGCCGCACCACCGACTCCTTGGAACAGATGTTCAGGCTGGAGAGCAGCTGTTTCAGGTCCTCGGTGTAATCTTCCTTTTCCTCCAGCACCGGTTCCGTCAGTTGGGGCGGATCCCATTTGGCCGGCAGCTGCATGGGGGGCAGCCCCTCGTGCATGAACTCCATCGGCAGCCAGGCCACGGTCCGCTCGCCGTAGAGCATATGGAAGACGCCGTTGTCGGTGAATTCCCCCAGCACCGTGGCTTCGACACCGAAACGTTTGGCCATGGCCAGGAACTCGTCGATCTGTTCCGGCGGCACGGCCAGGGACATGCGCTCCTGGGCTTCGGAGATGAGTATTTCCCACGGGTTTAGACCGGGGTATTTCAGTGGCGCCTTGGCCAGGTCCATGCGGCAGCCGCCGCATTCGCCGGCCATCTCGCCGATGGAGGAGGAGAGACCGCCGGCACCGTTGTCGGTGATGAAGCGGTAGAGCCCCTTGTCGCGGGCCCGGATCAGGAAGTCAAACATGCGCTTCTGGGTGATCGGGTCGCCGATCTGCACCGCCGTGACCGGCGAGTTCTCATTCAACTCCTCGGAGGAGAAGGTGGCCCCGTGGATACCGTCCTTGCCGATGCGTCCGCCGGTCATGACGATCAGGTCGCCCGGCTTGATGGATTTCTCGTGGGAAGGCTGACCGTTCAGCTCGGCCGGCATCAGCCCGGCCGTACCGCAGAAGACCAGCGGCTTGCCGCAGAAGCGCTCATCAAACACCAGGGAACCGTTGACCGTAGGGATGCCGCTCTTGTTGCCGCCATGCTCGACCCCTTCCACTACGCCTTCATAGATGCGGCGCGGATGCAGCAGTCGGGACGGCAGCTGTTTGTCATAGAACGGGTCGGCAAAGCAGAATACATCGGTATTGAAGATCAGCTTGGAACCCTGGCCGGTGCCGAAGGGATCGCGGTTGACGCCGACAATGCCGGTCAGAGCCCCGCCGTAGGGATCCAGGGCCGAAGGCGAGTTATGTGTCTCGACTTTGAAGACCAGTGAATGGGTCTCATTGAATTTGATCACACCGGCGTTGTCCTTGAAGACCGACAGACAGAAGTCCTTGTCGCCCAGCTTTTCGCGCACGTCTTTGGTGGTGCGCTGGATGAATGATTTGAACAGGGATTTGATCTCCTGTTTGTTGCCGTTTTCATCCTCGTACTGCACCGTTCCGGCAAAGATCTTGTGTTTGCAGTGCTCGGACCAGGTCTGGGCCAGGCACTCCAGCTCCACATCGGTCGGTTTTGCTCCCAGGCCGACCGAACGGCGCTCTGCGATGACCTTTGGGTTGCGGTAATTACTCTGGATGATCTTCATTTCATCCAGGGTCAAAGCCAGAACCCCCTCCTTGCTGATCCGCATTAACTCCTCATCGGAAACCTCCAGTTCGATCTCTCGCACCTCGGCCTTGGTTTCGGCGCTGACTTTGGGAACATGGGCCGCAAATCCGCGCCGCGCCATGAAATCGGATGCCGGAAGCACGCTGTAGCGCTGGATCAGGGTGTTGCAGAGCAGCCCGGTGGCAATCTTCTCCACATCGGCCAGGGCCAGCCGTCCCTTCAGCAGGTACTGCACGGCAAAGTAGACCCCTTCGCCCGGGGTGAATGAGCGGCCGGTCAGATATTCAACGGCCTCGCGGGCGGTTCGCCCGACATTGTCGGTCACCCCGGGACGGAAACCGACCTCGACTGCAAAATCGAAACCGGCTGCCAGGGGGCGATCGACACTCCAGACCTGGATGACCGGATCGCTGAACGGACCGGCGGCAGCCTGGTCCAGCTCCCCACTGGAAAGGGCGGCATCAACGGTATAGACATCGATGGTGCGGACCTCGTCCACCGCCAGGTGCAGGAAATGCTCGATCTCCCGCTTGATCCGCTCGCCGCGGGCATCGCGAACACCGTCTTTCAGGGCAACTTCGATTCGATTGGGCATAATCGTTTATTCCTTTTCCATAATCACCGTCCGGATGGGGAACGGTATTTCGATGTTTTCTTCACGAAAACGGCGGATAATGGCGCAGTTGATCTGATCCGTCACCAGGCCGATAATAGCGGGCTCACTGACCCAGAACAGAAACAGCATATCGAGCGCACTATCACCGAATGAGGTAAACAGAACCAGCGGAGAGGGTTCCGCGACGACCTCGGGATTATCCCGGGCAATAGCCAGCAGCACCTGCTTGACATGCTCCACGTCGCTGCCGTAGCCGACCCCGACCGTGACGCGCCCCTGGGTAACCATGGTGGGACGCACCATGTTGATCAAGGCCGAATTGCACAGGTCCGAGTTGGGAATGATCGTAACGGTTGTATCCAGCCCCTGGATCTTGGTCGAACGCAGGCCGATGTCGACCACATCGCCGACCAGACCACTGGCCAGCTTGATCCGGTCGCCAATATGAAACGGGCGATCCAGCATCAGGGTAAAACCAGAAATCATGTTTGCCAGGGTATCCTTGGCCGCCAGGCCGATGGCCAGTGAGCCGATTCCCAGGGCGGTCACCAGGGAATAAATATCGTAGTCGAAATGTTTCAGGATGATGATCAGGGCCGAAGCCAAAAGGACCAGGGTAACGATCTTCTCGACAATCGGCACGATCTGGCGGGACAACTGGGCGTCGCCGCCATTCTGGCGACCGGCCAGATACCATTTCAGCAGCTCATCCAGGGCATGGTAAATCAGATTAAAGACAATAATGACCAGTACGATGAACAGCAGCCCCGAAAACACCACCACGATCTTTTCGTGCAGTGGCAGCGACCTGATGGCCAGGTACAGCCCCAGCATGATCAACAGGCGTGAGATATGTGGAATCACACGCTGCAGCAGGCGGTCATCCAGATCCGTCGAGGTGAATCTGGCGATTTTCCGTCCCCAGCGGTTGAGTAACAGGCCGGCCAGTTGCGCCAGCATCCAGAAGAAGGCCACGATCAACAGCGCGCCCAGTATCTCTTTGGCCCACAGCAGTATGGCTCCGTCGCTTTCCTGCGCCAGAAGCAATTGCTGTATGAAGCTGAACAATCTACTCACCGAAGACTCGCTTGAAGATGGTGTTGACATGCTTGAGATGGTAATTCAGGTCAAAGGACTCGCGAATCTTGGCCTCGCCCAGTGCCCCGACCACCTCTTGATCGGCCAGCAGTTCGGTCAGGAAATCCTTGCCCTCTTCCCAGACCTTCATGGCGTTCTTCTGCACCAGCCGGTAAGAATCCTCGCGGGAGACGCCGGCCTGGGTCAGGTCCAGCAGGATCTTCTGGGAGAAGACCAGCCCCTTCATCTGGTTCAGGTTGCGCTGCATGTTCTCGGGGTAGACCACCAGGTTCTTGATCATTCCGCTCAGACGGCGCAGGGAGAAATCCAGAGCGACAGTGGCATCAGGTCCGATGTAGCGCTCCACCGAGGAGTGGGAGATATCGCGCTCGTGCCACAGGGCTACGTTTTCCAGAGCCGGGATGCACATGGAGCGTATGTAGCGGGCCTGACCGGTCAGGTTTTCAGACAGGATCGGGTTGCGCTTGTGGGGCATGGCCGACGATCCCTTCTGCCCCTTGCTGAAGAACTCCTCCGCCTCCAGCACTTCGGTGCGCTGCATGTGACGGACCTCCACGGCGATACGCTCAATGGATGAAGCTATGATGGCCAGGACACAGAAGTATTCGGCATGACGGTCACGGGGAATGACCTGGGTCGAGACCGGCTCCGGCTTGAGCCCCATCTTGGCGCAGACATATTCCTCCACATGGGGGTCGATGTTGGCAAAGGTGCCCACCGCGCCGGAAATGGCGCCGGTGGCGATGTTTTCGCGGGCGGCGGCCATACGGGTGCGGTTGCGCTGCATCTCGGCATAGAAGGAGGCCAGCTTGAGGCCGAAGGTGACCGGTTCGGCATGGATGCCGTGGGAGCGGCCGATACAGACGGTATCCTTATGCTCATAGGCCCGCAGCTTGAGCGACTCCAGCAGCGAGTCCAGGTCAGCCAGCAGTTCATCGGCGGCCTGCACCAGCTGCACCGACAGACAGGTATCCAGCACGTCGGAAGAGGTCATGCCCTGGTGGATGAAACGGGCCTCGGGGCCGACAAACTCGGCTACCGAGGTCAGGAAAGCGATCACGTCGTGCTTGACTTCAGCTTCGATGGCATCGATGCGCTCGATATTGAAGTTGCCCTTCTCGCGGATGACCGGTACTACTTCCTTGGGGATCACCCCCAGTTCGGCCTGGGCCTCGCAGGCCAGGGTTTCAATTTCCAGCCAGATGCGGAAGCGGTTCTCCGGTTCCCATATTTTTGCCATATCGGGTCGTGTGTAACGTGGGATCATGCGGTATTTTCTCCTGTTCTGGTTTTTGTTATGGGTTGGCGGCCAGAGGGGGCCGCCCCTGCATGGATTTCATATCTCCAGTACCGCTCCGGCCCGATGCTGTTCTCCGATCACAATCCGCGGAGCGCAGACGTTCTGGTCACGCAAAAACGACTGGGTGGCGCACTGCACATGGTCGGGATGATTGTTCACCTCGGACAGATGGGCCATTACCAGCGCCTCCAGACGGTCGTGGGCCAGTTCATGCAGCAGCTGCAACGACTCCTCGTTGGAAAGGTGTCCGTGGCGTGATTTGATGCGCTGCTTCAGTTCCCAGGGATAGGGACCGTCCATCAGCATGCCGACGTCGTGGTTGGCTTCCAGGTTCAATGCCCGGCAGCCGCGAAGCTTTTCCATCACCAGACGAGTGGCCACACCCAGGTCAGTGGCCGAACCGCAGCGCCCCTCACCAGATTCGAGCAGGAAGCCGACCGGGTCGCAGGCGTCGTGGGTGATGGGAAACGGGTCGATGCGCACATCCCTGAAGCTGAAGGCAGAGCCTGACTCGAATTCAGTCACCATTGTTTTTTTCAGGTATTTTTCGGCCTTGCAGTGGACCAGGTGACTGGTAAGGACAGGGATCTTGAACTTGCGTGCAAAGGAGCCGGCGCTGCGGATATGGTCGATATGCTCATGGCTGACCAGCACGGCATGCACCCCGGCCGGATCGAGACCGCACCCCTCCATGCGCAGCAGGGTCTCGCGCAGCGACATGCCCACATCGATCAGCACTCGGGTATCACCGGTCTCCAGATAGAGACAGTTTCCCTTGCTGCCGCTGGCCAGCGAACAGATTTTCACACAGGCTCCAGGATGCTTTGATTGAAAGAAACTTAGCCTACAAAAGGCTCTAAAAATGCAGGGTTACAGCAAGTTATAATAACGCGCGACGGCGTGGGTGCGGCTTGTTTGGAAGCCCTATTTTATACAGCAAGCGCGAAAGAGTTTCAAGGTTAATCATGGCAGGACCAGTAGCGCGAAGCTGTCGAAGACGTTGTTCTGTTGCAGTTGAACTGCACTTCACCCCCGTGCCTTTACGCCCTTCCTTGTACAAGTGAAGAATCATTTTCATTAAGGAGCTGTCTATGTCTATGGTGAGCAACAGTGACGATTTGGAGTTTGCTGTGCGTTGTCCGCTGCCTAGCCCCGCGGATGGATCTGCTGGTGCAGCTTCTTCAGCCTCTCACGGGTGACATGGGTGTAGATCTGGGTGGTGGACAGGTCGGCGTGCCCCAGCATGATCTGCACACTGCGCAGGTCGGCCCCGTTTTCCAGCAGGTGGGTGGCAAAGGAATGCCGCAGGGTATGGGGGGAGATGCTCTTGCGGATGCCGGCCAGCAGGGAGCGCTTCTTGATGATATTCCAGAAGGCCTGGCGGCTCATGGCTTCCCCCAGGCGCGACAGAAAAAGATACACATTCTTTCCGTTGGGATCGAGCCGGTAGCGGGCTCCTTCCAGGTACGCCCTGACCCGCTCCCGGGCCGATTCGCCGATCGGCACCAGCCGCTCCTTGTTCCCCTTGCCGAGCGTCAGCAGATATCCGGCGTCCAGGTTGACCTCGCGCAGCTTGAGACTGACCAGTTCGGACACCCGCAGGCCGGTGGCATAGAGCAATTCCAGCATGGCCAGATCGCGGATGTTATCGCCCGATGTACCGGCGCAGGCCGCAAACAGGGCATCCACCTCCGGACTGGTCAGAAACTCCGGCAGCTTATGCAGGGTGCGCGGGGCCTCGATGATCGCGGCCGGATTGACATCGGCATAGTTCTCGATCATCAGGAATTTATGGAACATGCGGATGGAAGACAGGCAGCGCGCCCGGCTGCGCGGACCGATGCCCTGTCCCTTGAGTTGCCCCAGAAATGTGGCTATGTCACTAGAGGTTACGCTGGCCGGTGCCGTACGACCCTGCTTTTCAAGGAAATCCAGATAGCGGATCAGGTCTCGGCTGTAGGCCTGACGGGTATTGGCCGATAGCCCCTTCTCCACGACCAGATAGCTTATGAACAGATCCAGGTAGTCATTCATGCTGCTGGTTTGTCCTGTCGGTGATTGTTCGATCCGCAATGGTTACAATGTGCCTGACAGTAACGCCTGTACCAGAAGAATCTTGGCGATCATGGCAACCGGGTAGACCGAGGCATAGCCGACATTGGGGAGATCGTTGTCGGTCTGCTCCAGCGCATAACCGAGCACGGCGGGCTGAGTAAACAGACCGGCTGTTATTCCGATCAGCAGCCCCATCGGGATACGCATCAAACGGTGTCCGATCCAGAGGGTCAGCGCCGCAGCCGTGAAGGTCAAGGCGGCACCAACCGCAAAAACAGTAATGCCGCCGCCATTCGTGAAGATGGAAAGGAAGCCGTATCCGGCCCGCGTGCCGATTCCTGCCAGGAAGAAAACCAGTCCGATCTGGCGCAAAGTCATGTTGGCGCTGTAGGGCAGTGTCCAGACCAGCTTGCCGGTTCTGCCGACAGTTCCCAGTATCAGCGCGACAATCAGCGGTCCCCCCGCAAAACCGAGCTTGAAGGTGATGCCGCCGGGCAGCGGGATCGGAATACTGCCAAGCAGCAGCCCCAGGGCCAGGCCGAAACTGAACGTGAGGATGTCCACCTCGCTGACCGCACGGTATGAATCCCCGAAAAAGTCGGATATCTCGCCCATATGCTCCCGCGGGGCCAGAACCCGCACCCGGTCCCCCAGCTCCAGGGACATGTCGCCATGGGGAAGAAAGTCGTCATCACCGCGCCTGACCCTGGTGACCATGGCGCCATGCAGCTCACTCAGATGCAGATCCTTCAGTTTCCGTCCGACCACCTCCTGATTGGAGACAAAGATGCGGCGGGTATCGAATTCACTCCGTTCGTACTGGATATCCTCCGGGCTTTGATCCCCCAGAAAACGGGTAACCAGTTCCAGATCATCGCTGGCGCCGACCACCGCAACCTGGTCATCCAGCTCGAATCGGGCCGCTGGATTGGCCATCAGGAAATGTCCCTGACGCTTGATCCGGCTGAACATGACGTGCCAGTCCGGCCGGTTGCCCAACTCCCCGATGGTGACGTTCAACGCCTCCTGGCTGGTAATCAGAACGGTACGGACATGGAGTGTCTCGTTCAATGCACCGAACATGCGCAGTGACTTGGCCTCCTGGGCATAATCCGTCTTCCAGATGCGCTGTGTCAGTGAGATGGCAAAAACCACGCCGACCACCCCCATCGGGTAGGCGATGGAATAGCCGACCACCGGTTCGGAAAGGAGCTGGGAGAGGGTTTCTTTGGGCGCCAGATGTTTAATGGTCTCCAGGGCTCCGGCCAAAGCCGGCGTATTGGTGAAGCTTCCGGCAAACATGCCCACGGTCAGGGTGGTTTTCAGGTGAAAAATCTTCTGCACAACCAGGGTAAGACCGGCCGCGCCGATCAGAACAGCGAGCACCAGGACGTTGTTGCGCACCCCTTCGCGCAGCAGCGACGCGGTAAAGGATGGACCGCTGGAGAGGCCGACCGTGTAGACGAAAAGCGCCAGCCCCAGGATGTAGATGATTTCCGGCAATTTCAGGTCAGGATGGAGGGAGCCGATGGCCAGGCCGACGAAGAGGACTGCAGCAACGCCGAGACAGCTGCCGAAAACCCGAAGGTGGCCGAGTGGATAGCCGATGGCGGCGACCAGGAACAGAAGAATCAGGGGATTTTCGATGAGAAGCTTAATCATTGGTGGCCTCGTCGACAGCTAAACACAAACTTTCCAACTGACTGTTCCGCCACCCATGCGGCAAAGCGTCTCTTTTTCCGTGCCATTGACACCTCACGTCCACTCCTCGATCGCCGTTTTCAGGCGGTTGCTGATCTCATCCAGCCTCTCCTCTGCCGTGATCTTGTGGCCGAAGATATCCCGCACGTAGAAGACGTCGGCCACCTGGTCAACCTTGGTGGAGATCTTGGAGACCCCGATATAGAGCCCCAGCTGGGTCAGGGTACTGGTGATCAGGTAGAGCAGGCCGACCTTGTCATGGGCATAGATGTCGATGACGGTGTAACCTTCGGAGACTTCGTTGTCGAACTCGACCCTGGTGGGAAAGCGGGGGGTCGGGCGCGATGTCAGCAACATGGGGCGATGGCGTTTCGCCACCAGGGTGTCCACGGCGATCTCGCCGTGGATCACACTGCGCATATCGTTCTCCACCTTCTGCCAGCGCTGCTCATCTACGATGACCATGCCCTGGGGCGAGTTGACCTGCAGGATGTCCAGCACTTTGCCGTTACGGCTGGTGTTGATCTGAGCCCCCAGGATGTTGACCCCGTTGGCGGCCATGACACCGGTGATGCGCGAGAACAGGCCCGGCATATCCGGCGTGCAGATGGTGAACTCCGAATAGCCGCTCTCCTGGCGGTGAACGACCTTCATGAGGATATCGGTCTGTTCCAGGCCGATCAGCAGACGCGTATGGTCAGCGATCAGCGGGATGTTGTTGGAGAGCAGCAGCCGTACCGGCATCGCCTTGAGCTCCGTCTGGACGGTCGCAGCGGGGAAGTCCCCTTCCAGGAAATCGGCCACCTTGCGGATGACTTTCTTGACCCGGTCACTGCTGGCTTCCAGGCGGAAGTCACCCCGCTCGAGGACATTGAAGGCCTTTTCGTACAGTTCCTGAAAGAGCAGCGCCTTCCAGGTAGTCCAGACATCGGAGCCCACCGCCCTGACATCAGCCACGGTCAGTAGGTAAAGCATTTTCAGGTTCTCGCTGGTCTCCATCTGGCGGGCAAACTGGATGATCATCTTTTCGTCGTTAAGGTCGCGGCGCTGGGAGATGTGGGCGAAGAGAAGGTGCTGCCGCACCAGGAAAGCCAGCCGTTCGCTGTCCTCCTTGGATAGCCCCATGCGACGGGCCATGGTCGGAATCATGGCGGCGCCCTTTTCGGCGTGACTCCCGCCGCACCCCTTGCCGATATCATGGAACAGGACCGCCAGGATCAACAGCTCCGGCTTGCCGACCTGGGCGGCGATCTCGCACGCAAAGGGAACGACATCTTTCAGCTCTCCGTTCAGCATCCGCTCGGTCTGTTCCACGGCAAACAGGGTATGAATGTCCACCGTGTAGATATGGTAGATGTCGTGCTGCACCTTGCAATAGATATGCTCCATCTCGGGTATGAAGCGGTTGAGCAGCTCCAGGTGGTGCATCAGGCGGAGCGTTTCGGCAACATCCCGGGTGGCCCGCAGGATGTTCATAAAGGATTGCTGGACCTCGCGATTGCGGCGGAATTTGTCATTGACCAGGTGCAGGTTCTTGCGAACCAGGCCCTTGACGCGGACATTGAGGGTGACGCGATGTTTCTGGGCATACTCGAAAATCCGCATCAGCACGACCGGATTCTTCGCCACCACGGTTTCATCAGGAACGATCAGTTCACCCTTGAGGACAAAGCAGCCATCGCCGACCGGGCGCCGGACGAAATAGCCGAGAATCTTGAGAGCCCCCTCGTCCCGCCAGACACAGCGCGACACCAGGCTGGATGCGAAATGTTCGACCCGATTGGCCTGACGATAGTAATCCCGCATGAAGTCTTCCACCGCCAATACCCGGTCATGGTCCTGGTAGCCGAAGAATCCGGCCAGGTGCACCTGGGCATCGAAGGTCAGCTGGTCATTCTTGCGGCCGCTGAAATAGTGCAGTTCGTTGCGGATGCGCCAAAGGTAGTCCAGGGCGGCATGATAACCGTCCAGTTCTTCTTCGGTCAGAACCCCTTTTATGATCAGCTCCTTGGGGCTGTCGAACTTGTACTTGACCCGCGCCACCCACATGGCGGTCTGCAGGTCCCGCAGTCCACCCTCCCCTTCCTTCAGGTTCGGCTCCAGCAGGTAGACGGTCGAACCGTACTTTTCGCGACGCACTTTCAGGTCGGCCATTTTTGCCTTGATGAACTTGTCGCTGGATTTCGGCAGAATCTGGGTGAAGACGACCTTGTGCAGGGTTGCGTACAGGGAGCGGCTGCCATTCAGAAAGCGAACATCCATCAGAGCGGTCTTGACCGTGGAGTCCGCGGCAGCCATCTCGACGCAGTCGGCGATCACCCGCACCGAATAGCCCACGTCCAGGCGCATATCCCACAGGAAATAGAGCAGCTTCTGGGCAACATCCTCCACTTTTGCAACCGGGATGCTGCCGGCATGCAGGAACATGATATCGATGTCGGAAAAGGGGTTCAGCTCCCCCCGGCCATAACCGCCGACCGCCGCCAGGGTGATATGCTCCATGAGTTCACGGCTGCTGTCGATATCATCGATGATCGAGAGGAACAGCTTATTGATGAGCTCGTCGGTCATATCGCAGATCAAGTGGGTCACTTCGCTGCCGGATGCACCGGCTGCATGCAGATTTCTGATTTCTTCGCGGTAATAACTGAGAAAACTCTTGCAGCCCGACAGGTACAGCGGGCGTTTCTGCTCGAAACTCGCCATGCCCGCATCGCCGATGGCATGGATGTCATCGGGGAAATATGGATCGATAAAGAATTGCATGTTGCCTCCTACAGCACGTAATTCCGATTCCGGATCAAGAATGATATCAGGCGGCAAGGATTGAGGCGACGCAGGCGTACAGACAGTACGTTGTGGAGCCGAATACGAGCCAACGAAGATAGGACATTGATATGGAATTGGAATAAGCCGGACGCAAGGGTCCGGTGAACAGCCTTTATGCTACGAATGAAAGGTCAAGGCAACCGATTTTTGGCATGTATTCAAACATTGTTAAGTGGTGCCAGGTTGTGTATTTTAGCATCCGGACAGCATATCCGGCAATTCCTGACAGGGACGCACACATGATGATTGCCAGCTTGGACTGCACGTCGGCGGGAACTTTTTGTCCTGACGTGCTGTCCCATTAGCCATGGGCCACCAACGCCCCTATAGCTCCGCCGACGACGACGCCGCACTGGCCCAAGCCTGCCGAAATGGGGATCTGGCCGCCTTCGAGTGCCTGGTACAACGCCACCAGCGCCTGCTGCTGAACGTGGCCTTTCGCATGACCGGCGTGTACGAGGATGCCTGTGACATCGTCCAGGACTCGTTCCTGGCCGCCTGGCAGAAGATCGCCGATTTCAGGGGCGATGCCAAGCTGTCCACCTGGCTGACCGCCATCGTGGTCAACCTGTCCCGCAATCGCCGGCAGCAGATGCAGCAGCGCGATCGGCGCGAGGCCTATTCGCTGAACGCGCCGATTGCCGGCGGCGATGGCGACGACCCGCCTGACCCGCCTTGCGAAGCACCCTCGGTGCTGGAACGGATGGAAGAAGCCGAACTGAGGATGTCGCTGCGGCGCTGCATAGATGCCCTTACTCCGGAATTTCGCGAGGTGCTCGTACTGCGCGACATGCAGGAGATGTCCTATGAACAGGTCGCTGCGGCATTGAAACTGCGGGATGGAACCGTCAAGTCCCGGCTGTTCAGGGCACGGGATGCGGTCAAGGATTGTCTGAAGAAAGCGGCGGGGCTGCCATGAGCGATCACGAAGATATCCGTAAACTACTTTCTGCCTACTGCAGCCGGGATCTTGATCCTGCCGGCACTGCCCGGGTGGAACAGCACCTGGAAACATGCGCCGCATGCCGCAGTGAGCTGGCCGACCTGAAGACCGCTCTGCAACTGATCCGTACGTCCCCCGAGGTAGAACCGCCCCCCTGGCTGACGGCACGGGTCATGGCCCGAGTGAAGGAGCAGCAGGCGCGGAAGCAGAGCTGGCTGCAGCGCCTGTTTTTCCCGCTGCACATCAAGCTGCCGCTGGAAGCGATGGCGCTGCTGTTGGTCTGCGTCACCGGCTACTATGTCTCTCGCAGCGTGCAGACCGAACTGAAGCAGCCCGCGGAGCGACAGCTTCAGGATATTCCGGCTCAACCGCTGCCGATTCAGGAACAGTACGGAAGTGGAAGGCGTGAGCCGGCTTCCGCTCTGAGACCACAGCCAAATCCAGCACCACCGGTTGTCCCGAAAGCGGCAGAACAGCCAGTTGCCCGGCCACCCCAGGCTGTCCCTCTGGCACCAGCGCCCCATGTGCCGGCCCCGCCCGCCCCCAGAGAAGAGTCCAGCACACCCGCTGCCGGCAACGGAATTGAAGCGATGAAAGCGGAGCCTGCTGCAGATTCATATGACCGCCACCGGGAGATCGTTTCGAAAACAAAAAGGAAGGCTGCCAAAGGCGGCCTGCGCAAAGAAGCGGAATCCCTGTCAGCGGCACCGCCTAACCGGGCAGCCGTGGCACCTTCTGGGCTGTTACTGCCGCAGATGACGGTCCAGCTGGAGATGACCGATCCGTCTGCAGCGCCCGGCGCAATTCGCGAAGCGCTCATCAGTTCCGGCGGAACCATCAGCGATGAGAGCGAACTGCAGAGGCATCGCATCAAGGCCCGCATCCCGGCGGCGCGCATGGGCGAACTGCTGGGGCGCCTGGAACGACTGGCCAGGATCAGGGAGCGCCCCACCCCGCCGGCCGGCTTGCGGGAAGTGGAGGTCTCTGTCCAATGGTGACCCGCCTGCGCAGCATCCATTACGGCTGGATGATCGTAGCCATCGGCTTTCTGATCATCTTCGCCTGCATCGGTCTGGGACGTTACGCCTACACCATGCTGCTCCCTTCCATGCAGGCCGGCCTGGGGCTTTCCGACGACCGCATGGGTTTCATCGGCACCGGCAATTTCTGCGGCTACCTGCTGGCGGTGATCCTGGCACCACCCCTGATCCGCCGCCATCACCCGCGAACCGTCATCTTTGGCGGGCTGGCCCTGATCACGCCGGCACTGTTCGGCATCAGCGCCAGCCACGGTTTTTTCCTGCCGCTAAGCCTCTATTTCCTGGTGGGAATGGGCACCGGCTTCGCCAACATCCCCACCATGGTTCTGATCAGCCACTGGTTTCGCAGTGAGCAGCGCGGCAAAGCCGCCGGCCTGATAATCGCCGGTAACGGCGCTGCCATCATGCTGGCCGGTGTGCTGATCCCGGTCCTCAACCGCAGCTTCGGTACCAGCGGCTGGAGGGCCGGCTGGCTGCTGCTGGCCGTCACATCCCTGCTGGTGACGATCCTGGCAGCCTGGCTGATTCGCAACCACCCGGCGGAGGTGGGGCTGGAGCCGGTCGGCCGTCCCCTGCCGCTTCCCGCTAATCAACCGTTGCACCATGAACGCAAAGGGGATGGTGCCCTGATGGTGCGGCTAGGCCTGTTGTACCTGGCATTCGGCGCAACCTTCATGATCTACGGCACCTTCATCGTCACCAGCATGGTGCGCGACTACGGCTTCAGCGAAGCAAAGGCAGGACTGTACTGGTCCTGGACCGGTTTCTTCAGCCTCTTCTCCGGCGTAGTCTTCGGCACCCTCTCGGACCGCATAGGCCGCAGCTACGGCCTGGCCCTGGTCTTCGCCATCCAGACCGCCGCCTACCTGCTGGCCGGCCTCAAGCCGGGCACGAGCGGGCTGATGGTATCCATCGTTCTTTACGGCTCGGCCGTCTTCGCCATTCCGGCCATCATGGCCGCAGCCGTAGGGGATTATCTGGGCGTCTCGCGGGCAGCCGGCGCCTTTGCCACCGTCACCATCTTTTTTGCCGCCGGCCAGACGGTCGGCCCGGCTTTGGCCGGCATCATCGGAAAAACGTACGGCGGCTTCAGCAACGCCTATCTGCTGGCCGGATTGATCACCTCATCGGCAGCGCTGTTCGCCCTGTCCTTGCCCAAACCATGTTCGGAGGCTCCATGAAAACTATCATCAGATCAGGACTGTTGACCGCCATTTACCTCTGTTTAGGGCTGACCGGCTGCGCGATGTTCACGCCCCCGCCGCCCGCCGTGACGTCAAAACCGGCTAAAATCGCCGTAGTGCTCGGTGCCGGCGCTGCGAAGGGTTTTGCCCATGTCGGGGTTCTGAAAGTACTGGAAGCGCAGAAGGTTCCCATTCACATGATCGTGGGTACCAGTTCGGGCAGCTTTGTCGGCAGCCTGTATGCTTACGGCTACGACGCCTTTGCCCTGCAAAAAATAGCCCTGTCCATGGACAGGAGCGATGTGGCCGAAGTGACCCTGCCGGACAACGGCTTTCTCAAAGGCGAACGACTGCGGGATTTCATCAACGGTAAAGTCCGCAATACCCCCATCGAAAAGTTCAGGATCCCGTTTTACGCCGTTGCCACCGATATCAAGACCGGGGCGGGGGTTACCTTCAAAAACGGCAACTCCGGCTTGGCAGTCCAGGCCAGCTGCGCCGTACCGGGTGTTTTTCAGCCGGTCAGATTTTCCGGAACGAGTTTCGTTGACGGCGGTGTAGTCAATCCCCTGGCCGTGGATATCGCCAGGCAATATGGCGCCGACCTGGTGATTGCCGTGGACATTACGTCCAACATCGACAGTTCCGTCCCCACCAGCACCATGGAAACCATCATGAAATCCGTGGAAATCATGTACAACAAAATTTCACGCATACCGATCAGTCAGGCCGATGTGGTCATTAAACCACAGGTCGGTTTTGTCGGGGCGGGAGACTTCAAATTCCGCAACGAGGCGATCATGGAAGGTGAAAAGGCGGCCTGGGCCGCCATGCCGGCTATCAGCGCAATGCTGGACAAGTTACGCCAGCAGGGGCGCCTGACGCGGTGACGATGGACTGAATACAACCGGCGCCAAGCCGGCGGATACGCTGCGCCTGCACCTGCCGCTCTCGCTGGGGGTGACGGTGATCGCGGCCCATGCCGCCAGTAACGGACTCAGCAACGGCGAGGCTAATTTCCGGCGGATCCTGTCGCTGTTTGACGAATTCCCCAACCTTTACGCTGACATTTCCAGCCTGCCCCAACTCAACCGGCTGGGGCATCTGCCGCGCCTGCTGCGCAATAAGCATCTGTATGGCCGCCTGCTGTACCGTACGGATATGCCCATCGTGAATAGCGGCATCACCTCCCCCTGGTTCCACGCCTACCGCCTGTTACCGCGCAGCCTGGCGAGAGCGCTGCGGGAGAAAAACCCTGGGACCGGGATGTGGCCATGAAACTGGCCCTGGGAATGCCGGACGGGATGCTTGCGAACGCGGCCAGATTACTCAGCATAGCTGCCAGCTAGAGCATGAAAGCCACCAACACTGCTTGGCGGGGAGTTTTCGGTTGACCATTATCAAAACTCATGTATTTATCAACGGCAACAAGATTTGAATCCGCCAATCGGCAATAAACAACATGCAGAGGGTTTTATGCCGAGAGTTCGCAAGGCAGGTTGTCCACACATGACAAGACTTCGTCAGGAAATATGCCGTTGCTTGATTTTATGATCCGTAAAGGAATCATCGTGAGAATAACGTCGATCCCGACAATACGTAAGATGATGTGTTTTGTCGCCCTGCTGACGCTTATGGCGCCGGTCAAGGCCCGGTCGGACTTTTTCAAATACAGGGACAACAGCGGATCGCTGATCATCACCAACCGCTTCGAAGACGTCCCTAAAAAATATCAAAATCGGGTCAAGGTGATATGGGACAAGGACCTAGAAGCCAAGGATCCTCTCGCCAAACGCAGGGCTGCCGCCAGGGAACAGCAGGAACAACGGGAACGTCAAGAGGCCGACAGATTAGTGCAACAGGACGCAAAGAAAAAGAAGCAGGCTAAAAAAGGGCAGACGCTGGTCATAGAGATGGATGAAGCCACCGGGGAGATCAAGCGTCGCTTTGAGTAGAAGCGGAGTTTGGAATGGCTGAAAAGCGGGAAAACCAGATATACAGGTAGATGAAAGAGATAAACCCGGAAAACCGAAAAAGCATCTATATGTATATGCTTAAAAAGCATCTATCTGTAGATGCAAGTATCTACCTATAGATGCAAGCATATACAGGTAGATGACAGTTTCTAACTGAATAATAAGATGTTGACCATAATGGCGGGCCTTGACAGCGCTGGCACAAATAATTTTTCCGCCGGTGAACTCACCTTGTTCAGTAGCAAAATATTCTTTAATCACAATAGAATCGCTAGTATTCTCCAAGAATGAATTGAATATCATCAACTCTTGCATTGATCTACCCATAAATCCCTCCAATTTCGTACTTCCTTATCACCTACAATCAGAACAGCAGAGCACAGGGTCAAGCACAGTTGCGCTTGTTGGGGTGGCGTTGGGGTCGGCCAAGACAACATACTGAAATTCAACAGAATACTTAGTGAAATACCCACCAGATTACCCATTAACGGCATTTTATTGCTGGCAAAAAGTGGCTAGTAACGTTTAGTGATCGCTTCGATAGGATTGCAACCGCGCCTTACAATACTAATTTTGCCCCTGAAAAGGCGCCTCTAAGCTCTGATTTCGCCTGTTTAAGGCATGTTTGTTTCACAAATACAGCAGGTTATCTTGGTCCGACCCCGCGCTAGCGCCTTTTAAAGGTTCGGTGATCACTTGATGTTATTAGTAGCAAAGTTAACGATATTATCGGAGACATCCTCTATTACTTTCAGCAATTCTGTGTCGTCCTTGTCATTCTTCTCGGAAGCTATGACGTTTCCGTTACTTTCATCGATTAGCTGAATGTTGTATCCAATTATGTACTTTACCTTGATACCGCCCTTCCACTTGTGACCAAAATACGAGATGCTGTATTTTACCTTAAACCTGTTTTTATTGTTGTTCTTTGTCAGGGCTTTGCTGGCTAGACCACCAACCACATCATTAAGGATGGACTTGGACACGTTATTTTCATTAATGCCTTCCGGCAAGCCGTCAGAAATAGCGGCATCAGATTCACCTACAACCTCGACGGAATAATTTTTTCTGTAATTTTCCATAACGACCTTGTTGTTTCCGCTGCATCCAACCAGCATTACAAAAAGCGTCAAAACAGCCGATCCAGAAAAAGCAGTCTAACCACAAAGCCACTAAGACACAAAGTAAAAACGGATAGTTAGAGGATTTAGTATAAAACCCGAATGGTTAATCAACATTGCACTGTATCTGCTTGGTTTTCTTAGTGTCTTTGTGCCTTTGTGGTTATGAACTGCCGAATTTAGGATAAAAGTGCTGCATCATTCACTCCATGCCAAGAATCGAAGGCATCATAGTTACCGATTATCCATATAGCGGCCCGGATAAAAACCGAGTAGCATCCCTAATTATACCGTGCTTGACCCGAAAACGGTTTGGTCCGGTGTAACTATGTTTTTTTGAAAAGAACAGTATCGTACTTTAACTTCAACTAATTTACTAAAGAACTTTATTAAATGACCCGTGCGGTATTGCATCAAAGGGAATAGCCCTAGCGGGATACTTTAAAGCCCACCGAGATTTTTCAAAACTGCCCCCGGATTACCACTCTCAAAGTCTAACCAAGCACGGTTTGCGGATTCAGAACAAAAAGCCCCCCCCGGCCCCACGGATTCAAGCTTAAGTTTTAATGTTTGCTACCGATAGATTATAAAACAGCTTCGCTGCCTAACCCGGCTTAATTCAATCGACTGCTCCTTACCGATTTTTACGCCATGGCGGATAGAGCAATAAGGCCTTAACGATGGGCAAATTTGCCCCTATTCACCCGTCTGTAGTTTTGCGCATTTCGCTGATGCTGGTCTTTCTTTTCACAGCTCCGGAAAATGGCCCGCCATATCAAGAAAAATCACAGAGGGCTTCTGGATCAATATTAAGCAGAAGCGGGAATAGTCTTCTCCGATACAAACAAGAAGTCGGTAATAAATCTGGTTGGTGGAGTCGCTAGATTGCGTGTGGGGGAAGAATGAATATCCAACTGATAAACATAAAGAAAGCTGCTCCGGCCATGGCCTGTGCCCTGCTGCTGGTGTTTGCGGCAGGCAAATCACAGGCAGTGGTCGAAGAACAAACTAACCTTACCGAACTCAGCATCGAGAACCTGATGGAACTCAGGGTCCAGACGGTATCCGGCGCCTCGAAATTCGAGCAGAAGGTGGGCGAGGCTCCTTCCTCGGTGAGCATCATCACGGCCGACGATATCAGGAAATACGGTTACCGTACCCTGGCGGACATCCTGAAGGGCCAAAGAAGCTTCAATGTCACCTACGACAGGGACTATGCCCGTGTGGGCATGCGCGGCTTCAACCTCCCCGGGGACTATAACAGTCGCATACTGATACTTCTGGATGGCCATCGGGCAAACGACAATATCCTTAATCAGGCATTCGTCGGCACAGATTTCGTTCTCGATGTCGACCTGATCAGCAAGATCGAGATAATCCGCGGGCCTAGTTCTTCCATCTATGGTACCAGCGCATTTTTCGCCGTCATAAACATCATCACCAAGAATGCCAAGGAGTTAAAGAGGGTTGAGGCCTCGGGCGAGGCGGAGAGTTACGGGACCTACAAGGGAAGACTAAGCCTGGGGAATAATTTCAAGAATGGTCCCGAGCTGCTTTTCTCGGGCTCCTACAGGGACAGTAAGGGACAGCAGAGTCTGTATTACAAGGAATTTGACACCCCGTCCAGTAATAACGGCATTGCCCAAAATTGCGATTATGACCGTAATTACAATCTGTTCTCAAAGGTCTCCTATGACCATTTCACCCTCGAAGGCACCTTGTCTTCACGGACAAAGGGAGTTCCTACCGCCTATTATGGCAGCATCTTCAATGACTCCCGTAATCAGAACGTCGATGAACGGGGCTATCTTGACCTGAAATATGAGAACAAGCTTGGCGAAAATGCGCAAATCATGGCGCGTTTCTATTATGACCACTACAAGCTGGACAGCTCGGTGCCACATGATTATCCGCCCGTAACCATCAACAAATTTATAGCCCGAGGTGAATGGTGGGGGGGAGAGCTGCAGGCCGCAACCACATTTTATAAAAACAAGCTGATCGGCGGCATTGAATACGAAGCCAATATCAAGCAGAACCAGAACGTTCATGACATTGATCCCTATTTCGGCTATCTCGATGACAAAAGGACTTCAAGCAGATGGGCGTTATACGCCCAGGATGAAATTGCCGTTACCAGTAATCTGATTCTAAATGCCGGGATCCGCTATGATCGGTATAGTGATGTGGGAGGCAGTGTCAATCCACGATTTGCTCTCATCTACAACCCGCTGGAGACGATGACCCTGAAGGCGCTTTACGGTACGGCATTTCGCGTGCCGAACGTATTTGAGAGATACTTCAGTGATGGCAACCTTACTACAAAGACCAACCACGACCTGAAACCGGAACACATCCGAACCTATGAACTGGTTCTGGAGCAGAAGCTCGTAGAAAACCTTCGCCTTAGCGCATCAGGCTTTCATAACGAGATAAAAGACCAGATTGCCATGGAGACCGATCCGGCGGATGGCCTTCTGGTATACAGGAACAGGGGCGCGTTTACCGCGAACGGCATTGAACTGGAACTGGAAAATACGTGGAAAAACGACCTGAAAGCGAGGATCAGTTACAGCTACCAGGAAGTTACCAACGACAATACCCATGAGTGGGTTCCCAACTCACCGAAACATCAGCTTAAATTCAATCTCACCATACCTGTTTTGCAAGACAGGATCTTTGCCGGTCTTGAAGAGCAGTATACGAGCACGAGAAAAACCCTGGCGGGGAATCGAGCCGGAGATTTTTTTATCACCAATCTGACTCTCTTCAGCCAGAAGCTTGTTCCTGGATTGGAGCTGTCCGGAAATGTCTATAACCTGTTTGACAAGAAATACGGCGATCCGGGATTCAAGGAGTTTGTGCAGGACGTCATCGAACAGGATGGCAGGACGTTCCGCATCAAGCTTACCTACCGGTTCTGAGCCCAAGCGGTTGATGCGGGACATGCGGGCCAGTTTTAGATGAAATCATCGTATGCACTGGATATCATCATGATAAATCGCGTTGCCATAGTCATGTTCTTCCTGCTCGCAGGGATCATGACGGTCAAGACTCCCGCGGCGGCCGACGAGCGCATGCCCCGCGAGTATGAAGTGAAGGCAGCCTTTGTGTACAACTTCACCAAGTTCGTGGAGTGGCCCGCCGCTAGCTTCGCCAACGAGCGGGCACCGTTCAACATCTGCATCCTCGGATCGAACCCCTTCGGCAAGGGGTTCGATCCGATCCGGTCCAAGACCGTAAACAACCGGGCAGTGGTCATCCGCGATATCGACGATACAGGCGATGCCGGAGGCTGCCAGCTTGTGTTCGTCAGCTCTTCGGAGCAGCCGCACATGGCGGCAGTGCTCGCTTCGCTCGACAAGCGGAGCGTGCTGACGGTGGCCGACATGAAGAATTTCGCCCAGTCGGGGGGGATGATCAACTTCGTCTTGGCGGAGAACAAGGTCCGTTTCAATATCAATACCCGTGCGTCCAACCGCGCGGGACTCAAGATCAGCTCGCATCTGTTGAAGCTGGCAAAAACGGTTATTGAGTAATACGTGGAGGTTAGCAAGCATGACCAGGATAACGACTGTCAGCGTGGCGAGAATCTTGTGCGCGGGAATGGTTACGCTGCCGATACTGCTCTTGGCCCTTTGTGCACCGGCGTGGAGCGCTGAGGAGAGTGACCCGGACAAGATCTCCGCCGAGTTGATGGAAATGGAGATCGAGGGACTCACCAGCATGAAGGTCATGACGGTAACCGGTGCCTCCCGATACGAACAGAAGGTCAGCGAGGCCCCTTCCGCCGTAACGATCATCACCGCCGAGCAGATCTGGAAATACGGCTATCGCACCCTGGCGGACATCATTCGCAGTGTCAGGAGTTTTTACGTTTACTCTGATCGCTCATACACCTATATGGGGGTACGAGGGTTCGGCCTGCCGGCCGATTATTCCACCCGGGTCCTGCTTCTCGTGGACGGGCACCGCATAAACGACAATATCTACAACATGGCTCCGATCGGCAACGAATTCCCTCTGGATGTGGACCTGATCGAGCGGGTTGAAGTAATCCGGGGACCCGGCTCATCCCTCTATGGCAGTAATGCCGTATTCGCGGTCATAAACGTCATCTCCAAGAGCGGTCGGGTCCTGGCAGGCGCCGAGGTCTCCGGCTCTGCGGCAAGTTTCGATACCTACAAGGGGCGCTTGACCTACGGCAACCGGTTTGCCAACGGCCTCGAGGCGGTCGTTTCCGCCTCAGGTCTCGACAGCAGGGGCCCGAGCCTTTATTACCGGGAGTTTGATGATCTCGCTCACAACAACGGAGTCGCAAACCACATCGATTATGAACAGTCCCAAAACGCCCTGGTAAAACTTTCCTTTCACGACTTCACCCTGGAAGGGGCCTACCAGAGAAGACCCAAGGGTCTCGGTTCGGCCTGGTGGGGGGTTGACTACAACCAGCCGGGCAACAAGATCATCGATACCCGGCAATACCTGGATCTGAAATACGAAAGCCCCCTGGGGGAACATTTCGATCTCCTGGCCAGGCTCAATTACGATGTCTATCGATATGATGCCCATTACCTCTATGGCGGAGCCGTCAACAGGGACGTACAACAGGCGGAATGGTGGGGAGGAGAGGTCAAGGTCGCGACGAAAGCAATCGATAAACACAGAATCATCGCCGGCGCGGAATTTCAGGACAACCTTCACCGTAAACTGAAAAATTATGATGAAGAGCCGTACCACACGAACTCGGATCTTGACAGAAAATCGACCAACTGGGCCCTGTATCTCCAGGATGAATATGCTCTCCTGGCCAATCTGACCATCAATGCCGGCTTCAGATTCGACCACTATTCGGAATTCGGCAACACCACGAACCCCCGTCTCGCGATCATTTACAAACCGTTCGAGCAAACGGCCATCAAACTGCTCTACGGCAGCGCGTTTCGTGTTCCCAATATGTGGGAAACCTCGTATGAGTTCCCCGCGTACGCAAAAGGCAACGACCGTTTGAAGCCGGAGAAGATCACGACTTATGAGTTCGTCTGTGAGCAGTACCTCGGGAAACATCTGAAAGCGACGGCAACAGGCTTCTATTATACGTTGTCGAACATCATACTGCAGGAGAGCGATCCGGCTGACAATCTGCTCGTTTACCGCAATTCCGGGAAAGTTAACACCAAAGGCGCGGAATTCGAACTCGAAGGAACCTGGGCAAAGGGTCTGGAAGGAAAGGTAAGCTATTCCTATCAGGAAGCACGTGATGCACAGACCGACGAAGCTCTGCAAAATTCTCCCGCGCATATGGCAAAGGCGAACCTGAAGGTCCCGTTACTGGGCGACAAATTCTCCGCAGGGATCGAAGAACAGTATCTGAGTAGCAGAAAGACCCCGGCCGGCAATCATACGGGCGACGTTCTCATCACGAATCTGACGATTGCCGGCAAGGAGATTGTCAAGGGACTGGACATTTCAGGAAGCCTCTACAATCTGTTTGACAAGAAGTATGGCGACCCGACGGCGCCGGGCTATACACAGGATGTCATTCCGATGGACGGCAGAACGTTCAGAGTCAAACTTACCTACCGTTTTTGAGGTTACCTGTTATGGATGTTGCAGATTCACGGGGCAGCGGTTACCATAGAGCCATTTTAATGGCGTGGCTGATCCTTGGCGTCCTGATTGCTCCCTGCCGGGAATCCTCGGCATTGGCTGCCGCAGAACGGACCGCCCTGCCAACGGAATACCAGATGAAGGCTGCGTTGCTCTTCAACATCGCCAGGTTCCTGGAGTGGCCCGAGGGTTCCTTTCGCACCCCTTCGGCTCCCATGATCATTGGCGTCCTCGGAGAAGATCCGTTTGGAATCGCTCTCGATGCGGCCCGGGACAGGCCGGTCGGCGGCAGGAAGGTCCAGATCAGACGTTTTACCCGCCTCGATGAGGTGACGGAGTGCAATATCCTCTTCATTGCCCGGTCCGAAAAGGGAAAACTGCCGGCGGTCCTGAGGAGCCTGGGGAAGAGTTCCACGCTCCTTGTCGGCGACGGTGATGAGTTTACAAAGCAAGGAGGTATGATCGATCTCGTGCTGGAAAAGGAAGCCGTGGTCATAGAGATCAATGTTGAGGCCCTGACCCGGACGGGAATCAAGGCAAACTCCCGTCTCCTGAAAGTAGCCCGCATCGTGCGCACCAACAAGTTCTGAATGAGGCGCTACCGGACAGGAACCCTCGGCAACAGCCCCTTCGGCCAAGGTTTAGCCGGCATCAGGATCAGTTCACATCTCTTGAGGCTGGCAATAACAGTGATCAAATAGAACTCTGATCCGTCTGGGCACCGCTAGCAGCTCGACACTGAGGTTTATGATGTTGAAAAGATTCAGCAACTACTCCATAAAACACAAACTCCTGACCATGATGCTCGCAACGAGCGGCATTGTGCTGATCACCACCGCTATCACCTACAGTGTCATTAACGTCTTTTCTTTCCGAACGATTATCAAGGGGAACCTCTCAATACTGTCGCAAATCATCGGCAGCAACTCTGCTGCAGCCATCACCTTCAACGACCAGCAGGCGGCAAGGGAAACACTGAACGGGCTGCGTGCCAACCCGCACATCAAGTCCGCCTGGATCATCACCAACGACAACCAGGTCTTCGCCTCATACATCAGAACAGGGATGGCGCCGAATAAACTGCCACTGCAGGTCATCGATGACGGCAAGATCAAGCGTGTCGATGCAGCGCAGCTTGGCCACGTGAAGGAAGAAGCGACAACCATCTGGGACTGGGATTTCGATCTCGACATCGTAACTCCCTATTCAATGGACGGACAACAGATTTCAACCATTGTGATCCAGTCGGACATGGCGGAGCTGATGGAGCGAATCGAGTGGATTATGATTATGTTCCTGGGTATCATCGGCTGTTCATTCCTGCTGACCTATGCCATAGCAAGCAGGATGCAACGGGTTATTTCGGATCCGGTGCTCCATCTGACTGAGGCCATGCAAAACGTATCAATCAATAAGGACTATTCCATCAGGGCAATCAGCCACAATAACGACGAACTGGGAAACCTGATCGCCGGATTCAACGAAATGCTGGGGCAGGTCGAGTCCCGCGATGACCAGTTAAAGCAGTACCATGAAGAACTTGAGGATAAGGTTGCCACCCGCACCATTGAATTGAACAGGGCCAAGGATGTCGCCGAGGCGGCCAGCCGTGCCAAGTCCCAGTTTCTCGCCAATATGAGCCATGAGATCCGCACCCCGATGAACGGCGTGCTCGGCATGACCGAACTCCTCATGAGCACCGATCTGAGCGATAAGCAGCGCCACTTCGCCGAGACGGTGCGCTATTCCGGAGAAGCGCTCCTTAAAATCATCAATGATATCCTTGATTTTTCCAAGATCGAAGCAGGCAGGATGGAGCTGGAGTCGATTCCCTTTTTAATCCACGAAACCATTGAGGAGGCGGTTGGACTGTTCGCCGAAGCAGCCCACCGCAAGGGACTGGAACTGGCAAGCATGATTCACCATGATGTTCCCCGCTCCCTCATGGGGGACCCCGCCCGACTGCGCCAGATACTTGTCAATCTGATCAGCAATGCCGTGAAATTCACCGAAAAGGGTGAGGTCATCGTCACGGCAAGCCGGGTCGAACAGGTTGATGATAGCGTCCAGCTCCGTGTCACGGTCAAGGACTCCGGCATCGGAATTCCCGCCGAACTCCAGTCACGCATCTTCGAGCACTTCACCCAGGCCGATGACTCCATGAGCCGCAAATTCGGCGGCACCGGGTTGGGACTGACCATTGCCAGGCAACTCATAGAGTTGATGGGAGGCAACATCAGCGTTACCAGCGAAGGGGAAGCCGGCTCCATCTTCAGTTTTACGGCCCGGTTGAAAGTACACGAGGCCGAGCCCCTTGACGTTCTCCCCGGCCGCGGATCGCTCCATGGGATGCGAGTGTTGATCGTGGACGACAACGTAACCAACCTGAGTATCCTTCAGCAGCAGATTGCCGCCTGGGGAATGCTGGTCGACACGGTCGAAAGCGGCAAAGAGGCGCTGGTCATGCTTCACTCCGCAACGTCCCTTCCCTATGACCTGGCGATCCTGGACATGATGATGCCCGTCATGGACGGCATCGAGCTGGCACGGGCGATCAAGACGGACCCGGCCATTGCCCCGCTGCGCATGATGATGCTGACCTCCGTCGGCCAATTCGGAGAGGTGCAACAAGCTTACGAAGCAGGGATTAACTGCTACCTGAGCAAGCCGGTGCGCCAATCCCAGCTGTTCAACGAAATAGCCGCATTGATGGGGATCACCGCGGAAACCATCCCGTGCCGGCCAAAGCAGGGTCATGGACCGGCCTTAAACAAATTTTCCCGGAGTATCCTCCTCGTCGAGGACAATCCGGTCAATCAGGAAGTCGGCAAGGCCATGCTGGAATGCCTCGGCAGCGGGGTGACGATAGCATGCAACGGCCTGGAGGCCCTGGAGGAATTGTCCCGCGGGCAGTTCGACCTGGTCCTGATGGATTGCCAGATGCCCGAAATGGACGGTTATGAAGCCACCAGGCATATCCGCGAGGGTGAGAGGCGGTCGGCGGCAAACGATGCTGCCTTCCCACACATCCCGATTGTCGCCCTGACCGCCCATGCCCTGGAGGGAAGCCGTGAACAATGTCTGGCCTCCGGAATGGATGACCACCTTGCCAAGCCGTTTTCCCTGGAACAACTACTGGCAAAACTGCAACAATGGCTGCCGGCGGAAACGGCCGCTGCATCCGCCCCCCCTCTTCCGTCCTCTGCCGATCCCCCACCCGCAAGCAGTGTTGTTATTGATGTAAAGATGCTGGATAATATCCGTGCTCTGCAAAGAGAGGGGGGCACGGACATTCTTGCCAAGGTGATAGATCTGTACTTTGCCGATTCCTTACGTATGCTCGATGGCCTGCGCAAGGCGGTGACCGACAGCGACGCACTACTTTTGCAGCAGGTTGCCCACTCCTTCAAGTCGAGCAGCGCCAATCTGGGTGCGCTCGCTCTTGCGGATCTGAGTCGCCAGATGGAGGCTGCCGGGCGCGACCGCTCCACGGACGGAACCGGGGATCTGCTGCTGCAGATCGAAACAGAATACGCGGCGGTGCGTGACGCGCTCTCCGCCATCAGGAAGGTTGCAAACCAATGAACAAAGAAATCACGCCAAAAACCAGTGGGATGGCGCTGATCGTTGACGACGATTTGACAGTTCGAATCCTGGCCCGGGAGACCCTGGAACAGGCAGGATTCATCGTTACAGACATTGCTGACGGCGCACAGGCACTATCCGCCTTTGAGCAGGTCAAACC
Organism: Geobacter sp. UBA698; assembly: GCA_002298925.1. Classification (GTDB taxonomy): domain Bacteria; phylum Desulfobacterota; class Desulfuromonadia; order Geobacterales; family Pseudopelobacteraceae; genus Pelotalea. Next base: position 57,704 of record DBMM01000118.1, on the reverse strand, counting down.
TGATATCATCCTGCTCGACGTGATGATGCCCGGGACGAACGGATTCACGGTCTGCAAGCAAATCCGCAGGCATCCCGACGGTAAAAACACGCCAATACTGATGATGACCGGACTTGACGACGTTGACTCCATAAAGCAGGCATTCGAGATAGGCGCCACTGATTTCATCACCAAACCGGTCAACTGGCTGATTCTTGGACACCGCGTGCGTTATCTGCTCCGCGCCGGACAGGCTCTTCAGGAACTCAGTAAAAGTCAGGCCCGTTTAAGCTACGCCCTGCAGATTGCCCGCATGGGGAGCTGGGAGTGGGATATCGAAAATGACGAACTGCATTGGTCAGAAGAAGCTTGCCAGATCTTCAACATCGATCCGGTTGGATTAGAAGGTAGCTACCACGCCTTTCTCAACTCCGTGCACCCCTTGGACAAGGAGTTCGTGAGTTCACAACTGGAAGAGGCATTACGGAATAACAAGCCGTACAGCATTGACCACCTGATTCTGTTACCCAACGGTACGGAGCGATACGTCCATACCGAGGCGCAGATCTTTTCTGACAATGACGGCAGGCCGGTGAAGATGACCGGGACCGTGCAGGACATTACCGAGCGGAGAAATACTGAGCAACAGATCAGATATCTGGCCTATTACGACAATCTCACCGGCCTCCCCAACGGTGTCCTGTTCAAGGAAAACCTGCAGCACGCCATCGCTTATGCAGAGCGTCACAATCGGAAGGTAGCAACCCTTTTCCTGGACCTGGACCGTTTCAAGAGGATAAACGACACCTTGGGGCACACCACTGGCGATAAACTTTTGCAGGGCATCGCCGAGCGACTGACACAGTGCATACGGAAACATGACCACGTTACCAGGGAAGACCCGACTCAAACACTCGGCTCGATCGCCCGGCTCGGTGGCGACGAGTTCACAATCCTCCTGGATGACATGTGCCACTCCCAGGATGCGGCAAAAGTGGCGCTGCGCATAATCGAAAAGACTGCCCACCCATTCGAGCTTGACGGGCATGAAGTGTTCGTGACGGCAAGTATCGGTATCAGCGTCTACCCCAACGACGGTAAGGATATTGTCACCCTGATCAAGAATGCCGATACGGCCATGTATCACGCCAAGGACCTGGGAAGAAACAATTTCCAGTATTACGCCGAGTCGATGAATGCTACCGCCTTTGAGCGTCTGATGCTGGAAACCCAACTGCGCAAGGCCTTGGAGCGGGAAGAATTCATGCTCTACTACCAGCCCCAAGTTAATATCCAGAGTGGCACGATCATCGGCTTTGAGGCCCTGATCCGCTGGCAGAACCCGGAACTGGGCATGGTCGCACCCTCAACCTTCATCCCCCTGGCGGAAGAAACCGGTCTTATCATCCGCATCGATGACTGGGTAATTGCCACTGCCTGTAAACAGTTGAAGATGTGGGAGGATGCCGGCCTGCCGCCGGTTCGTGTCGCGGTCAATCTGTCCGGGCAGCATTTTTCGCAGAAGAATCTCCCGGAAACGATCCGCAAGATCATCGCCGAGACGGGTATTAACCCTCAATACCTCGAACTGGAGGTCACTGAAGGGGTGCTCATGCGTAATGCCGAGGAAACCATTGCGACGCTCAACGACTTGAAAGAGATGGGACTTTCCCTGTCGGTCGACGACTTCGGCACCGGCTACTCCTCGCTGAGCTACCTGAAGCGGTTCTCACTCGATACCCTGAAAATAGACCAGTCCTTTGTCTCCGATGTTATTGACGACGCAGACAATGCCGCGATCATTACGGCTATCATCGCCATGGCGCGCAGCCTGAAATTGAAGATCATAGCCGAAGGGGTGGAAACCCTGGAACAACTCGACTTCCTCCGCGCCCATGGCTGTTATGAAATGCAGGGATACCTGTTCAGCCGACCGTCACCTGAAGAGGCCACCACCCGTATGCTACTGGAGGGGAAAAAATTCATGAGCTGGGAGAGGAAAGCAGACTGTGAAAAAGACACTTGACAAGGTTCAGCCTCCATCCATGCCCACGCCGCAATGATGGCATAAGCTGATGGAATGACTCTGAAGCAACGGGTGGCGGACATTCTTAGGCACGCGCCTGAAAAGGCGCAACCACTTGACACCCTCATGGGTTGTTTCATAGCAGCATTAAAACTGGACTGGATAGAGAACCATCATGGGCAGCTTCTTCAAAGGCTCCCTTTTTTTATTGCCCTGGTGTGAGATCTGCTTTCATTCTGTTGAATTGCCCCCCTGGCGGGCGTACTCCCTGATTCGCTTGAGGCCGAAGGAGGATTCCCTCTCCCGCTCGTCGACCCGCCTCACCAAAGATTCCCGCACACTCACCTCACGGTAGCGCAGCCCCATGACACTCTGCACCCTGTCCTCCAGTACATCGTGGAGCCGCTCCTTGGGGCCGGTGGCAATCATGGCCATCCTCCGGGCACAGGGTTTCAAGATAACGAGAGACGATCGAGTCCAGGTCCGGATCAGTGAGGTAGTCGATCCAGGCTGCATAGGCAGCAGCTTTGGCCAGCAGGGCGTCCGCTTACCGGTGGGCCGCTGCTTTGCCTCTTCGACCGAACGGTTACACTCGGCGTCACAGCGCGCCTGCTCCTGCTGCAGCTCATGCTCCAGTTGCAGCCGGAGGGAGTCAAGCGCTGCCTACAGCTGCTGTTCCAGTGCGGAGATCTGCTGGCGGATGTCACGCTCCATTTCCAGTATTTCGGACAGCAGTCCTTCTTTCATGGTGACGTTTCCCCGCTGGCTGTGGCAGCAGACCGTGACTGCGCATTCCATACGTTAAATTCCATCAAACTTTCCACAAACCACACTCCGGCCGGCATTTTTTCTGCGAGGCCGGACCGGCCCCTGGCGGGAAGCCTGAAAGCGGTTGCACTTTGACGCACCGCTGTGGTAGGTAAGGGGTAAGGCTTGAAGTAAGGTAAGGCTTGAAGGGACGCTGTTATTTATTTTTCTAATTCATTCAATAAATAGATAACAACGTCCCGCTTGAAATAAATAGATAACAGCGTCCCGCTTGAGACACTGAGCAAAGCCGAAGTGAACGCCGATTCACGCAGAGAAATCAAAGAGTTGGGGAAAACTTGGTTTAACCAAAAAGGTTGATTTGTTTTTTTAAATAAAGCTTGGTTGTTATCTGCGTTCATCCGCGTTTTCGGCGGTTCAAATGCCGTTTGTTAGGCTCCTTCGGAGTGATTGAATCACTTCGACGTCGTCGGGAGATGAAATTCCACACAACATTCTCTTAACAACTTGTACTCAAGCTAACACCTTTTCCACTATAGAACCCGAATAGCCCCCCCAAAAAAAACAGCTCCTAATCATTTTTCGGGAACTTTTCTCCCCCTGCGAATGTCAAAGGAAACAGAGACAGATTATTTCCAGGGAGGGAGAGATCATGAAAACCGTAGCAGCAGTAATTCTGGCAATTGTCTTGTGTGCGCTGAATGTTTGGGCAGCCAGCGTGGGGGATGCCGTCGAGGTGCGCCTCGTTACCGATGACGGGCGCACCCTGCCGACCTATCCGGTCAAGATGCGCCACAGCCTGAAAAAGGTCTATGCCGAGGCGGTCAAGGGGGAGCAGTATCGCATCGAGGTGCGCAACAGGTTGAACCGCAGGGTGGGTCTGGTGATCGCGGTGGATGGACGCAACATCATCTCCGGTGAAAAGTCCTGGCTGAAAAACAACGAACGGATGTACATCCTTGATCCCTACGCTACAGGCGAGTTTTCAGGCTGGCGCACCGGCCAGGACCGCATCAACCGCTTCTATTTCACCGATGTGCCCGATTCCTATGCCGCCGCCTTCGGTGACGAAAGCGCCATGGGAGTGATCACGGTGGCAGCATATCCGGAGGTTCAGCGCTACCAGCCGCAACCCATGATGCAGTCCCAGTCGGTGCCAACCTGGCAGCGTGATCATGCCGGCAAAAGCGCCGGTATGGCGGACCGGGCCGAATCTGCTCCATCGCCGGCCGCTCCGGCTCCGGCCGCTGAGATGAAAAGGAAAGCTGCCAAGGCCGAACAGAGCCTGGACAGCGCCGGTACCGGCTATGGCCATGAAGAGTATTCTCCCGTGGAGACCGTGGCATTTGAACCGGAAAGCAGACCATCGGAAACCATCCACTTCAAGTACGAATGGCGGCGCACCCTCTGCGGACTGGGCGTAGTTGCATGCAAACAGCCCCCGCGCCCCACGGCCAACCGCCTGTGGGACAACGGTGGTTTCGCCCCGCCCCCACCGGGAAGGTGACAGTATCAATCAACAAAAATCCGCTGGTACAATCAGCAACGCCCCGCTTCGGATTTACGAAACGGGGCGTTTTTGATTTATCAACATTGCCTTAAGGAGCCAAGCCGAAGACTCCCGATACAGGGCACAGCGCAGGAGAAAGCACCGTCGCGGTTGGGCCTCTGGCGAAGCCCTAGCCCATCACGATGACCAGGTCTTCTTTCTCCACCTTATCACCCTCTTTAAACTTCACATCAGCCACCTTGCCGTCAGCCTTGGCCTTGATGTTGGTCTCCATCTTCATGGCTTCGGTCACCATCAGCACGTCACCGCTATGGACCTCGTCACCCGGCTTGACATTGACCTTGAGCACTTTGCCCGGCATGGGGGCGCCGATATGGTTGGCGTTAGCCTTGTCTGCCTTCTCACTGACCTTTTCATCGGTCTGTACCGACTGGTCGCGGATCACCACCGAGCGGTTGTTTCCGTTCAGCTCGAAGTAGACGGCGCGGGTTCCGTCTTTCTGGACACGACCGATGGCATTGAGCTTGATGATCAGGGTCTTGCCCGGCTCGATATCGATGGAGGTCTCCTGCCCCGGCTCCAGGCCGTAGAAGAAGATCGGGGTCGGTATGACCGAGGTATCGGAGAATTCCTGACGATGCCGGTCGAACTCGGGATATACGTGCGGATAGAGGATGTGGGAGATGAGCGCCTTTTCGTCAACCTTGTGCCCGACCTTTTCCTCCAGCTTGAGCTGTTCCTCGACAAAGTCCACCGGCTCCAGCAGTTCACCGGGGCGACAGGTGATGGGCTGCTCTCCCTTGAGTATGATCCGCTGCAGCTCTTCCGGCCACCCCTGATAGGGCTGGCCCAGCATCCCCTTGAACATGCCGACCACCGATTCGGGGAAAGCCAGTTCCTCCTTGCTGGTGAAGACATCCTCAGGCTCCAGGTTGTTCTTGACCAGGAACATGGCCATGTCCCCCACCACCTTGGATGACGGAGTGACCTTGACGATGTCGCCGAAGAGCATGTTGACCTTGTGGTACATCTCCTTGCATTCGTCCCAGCGCTCGATCAGCCCGAGACCGGCCACCTGCGGCTTGTAGTTGGAGTACTGGCCGCCGGGGATCTCGTGGTGGTAGACTTCGGCCGTGCCGCTCTTCAGACCGGACTCGAAGGGGGCGTAGTAGTCGCGTACCGTCTCCCAGTAGTTGGCCAGCTTCTGCAGCCCCCGGGCGTTGACCAGCGGATCGCGCTCGCTCCCTTCCAGGGCCGCCACCAGGGCATTCAGGTTGGGCTGGGCCGTCAGACCGGACAGGGACGACAGGGCCGCATCGACGATATCCACCCCGGCCTCGGCCGCCTTGAGCAGCATGGCGCTGCCGTTGGATGAGGTGTCATGGGTGTGCAGATGAACCGGTATGCCGATATTCTCCTTGAGCGCCTTGACCAGTTTGTAGGCCGCCAGCGGCTTAAGCAGACCGGCCATATCCTTGATGGCCAGGATATGGGCGCCCATCCTTTCCAGTTCCTTGGCCATGTTGACGTAATACTCCAGCGGGTACTTGTCCCGCCGGGGATCGGTGATGTCGCCGGTGTAACAGATGGCCGCCTCGCAGATCTTGCCCGACTTGCGGACCGCCTCCATGGCGACCTTCATGCCGACCGTCCAGTTGAGGGAGTCGAACACGCGGAAGATATCGACGCCGGAATTGGCGGCCTCCTCCACGAATTTTTCCACCACATTGTCCGGATAGTTGGTGTAGCCCACGGCGTTGGAACCGCGCAGCAGCATCTGGAACAGGATATTGGGGATCGCCTCGGAAAGCTTGTGCAGGCGCTGCCAGGGATCCTCTTTCAGAAAGCGCATGGAGACATCGAAGGTGGCGCCCCCCCAGCACTCCAGCGAGAAGAGGTCCGCCCCCAGGAAGGAGGTCGGCTCGGCGATCTTGAGCAGGTCATAGCTGCGTACGCGGGTGGCCAGGTTGGACTGGTGGGCATCGCGCATGGTGGTATCGGTCAGGAGCAGCTTCTTCTGGTCCAGAATCCACTTGCTGAGCCCTTCGGCCCCCAGCTGCATGAACAGGTCGCGGCTGCCGGAAGGACGGGGCTTGGTGTAGTCGATCTCCGGTACGCGGGCCGCGATCAGGTCGGCCGATTTGAGCGGCTTGACTATGCCGGGCGAGCCGTTGACGATCACTTCGCCCAGGAAGTTGAGCACCTTGCTGGCGCGGTCTTTCTTCTCGCGGAAGTGGAGCAGTTCCGGGTGCTTGTCGATGAATGAAGTGTCGCAATGCCCCTTGATGAAGACCGGATGGGTGACCACGTTCTCCAGAAAACCGATGTTGGTCTTGACGCCGCGCACCCGGAATTCCTGCAGGGCGCGATGCATGATATTGGCTGCGGCCTGGAAGGTCAGTCCCCAGGCACCGACCTTGACCAGCAGTGAGTCGTAGTGAGGGGTGATCTTGGCGCCGGTAAAGGCGTTGCCGGCATCGAGGCGGACACCACAACCGGCCGCCGAACGGTAGGTGGTCAGGGTTCCGAAATCCGGGGCAAAGTTATTGGCCGGATCTTCCGTGGTGATGCGGCACTGGATGGCATAACCGCGCATGTCGATAGCGCTCTGGCTGGGAATGTCGATTTCCGGGTCGGACAGCTTGTGTCCGCAGGCCACCAGAATCTGGTCCTGTACCAGGTTGCGGCCGGTAATCATCTCGGTGACGGTATGCTCCACCTGGATGCGGGGATTCATCTCGATGAAATAGTGGTTACCCTCCTGATCCACCAGAAACTCCACCGTTCCGGCGTTGCGGTAGTTGACCTGGCCGGCGATCTTGAGGGCCGCCGTGCAGAGTTCCTCGCGCTGGGTCTGGTTCAGCGAGAGCGACGGGGCAAATTCGACCACCTTCTGGTGGCGGCGCTGCACCGAGCAATCCCGGTCAAAGAAGTGCACCAGGTTGCCGAAATTGTCCCCCAGCACCTGCACCTCGATATGTTTGGGGTTGGCCAGATATCGCTCCAGAAAAACGGCGGCGTTGCCGAAGGAGGCCTTGGCCTCGCTGCCGGCCGCCACCAGTCCCTCCAGCAGCTCTTTTTTGTTGTGGGCCACGCGCATGCCGCGTCCGCCGCCGCCGGCAGCGGCCTTGATGATGATCGGATAGCCATGTTCCTTGGCGAACTTGAGCGCTTCCTCTTCCTTCACGATCGGTTCTTCGGTACCGGGCACCACGTTGACGCCGGCGGCTATGGCGGCCTTGCGTCCGGCCACCTTGTCCCCCAAAGCCCGCTGCATTTCGGCCGTGGGTCCGATGAAGGTGATCCCGTTGGCCTCGCATTTCTCGGCAAAGTCGGCGTTCTCGGCCAGAAAGCCGTAGCCGGGGTGAATGGCGTCAACATCAGACTTCAGCGCCAGGGCGATGATCTCGTCGATACCCAGATAAGCATCAATAGGCGCCTTGCCCTTGCCGATCTGGTAGGCCTCATCAGCCTTGTAACGGTGCAGAGAAAGCTTGTCCTCTTCAGAATAGATGGCCACCGTGCCGATACCCAGTTCGGTACAGGCGCGGAAGATGCGGATGGCGATTTCGCCGCGGTTGGCAGCCATTACTTTGCGGAACTTCTGTTTCTGCATGAAAAAATCCTCCTGATTATGTTGGCATTGATGTTCTTAAAAACAGAATCAACAGCGCTGAAAATATTTAGCTAAACTAAAAAAATTCAAGTTATTTTAAATAGTTACGGCGATTACGGCGCTGGCACTAAACCATGACTGCCAGCGTTTTGTCAATAAGGTTTTTCGTCTTGCCGTAAGGTGGCGGATATGATATCAAAAAATGTATTTTATTGACCCTTGGGAGGCACGTTGCAATGGATATCAAGATTATCCCGCTGCCAGCGGAAAAGATGAAGGCCAAGATCGCGGACGCGTCGCAACTCGGATTTGGTAAACATTTCACCGACCGCATGCTGATGGTTGAATGGAAAACCGGTCAGGGCTGGTGTGATGCCCGCATCGAACCCTACGCCCCTTTCGTGCTGGATCCGGCCTGCCTGGTATTTCACTATGCCCAGGAGATCTTCGAAGGGCTCAAGGCATACAAATGGGCTGACGGACGGGTCGCCCTGTTCCGCCCCGAGATGAACGCACGCCGCTTCAACCAGTCCGGCGACCGCCTCTGCATGCCCCCGGTACCGGAGGAGCTGTTCCTGAAGGGTATCGAGCAGCTGGTGGCCCTCGAGCAGGAGTGGATTCCGACCGCACCCGGGACTTCGCTCTATATCCGCCCGACCATGATAGCCGTGGATCCGGTGCTGGGCGTCAAGCCGGCCGACCACTACTACTTCTATGTAATCCTTTCTCCGGTGGGACCCTACTATGCCGCCGGCTTCAACCCGGTCAGCATCATGGTGGAAGATCACTATGTGCGTGCCGTACCGGGCGGCACCGGCGAAGCCAAGACCGGCGGCAACTATGCCAGCTCGCTCAAAGCCGGGCTGGAAGCCAAGCACAAGGGCTTCGACCAGGTACTCTGGCTGGACGGCCGCGAGCGGCGCTACATTGAGGAAGTCGGGGCCATGAACATGTTTTTCGTTTACGGCGACAAAATTGTCACCGCTGCGTTGAACGGATCGATCCTGTCCGGAGTGACCCGCGACTCGGTCATCAAGCTGGCTCCCACCCTGGGCTGTCAAGTTGAAGAACGATTGATCGACGTGAACGACCTGATGACCGACATCAGAAGCGGCAAGGTCACCGAAGCCTTCGGCAGCGGCACGGCCGCCGTCATCACCCCGGTGGGCAAACTTTGCTACAAGAACGAAACCCTCCAGCTGACTGGCGGCAAGGTGGGCGGGATCACACAGAAACTGTACGACACCCTGACCGGCATCCAGACCGGCCAGCTGGAGGACGACTTCGGCTGGGTCAGGTTCGTGAAATAGAAGCTAACCACGGGGCGCGGCAATTCGCGCCCCGCCACCCTTTCCAACACAGGCAAGGCACTATGTCCAAAATCAAAGGCCACATCACAAAACCTTCTCCCAACAAGCTCTGCGGCTCCTGCCGCCGCACCTGCAAGCAGGCTTCCATCGCCGTAGTGGCCTCCTGCCCCCGCTACTACCCATTCAACCGAATCCAGAGAAAACCGGAATTCACCTGGAAGCAGATGGAACTGGGGCTCTGAACCGGAACCCTCACCAACCCCCGCAGATGCTGGCCGAACGCTGCTCTGGCTGCGGCCGCTGCGTTGCGGCCTGTCGACTGAGGCTCTTCACCCTGAAACAGCAGGGCCGCCGCAAAGTCGCGGACGTGCAAACTCCGGAGAACTGCACCTGCTGCGGCAAATGCAGCACTGAATGTCCAACCGCTGCGATTGCCCCAACCACCTCCCCGCTTCCCGCACATTCCGGTTGAAATTTGCCCTTGCCATCCCTAGAGCCATTATGTTATAAAAAAATGCTTATCAATTCACACGCCTCGAACAGAACCGGCGGTGTCCCTTGCGGCTTGCGGGGATTCAACGGGGCGGAGGAAAACCAAAGGAGAAACACATGTCAAGTATCAGCATGAAAGAACTGCTGGAGGCCGGCGTCCACTTCGGCCACCAGACCAAGCGCTGGAATCCCAAGATGAAACCCTACATCTTCGGAGCCCGCAACGGCATCTACATCATCGACCTGCAGAAAACCGTCCGCTACTTCAAATCCGCCTACAACTTCGTCAAAAACTCGGTCCAGGACGGCAGCACCGTACTGTTCGTGGGAACCAAGAAACAGGCCCAGGACTCGGTAGCCGAAGAAGCATCACGCTGCGGCATGTATTACGTCAATCAGCGCTGGCTGGGCGGCATGCTGACCAACTTTTCCACCGTCAAACAGAGCATCGACCGCCTCAAGAAAATCGACGCCATGTTTGAGGACGGCACCATCGAAGCCTATCCCAAAAAAGAAAGACTTCTGCTCGAGAAAGATCGTACAAAACTCGAGAAAATCCTGGGCGGCATCAAAGGCATGAACAAACTGCCCAGCGTGATGTTCGTGATCGACCCTAAAAACGAAGAGATCGCCGTACAGGAAGCCAACAAACTTGGTATTCCTGTCGTGGCCATCGTTGACACCAACTGTGACCCTGACCACATCGACCATGTCATCCCCGGCAACGACGACGCCATCCGCGCCATCCGTCTGCTCTCTTCCAAGATCGCCGATGCGGTCCTCGAAGGAAGCCAATCGCGCAACGCCGCCTTGCAGGCCGATAACGAAGGCGCTGCCGAGGAAGCCGCAGAAGCAGTTACTGAAGAGGCATAATTAATCCGTAGAGATAAACAAACGGGGCAGCAGACAGCGACAACCGGGAAATATGTTTCTTAAAACCGGCTAGACTGAAACTGCTGCTCCGCAGTTTTGCACGTAAATCGGTACATACACCCCAAGCACGAGGCAGGAGGAACATAATGGCTATTACCGCAACACAGATCAATGAACTTAGAAAAGCCACAGGCGCCGGTATGCTGGATTGCAAAAAAGCGCTGGAAGAGAACGCCGGCGATTTCGAAAAAGCTATCGACTTCCTGCGCACCAAAGGACTGGCCGCTGCCGCCAAGAAAGCCGGACGCGCCGCCACGGAGGGCATGGTGGCCGCATTCGTATCCGACAGCCTGCAGAGCGGAGTCCTGGTTGAAGTCAACAGCGAGACCGACTTTGTTGCCAAAAATGACAAGTTTCAGTCTTTCGTGGCCGGCATCGGCAACCACATCCTGGCCACCTCTCCGACTGACTGCGAAGCCATGCTTCAGCAGCCCTATTCTGGTGACACCAGCAAGAATGTCCAGTCTTACCTGAGCGAGTCCATCTCCGTTATCGGAGAGAACCTCCAGATCCGTCGCTTTGCCAAATTCGACGTCTCCGGCAACGGCCTGATCGGCTCTTACATCCATGCCGGCGGCAAGATCGGCGTGCTTGTCCAGATCGACAGCCCGGTTGTCAGCGATGCCAACCGCGAAACACTTCAGGCTTTTGTCCGCGACATCGCCATGCACTCCGCTGCAGCAGCCCCCCAGTTTGTCAGTCGCGACCAGGTTCCGACCGATGTGCTCGAGCGCGAGAAAGACATCTATCGCGCCAAGGCCAAGGAATCCGGCAAGCCTGATGCAATCATCGAGAAGATCATCGATGGCCAGATCAACAAGTTCTATGCCGATATCTGCTTGAACGAGCAGGTCTTCGTCAAGGACACCGACAAAACGATCCAGCAGATCGTCAAGGAAATCGGTACCGCGGTTGGCGGACCGGTTTCAATAAAGCGTTTTGAGCGCTTTGTTCTCGGCGAGGGACTGGAAAAGAAGGAATCGGACTTTGCCGCCGAGGTTGCGGCAGCGGCCGGCCTCTAACAACAAAAACAGCCGGCCGCCATGGCCGGCTTTTTTTTTAGTAATTACGAAATTTGCCATACAGGAGACAAGATATGAGCAGGCCGGCTTTTACCAGGGTATTGTTGAAGCTGTCCGGGGAGTCACTGGCCGGTGAACAGGGCTACGGCATCAATCCCCAGATCATTACCACGATTGCTCGCGAAATCCGCGAGGTGGTCGATCAGGGCGTGCAGTTGTCCCTTGTCATCGGAGGCGGCAACATCTTTCGTGGACTGGCGGCCTCATCCAAAGGAATGGATCGCGCCAGCGCCGACTACATGGGCATGCTGGCCACCATGATCAACTCCCTGGCCATGCAGGACGCACTCGAAAAGGTCGGCGTTGCCACCCGTGTACAATCGGCCATCGCCATGCAGGAAGTTGCCGAACCGTACATTCGACGGCGGGCCATGCGGCACCTGGAAAAGGGACGAGTGGTCATCTTCGGAGCCGGTACCGGCAATCCCTATTTCACCACCGACACGGCAGCCAGTCTGCGCGCCATGGAAATCAATGCCCAGGTCATTCTCAAGGGGACAAAAGTTGACGGCGTGTATTCAGCTGACCCCAAGAAAGATTCGAAAGCGGTCAAGTATTCGGAACTGACCTACATCGACGTTCTCAACAAGGGGCTGCAGGTCATGGATGCAACCGCCACCTCGCTCTGCATGGACAACAAATTGCCTATCATCATTTTTGATCTGACCACCGAAGGCAACATCAAAAAGGTAATCAACGGCGAAGAAATAGGCACCATCGTACAAGGAGAATAGAAGCCATGCCCAAGACTGTACTCGCTGACATGAAAACAAACATGGAAAAAACCCTGGGTGTCCTGAAAAACGAGTTTCAAAAGATCCGTACCGGCCGCGCCTCGACATCCATCCTGGACGGCATCAAGGTCGATTACTACGGAAATCTCTCGTCTATCGCCCAGGTTGCCACCCTGGCGGTACCGGAAGCGCGCACAATTACCATTTCCCCCTGGGAAGCCAAGATAATACCTGCCATCGAGAAAGCCATCCTGAATTCCAACATCGGTCTGACCCCCTCCAATGATGGTCGCACCATCAGGCTGAACCTGCCGCCGCTGACCGAAGAGCGCCGCAAGGAAATCGTCAAGGATCTGAAGAAAAAGGCTGAGGACGACAAGATTGCCATACGCAATATTCGCCGAGATGCCATCGATCGCCTGAAAAAACTGGAAAAAGAAAAGTCCATTACCGAAGACGAGCTGAAAAAACTTGAAAAAGAGGTTCAGGATACGACCAAGAATTTTGAACTCAAAATCGATGAGGCCGTGTCCCACAAGGAAAAAGAGGTTATGGAAGTCTGATGGAACCGCTTGACCTGGGAAAACTCCCCCAACATTTGGCCATCATCATGGACGGCAACGGCCGCTGGGCACAGCAGCGCATGCTCAAACGCATAGTCGGCCACCAGCGCGGTGCAGAAACCGTCAACATGGTCGTTGAACAGGCCTGGCAGCTGGGCATCAAGTATCTGACCCTGTTCGCCTTCTCATCGGAGAACTGGTCGCGTCCGGCCCTGGAAGTAAAAGCGCTGATGACGCTGCTCAAGAAGTACATCCGTCAGGAAACGGCGCGCATGATGCGCAAGAACATCCGCTATAACGTCATCGGCAACCGCAGCGACCTGCCGGACGATGTCAATGCCACCCTGGACGAGGCCATCCGCCAGACCGCCAACAACACCGGCATGCTGCTGACCCTGGCCCTCTCCTATGGCGGCCGCCAGGAACTGAGCATGGCAGCGGCCCGTGTTGCCCGCGATGTAGTGGCGGGCAAGCTGACCCCCGACAACATTACTGTGGATCTTTTCGGCAGCTACCTGGACACCGGCGGCTTGCCTGACCCGGATTTCCTGATCCGCACCAGCGGCGAAATGCGCATCAGCAACTTTCTGCTCTGGCAGCTGGCCTATACCGAGCTCTATTTCACCGACATCAACTGGCCCGATTTCACCATCAACGAATTCAACAAGGCGCTGGCCGATTTCCAGGCCCGCGAGCGGCGTTTCGGAAAAACCAGCGATCAACTAATCAAAAGGAACTAGCCATCAAACGGGTCCTCACCGCGCTCATCCTCCTGCCGGCCGTCATCCTGACCATTACTAAAGGTGGCCCACTGCTCTTTGCCGGGCTGTTGGCCATCTTTTGTTTCATCGGCATCCATGAATTTTACCGCATGGCACTGCCCGAAAGGATCCTGGAATCCTGGCTGGCCGCCCCCTGCGGGACGCTGCTGATCTTCGTGCCCTTTCTGGGCGGGGATCGGCTGGCCCTGACCGCCATCACCACCCTGTTTCTGGCCTTTGGCCTGCTCTTTCTGGTTCGCATCCGTGAAATTGCCGACTCTGCACGGGACGTAGCCTTTGCCCTGCTGGCCTTTGTTTACGTTCCCTTTCTGCTGATGCATTTGATAATGCTCCGTCAGACCGAATATGGCGTTCAGTGGCTGCTGGTGATCATGCTGATCGTGATGACCAACGACTCGGCCGCCTACTACAGCGGCAGCGCTTTTGGCAAGCACCGCCTCTACCCCATGGTCAGCCCCAAGAAGAGTGTCGAGGGCGCCCTGGGCGGCCTGCTGGGCAGCATCTGCGGAACACTGCTGGCCAAATTCACGTTCTTTCCGCAGCTGTCGTTTGCCGACACCCTGCTGACCGCAATTTTCATCGGCATTCTGGGTCAGACCGGCGACCTGTTCGAATCACTTCTCAAGCGCAGTTTCGGCGTCAAGGATTCCGGCAGCATCATCCCCGGTCATGGCGGCGTTCTTGACCGTCTCGACAGTATCATCTTCGCCGCACCGGCCACCTACTACTACGCAATCTATCTTTTCAAGGGCTAGCCATCATGAAACAGCTTTCCATACTCGGTTCAACCGGATCAATCGGCGTCAGTACGCTGGAGATCGTCGCCGCCTACCCTGACAGGTTCAATGTTGTCGCCCTGACCGCCGGCAGGAACCTGGAACTCTTTGCCCAGCAGATCAGGCAATTCAAGCCGCGCATAGCCGCCGTGGCCTACCCGGAAGATGTACCCCGCCTGCAGCAACTCTGCAGAGGGCTGCAGGTGGAGATCCTGGGAGGTTCCGCGGGTCTGTCGGCTGCCGCAACCGCGACAGAAACCGAAATGGTGGTAGCCGCCATTGTCGGTGCAGCCGGCCTGGTGCCAACTGCCGCCGCCATCCGGGCCGGCAAGGATATCGCCCTGGCAAACAAGGAAACCCTGGTCACCGCCGGCCATCTCTTCATGGAGATGGTTGCCGAATACGGCGTCAAACTGTACCCGGTGGACAGCGAACACAGCGCCATCTTCCAGTCCATCGAAGGACACCGCAACGACGACATCAGCAAAATCATCCTGACCGCTTCGGGCGGGCCGTTCCTTAATACGCCCGCCGAAAAGCTGGCCAGCGTGACGGTGCGGGATGCCCTCAACCACCCCAACTGGAGCATGGGACGCAAGATATCCATCGACTCGGCCACCATGATGAACAAGGGGCTGGAAGTCATCGAAGCGCGCTGGCTGTTCGACGCGCCGGTGGAGAAGATCGATGTCAACATCCACCCCCAAAGCATCATCCACTCCATGGTGGAATACGTCGACGGCTGTGTCATCGCCCAGCTGGGAAGCCCGGACATGAAGGCTCCCATTGCCTATGCCCTCTCCTATCCGGAACGGATCGCCACCGGCGTTAAACCGCTCGATCTGACCGTCTTTTCCGGCCTGACGTTCTTCAAGCCGGACACTGACAAGTTCCGCTGCCTGAGCCTGGCCTACCGGGCCATCAACGAGGGCGAAAGCATGCCGGCGGTCATGAATGCCGCCAATGAGATCGCCGTGGAATTTTTCCTGGAGGGGCGCATCGGCTTCCTCCAGATCGCCCAGGTTATCGAAGAGACCATGGATGCCCACCGGTCCCACGATCTGAAATCCATTGACGAGGTTCTCCAGGCCGATCTCTGGGGCCGGAACATGGCACGCGAAATCTGCTGTAAACAGGTGAACTGACATGATGATCCTCTATGCCGTACTTGCTCTGGGAGTGCTGATTTTCGTCCATGAACTGGGACACTTCCTGTTTGCCAAACTGTTCAACGTCAAGGTCGAGAAATTCTCGCTCGGCTTCGGTCCCAAGCTGGTCGGCAAGCGCTTCGGCGAAACCGAATACCTGCTTTCGGCTTTCCCCCTGGGCGGTTACGTCAAGATGTTCGGTGAAAGCGGTTTCATCGAGGGGGGCGAAACACACCACCAGGCCGAGACTAAAACTGACGGCAACGGCCCTGACGAAGAGTCCGGTGAACTGATGGAGGCGCCGCGCGAACTGACCGAAGAGGAAAAGGCGCGCTCTTTCTTCCATAAACCGCCACTGGCACGCATCGCCATCGTCATGGCCGGACCGATCTTCAACCTGCTTTTCGCTTGGCTGGTTTTCATCCTGCTCTGCATGCTGGGGGTTCCTACCGTTACCACCAAGATCGGCGAAGTATTGAAAGACAAGCCGGCTGCCAGAGCCGGTGTGCTGACAAATGACATAATCACCGCCATCAACGGCAAAAACGTGTCGCATTGGGAAGAGATCGCCGGCATGATCTCGGCAGGCAAGGGGCGTCCAGTCAACCTGACAGTCAAACGGGGTGACCAGAATATTCAGTTTGAGATCACTCCGGAACCGCGGGTATCAAAGAACCTGTTCGGCGAGAAGGTTAACGGTTTCGCGATCGGCGTTGCTTCCGCCGGTGAAATTATAACCGAAAAGTTCGGCCCCCTGCAGGCCGCCGTCAAGGGGACTACCCAGACCGGCAAAGTCATCGAACTGACGATCATGTCGCTGGTCAAGATGGCCCAGCGTGTCGTGCCGCTGGATTCTGTCGGCGGGCCGATCATGATCGTTAAAATGGCAGGTGAGCAGGCTTCGGCCGGCAGCTCCAGCTTCCTGGCCTTCATGGCCCTCCTGTCCATAAATCTGGGAGTTCTTAACCTGTTGCCGGTACCGGTACTGGACGGCGGCCACCTGTTTTTCTACTTCTGGGAGCTGATCTTCCGGCGGCCGGTAAACCAGAAAGTGCGCGAATATGCCCAGCAGATCGGCATGATGCTGCTGCTGGGACTGATGCTGCTGGCGTTCTACAACGATATCGTCAGATATTTTGTCGGCCAGGGCTGACAGGATGCACATCCTGAGCATCGACACATCCTCGTCACTGGCCAGTGTGGCTCTTGTCAGCGACAGGAAGCTGCTGGCCGAATCGGTTTTTCAGGCCGACCGCTGTCTGTCAGCCCGGCTTGTGCCGGAGATTGAACGGCTGCTGGCCCTTTCCGGACTGACCATCGACGACATCGACCTGTTTGCCGCCGCCATCGGACCGGGCTCTTTCACCGGTATCAGGGCCGGCGTGGCCACGATTCAGGGGCTGTCACTGGCCACCGGCAAACCATGCACCGGCTTCTCGTCCCTGACAATGCTGGCCATGAACCTGCCCCTGGCTGCCCTGCCGGTCTGCGCGCTGCTGGATGCCCGCAAGAACGAAGTGTATGCCGGACTCTACGACTGCTCCACTCCCATCCCCCGCGCCCTGATCGCCGACTGCGTCAAGCCGCCCGATCGTCTGCTGGAACTGATCCGCACAACCTTCACCACCAGCGTCATCTTTGCCGGTGAAGGGGCACTGCGCTACCACGACATCATTTCCGATCAGCTGGGGGAGCGGGCCATTCTGGCCCCCCTGCCCCAGCATGCCGGCCATGCCTCCAACGGCGCCCTGCTGGCCCTGGAAGCACACCTCAGCGGTAAAACCCTCTCGCCGGCAGAACTGCTGCCAATCTACATACGTCCGTCAGAAGCGGAACTGGCCCGTTCCAAAGCCTGAATCCGCTTCATCCTCTCATATAAACAAATCCCAACTTTCTATTGACGCTAAAGTCAACCAAGTTCATATTGTCATGCGCAAAGCGTGTATATCTTCTGTTCCGATTGATTGTCCCAGACACAATGCTATGATTGCTACGGAAACGTAGGCAATGATCTTCAGCATCATCAAAAACGGAGAGCAGACATGAACATCCACGAGTACCAGGCCAAGGAGATCCTGAACGGATTCGGAATCCCGATTCCGCGCAGCCGTGTAGCCATGACAGCCGACCAGGTGGAACGGGCCGCCAAGGAAATGGGCGGCCACTGTGTCATCAAGGCCCAAATCTATGCCGGCGGTCGCGGCAAGGCCGGCGGGGTCAAGGTAGTGCACCACCCGGAACAGGCCAATGACGTGGCCAAGGAGCTTTTCGGCAAGAAGCTCGTCACCATCCAGACCGGACCGGCGGGACTCAAGGTTCGCCGTATCCTGATCGAGGAAGCGGTGGAGATCGCCCGTGAATTTTACGTCTCGATCACCCTGGACCGTGAAACATCACGCTACTGCCTGATCGCTTCGGCCGAGGGAGGGGTGGAAATCGAAGAGGTGGCCCGCAAGTCGCCGGAAAAAATCCATATGCTGACCATCGATCCGTTCACCGGGCTGCGTCCCTTTCAGGCCCGCAAGATCGCCCTGGCCCTGGGACTGACCGG
This sequence comes from Geobacter sp. UBA698, assembly GCA_002298925.1. GTDB lineage: Bacteria > Desulfobacterota > Desulfuromonadia > Geobacterales > Pseudopelobacteraceae > Pelotalea. Next base: position 39,434 of record DBMM01000118.1, on the reverse strand, counting down.
CGTGGTCTGCGAAGACTGCGTGGATCTGCTGCTCAACCTTTATAAATGCTGTCTGGAAAAGGACTGCTTCCTGGTGGAGATCAACCCGTTGGTGGTCACCAAAGCCGGCTGGCTGCTGGCCATGGACGCCAAGATGTCCTTTGACGACAACGCCGTCTACCGTCACCGCGAGTACCCCGACATGGTGGACTACTCCCAGCTCGACCCGCTGGAGATCACGGCCGGCAAGTACGACCTGGCCTACATCAAGCTGACCGGCTCCATCGGCTGCATGGTCAACGGCGCCGGCCTGGCCATGGCCACCCTGGACGTGCTCAAGGAGTTCGGCGGCGAGCCGGCCAACTTCCTGGATGTTGGCGGCGGAGCCACCAGGGAGAAGGTAGCCGAGGCCTTCAAGATCATACTGGAAGACAGTGACGTCAAAGCGGTTTTCGTCAACATTTTCGGCGGCATCATGCGTTGTGATGTCATCGCCCAGGGCATCATCGAGGCAGCCAGCGAGATAAAGTGTACACTGCCGATCGTGGTACGCATGGACGGCAGCCACGTGGAGGAGGGGAAAAAGCTCCTTCAGGAATCGGGCCTGAACGTGCAGATCGGCGAGACCCTTGGCGACGGTGCCGGCAAGATCGTTAAAATGTTGGGACAGGGAGGTATCTAGGTCATGTCCATTCTCATAGACAACAGTTCAAAGATCGTCGTGCAGGGCATCACCGGACGCAGCGGCCTGTTCCACACCCAGCAGTGCCGCGCCTATGGCACCAACATCGTGGCCGGTGTCACCCCGGGCAAGGGCGGCATCCATATTGACGGCATCCCGGTCTTCAACACGGTCGAAGAAGCGGTGCGCTACACCAAGGCCAATGTCTCCATGATCTTCGTACCGCCTCCCGCCGCTGCCGACGCCATTCTGGAAGCCTGCGCTGCCGGACTCGACCTGGCGGTCTGCATCACCGAAGGCATCCCGATCCGCGACATGGTCATGGCCCGCGCCATGCAGGCCGAGAGCAGAACCAGACTGGTCGGCCCAAACTGCCCGGGGGTGATCACACCTGGCCAGTGCAAACTGGGCATCATGCCCGGCTACATCCACAAACCGGGCAAAGTCGGCGTGGTCTCCCGCTCCGGCACCCTGACCTACGAAGCGGTCAAACAGTTGACCGACATGGGCCTGGGGCAGTCCACCTGCGTCGGTATCGGCGGCGACCCGATCATCGGCATGAAATTCATCGACGTTCTGGAGCTTTTCAACAATGACCCGCAAACAGAAGCGGTTTTCATGATCGGCGAGATCGGCGGCGGCGCCGAGGAAGCGGCGGCCCACTGGATCAGGGAAAACATGAAGAAACCGGTGGCAGCCTTCATCGCCGGCGTCACAGCGCCGCCGGGCAAACGCATGGGCCATGCCGGCGCCATCATCACCGGCGGCAAGGGCAAGGCCGAAGACAAGATCAGAACCCTGCAGGAGTGCGGGGTAGTCGTCTCCACCAGCCCGACCCGCATGGGCGACGCCATGCTGGAGGCGTTGAATGCGGCGGGAAAATCGATTCCGACGACTTTAGAAAAATCGGCATCCAAATAATCAAAGAAATAGCCCTTAACTGAATGGACAACTGCAAGCCCCGCTCCTACCTGGAAAGCGGGGCTTTTAATTTTTACAATTATATACTGCCAAGGTTGTGATGTCTGATAACGATGGAGAACAGGAAAAAACAAGAATAGCCCACCCATATTTCCGCTGTCCCAGCAAACTCTCACTAGTCGAATCTTCGTTTACCCCTCAACGAAACAATTAAGTACACCCCAAATGCTTCAAAAATCCCCAGAGTAGTTTTAATGTGCCGCCACTCCACAAAATTGTCATTCCTGAAGCAACTCTGATCGGGAATGCAGTTTACAATCATTTGAAATCATGGATCCCGATAAAAAAGTTCGAAGATGACAAGCCTGATAGCGTCAGATTAGAACGATTCAGAATAAATCTTGATTCCCTCACCACCTGATTCCCATGCCCTCAATTCATTTCCGTCTTTGACTTCAAAGGTGTTTTTAGAAATATCGCGATCATGTACATTTGTCAACCCGCCGCAACCCAGTATAGTTAACAATATTTAATTTTACTGCTTTGTGAACCGCTATCTTTGTTAACGAATAAATTGCTGATGACACCTAAGTTTGGGAGGTTATTGTGGGAGGGGCGAACTGTTATGGATTTCGGTTGATTCTTGCCGAACGTTCTTTTAGGGAAGGGGGTGAAACCGCTCGAGCAAGATGTTGAGAGACTTTATTGGATGCCGGGATGCACAGCGCAAATGTATAAATAGATAGCGTAACATCTCAAATTTGTTTTTTTAACGAGCGACACTATTTACGACACCAATTGTAGAACAAAGATCGCCCGAAGGGCGATACAGTAAGGTTTGACCAGTACATTGGACCGACTCCACATCAGATTTTCAACACCTTGCCAAAGACGCACCACAGTTGACTTTAGTAATCATTTCTTTACGACGCAGGTAATTTGAATGATCATGAACTTTCGTCATGAAAAAGGAGAACCAAGAATGGTGACAAAAAGACTATTGGCAGCGGCTGTGGCTCTGCTTCTCTCAACCGGAGCTGGAATGGCTGCGACTGCGGGACTGACCTGCAAGGAAGCAGTGGGGAAGAACATTTTCTTCGATGACAGACTCTCCATCAACAAGAACCAGTCGTGTGCTGCGTGCCATGCCCCCGAGGCTGGCTGGACCGGACCAAACGAGATGATCAACAAGCATGGCGCAGTCTACGAGGGATCAATCCCGGGAGAATTCGGCAACCGCAAGCCGCCCAGTTCGGCGTATGCCACCACAAGTCCCTTTTTCCGTTTGGTTAATCCCACCAACGGCATGTTCATGGGCGGAAACTTCTGGGATGGCAGGGCAACCGGCGGCAAGCTCGGCAATCCTGCTGCCGATCAAGCCCAGGGTCCGTTCCTGAACCCTAAGGAGCAGGCCCTTCCCGATGCGGCCTGCGTGGTCTTCCGGGTCTGCAGCTCTCCGGAGTATGGAGCGATCTTCAAGAAAGTCTGGCCCGGGGCGTGCGACATCATGTGGCCGTCTTCGATCAATTTCGAGAGTGCCTGCTCAAATCCTTCCCAGGGTCCGTTCAGCCTGGATGCGATGACCAGGGCCAAGGTGAATGTGGCGTATGATGATATCGCCTATTCCATCGCCGCCTATGAGGCTTCCAAGGAATCAAACGCCTTCACGTCCAAGTACGACAACTACCTGAATGGAAAACTTGAACTGTCTGATGTTGAAAAAAAAGGACTCAAGCTCTTCAACGGCAAAGGGAAATGCGCCAATTGTCACATAAGCACCGTGGAGCAGAAATGTTCAACTAGTCAAAGCACGTGTAATGGTTACAACTGCTCCTCCAGTGATTCTGAAAATAATACTTATTGCAGCACCATGAATCCCCTCTTCACAGATTACACCTTTGATAACCTGGGAATCCCCAAAAATCCCGATAATCCGTTCTACAAACAGCCAGAAGGCGGTAATAGTTGGATTGATCCTGGGCTGGGCGGCTTTCTCATGACCCGTATGGATTTCAAGATGTACGCAGACCAGAACTACGGCAAACACAAGGTGCCTACTCTCAGAAATGTGGACAAGCGTTCCTATCCGATGTTTGTCAAGGCTTACGGGCATAATGGCTACTTCAAAAGCCTGAAGGAGATCGTGCACTTCTACAATACGAGAGATAAGTATCCCACCTACAACTCTGGTGATCCTCGGGAGAAAATGACCTGCTGGCCGGCACCGGAAGTGTCAGCCAACGTGAACAGAACCGAACTGGGGAATCTCGGTCTGAGCGATATGGAAGAAGATGCCATTGTCTCTTTCCTAACGACCCTCTCGGACGGTTACATGCATTAAATGACACGGTTGCTAGCTGCAGAAACACGACACCGCAATCTTTCTGGAGTGAAAATGTTGCCAAGTCATATCAAAACCGGCGGCATAAAACCTAAGAAATAGAGCAGGTGCGTATTCGTGTTACCAGGCCCCGTTTCCTGTTTGGGAGACGGGGCTATTTATATTTCAGGCTGTCAGGTCTTAGTTGGCTGATATACCGGTTAAACACCCTTATTTATAAAAAATTTCCAACCTCCTGCCATTACACACAAAATATTGTCACAATTCCCTCCCCTTGACACCACATCTTGACATAAGGCATAATCTTGCCTTGATTGATTTACCGGGAGGCAGTACCCCATGGAACCATCCGTTATCGCTGAGAATACCCCTGCGACCCCTTTCGTTCACCTCCACCTTCACACCCAGTATTCCCTGCTGGACGGCGCCATCCGCCTGGATGACCTGATCGCCAAGGCCAAGGCCCATAACATGCCGGCGGTGGCCATCACCGACCATGGCAACATGTTCGGTGCGGTGGAATTCTATCTCAAATGCAAGAAGGCCGGCATTAAAGCGCTGATCGGCTGCGAGCTCTACATTGCCCCTGATTCCCGCTTCTCGCGCGAGAGCACCAAAGGCATCTCCGATGCGGCCTACCACCTGGTCCTTTTGTGCGAGAACCTGACCGGCTACAAGAACCTCTCCTATCTGACCTCGGCCGGCTACAAGGAAGGTTTCTACTACCGCCCCCGCATTGACCGCGAACTGCTCCAGAAGCATAGCGAGGGGCTGATCGCCCTGTCAGCCTGCCTGAAGGGTGAAGTGGCCATGCAGTGCGGCCGGGGCCGGATGGAGGAGGCCATCGAGACCGCCCGCTGGTACAGCGAGCTGTTTCCGGACCGCTACTACATCGAGCTGCAGGAAAACACCCTGCCGGAACAGGATATCGTCAACAAACGCCTGTTGGAAGTGGCTGCGGAACTGAAGCTGCCGCTGGTGGCCACCAACGACTGCCACTACCTGAACCGGGAGGACGCCCGCGCCCACGAAGTGCTGCTCTGCATCCAGACCGGCAAGACCATGAACGATCCGACCCACATGAAGTTCTCGGCCGAGGAATTCTATGTCAAGACCCCCGAGGAGATGGCGGCCGCCTTTTCCTACGCGCCGGAGGCGATCGCCAACACCGTGGCCATAGCCGAGCGCTGCAACCTGAAGCTGCCGCTGGAAGAGGAATACTTTTTCCCCCACTTCGAACCGCCTGCCGGCCAGAACCATGACGACATGCTGGAGCATCTGGCCACGGAAGGACTCAAGGAGCGGATGGTCACCATCCTGGCCAAGTATCCGGATATGACCCTGGAGCAGCAGCAGGGCTACTTCGACCGCCTGCGCATCGAGCTGGACTGCATCCGCGCCATGAAGTTCCCGGCCTACTTCCTGATTGTGTCCGACTTCATCACCTGGGCCAAAAACAAGGGCATCCCGGTCGGCCCGGGCAGGGGCTCGGCCGCCGGTTCGCTGGTGGCCTACGCCATCAAGATCACCGACCTGGACCCCCTGCCCTACAACCTGCTGTTCGAGCGTTTTCTCAACCCCGAACGTATCTCCATGCCTGATATCGACGTGGACTTCTGTCAGGACCGCCGGGAAGAGGTGATCCAGTACGTGGTGGAGAAATACGGCCGCGAGCGGGTTTGCCAGATCATCACCTTCGGCACCATGAAGGCCAAGGCCGTGGTACGCGACGTGGGCCGGGCCCTGGGCATGGCCTATGGCGATGTGGACAGGATCGCCAAGTTGGTCCCGGACGACCTGAAGATGACCCTGGCCAAGGCCCTCAAGCAGGAACCGCAGTTCAACGAGATGGCCGCCAGCGACCCGCAGGTCAAGGATCTGCTGGATACGGCCCTCTGCCTGGAGGGGCTGGCGCGCAATGCCTCCACCCACGCCGCCGGGGTGGTGGTGGCCCCCAACCAGCTGGAGGAGTATCTTCCGGTCTACAAGGACCAGAAGACCGGCGCCATCAACACCCAGTACTCCATGAAGTATGTGGAGATGGTCGGACTGGTCAAGTTCGACTTCCTCGGCCTCAAAAACCTGACCGTGATCCAGAACGCGGTCAAGCTGGTGCGGGAGGGGAAGGACCCTAATTTCGACATCACCCTGCTGCGGGATGACGACCAGGCCAGCTACGACCTGATCACGGCCGGCAACACCACCGGCATCTTCCAGCTGGAGTCCAGCGGCATGAAGGAGATGCTGGTCAAACTCAAACCGTCCTGCTTCGAAGACGTGATCGCTGCCTGCGCCCTGTACCGTCCCGGCCCGCTGGGGTGCGGCATGGTGGACGACTTCATCGAGCGCAAGCATGGCCGCCAGAAGGTGGTCTACGACCTGCCCCAGCTGGAGCCGATCCTCAAGGACACCTACGGCGTCATCGTCTACCAGGAACAGGTCATGCAGATCTCGCGCACCCTGGCCGGCTATTCCCTGGGGCGCGCCGACCTGCTGCGCCGCGCCATGGGCAAGAAGGACCCGGTGGTCATGGCCAAGGAGAAGGAACCCTTTCTGGCCGGCGCCAAGGATCAGGGCATCGACCCCAAAAAGGCCGAGGCTATTTTCGACCAGATGGCCAAGTTTGCCGAGTACGGCTTCAACAAATCCCATTCGGCCGCTTACGCCCTGATCGCCTACCAGACCGCCTACCTCAAGGCCCATTATCCGGTGGAGTTCCTGGCGGCGCTCCTGAGCTGCGACATGGACAGTACCGACAAGGTCATCAAGAACATTGCCGACTGCCGCGAGCAGGAGATCGAGGTACTGCCGCCGGACATCAACAAGTCGGGGCTTTCCTTTACGGTGGTGGGCAAATCCATGCGCTTCGGGCTGGGGGCGGTCAAGGGGATCGGCAGCGGCGCCGTGGAAGCGATTCTAGAGGCGCGCGGCGAAACACCCTTCAAGGACATCTATGATTTCTGTGAACGGGTCGACATGCGCCGTTCCAACAAGAAGGTGCTGGAGGCCCTGATCAAGTGCGGCGCCTTCGATTCCACCGGCGCGGCACGCTCGGCCCTGATGGAGGGGCTGGAGTCGGCCATGTCCTATGGCCAGAAGATCCAGGAGGAGAAGGCCAGCGCCCAGGTTTCCCTGTTCGACACGGCCGAGGTGGTCAAAAACAACGGCAACGGCGGCATGCGGCTCCCCGCCACCCCCGAATGGCACGACAAGGAAAAGCTGGCCTACGAAAAGGAGGCGCTCGGTTTCCTGATCACCGGTCACCCCCTGGACCGCTATCTGGACGACATCAAACGGCTGGCCAATTGCGAAATCGCCAAACTGTCCGAGCTGGAGGAGAATAGCGAGGTTCGCATCTGCGGCATCGTCTCCACCTTCCGCGAGATCATCACCAAGAAGGGGGACCGGATGTGCTTTGCCACCATCGAAGACCTGACCGGCTCGGTGGAGATCACGGTCTTTTCCGACATCTACGCCGGCGCCGCCCCGCTGTTGAAATCCGATGACCCGCTGCTGGTGATCGGCAAGCTGGAAAAGACCGAGAAGGGGGCCAAGATCCTGGTGCAGGCCCAGAAAGAGGGGGGCAGCGAGTGGCAGCAGAGAAATCGCGGACCGGCGGGCGACATCAAACTGCTGTCCGAGGCCAGGGCCCAGACCACCAAAAAGGTGCTCTTCACCCTGCGCCTGGACGAGACCCCGGCCGCGCACATCAACGCGCTGAAGGAGATCATCCAGCGCCACCGCGGTTCTGTTCCGGCCTTCATCCAGTTCGTGATTCCCGAGCGGAGCCGCTCGACGCTGCCGCTCCCTGCGGACATGACTGTTATGGCCAGCGATGATTTAAGGCTGGAAGTGGAGCGATTGTTCGGCTATAATGCCGCGTCTTTTGAATAGGTACGACGAGGAGAGCGACTGATGGCAACTCAATTCTATCTTGAATTCGAAAAACCGATAGTGGAGCTGGAAAAAAAGATCGAGGAACTGAACCGGCTGTCCCTGGACGGGCTGGATATCGGCGCCGATGTATCCAAGCTGGAAGGACGTGTCGAGCAGATGCGGGCTGACATTTTCGCCAACCTGTCCCGCTGGCAGACGGCCCAGGTGGCGCGCCACATCAACCGCCCCTTTACGCTGGACTATATCAACCTGATGTTCACCGATTTTGTCGAACTGCACGGCGACCGCAATTTCGGCGACGACCATGCCATCGTGGGTGGACTGGCCCGTTTCGACGGGATGCCGGTGATGGTGATCGGCCACCAGAAGGGGCGCGACACCAAGGAGAAGGTCTACCGCAATTTCGGCATGCCCAATCCCGAGGGTTACCGCAAGGCGCTGCGCCTGATGCAGATGGCCGAGCAGTTCAAGCTGCCGGTGATTACCTTCGTGGACACCCCCGGCGCCTATCCCGGCATCGGCGCCGAAGAGCGCGGCCAGGCCGAAGCCATCGCCCGCAACCTGCGCGAAATGGCCTCACTCAAAACTCCGATCGTCGTCTGCATCACCGGCGAGGGGGGCTCGGGCGGCGCCCTGGCCATTGCGGTCGGCGACCGGATCCTGATGCTGGAACACTCGGTTTACGCCGTCATCTCACCCGAGGGGTGCGCCGCGATCCTCTGGTCCGACGGCACCAAGGGCGAGCAGGCGGCCGAAGCCCTCAAACCCACCGCCCAGGACATCATCAAGTTGGGCGTGATCGACGAGATCATCAAGGAGCCGATCGGCGGTGCCCACCGTGATCATGCCGCCATGGCCGGCAACCTGAAGGAAGCCATCACCCGCCACCTGGCGGATCTGGTCAAACTGTCCGGCGATGAACTGGTCGAAGAACGCTACAACAAGTTCCGCGCCATGACACGCTGCGTGGAATAGACCGACAGCGGGATAGCATCACTTATTTCAAAAGTAGGGGCGGTTTTTTTACCGCCCCTGTTTTTTTCAAGGACAAACCATATGCAAGAACGCCTGCAGAAACTCATCTCCCAAGCCGGAATCACTTCCCGCCGGGCCGCAGAAAACCTGATTCTGGAGGGACGGGTCACCGTCAACAATGTCGTGGTAACCGAATTGGGCAGCAAGGCCGACCCGGCCGGCGACCGCATCTGCGTGGACGGCAAACCGTTGCAGTTTTCCGCCAAGCGGCTCTACATCCTGCTCAACAAGCCGGTCGGTTACATGACTACCATGGATGACCCGGAGGGACGCTCCCTGGTGACCGACCTGCTCAAGGAAGTCAGCGAGCGGGTCTATCCGGTCGGCAGGTTGGACTACAACACCGAAGGGCTGCTGCTTTTGACCAACGATGGCGACTGGGCTAACCGGCTGATGCATCCACGCCATGAGATCGACAAGGAGTATCACATCAGGGTGCGTGGCAAGGTGCACAAGAGTCAGATTGAGCAGCTGAGGGCAGGTGTGCTGATCGACGACCGCAAGACGGCTCCGGCTACGGTCAGCCTAATCAAGGAAGGGGAACAGAACGACTGGCTCGCCATCACCATCCATGAGGGACGCAACCGCCAGATCCGCCGCATGTGCGAGGCGGTCAGCCTGTCGGTGGTGCGGCTGAAGCGGGTGCGTTACGGAACACTGTCGATAGGGACGCTGAAACCGGGGGAATACCGCCTTCTGAGCGAAACTGAGGTGAGGCAGCTGGGGGGAACTGAACCTAAGCCGGTGCAGGTGGTAAAAAGCGCTGCAAAACAGACCGCCAAACCGCAAGACGCCGGGCGCCGTGTCCACAAAGTCCAGCGGGACGCTAAAAAACCTTGACGCTCTACCGTAGCTAGCGCGCTTCTTTTAACGGGTTGACGACAATCTGCCGGCGGATCAGCCTGAAGGTCAGCGGCTTGTCTTCGCCGCTGCGGTGCACCCTGATCACCACCGGTGATCCGGCCACCCCCCGCAGGCGTTTCTGCACCATCACCCTGAAATCGCTGCCCTGGGTCGCCTTGCCGTCGATATGGGTGATGACATCTCCGACCCGGACACCGGCCTGATGGGCCGGCCCGCCGGAAACGATCTGACCGACCCGGATCCGGCCGTCCGGCAGCGGAAGTCCGTCGATGCCGACACCGCCGAAATTCCTTTCGCTGTTGGCCGCCAAAACCGGCAGGGCCTGCAGAAACAGCAACAGTATGCAGCAAATCATCTTCATGGCTTCTTGTAGCATAAGCACCCCTGCCGGGTCAAACAAACCTGGGGCTTGACCAGCACGTTGCCCCTGTCATGTAGTCTAACAAAATCGGTCACTAGGGAGATATCACATGAGGACTGTGATCAAAAATCTGCTGACAAAAGCTTCTACTGGCGAGACCTGCCGGCTCTCGGGGTGGATCCGGTCGCTGCGGCTATCCAAAGGCATCGCCTTCATAGTTCTTAACGATGGCTCCAATCTGGCCGGCATCCAGATTGTGGCTGACCAGACCCTGGCCAACTTTGAAGAAGTCAGCCATCTGGGGACCGGCAGCGCCCTGCGGGTGACAGGAACACTGGTGGCTTCACCAGCCGCCGGCCAGGAGCGAGAACTACAGGCCCAGACGATTGAAATCATCGGCACAAGCGATGAAAACTACCCCTTACAGAAAAAACGCCACACATTCGAATATCTGCGCAGCATCGCCCACCTGCGCCCCCGCAGCAACACCTTCGGCGCCGTCTTCCGCTTGCGTTCCAAATTGGCCCAGGCCATCCACCGCTTCTTTAGCGAGAAGGATTTCCTCTACGTCCATACCCCGATCATCTCCGCCAGCGACTGTGAAGGGGCCGGCGAACTGTTCCGCGTAACCACCCTGGATGCCGGCCAACCGCCCCTGCTGAACGGCCAGCCGGATTTCAGCCAGGACTTCTTCGGCCAGAAAACCGGCCTGACCGTCAGCGGGCAACTGGAAGGGGAGCTGTTTGCCCTGGCCTTCGGCGATATCTACACCTTCGGCCCCACCTTCCGGGCCGAGAACTCCAACACCGCCCGCCACGCCTCGGAATTCTGGATGATCGAGCCGGAGATGGCCTTTGCCGACCTGGCCGATGACGCCGACCTGGCCGAGGAGTTCATCAAATACCTGTGCCGCTTTGCCCTGGAGGAATGCTGCGAAGACATGGCCTTCTTTGACAAGCATGTCGAAAACGGACTGCTGGAACGCATCCGCACGGTAGCCGAGGCCGAATTCGCCCGCATCGACTACGGCGATGCCATCAGTCGCCTGCAGCAATCCCCGACATCGTTCGCCTACCCGGTCGAATGGGGCCTAGACCTGCAAACCGAGCATGAACGTTACATCACCGAGCAGGTGATCGGCGGCCCGACCTTCATCCTCAACTACCCCAAAGACATCAAGGCCTTTTACATGCGCCAGAACCCGGACGGCCGCACCGTGGCCGCCATGGACCTGCTGGTGCCCAAGGTGGGCGAGATCATCGGCGGCAGCCAGCGCGAGGAACGCCTCGATCTGCTTGAAACGCGCATGGACGAACTGGGAATCGCCCGGGACCCGCTCTGGTGGTACCGCGACAGCCGCCGCTGGGGCAGCTGCCCCCATGCCGGCTTCGGCCTGGGCTTCGAACGGCTGGTGATGTACCTGTCCGGCATGGAGAACATCCGCGACGTGATCCCCTTTCCGCGCACTCCGCGGCACTGCGAGTTTTAAAAAGCCATGCAACTCAATCTCTTTGAAGACAACCGCACCGGCATCCTGCTCAATATTGCCGATGAATTTATCCGTGACCGGGATCTTGTCCAGGCTCTTTCCGTATACGAGCAATTACTGGCCGACAATCCTGCTGACAGACAGATTGCCGACCTGCTGAAACTTGTCGCCGGATGGCGTAACCTGCTGGCCGCAGTCGACCAGAACCCCGGCAATCCGGTTCAGCTCCATGCCATCTCGCTTGGCCTCGACGCCCTCTGCCACCCGACCCTGCGCCCGGTTGTGCTGGAGGTACTGATCGATGGGCTGCGCGCCCTGCCGGATCCTGAGCAGACCTTAATCCCGCCCCGCTTTCACCTTGGCCAGGTCCTGATGACGGCCGGCCGCTACGCCGAAGCGGCGGACTGTTTCCAGGCGGCACTTGCCAACGGAAACAGCGGCATTGAACGCGGCAGGCTGCTGGCATGGTGCGGCGACGCCCTGACTCTGGCGGGAAACAACGCCGGCAGCCTGAAAAGCTATCTGGCCGCCTTGCTTGAAGACCCGCTGACCGTCGAGATGCAAACCATCAAAAACCGAGTAATCAGCGATCTCAACGCTTCCCTGCATTTCGAAGGGACGGATGAAATCGAGGAGCAACAGGTGCCAGCCTGGCTTCCGGTCTGGGGATGGCTGCAAGGGATCTTCGCCCTCCCCATGCAGCCGGCTCCGCAAGGGAACCAGCTCTGCGCGGAGACCTTTGCAATGCGACTGGCGCAGGAACCCGCTTCAGAAGCGCGCATCTGGTTCGACATGCTGACCCATGCCGAGCGGGTTCGGCTGATTTTCCGGGACAGCCAGGAACTGGGTGCGGTACGGCGCTTGATGAAGAATACAAACCGGTTCATGTTTGACTGCTACCTGGAGAAGATCGGCACAAGGAGTCCAGCCAGCAAATGACCACCACTACCACATCCGTTTCGCCGCTTTTGAAAAGGTTCCAAGAGTACCTCCCGGGCGATATCCATGCCATCGCTGCCAAGACCCATCTGATGGCCGGCTTTGAGGCCTGCAAGGCCAACACCCTGGCCGCCGCTGCCTGGAACGACGACAAGAGCGCACTGGTGGTGACCTTTACCAACGGCACCCAGACCACATTTCTGCTGGAAGGCTTCCGCCTGCTGGCCAAGTGCAGCTGCAATCAATGGCAGCCGGCCCGCAACTGTCCCCACGTCGTGGTTGTCTGGGCTACCCTGAAGCGGATGGTCTCTCCGGAAACCCTGTCGCAGATACGCTTCAACAAACAACTGCTGCTGGACATGAAGCTTTATACCGACCAGGAGCCGGCCTCCGCAAACGGCACCGCGACAGATGCTGCAGCCAGGCAGGCCAAGCAGGCCGATCTGGCAAGGAATCTGGCCGAGGCCAGGCGCCGGCGTGACGAACATTTTAAAAGCATGGCAACGCCCCCCGCCGAACCGAAAGCATCCCAGCACTTCCGGCTGGTAATCGAGTCAAGCCGCTACTCCGCCAGCCTGTCCGGGCGCTTGATGCGGGGCAACGAAACCGTGCATGGCTGGACCTCAGCCGGTATCCCGACCGACCTGGCCCGTTTCATGGCTTCTAATTATTACTACGAATCGTCGCCCCGCTATTTCGAGGCATTCCTCAAGCTGACCGGCGGAAAATACCCGATCGTCTATCGCAATGAGCAGGAACGGGAAACCACGCTGGTCTATCGATCGGAAGCCCCCCTTCGGGCCAGTGTTGTTTTTGACATTCGCAGGGACGAGGTAATCATCTCCCGCACCCTGGACAACGGCCGCCCGATCCCACCCGGCGCGATTCACCACGGGCATCTGCTGTTTGACCCTGAATCCGGTACCATTCTTCCTGTCACGGACCGCAGTGTCTGGAGGGGCTGGGAAGATCTGATCGAAGAGCTGGATTCGGTCAATGAGCGTGATGAGTTCGACGGGTACGAAGAAGATGAAAGCTATGCCGATGAGTTTCCTGAAGATGACGATTCGGAAGCGGTTATCTCCCCGCACGGACTGCGACGGCTTGCGCACGCCGTCGCCGCGCCGATCGAGCTCTTCAACAAGGCCGCCATCCGGCTCAATCCGGAAATGCTCGCCAACGACGAAAACTGCTTCTATCACATCAACGGCGCTGCTGCCGACCGGCCGCAGCCAGGTACGCCCACCTATCTGCTGGACATACCCCACGGCATCGAACAAGCGATGATAGCGCTGGAACCGGCCGGTTTGTACAACGGTCAGACCTTCCCCTGCTCCAATGCGGTCTTCTGGCTCCTGAACCCGGCCGACCGCGGCCATCTGTCGGCAGCGATGAAAACCAAAAAACGGGTGCGGGCCGTTATGGAAACCGCCTTGGTACTGAAGGATGAGACAAAGACCACCAAACGCAACACCATCATCCGCACACTCACCTCCTCGCCCGATTTTTTGAAACGCGACGTAAAACGGGAGGCCAAACAGCTCCTGAACCATCTGGCCGAGGAATGGAACCGGAAGATGCTTCTGCTTCAGGCAGCTCCGGACGGCTGGCATTGCGTCGAGGATGATCGCCACCGCCAGGCTGACCTGATGAAGATACTGTTCGAGTTATTCGGTCTGGAAGCCTTTACCGGCAATGTCCATGCCCCCGGCTGGATCGGGATACCCAGGGAGCGGCTGCTCAAGGATCTGCCAGAGCTGGTGTCTCGCCTGCAGGCGAAGGGTTTTGCCCTGCGGATAGGGAGCGAACCCCTGGCCTCGGCCAAGTGGGAGTTCTCCCTTGATGCCACCAAAAGCAGCCTGGACTGGTTCGAGTTGCACCCTGAAATCCGCTGCGACGGCGAACTGCTGACCGAGGATGAGCTGCGGACGATTTTGGAAGGAAACGGATTTGTGCGGCGCAACGGCCGACTGATCATGCTGGACGAGCTGGACGCCCAGGTGCTGGCTATGTGCGCCGGGGCCATGCCGTCCAGGAAGCGCAAACAGGGGGTAAAAGCAGAAGCGGTGCGCGTGCCGCGCCTGCAGATCCTGGACTGGCTTCAGCTGCGCAGCCACGGGGTCACGGTCCGTCTGTCGCCGGAAGACAGCCTGATCCTGGAGAGCCTGCTCAATTTCGAGACTGTCCCGGAGCGCCCCCTGCCAGCGGGACTGAACGCCACCCTGCGCCACTATCAGGCCGATGCCTGGCGCTGGCTGGCCTTTCTGTACGAGCACCGTTTTGGCGCTTGTCTGGCCGACGACATGGGATTGGGAAAAACGGTACAAAGCATCACCCTGCTGGCCGGCCTAATGTCCGGCGAAATCACGTCGTACGCGGCGCCCGGCACACCACATCTGATCGTCGTGCCGCCGTCACTACTTTTCAACTGGGAAGCGGAAATCGCCCGTTTCCTGCCCTCTGCCCGTGTGCTGCTCTACGTCGGCACAGGCCGCACTTCAACTGCTTTTGCGGATCATGACATCATCATCACCAGCTACGGCATCGTGCAGCGCGACATCTATGAATTGGAACAGTTGCACTTCAATGTGATCATTTATGACGAGGCCCAGGTGGTCAAGAATCTCCAGGCCGCCACCACCAACGCCGTGCGCAAGTTGAAAGGGAGCTTCGTGCTGGCCCTGACCGGCACGCCGGTGGAAAACCACATTGGAGAATACTATGCCATCATGGATCTCTGTTTGCCGGGGCTGCTGGGGAGCAGGGAGGAATTCGCCCGACGGACCGGCAAAGGTGATACCGCCGACATTGCGCGACTGATTGGCCGTACCCGCCCCTTCATCCTGCGCCGCAGCAAACAGCTGATCGCCGCCGAGTTGCCCCCCAAGATCGAGACCGACATCCAGCTGGAGCTGTCCACCCGGCAGAAGGCCTTTTATCAGCGCACGGTGGAAGAGGTGCGCGGCCAGGTAAAGGAAGCCTACGAAAGCCAGGCACCGGCCCAGGCCCGCATCATCGCCCTGACCGCCATCCTGCGCCTGCGCCAGATCTGTCTGGCCCCGGTACTGGCCAAGGCCGGAGCCGAGGCGGGCTCCCCCAAGTTGGAGTTCCTGATCGAGCAGCTGGAAGAACTGCGCGACGAAGGGCACAGCGCCCTGGTCTTCTCCCAGTTCACCGGCTATCTGGATATTATCGAACAGGGACTCAAGCGGCATGGACTGCCCTGCCTGCGGCTGGACGGGACAACTCCGGTGCCCCAGCGCAAAAAACTGGTGCAGACCTTCCAGAACGCGACCGAACCGGCGGTGTTCCTGATCAGCCTCAAGGCCGGCGGCAAGGGACTCAACCTGACCCGGGCCACCTACGTCTACCATATGGACCCCTGGTGGAATCCGGCCGTGGAGAATCAGGCCTCGGACCGGGCCCACCGCATCGGCCAGACCGAGCAGGTCACCATCACCCGCCTGATCATGCGCCACACCATCGAAGAAAAGATGATGGCCCTTAAAGAGCGTAAGACCCTGCTCTACAAGGCCATTCTGGAGGAAGGGGCCACTGGCGGCGGTGCCGGACTGACCAGGGAGGATTTCGAGTTTCTGCTGGGGTGAGTCGCCGCCCTGAAGGACAGGTCACTCCGCACAGCAGGAGAGGCGACTGATATCCCGGCGAAAACCCTGGGCACACAGCCTGAGCCCCTCGCCGATGGAGGGATAGACATGCAGGGTGGCGGCGATGTCGTCCACCGTGGCCTTCATTCGCAGCGCCAGAGCGGCTTCATTGATCATGTCCGCACCGCGGTGACAGACCAGATGAACTCCCAGCAGACGCCCGGTCGTCCGTTCAGCAATCATCTTGATCACCCCCTCCGTCTGGGTGGTGACATGAGCCTTGGGGATGGCGCTGACCGGCATGATATTGACCATGCAATCGAAGTCGGCCCTTCTGGCCTGCTCCTCGCTGTAACCAACCATGGCCACTTCCGGGTCAGTAAATATCGCCATGGGCACCCCCAGGTAATCCATCCTGCAACCGCAGCCGGGATTAAACATGTCATCCACGGCAATCACCCCTTCCCGGGCTCCCACCGTTGCGATCATCATCCGACCGACCGCATCTCCGGCCGACCAGATACCCGGCACCGAGGTGCGCATATGCTCATCAACCTGGATAAATCCCTTGCGGTCAACGGTGACACCAGCGGACTCAAGACCGATGCCAGCGGTGGCAGGCAGGGTACCGACCGCCAGCAGTATCCGCTCGCAGGTAAATTCATGACGGCTGTCACCCTTATCAACATGGACCACGCTCTTATCGCCCGGCTTGTCCAACGAACAGAAACTGGCATTTGTCACAACCTCGATTCCTTCCTTGACAAGTACTGATTCCAGTTCGGCGGACAGTTCCTGCTCGATGGCCGGCAGCAGGCGCGGCCCATGTTCCAGAATGGTGACCCGGCACCCCAGGCGATGATACATCTGCCCCAGCTCGACCGCCACCACCCCGCCGCCGATGATAACCAGCGATGCGGGGAGTTTTCTGAGCAGGAGCGCGCTGCGGCTGGTCAGGTAGTCGCAGCGGTCAAGCCCTGACAATTCCGGAATTCGCGGGTTGCCGCCAACGGCAACCAGGAAACGTTCCGCACGATAGCTGCGCCCATTGCAGACTACGGTCTGTGCATCGACAAAACGGGCGGTCCCCTTGACAAGCTCAAGCCCCTGCATCTTGTCGAGCACATTCAGATATCGCTCCTGGCGCAGGGCAGCAACGACAGATTCGCGATGCTTGAACAGCCGTTCCGGATCCGGCACACGGACAGCACCTTCACCACCCAGACCGAGTCGGGTACCGCGGGCGGCCTCATGATTGAAAAGGGCTGCGTGGATCAACGTCTTGCTGGGTATGCAGCCCCAATTGATGCAGGTCCCGCCCAGCACGCTCTTTTCGAACATGATCACCTTGGCACCATAGCCGGTGGCGCGCAGGGCTGCCGCAAAGGCGGTTGAGCCTGAACCGATGATTATCAGATCCGCTCTAGCTGTCATACATAGCAACCTTTCATAGCGTGTCTTGCTCACTAACCGCGTGATCCGCGGCAGTACCAGAACAAACAGATGTACCGGCTCCGGATCCGCCCAGGGCGCAGCATCCCTGTCCGCGTAATGTCCTGCGGACGGTTCCATTCACCCTTTAAAGTATACGCCTCATTTCATAAAGAAAAACAGGTTTGGGCAAAGATCTTTGATCGCGACTGAATTAGGATTATATTCTTGCTCGACTCTCCACCCATTTGGGCTGCCCAACTGCAACCGGTCATGTTTACTGTTTAACAAAGCAAGGACGGCCATGGGATTAATTTTTTAAAACAGGGATCAACCATGTTTATTTACTGCCTCGAACTCCACCTCGCCCTGCCCTCCTTCACGCTGAAGGAAAAGCGCGGCATCATCAAAAGCATACTCGGCAGAACGCGCAACCGTTTCAATACCGCCTGCGCCGAAGTGGACCGCCAGGACAATCCCCGCGTGGCAGTGCTGGGATTCGTCACCATCAGCCCGGACAAAACCATCGCCCGCTCCTGCCTGGAGCGGGTTGAAGACTGGGTCTACGAAAACTGGCCGGATGTGGAGATAACCGGGGCAGACATTTCCGAGATATGAATCCGTTCACAGCCCGCACTTTCGCGTTGAGACTATTTATTGACACCCCACAGGTTTGCGCTTATATTTAAAACTTATTTTCAAACACTTAGGCGCTATTCGCACAGTGTAACCGACCGAAGCCTCACCCGACAGGATATGCCGGATCTACTTGGTAACAAACAGGAACAACATACACTGACACACCTGAGCAAGCTGAGCACAAACCTTTTCGATTCAATCGTCAGGAGGTTTTCCAATCCGCTTACAGCCCGCCGCAACAGATTTATCCTGCTGATCACTACCGCTTTTCTGCTGACATTCATCATCCTTCCCAGCCAGCACCTGTTCACCAGTGAATTTAACATTGGCGACATAGCCACCTCAGACATCCGCGCCACCCGGGACTATCTGATTGAAGATCAGGCCCTGACTGAACAGCGCCGCAAGGAGGTTGGCAACAACGCGCCAACCATCTACAACCTGAACGACCGGGTTCCCGCCTACCTGACCGACAAACTGGAACAGACCCTGGCAGCCATCCAGACCGAACGCACGACAAAGCCAGACGCCAGCCTGGATGACTGGCGCAAACTGCTGACACCGCTGCTGGACACTGAGCTGAGTGCGGGTGAAATCGCCGCCCTGACCCGGGTCAAGTCCGACAAAACACTGCTGACTGACGTCTCACATCAACTCAACGACATCTATCAACGCAGAATCGTGCTGGACGGCAAGGTATTCCTGAGCGATACCCGCCGCGGCATCGAAATCCTCGACAACAGCGGCCATATTGTTGCCGGCGGAGATGCATCCGCAAGCTACACCGATATCGGCGAAGTTCGCAAAATGGTTGCTCGCTGGAAATTTGCCGGAGTGGGCAATCCGGATGATTCCGGCAGAATCTCGGCCATACTCGCCCGGATCCTGCTGCCGAACCTGTTCTACAATCGCGAAGCCAGCGAAGCCCGCAGCAAGGCCGCCATGGAGGCGGTCCGCCCGATACTTTTCAAGGTACAGAAAGGGGAGATGATCGTCAGAATCGGCGAACGCATCAGTCCTGACCAGTCACACAAACTACGCATGATTTTTCAGGAGGACCGCAGCGGCAACCGCTTCTTCACCATTGCCGGCAGTTTTGCCATGATCCTGGTGCTGTTCTATTTCCCCTATCGTTTTGCCTGCAAGAATATCCGCAAGTTCAACCCCAGCAACAAGGACATCCTGATCATCTCGCTCCTGATCACCGGGAGTTTCCTGGTTTTCAAAACCGCCCTGCTGATCTCCCAGAGTATCGGACCGGTCTTTCCCAGTATCGACACCAATAACTATTTTTATCTGTTCCCCTTTGCCGCCGGTGCCATGATCGTGCGGGTCTTCATCAATTCAGAGGTGGCCCTGGTTTACTGCGCCATCCTGGCTCCGCTGTTAGGCATCATGTTCAACAACAGCATGGTCGTGGTGATCTACGCCCTGCTCGGCAGCATCGTGGGTGCCCATGGCATGCGGCAGTGTTCCAACCGCAGCACCATCTACACCGCCGGCCTCAAGATCTCGGTGGTCAATTTGGCACTTGGCCTGGCCTTTCAGACGCTCAACAACACCCTTTTCAGCGCACAGACCATCTATATGGCCTGCTTTGCTTTGGTAGGCGGCGTGCTGAGCTCGGCCTTCGTCTCCAGTTCCATTCCGGTGATCGAGACGCTCTTCCACTACACCACCGATATCAAACTACTGGAGCTGGCCAACCTCAACTCACCGCTCCTGCGGGACCTGATGGTACGGGCGCCGGGCACCTATCACCACAGTGTCGTGGTGGGCAACCTGGTGGAAGCGGCAGCCGAATCCATCAACGCCAACCCCCTGCTGGCGAGGGTTGCAGCCTATTATCACGACATCGGCAAAGCTTCAAAACCGCTCTACTTCATCGAGAACCAGAGCGGTGAAGAGAACCGCCACGACAAGCTTGCCCCCAGCATGAGTGCCCTGATCCTGATCTCCCACATCAAGGAGGGGGTTGAACTGGCCAACCAAAAATATCTGGGGCAGCAAATCGTCGACATCATCCGCCAGCACCACGGCACCGGCTTGATCAAATTCTTCTATGATCGGGCCAAGACTCAAGCCGAGGCCAGCGGCCAGACGGTGGAAGAGAAGGATTTCCGCTATCCCGGCCCCAAGCCCCAGACCCGCGAGGCGGGCATCGTCATGCTGGCCGACTGTGTCGAGGCCGCATCCAGAACCCTGATTAACCCGACACCGGACCGCATTCAGGGCATGGTCCAGAAGATCATCAACAACATCTTCATGGACGGCCAGCTGGACGAGTGCGAACTGACACTGAAAAACCTGCACGAGATTGCCAGAAGCTTCAACCGCATCCTGAACGGCATATTCCACCACCGGATCGATTACCCCGAACCGGTACACAAGATCCATAAGAAAACGGCCATGGCCGACCAGAAAACAGCAGCTGTCGAGCTTACAAAGACCGCCAATGGAGGCAAAAAACTTGCAGATTCTGCTGAACAATCGACAGAGGCGCCACCGGCTGGCGTCGCGACAGCTAAAAAAAGTGGCGGAGAGGATCTTAAGCGCCTTGGGATGCAGTGATGAGACGGAACTGTCCGTTTCCATCGTCGGCGACCTGGCCATCCGACGAATCAACCGCGACTACCTGGCAAAGGACCGCCCCACCAATGTGATTTCATTCTCGTTGCAGGAAGGCGATTTCAGCGGCATAACGCCCCACGCCCTGGGAGACGTGATCATTTCGGCCGACACGGCACTGCGGGAGGCCGAGCAGGGGGGGCAGGAACATTTCGAACGACTCGCTTTCCTGCTGATGCATGGTATTCTGCACCTGTGCGGCTATGACCATGAACGCAGCGGCGAGGCCGAGGCCGAAAAGATGCACAAAAAGGAGAAGGAACTATTCAGGATCCTGAAGAAAGAAGGGTTGTTAAGCCCGAGCGGTTCTTAGATTCGGCCAACTGCGCCATCGAGGGCATCATCCATGCTGCGCGCACCGAGAAGCACATGCGCAACCACTTCATTTGCGCGGTGGTGGTGTTGCTGGCCTGCCTGTTCCTGAGGGTAGCCCCCATCGAATTCGCCCTGCTGGCACTGTCGATCCTGTTCGTACTGTTCGCCGAACTGGTCAATACGGCCATAGAGGCGGTGGTCGACCTGATATCGCCGGGCTACCACCCCCTGGCAAAAATAGCCAAGGATACTGCCGCCGGCGCCGTTCTGACTGCGGCCATAGGCGCGTGCATCATGGGCTACCTGATCCTGGCCAAGTATATATTCCCCCTGTATGGAAAGGCACTAGCCATGTTTGGTACTCCTGCGGATATGGGTACAGTGGTGTCGATTCTGGTCGTCATCATCATTGTCATCATGATCAAGAGCCTGACCGCCAAAGGTTCGCCCCTGCAGGGCGGTATTCCCAGCGGTCATGCGGCAGTCTCCTTTTCCATTGCCACGGCGATTTCGCTCAATACCCAGGATCCGCTTATCTCGCTGCTTTCCTTCAGTCTGGCGGTGATGGTCAGCCATTCACGGCTGCTGATAAAGATTCACACCATGCGCGAGGTGGTTCTCGGCTCTTTTGTGGGGGCGAGTATAACCGTCATCGTACTGTTGCTGTTCAAGACTCTGTCATAACCACCTGATAACAGTCATTCAGGAACAATGCTATTTAATTGATAGATTGCAATTAGGGAGGAAGGACACGTTGGAAGAAGGCATAAACAAAAAAACTGGCATCTTGGAGTTGTTCAGTAGATTTCTGACCGGACGCAAGAAGGTCACCGCTGACGAAATCCACGATCTGATCAAGGCCAGCGAGGAAGAGGGGCTGGTCAACGAAGATGAACGCGAGATGATCCGCTCGATTTTTTCCCTGCGCTCCACGGTCGTGCGTGAAATCATGGTGCCCCGCACGGACATGGCCTGTGTCTCCGTTGAAGCCACCGTTCAGGAACTGCTGAGTACCATCCTGGCCTGCGGCCATTCCCGCATCCCGGTCTACGAGAACAATATCGACAACATCATCGGTCTGATCTATGCAAAAGACCTGCTCAAATATTGGGGAGAGCAGCAGGCTCAGGTCCTGATTCGCAAAATCATGCGCCCCCCCTACTTCATCCCGGAGACAAAACACCTGGAGCAGCTGCTGCAGGAGTTCAAATACAAACATGTGCATCTGGCCATTGTGATCGACGAGTATGGCGGCACATCCGGGCTGGTCACCATCGAAGACCTGCTGGAACAGATCGTGGGGGACATCCAGGACGAGCACGACCGCGAAGAGGCGCTCTTTGCGGCCAACCCGGACGGCTCCATCACCGCCGATGCCCGCATGCCGGTAGAGGACCTGGAGGAGTATTTCGGGGTCGAGATCGAGCGCGACAAATTCGATACCATCGGCGGCCTGATTTTCCACCTGACCGGCAAGATACCGACCAAAGGTGAACACATCCACTGCAACGGACTGCACCTGACCATCCTGGACGCAGATGAACGCAAGATCATCAAGGTGCGAATTTCACCATCCAGCAAAGACGAGCAGGTCAACGAGTGATCAACCGTTGTCTGTCTGTACATCCGGCGGCGTTTTTCGACCGTCAGGGGCTGCTGTCGGTCTGCTCCGGGCTTATGATCGCCTTTTCCTTTCCCAATGCCGGTTATTCCTTTCTGGCCTGGGTTGCGCTGATACCGCTGCTGGTGGCGCTGGAAGGTGCATCCAACCGCACGGCCTTCCGTATCGGCATGACCTGCGGCTTCAGCGCCTATACCGTCATCCTCTACTGGATCAACATCGTCATCACCCACTATGGCCACCTGCCATGGGCGGTCAGCATTCCGCTCTATCTGCTGCTGGCGGGCTGGCTGGCACTTTTTTACGGGCTGGCCGTACTGGTGGCCCGAGCCGGTGAGCAGGCCGGACTCAAAACAGCTCTCACCCTGCCGATTGCCTGGGTGGCCTTTGATTTCATCCGCTCGTTCCTGCTGTCCGGCTTTCCCTGGGCCATGCTGGGTCACTCCCAGTTCCGCACACTGCCGTTGATCCAGATCGCCGACATCACCGGAGTCTACGGCATCACCCTGCTGATCGTGCTGTCCAACGTGGTGCTTTACCGGGTACTGCGGGCCCTGTCCGGAGCCCGGGTCCCCTATCCGGTCAAAAGCGCAGTGATCATGATCATCGCCCTGATCGCCACCCTCTTTTACGGTTTTGACCGCCTGAACAAGCAGGAGACCTCGAATGACAAACCGCTGCGGGTCGCCCTGATCCAGGGCAACATCGACCAGGATGTCAAATGGAGTCCGGCTTTCCAGGAACAAACCCTTGCCATCTACGAGCGCCTGACCCGCCAAGCTGTAAAAGAACCGGTTGATCTGGTGGTCTGGCCGGAAAGCGCGGTGCCATTCTTTTTTCAGGATGAACTGAACCAGGCAGAGCGGGTCAAGGGACTGGCCCGGGAACTGGCCGTCAACCTGCTGATCGGCAGTCCGGCCCATGAACTGCGCAACGGCCAGCGCACTTTTCTGAACAGCGCCTTTCTGATCTCGCCCCAGGGAGAAACCGTCGGCAGAAGTGACAAGATGCATCTGGTACCCTTCGGAGAATACGTGCCGCTGGGCCGTTATTTCCCCTTCATCAGCAAGCTGGTGGTGGGAATCGGCGACTTTTCCTCCGGTGAGAATGTCCACTCCCTGCCTGTGGCACAGACGAGAATCGGCACCCTGGTCTGCTTCGAAGGAATTTTCCCGGAGCTGGCTCGGGAATATGTGCGAACCGGGGCACGCGTACTGGTCAACATAACCAATGACGCCTGGTTCGGCCGTTCCTCGGCCCCCTACCAGCACCTGTCCATCGCCGCCTTCCGGGCCGTGGAAACCCGCACCCCGCTGATTCGAGCCGCCAATACGGGCATAACTGCCATCATTGACCATAACGGCCACATCAGCACGATGACCGCACTGTTCGAAGAGGGTTTCCGCACCGGCGAGATCAAACCGGGCAGCGGCGACTCGCTCTACCTCAAGTTCGGCGATGCGCCGGCCTGGCTGTGTGTACTGCTGACCATCGGCTTCGCCCTGCAGGCGTGGCGCAAACGCAGGACCGGCTTATCCCCAGAAAACAACAATAAAAACCAAGGAGCAGCAGATGTTTCGTGAAGAAATTGCCAGAATGAACGACTTTGAGGAACGTATCGCCAAACTCCGGGGGTCTCTTTGACGTAGACACCAAACGGGAACTGATCCAGGAGATCGAATCCAAAATTGCCGCGCCCGGTTTCTGGGATGCGGCCGAGAATTCACAGGGCATCCTCAAAGAGCGCACGTCACTGGAAAAGATCGTTAAACTGTGGGACGACCTCAACCGGCAGTTAGAGGATGTGCGGGTCATGATCGAACTGGGCGCGGAAGCCCAGGACGCTGATACTCTGGCTGAAGTGGCGCAGATGAACGATCATTTGCAAGCCGGAGTGGAAGCGGCCGAGTTCCAGCGCATGCTTTCGGGCGCGCACGACCGCAATTCCTGCTTCATCTCCATCAACCCGGGGGCAGGCGGAACCGAATCCCAGGACTGGGCCGAGATGTTGCTGCGCATGTATCTGCGCTACTGTGAGAAAAAGGGGTGGAAAACCACCATCACCGAATTTCAGGCCGGGGATGAAGCCGGCCTCAAGTCGGTAACCTTCAACGTCAACGGAGAATACGCCTACGGCTACCTCAAGGCGGAAGCCGGCATCCACCGTCTGGTACGCATCTCCCCCTTTGACAGCAACGCACGGCGCCACACCTCCTTTGCCTCGATGTACGCCTTTCCTGAAATCGAGGAGGAAGATATCGACATCAGGATCAGCGATGCCGACCTGCGGGTGGACACCTTCCGTTCAGGCGGCGCCGGCGGACAGCACGTCAACACTACCGACTCGGCCGTCCGCATCACGCACATACCAACCGGCATCATCGTTGCCTGTCAGTCCGAGCGAAGCCAGATTTCCAACCGCGCCACCGCCATGAAGGTGCTGCGGGCAAAACTGTATGAACGCGAGGTAGAAGAGCGCAAGGACAAGGCTTCGGAAATCGCCGCCGAAAAGAAGGAGATCGGCTGGGGCAGCCAGATCCGCTCCTATGTACTGCACCCCTACAAGATGGTGAAGGACTTGAGGACCGGCGTGGAATCGGGGAATCCGGATGCCGTGCTGGACGGTGCCCTGGAAGATTTCGTGGTGGCGTACCTGATGGGGGTACGACGCAACGTCGGAGACGTGGAATAAAGGTATTCGATAACAAATCATAAGCCGTATTGCCAGGAGTTGTTTCCGGCAGATACGGCTTTTTTTTGCGACAAGCAGCGCTGTTGGAGAAAAAAAATCAGACCTGTGTGTCTACCGATGTGCTGGGAAGCATCATGATGTCTGTCATGCGGCTAAACAGCTGGGCAGGAGTCTGATAGACCATCTTGTTGCCGCTGTCCATGAACTTGATCCGCAAGTCTCCTCTGAAATTATAGGCAAACAGAATATCGGCTGCAGCTCTTGAGGCGCCCCCGCGTTTTCCGACGTCTTTTTCGACCGGCTTGCGAACCGGCTTGTTTTCTGCTTTGCGGTCATTGTTCAAGAGTGTCACGCTATCCAGTACAGCCGGCTGAACCTCCCGGTTTGAGACCTCCTTGACCGGAGCGACTGAATAGGTCTCCCTGACCTGGGCCGCCGTAGTCGCCACCGTGGCGGAGGGCAGTGTGATAACGGCGGCATTGCCTGATATTGGAATGATGGCTGCCATTATAACGCCCCCTCTCCCTTATGGCATAGTCGGCACGTCATTAGCCGCACCTAAGGTCACAATAAAATCAAAACCTGTTTTATACAACATTATTATTCGTTTTTACTTGTATCATCTCAGACTTCAAAATGAATAAGATACTTAGGCAACCAGGCTGCGATGACACGAGCTATCTGACATTATTACGTCAAAAAGTTCTTTACTCCCATCGTTCAATTAGGGATACTGTCAGCATCAAATCCTGCCAAATCCACGAAAAGATCACCTGTGACAATGCATACCATCACCCGACTGACCATTTGCCTGCTGTGCGGCATAACCCTCCTGCTACCGCCACTGCCGTCAAGCGCGGCCCCCTCCACCGGCATAACCCGCCTGGGCTATGCCATCCAGATGGGCGCCTTCGCCGACGTCAATAATGCCGAACGTTTCACCACCACGCTCCAGAAAAAAGGGATCGAAGCCTTCTACTTCCGCAAGGACAACGGCATCTATGCCGTCCGTTTCGGTGACTTTACCAGCAAGAGCAAGGCCCGCGCCGCTGCCGACCGACTCGTGGCCGATCGCCTGATCGACAGCTACTACATTGCCCCTCCCAACGAAGTCGTTTTCGCTAAAAAGAAAGAACCGGGAGAGCAGAAACAACCATCGGATGAACTTCGCAAACTGCGGGAATCACTGAGCGGCGGACAGGCCAAGAAAGAAGCTCCCACCGACAAGCCGCAGCCGAAAACGTCCCGCGGCGAACGGGATATGGGTTCCATCGCCGCCCGCACCGCCGAGCGTTTCGTGGGCATCCCCTACCGCTGGGGCGGCGATACCGTCGTCGACGGCATGGACTGCAGCGGATTTGTGCGGGCGGTCTACAACCTGTGCGGTGTCAGCATTCCCCGCACGTCACGGGATCAATACAAGGCCGGCGATGCGGTCACCAAGCTCGACCTGCAGGAAGGCGACCTGGTCTTTTTCGGCGCAGCGGCCGACAAGATCAACCATGTCGGCATCTATGTCGGCAACGGCAAATTCGTCCATGCCCCGCGCCGGGGCGAGGAAATTCGTGTAACCGCCATTGACGACGCATATTTCGAGAAACGCTTCATCGGCGCTCGCAGATACTTTTAAAAATTCGAGGATACTATATGGCCATCATCAGACCGTTCAAGGGGCTGCGCCCCCCCAAAAGCCTGGCAGAAAACGTAGCGGCACTTCCCTATGATGTAATGGATGTGGAGGAAGCCCGCGCCATGGCTGGCGGCAATCCCCATAGTTTTCTGCATGTCTCGCGGCCTGAGATCGACCTGCCGCCAGAAATCGATCCCCACGACGAACCGGTCTATGTCCAGGGCAAGCTGAATCTGTCCAAATTCATCAAACAGGGGGTGCTTGTTCAGGATGATCAGGAATGTTTCTACGTTTACCGCCAGTGCATGGGCGGCATTGTCCAGACCGGACTGGTGGTCTGCGCCAGCGTGGACGATTATCAATCCGGCGTGATCAAGAAACATGAGCACACGCGGGCCGACAAGGAAGAAGACCGCGTCAGACATATCGACCGCCTGGATGCCAACGACGAGCCGGTCTTTTATCTGTCGCGCAGCTGCAGCGAAGTGGAAGGGATCATCGCTGCAGTCGTCACGGAAAAGCCGGAGTACGACTTCACAACTGGCGACAATGTCTCCCACACGCTCTGGATGATCACCGACCGGGCGCGGATTGAACGCCTGACCACCCTGTTTGCCACCATCCCGCGCCTGTATGTGGCCGACGGCCATCACCGCAGCGCTGCCGCCGAACGTGTTCGAGAACTGCGCCGACAGAACAATCCCGACCATACCGGCCAGGAGGAGTACAACTTCTTCCTGACGGTCATCTTCCCCGAAAACCAGCTCAACATCATGCCTTACAACCGGGCGGTCAAAGACCTGCACAACCATAGCTTGGCGGAATTCATGACCCTGGTAAAAGCGCTCTTCGAAGTATCGCCCGCAGAGACGGCAGTGGCACCCCAAGAGCGCCACCACTTCGGCATGTACCTGGAAGGGAGCTGGTATCACCTGAAAGCCCGCCCCGGGATCGTCGACGAGACCGACACCGTTGGCCGTCTGGACGTCTCCATCCTGCAGAACCGCCTGCTCAACCCGGTCTTGGGCATCCTCAATCCTCGTACCGACAAGCGCATCCACTTTGTGGGCGGCATCCGCGGCAACGACGAACTGGTGCGACTGGTGGATAACGGCGAATATGCCGTCGCCTTCTCGCTCTACCCCACCTCCATCCGCGAACTGATCGAACTAGCCGACCAGGACCAGATCATGCCCCCCAAATCCACCTGGTTCGAACCCAAGCTGCGCAGCGGCCTGTTCGTGCACCTGCTTTCCTGAGCCGAGCCATGCTGGAACGCGCCGCCGAAATTGTTGCCGAGGCCGAGGTTTTTATCATCACCGCCGGAGCCGGCATGGGTGTTGACTCCGGTCTGCCGGACTTTCGGGGTGACCATGGTTTCTGGAAGGCCTACCCGCTCTATGCCCGACTGGGACTTTCCTTTGTGGACGCCGCCAACCCCGGCCACTTCCAGCGCGACCCGGCCTTCGGCTGGGGTTTTTACGGCCACCGCACCAACCTCTACCGCGAAACCGTCCCCCATGAGGGTTTCCAGATCATCCGGCGCTGGATCCAGCGCAACAGCGCCGGGTACTTCGTGGTTACCTCCAACGTCGACGGCCAGTTTCAGCTGGCCGGCTATGAGGACCACCAGATTTTGGAGGTACACGGTTCGATCCACCACCTGCAGTGCCTCAAGCCCTGCTGCCGCGACATCTGGCCCAACCGGGAACAGATCACGATTGATCCGGCCACCATGCGTTCGTCATCGATCCCCAAGTGCCCCCACTGTGGCTGTGTCAGCCGCCCCAACATCCTCATGTTCGGCGACTGGTCCTGGCTGTCGGACCGCACCAATGCCCAGGAAGGTCGTTTCGAACGTTTTCTGGAAGAACAGGGCGACAAACGGATAGCGGTGATTGAAATGGGTGCCGGCACGGCCATACCGACCATACGGGCCACCTCGGAACGCCTGGGCTGGCGCCATGACCAGGCAACGGTCATTCGCATCAACCCGCGGGAGCCCGACATCAAGCCTCCGCACATCTCTTTAGCCTGCGGTGCGCTGGAAGGTTTGCAACGAATCGATGCGCTGATACCCAACCAGTGACCATGACCTTCTACAGCAGAACCACCAATTGAGCATTGACAGATGTCGACATTCTGGGGTAAATGTAGTGCTTGCATTGCCGTTTTAGCTCAGTTGGTAGAGCACATCACTCGTAATGATGAGGTCGTCGGTTCGATTCCGACAAACGGCTCCATAAAAATAAAGCACTTACAAGATCTCTTGTAGGTGCTTTTTTATTTGCGGGTAGATAGTTTGCCGTAATGATTTTAAGCAGTACTGTCGTCAGGCTCCTCAGCCAGTTCCTGTGCGATCTCCCGCCATTGTCCCTCCACTTTGAGGAACGCTTCCACCACGTCGGGGTCAAACCGTTTCCCTTTCCCGGCGACTATGATTCGCACCGCCTCGTCGTGGGAAACCGGCGTGTTGTAGACCCTCTGGGTGACCATGGCATCGTAGGCGTCCACCAACGCCATGACCCGCCCCGACCAGGGTATCTGCTCACCCCGCAAACCCTCGGGATACCCGGTACCGTCCCAACTCTCGTGGTGAGAGTAGGTGATGTCCTTGGCGTACTGGATCAGCTCGTCATCATTGGCACCGACTCGTGAAGCGGCCTTGGCGATGGCGTCCCTTCCGTAGATGGTATGCTTCTTTACCTGTTCGTACTCCTCTGTTGTGAAGCCCGTGACCTTATGCAGCAGGCGGTCGGGAAGGCCCACCTTGCCGATGTCGTGCAGCGGAGCCAATTTCGATACCAGCTCGATGGTCTCATCATCAAGAATAGAGCGGAAGCGAGAGTTGCCTGAGAGTTCACGGCAGAGGATCAGGAAGTAGCGCTGGCAGCGCAGCAGATGGGTTCCGGTCTCGGTATCCCGGATCCCGGTAAGGGAGGCAAGCGAGGTCATGATCAGGTCGCGAGCCATGCCCAGATCGCGTTTATGGTGCTGCGCCCCCTTCTCCATGTAAAATGAGCGCAGCAGGGTGAGCAGGGAGAAGTTTGCGGCCAGCACCAGCAAGGGAAATACCGGCGACAGGAGCATTCCCTGGGAGCGAAAGAGCCAGCCGGCTCCCAGCCAGACACCCACACCGGTCAGCCCCAACAACGCGGCACCCCGCAAGGGGGGCAATCCAAGGCAGACGAGGGTCGCGGCAACTCCCAGTGCCAGCACGGCAGCAAGCCGGTACAGCCAGGAGCTCTTCCGGGCAAAATCCGCTCGCAGCATGTTTTCCGCGGCAATGGAATGAACCTGTACCCCCGACAGCAAGGCGGCCACCGGAGTCGCCACCGCTTCACCCATGCCGGTTGCCGTGGCTCCCAGAAAGACAATCCGCCCCCGCAGTGCATCGGCAGGCAGACGCCCCTCAAGCAGCGCCGCGGCAGAGAACGGTTTGCCGGCAGCATGCCATTCCCGGTAACGCAAAAGGAGCCGCCCCCGCTCGTCCAGGGGAATGTTCAGATTGGCTACCTGCAGGAGACGCTCTCCGGACCAGGTCGAGCGAAGCTGTGCCTGGTGAGTCCCCAGCGATCTCAACACGGTAGCCAGGGCGAAGCTCGGGTAGAGCTGGCCGCCCTGTTCCATCAGCACCGGCATGCGTCGCAACATGCCGTCATGCTCCATGGCTGCATTGACGAAACCGGACAGGGTGACACTGCCGGCGAAAACCGGCAGGCTGCTGACCACGCCGGTGGGGTGCCAAAAGAGTTCCTTCGGATCAGCGGCATTCTTTTCCCGCAGCGAAACCATCTGCAGCGGGTGAAGCAGATGTCGTCCAGAGTGGTTTCCCGTAAAGGTGAACTCGTACCCCAGCACGAAGGGGGCACTGCCTAGAACTTTGGCAAGCTCACGGTCCCCCGCTGAGAGTGTGCCGCCAGCAGGGGAATCTTTACCTTTATCCGCTGCACGTTCCGGTTCAGCGAATATGGCGTCGATGCCCACACTGGCAGGATGCTGTGCGGCAATGGCCGTCAAGAGCCGGGCAACAACGCTGCGCGGCCAGGGCCAGCGGCCGATGCGGGCCAAGGATTCGTCGTCCACCGCCACCACCAACGGGGGAGAGTACTCCTTGGGGGGCGGGTCGTTTGGTATCTGGCTGTCGGAAAAGCGTGATTCCAGGTGGGCAATAAAGGGCGGCTGATAAAGAGAGAGGACAGCTGACACAAGGGTAAACAGCAAACCACAGGCCAGGATCAGAGGCTTACGGGCGCGGATCAGGTGTCGTTGCTTGTTGCGAGCAATATCACGCAGGACTCGTCACCATCCTTCTCGGCAGATACATCGGGGCCATCGCGCGTTTCCAGCAACCGTCAGCATCGTCATCGTACCGTGACCTCCGCTCGCCGGTTGCGTGGTTCCAGCGACTGGTCCGGGGTTATCACCAACGGCTCGCTCTTTCCCTTGGAAACAGTATCCGCCTGAACCGGGTCTGCTCCCAGGGACTTGAGCTTGGCAAGCACCGCCTCGGCCCGCAATAGGCCAAGCTGGTAGTTGTACGCCTCGCTTCCTACACTATCGGTATGCCCAGTGATGGAGAGCCGGGCCGGGCGACGCTGCTGCAAGCACTTCACGATTTCGGGAAGCAGATTCCTGGAATCGGGCAGTAACTCCGTCGAGTTCAGTCTAAAATAAAGGAGGAAGTGCATCGACGGCGCGGGCAGGGCTGCCAGCACCGTTGAGAAGTCCGCTTGGGTGGCCTTCTCGTCCACCTGTACCGGGGTGCTGGGGCGCGAATCCGCCCCAGCGATCTCCGTTTTCTGCCAGGAGCGGTTCAGTACCTGGCTTCCATGGGCATTGGTGACAGTGACTTCACCGGAAACCTGGCCGTCTTTGGGGAGCAGGATGACGTAGCTTTTGGGTCCGGAACACCCCGAAACCATAACGACCAGGAAAAGACAGCAGCAAAGTGACAGGCGGCGGAGAGCATTGATCATGGGACGATCCTTGCGACGAAATAGGTTCCCCGTACTCCGAAAGTGGCAACCGGGGTTTCGATGCGAACCGAACCCGGTGCAAGTTTCGCGATCTTGCCGGAGAGATAGCAGAAGATGCCTCGCCCCACCTTCAAAACCATGCCCAGCTTATTTTCGCTCGGCTCGAAAGCAAATTGCTCGATACTAGTATCTGTGGAGCTCCCCAGCGACAGGGCCGTTTCATCGCGCAGCAGGATACCTATGCTGCCGTTGCTACCGGTCGTAATCCGGTCCCCCTGGACCAGCTCAAAGCCGCCCATGGCGGCAATACTCCGGCCATCCCTTACCACATGGGCAGTTCCGGTGACACTCTTAACCATGCCGATGGGACTGCGCGCCTCCTGCGCCCTTATGCTGCCTGAGAAACAGACGAGCAGGATAACTGTAATGAGAAGTAAACGTGCCATGATTCCTCCTTCGAGTAAGGAACCTCTTGAAATACGCTAAAGACTTAATTAAGGCTCTTCTCTGTTACATATTACCACAGTACCATCTGTTACCAGCGAAAAATAAGAAAGTTCATAAGGACAAGCATTCTTGCCGGATTGGGGCGTTGTGCTGTTTTGTAATCAAAAATATGGCTTGCGCCCCACAGCGCAAGCCATTTTACTTAAAAAAGCAGTTCAACACAGAGACACTGAGGCACAGAGTTAACTTAAAAAATTAAATCTAAATGGTTACTTCAAGTTATTCTGTATTTGTGGATTCACCTGACAGGTTGATAATTCATTTCTTTTTTATTCAATGTTTTCTCAGTGCTCTCTGTGTCTCAGTGTTTCAACTGCCGTTTATAGGTTTAATTGTCTGCAAAATCGGCAGCTCTATTCTAAAACCCGAACAGCCCTTTCAGTTTCTTCACCGGACTCGGCAACAAACCTGAATCGCTGTCGGGAGTCTTTGTTTCGCCAGCCTCTTCATCCTGCGGTTTGCTCGGCTGTTTTCCCTTTCTGTCAGATCTGCTCTTCCGGTTGCCGTCATCACCAGCGGCCATCAGTGTGGTCATGCCGGTCGACTTGAGGCGCACCTTGACCGACCAGAGCGGATTCCAGGCCTGGTTGGGATCTTTCGGCCTGGGGGGGTGGATCAGGTTCAGCTCCTCGCCATAGGCAATGAACCTCAGCATGGCACCCTGTGCATCCTTGAAGATCGGCGGAACGGTGCAGCTGGTCCGGGTGGGAGGCATAACCACCTTTTCCTTGATGAAGCGGCTGACATCGCCCGGCGTCAGATAATCCTGCAGTCCGAAGCCGATTTCAGGCACCTCGCTGGACGACCAGAAGATGCTTTCCTCAGTTTTCTGATCATGCCCGATGGCTGAGGCTAAATAGCCGATGGCGGTGGGGATCGACTGCCACTCCACCTTAGTGGCACCACCGGCCGTGGCCTGGACTGAACTAAATTCCACCGGCGCCATGAAGTCCCGTTTACTGTCCAACGAAAAACCGATATCGGGCAGATAATTGCCCTTGACCAGATGTGCTCCCACCAGCGAGCTGTCTTTGGGAACATCCTTTTTATCCTGGTTGTTGGGCCATTCGCCATAGGTCCATCCCTTGTGGGGCGCCGGCGGAGTCTGGTGGGTCGGAGAGCGCTCGGCAAAGGCCCGTCCGAATTCGACCGGACTCATGGTGGCGGTATCGATCACCCTGGGTTGTCCCTTGCCGATGGTTTCACCACACCCCCAGTAGATCAGCATGCGGGCCTTGGGCTTTTCGTACTGTTCCGGCTTGCCCCGCTCGACAGGCTCCCGCTCAACTTTTTCGATCTTGGGGGTCACAAGTGGCAGGGCCTTCCCCATGTTCTGACCGGGCGGAATCTCATGGTCCGCCTGGGGCTTGGCCGGCTCAGACTGGGGAGACTCCAGCTGCAGATGCAGATCGCGGCGCGGACCAAAGCCCCCCTTTTTACCGAACAATCCGGCAATGCCCGACATTTCCGACGGCATGCCGGGAATGCTCTGGCTGCTGGTGGCGACGCTCATCCAGTAATGGGGATAGGGTTTTGTCTTTTCTTTTTCAGCAGCCTGAGCCATAGCGGCCAGCGACAACAACACCATGGCCCCCACAGCAATCTGTATCGGACGTTCCATAAACGCTCCTTTCCTGACACAATCGCATTAATCCATCATATCAAATATTACCCACTTCCTGATTTTGTCAAAACCATGTGCGATTTTTTATTTCCGTGACGAACGTAAACCATTGAAAACGCCACTAAAGTCAGTCATGGGGGGGGCGTGCCAGGGATGGGCTGTAACAGTGAATGGCAGAAAGGCAAAACAAACCGGCAACTCTCCTCTTGTGGTTTTGATTGCGCACCTGCCTAGTCAGCTTTCGTTCCGGACACACAGCAGGGATCTTTGCGCGCCGGCGGCACAGTGCCCTTGAGCCAACAGCGGGGAGAAGGGCCTTGAAAGCCCGGCTTAACGTATGTCCATGCCCGGCATCGCGGATCGCGCTGACACTCAGACTGGCAGAGACCGGGATTGTCGTAGGGTAAATCGAAGTTATTATAGTTCATTCCTGGCCGATCCCAGTTCCATTCCATGGGGTTCATGCGAAATTTGCGGCTTTGCCGCTCGACCTGCTGCTTCTTGCCTGAAACACAGCATGAATTCTGCTGCGGTTGGGGGGCTGCGTACTTCAGCCAGCAGCGCGAGGACGGCCCCTGTATGCCTGGTTTGACGTAGGTCCACGCCTTGCATTGCGGGTCTCTAGCGCAGGCATTGCTACAATACGCCGGATCAGCGACAGGCTGATCGAAGCTGGAATAGTCCAGCCCGGGGAGGTTTTTGTCCCACATCATGGAATCCTTGGTGAACGACTGAGCGATGATCAGATTGGCTTGTTCAGGCACCGGCGTCAACCAATCTTGGTGTGACGATTCCTCTTGCGGATTCTGAACGGTCGGCGTGGTCTGATCGACTGGCCCGGCCGCAGAGCCCCACGCTGCCGGCCAAGGCACGAGCACCAGCACGATGAGGAGGATGTTGAACGCTACGCAACCGCCTTTCCGCATCCCCCCCGAGCGGATGCGATTACCTGCTCCGTCCGCCGAGATGCCCACCTCCGTTGAGAGGAGAGGCTGATTAGCCGGGGGGGGAGTCCGCGAAGGGGTAACGCCTTCATGGCACGTTGTCTTTCCCGGTGATTCATTCATCGCATTTTCCCTCCTGTTACGGGCAGGTCGTACGGCGTTCCTCGTCCTTCCCCAAGTATTGCAGCCATTCATCATCGCTAAAGGATTTCCGTGACAGACGGGCGCAGGCTGTGCGGATCATGTCATCCACCTCTAAAGGCCACACGCGCGCGCGACCGTCCGCGCTCGCCGTCGCCAAGCGTCGGCTATCAGGGCTGAAAACGACACCGTTCACCTGCGCGGGATGGGCCAGCCGTGTGACCTCCTTGCCGCTCTCCGAGTCCCACACGCGGGCCGTGGAATCGAAGCTGGCAGTCGCCAGGCGCTTGCCATCCGGACTGAAGGCCAAGGCGGTGAAGACGCCTCCATGCTTCAGCGGTGGTGTGACCTTCTTACCGCTCTCCGCTTCCCACACCCGCGCCGTGCCATCGTTACTGGCAGTCATCAGGCGCTTGCAATCCGGGCTGAAGGCCACGGCGATCACGACGCCTCCATGCTTCAGCGGTGGTGTGACCAACTTGCCGCTCTCCGCTTCCCACACCTGCGCCGTGCCATCGGCGCTGGCAGTCGCCAGGTACTTGCCATCAGGGCTGAAGGCCACGGCGGTCACGGCGTCTTCATGCTTCAGCGGTTGTGTGATCTTCTTGCCGCTCTCCGCTTCCCACACCTGCGCCGTGCCATCGGTGCTGGCAGTCGCCAGGTACTTGCCCTTAGGGCTGAAGGCCACGGCGGTCACGACCCCCTCATGCTGCAGGGTGGTCTCTCCGGGGAGCTGCAGCCGGTTGACTGCCTCGGACCAGGCGAAACTCCCTTCGGGGGTCGGTCGTTTCAGGAGCGATTCGATCGCCAGCAAGACAGCTTGCTCAAAGGTGCCCGGCGCGGTCGCCGAAAATCGCGCTTCTGACGCCAATTTGAGCGCCGTTGTTTCGACGCGAAAGTCTTTTGCCGCTTTCTCGGAGCGTGTGGCTTTGACCCATCCCATAACCGCAGCCCCGGCCAAGCCAAGAAACATCACCGCCGCGATCATCAGAATCCTTACCTTTTCCCGTGACCTTTGCAGTTCAACGCGCTCCCGGCTTCTCGCTTCCTCCTGCCGCCGCCGTTCCTCCTCGACCGCTTCCCGTTCACGACGCTCGCGGCGGCTCGCGAGGATCGGCTCGGTGAGCACGTCATGGATCAGCTCCACATAGGGGCGGCCGAGGCGCTCCTCGCGGCGCAGCAGGCGCAAGTCGATCAGTCGCCCTACCGCTTCCTTCACCGCCTGCGGCAGATTTTCGACGGCCTTGGTGTCGCGGTGCCCTTCTTTGGTGAGCAGGTCATCCTCGATGTAGCGCCGCACTTCGGTTGCTTCGTTGGCCACGCAGCGGGTGTAGAAGTCGCTCAGGATCCGGCTGTGCTCGCCCTGAACAAGGTCCTGGCCGATGGACGTCACCCCGAGCCCCACGCGCTTCTTGTTCAGCTCATCGCAGAACAGGCTGAGCAGGACCGGCTCCACTTCCAGCGCATCCAGGGGAAGCGGCTTGGCCGTCTCCGCGCCGGAGGCGATACGGACGATCCTTTCGGCCACCTCTTCAGTGATTTCCAAGCCCGCCTGCTGCGCCGGCTTGGTCACCGCCTCCAGCGCTTGGCTGCCCGTCATCGGCTTCAAGCGGTAACTGTTGCGCATGAGCGAGGGCATCAACGTCCGCAAATCCTGCAACTGGGCGAGATAGTCCTCGCGCAGACTGAAGATGACCTTGACCTTGGGATTTTCGTAGCTGAAGGGCAGCCCCTGCTGTGACGCTTCCAAACGCTCGGCCACGCTGCGGGGAATATAGTTTTCGATCAGGTCGGCCAGGGCTTCGAGCAGGCCGGGGGTACGTGCATCCTGTGCGCCAAGGGTGAGCACTTCCTCGAACTGGTCGAACACCAGCACCGGGGTGTGCAGCCGCACTTTGTGGTTCCACAGCGGCGTGCAATGAAAGAACTCCCACAGCGTCTGCTGTTCGCTGGGCGGTGGCGTGTCGCTGCTGCACCTCGCCGCGATCTCTCCCGCCACCGCCTGCCTGACCTGAACGATCGGTTCCGGCGCCTCGCTGCCGAACCGCAGACGGATCGGAATGGGGAGATAGAATGCCTCCCGCAGCCGCGGAAACAGGCCGGCATTGAGCAGCGAGGTCTTGCCCAGCCCGGAAACGCCGTACAGCACCGTGAGGACGCCGCGCTCGACCAGACGGAACAATTCATCCCGTTCGTCGTCGCGCCCGAAGAAGAGCTGGCAGTGCCGCTCCTCGTAGGACTGAAGACCCAGCCAAGGCCCGCCTAACACAGCAGCCGGCGTCGGCACCGGCACGGCGCTCATCGGTATCCTCCCTCTTCCTTGCGCAGTTGTTGCACCTGCGTCTTCAGGCGTTCAACGAACTCGGGCGTGGGCCTCCCTTCGGCGAAGCGCGAGCACTGGTAATCCCACAGCTGGTGCGGAATGTCGGGCGCATTCTCGCTCGTGTCGTCCAGCACGACCGGCTGAATGAAGCGCCTGGTCTCCGCGATTCCCTCGCTGCGCTCGATCGCCCATTTCCATTCCTTGCGGAAGTAGCCTTCAGTGCGCTGCTGCGCGTGACGCGAAATAATGGGCACGAACACGGCGCAGCGGCGAATGTTGGCGCGGATCTCCTGGTCCCACAGCGCACCCGCTTCCAACGATGACGGGCTTTGGTCGAACCATACGTCCAGCCCTGCCTGCCGTAACGCCTCTTTCATGTTGCGCGCGGCTGACCGGTCTTCGCTGGCGTAGCTCAAAAAGATTGCCCCCGGCTCCATCCTCGCTCTCGACTCTGGTGGCTTCGCTTCGGCGATGATAGGGTTGCGCTCGCGCCAGCGCCGATGCAGCTCATTCACAAACTGCACGGGATCGCCTTCGCGGAAGACCTGCATTCGATAGAGCTGGAGAAAGACGGTCAGGCTTCCACCCCGGCCCGCCTCCCGATCGGCAATGATCTGGTGTATCGGGCTGCGGGAGGATTGATCGAAGCTCTCGTCCCGGACGGCCCGGATGAAGAAGCGCTCCAGCCAGTTCTCGAAGCCGCAGCCCAGGAACAGGAGATGGTTGCGTGTGAACTCTTCGAACAGCCGAACCGGCCGCTTCTTCCTCTCCTGAAGAAGCTTCGAGATGAACTCCAGATAATCCTCGTCGGTCACCGCATAATCGCCCCTGGTGCTGAGCCGACCAAACAAGTAGTGCACATAGGCGCCGGTGAGTTTATCGAGCTTGAGCTTATCCGGCAGGTCATAGTCCTCATCCAGTGAATTTTTGTACGGCGAGTAGACCAGACACCGCTCGGGCAGCGCGCAGTCGTGACGTTTAGGGCTAAGCGCCTGGCACAGCAGTGAATCGAAGGTGGTGCTGATGAACAGCTTGAAATCCGTGATCTCGGCCAGCTTTTCCAGGCTCGCCGGCGTGGCGAACCTGGATGTGGGCTCGCCCATGATGGATACCAATGTCGTGTAGATTTTGCCTGCATCGCCGCCCTGGCTCAGGTGGGCGGTGGCCACCGCGTTGAGATCCAGACCGTTACCGAACCCATCCATGCGAACATTCAGCCTGCTGGCCAGGCGCTCGGCAAGATAGCGCTCGAGCAGCATCTCCTGCCCGTCCATGGAAACGGTAAGCAGCTCCCTGCCGATGATGGGAATGACACTGTGCTCCGCCATGCAGCAGAGTAAATCGTCCCAGTCGAAGTCTTTGTCTTGCACAATCACCCCCTGCAATTATGCCTTGCCATGTTTCCCTATGCCTCGAGCAACCGCCTTGGGCGTAGGGGTACTGTCAGAGCAGAGGGCCTCAGGAGCGGCCCGCAAAGCCCAGTGCCGCAGTCGGCATTCAGCACGGCCAGCGTTTCGGCCGACTCACCGGGCGCCTGCCGCACTGCATTGAGGACTAAGGTGAGGCACGGTTCATATCCTTCCATGGACTTGCCTCAGAAATAATTAGGCCGCTTTATCCCGGTTCATTGGCCTTGACACCCCGATTACGCATTAATTTCGTAATGATAGATAAACTTTAATTCTCTTTAATGTATTGTCAAGCAGAGGATGAACATGATGGTGGGCAACGATCAAAAAACGGAAAATGGAAGCGACGGCATTGCCATGGATATGATCCTAATAAAAACAGTTCAACACAGAGACACTGAGGCACAGAGTTAACTTAAGAAATTAAATCAAATG
>DBMM01000123.1:1912-7013 GCA_002298925.1 Geobacter sp. UBA698 | reverse complement strand
GGCTGAGTGGCCAGCGACGATTGAAAAGCCTGGGCGGTTCCCTGAAAACTTCCCCTGATGCTGGTTGGAAAACCCATCTCGCGTTTGGCGTCATCTATGGTTGTGAGTGCCTCTCCCAGAGAAACTCCCGGCAACAGGTTGAAGGAAATGGTTATGGAAGGGAATTGGCTCTGATGGTTCACGGCCAGAGATGTCCGTTGCGGTTCGAAATGGGTAAAGGCGGAAAGCGGCGCCTGGGTTCCGCTCGATGAGGTTACATAAAGGGAGCGCAACGTATCGGGGTGCTGCCAGAATTGCGGAGCGACCTCCATTACCACGTGGTACTGGTTCAGCAGGGTATAGCTGACCGCAACCTGACGCTGGCCGAAAGCGTCGTAAAGGGTGTTGTCGATCAGTTGCGGAGAGATTCCCAGACGCGACGCGGTCGGCCGGTCAATCACCAGGTTCGCCTCCAGTCCTTTATCCTGCTGGTCGGTGTTCACATCCGCCAGGCCCGGCAAGGTGCGCATTTTCTGCAACATGCGCGGAGCCCATTCATTCAACTGCGTCAGATCATCTCCCTGCAATGTGTACTGGTACAAAGCGCCGCCGCCCCTGCCGCCAACACGCAGATCCTGCACCGGTTGCAGGAACGTCGGAGCGCCGGCAACTGTGGCAAGTTTCTTGCGCAGGCGGCCGATTATCTGCTGGGCGGTGAAAGTGCGCTTTTCGAACGGTTTCAGCGCGATGAACATTCGAGCCGTATTGGTAGCGCCTCCGCCGCCGGTAAAGCCGATAACATGTTCAACGTCGGGATCTTTGCTGATAATTCCGACCACCTCGGCCAGTTTGCAGCTCATGGCCTGGTAGGACATGTCCTGGCTGGCCTGGATGTTGCCGGAGATGCGGCCGGTATCCTGCTCAGGGAAAAAACCCTTGGGAATGATGATGAACAGATAGATGTTGATTCCGACTGTGGCTACGATCAGAACAAGCATCAAGCGGGAATGACGCAGGGCCCAGGCCAGGCTGCGCCGGTATCCGGCCTGCATGAATTCGAAAGCGCGCTCGCTGGTCCGGAAGAATACGCCATGATCAGCCCTGTCGTGGGGTTTCAGCAGTTTGGCGCACATCATGGGCGTCAGGGTCAGGGAAACCGCCAGCGAGGCCAGGATCGCGGCGGAGAGCGTAACGGCGAATTCACGGAACAGCCGTCCCACCATGCCTCCCATCAGCAGGATCGGAATAAACACCGCCACCAGCGAAACACTCATGGAGAGTACGGTAAAGGCGATTTCTTTGGAGCCGGACAGCGCCGCCTGAAGAGGGGACTGCCCCATTTCCCGGTAGCGGATGATATTTTCCAGCACGACAATAGCGTCATCAACCACAAAGCCGGTTGCAACGGTGAGAGCCATGAGCGACAGATTGTCCAGCGAGTAATCGCATAGATACATCACGGCAAAGGTGGTTACGATGGAGACCACTATCGCCACGGCAGGAATCAGAGTCGCCCGCACGGTTCGCAGGAAAGCGAACACCACCAGGATTACCAGCAGGCCGGAAGCGATCAGGCTCATTTCCACTTCATGCAAGGACCCGCGAATGGGAGGGGTGCGGTCAAGGACTACCGATAGCTTGATGCCTCCCGGCAGCGCGGCTTCCAGTTGCGGCAGCAACCCGCGGATACTGTCCACGGTTTCGATGATATTGGCGCCCGGCTGGCGAAAGATAATCACCATGACCGCCGGTTTGCCGTTGACCAGCCCGCTGGAACGTATGTCTTCTACGGAATCCACTACTGTTCCCACATCCTGCAGGCGCACGGCGGCCCCGGACTTGTGGGATATTATCAGCGGCAGATACTGTCCGGCCTTGCGCAGTTGATCGTTCGTATCGATCTGCCACGTCCTTTCGTTATTGGCGAGCTGCCCCTTTGGCCGGTTGACATTGTTGTTGGACAGCACGCCGCGTACTGTCTCCAGGCTGATGCCGTAACTACTCAGCGCCATGGGATTCAGTTCCACCCGTACAGCAGGTAGTGAACTGCCTCCCACATTAACCTGACCAACGCCCTTTACCTGGGATAGTTTCTGCTGGAGAATCGTGGAAGCAACGTCGTACATTTTGGGTTTGTCGACCGTTGAGGAGGTAAGCCCCAGGATCAGTATCGGCGCATCGGAAGGGTTGACTTTGCGGTAGGTCGGATTACTGGGGAGATTGGCCGGCAGGAAGCCGCGTGCTGCGTTGATGGCGGCCTGGACATCGCGGGCTGCGCCGTCGATGTTACGGTCAAGATCGAATTGCAGGGTGATGCTGGTCGAACCACGGCTGCTGGTCGACGTCATTTCGGTCACCCCGGCGATACGGCCGAACTGCCGCTCCAACGGCGCGGCCACCGAGGTGGACATGGTTTCCGGATCGGCTCCGGGCAGACCCGCCGACACGGAGATGGTCGGAAAGTCCACCTGGGGCAGTGGTGAAATCGGCAGCAGGCGAAAGCAAATGACCCCGGCAAGAAAAAGCCCCATCGTCAGAAGGGTTGTAGCTACCGGGCGTTTTATGAAAGGGGAGGAGATGTTCATGGTGAATCAAAGTCCCCCTTTGAAAAAGGGGGATGTAGGGGGATTTGACGCCGCAGCATGCACGTCCGGAAAATCTCTTCTTTTACGGCAATCGTTTCTGTCAGTATTTGCCTGTTGTCGAATCGAAGTACCAATAGGCCATTTTTTTCCAGAAACGCATCACGTACAGCGTCATATTCTCTGTTTGTTTCATCAAAGTGCTGGCTACCGTCGGCTTCGATTACCAGCTTAACCGCTGGAGCGTAAAAGTCGGCAATATATGGACCGATTGGTTTTTGACGATAAAACTGGATATTGAGTATCTGTTTTCTGCGCAGATGAAACCATAGGGTCTGCTCCGCGTCAGTCATTTCTTTACGGAGAGTGCGAGCAGATTCTTTCAGTTGTTTGTTGTAAGGAAGCATGGTAAAGGCAAATCCCCCCTAACCCCCCTTTTTCAAAGGGGGGAACTACTCATTTACTTCCCCAACATCCCGCTTTTTCCCAAATCTTCGCCCCAGTCGGTCAAAAGCCAGGTAGATTACCGGAGTTGTGTACAGCGTCAGTATCTGGCTGAAAATCAAGCCGCCAATGATGGCGATTCCCAAGGGGCGGCGCAGTTCCGAGCCGACGCCGCCGCCCATTGCCAGGGGCAGTGCTCCCAGAAGGGCCGCCATGGTGGTCATCATGATCGGCCGGAAGCGGAGCAGGCATGCCTGATAAATGGCGTCAGCCGGACTCTTGCCCTCGTTGCGTTCAGCGTCCAGGGCGAAGTCGACCATCATGATGCCGTTTTTCTTGACGATGCCGATCAGCAGGATGATGCCGATAACGGCGATCACATTGAGGTCGTTACGGAACGCCATCAGAGAGAGTACCGCTCCTACGCCTGCCGAGGGGAGGGTGGAGAGGATCGTGACCGGGTGGATGAAACTTTCATAGAGAACTCC
The DNA here is from genome assembly GCA_002298925.1 of Geobacter sp. UBA698. Taxonomy (GTDB): domain Bacteria; phylum Desulfobacterota; class Desulfuromonadia; order Geobacterales; family Pseudopelobacteraceae; genus Pelotalea. The sequence continues at coordinate 3,520 of DBMM01000123.1, read as the reverse complement.
CAGTACGATATAAACCGTTACCAGAGCCGCCAGAATCAGAAGCGGCAGATTGACCAGAGAAGCCTGGAATGCCTGGGCGGTTCCCTGGAAACTCCCCTTGATGCTGGCGGGCAGCTCCATTTGGCTGATGGCGTTCTCGATGGATTTTACCGCATGGCCTAACGCAGCATCCGGCGCCAGGTTAAAAGAGGCGGTTACTGCCGGAAACTGGCCCAGCCGGTTGATGACCAACGGGCCGGTGGTTTCGCTGGTTCGCGTAATTGCCGAGAGCGGCACCTTTGCTCCGCTTGCGCCGCGCAGGTAGAGCGATTGCAGCCGGTCCGGGCTCTGGCTGAAGTCCGGCTTGACGGTCAGGATGACACGGTACTGGTTCAATTCGGTAAAGATGGTGGAAATCTGACGTTGACCAAAGGAGTTATAGAGGGTGTCGTCAACCTGTTGTGGGGTAATCCCGAAACGGGCGGCTGTCAGGCGGTCGATGTCCAATGCCACGCGGAGCCCCTCGTTCTGTTGATCGCTGCTTACGTCGCGCAATTCGGGAAGCGCCCGCAACTTGTCGACTATTCGGGGCGCCCAGGTGGTCAATTCTTCGGAATTGGGGTCTTCCAGGGTGTACTGATACTGGGTCCGGCTGACCTTGGCGTCTACGGTCAAGTCTTGCACCGGCTGCATGAAGAGCTTGATGCCGGATACCTTGGCCAGTTCCGGCTGCAAGCGGCGGATGATTTCACTGGCCGAGGCGTCCCGTTCTTCCAGCGGTTTGAGGTTGATCAGGATGCGGCCGCTGTTGAGGGTAGTGTTTGTGCCGTCCACGCCGATGAAGGAAGACAGGCTTTCCACGGCCGGGTCCTTCAATATGATTTTGGTAAGTTCCTGTTGACGTTGCGCCATGGCGGGAAAGGAGACACTCTGGGACGCTTCGGAAATTCCCTGGATTGCGCCGGTGTCCTGGGTTGGGAAAAAACCTTTCGGTACGGCTATATACAAGACAACGGTCAATACCAGCGTGCTTACCGCAACTACCAGGGTGGCGGTCTGGTGCTTGAGTACCCAGGAGAGAGTTGTGCCGTACATCTCGATGATNNNNTTCAGTATTCGTGCGCACATCATGGGGGTCAGGGTTAGTGAGACTACGGCCGAGATCAGGATCGTGACGCCCAGGGTAACCGCGAATTCGCGGAACAACCGGCCGACCACATCACCCATGAAGAGCAGGGGAATGAGAACGGCAATGAGAGACACGGTCAGCGACAGAATGGTGAAACCGATCTGTTTGGATCCTTTGAGCGCTGCTTCGAGCGGGGTTTCTCCCTCCTCGACATAGCGGGAAATGTTTTCGATCATGACGATGGCGTCATCAACCACGAAGCCGGTGGAGATGGTAAGAGCCATCAGGGTCAGGTTGTTCAGGCTGAAACCCAACAGGTACATAACTCCAAATGTTCCCACCAGGGAGAGCGGAACGGCCACGCTGGGTATGGCGGTTGCCGGCAGGTTGCGCAGGAAGACGAAAATCACCATGACCACCAGGGCAACCGCCAGCATCATCTCATACTGCACATCCCTGACCGAGGCGCGGATGGTGGTGGTGCGGTCGGTCAGCACCGA
>DBMM01000123.1:1656-1883 GCA_002298925.1 Geobacter sp. UBA698 | reverse complement strand
GCTCCGGGCTGGCGCTGGATATTGACGATAACGGCCGGTTCCTTGTTCATCCAGGCTGCCTGGTTGGTATCCTCGACGTCGTCTGTAACGTCGGCGACATCGGAGAGATATACCGGCGCGCCGTTTTTGTAGGCGATGATCAGCGGCCGGTACTGGCTGCTGCTGAAGAGCTGGTCATTTGCGCCGATGATATAAGCTTGGCGCGGTCCGTCAAAGCCCCCTTTGGC
>DBMM01000123.1:0-1601 GCA_002298925.1 Geobacter sp. UBA698 | reverse complement strand
GCCCACGCCGGGCAACTGCGATATCTTCTGGGCGAAACGGGTATCGGCCAGATCCTCCACCTTGGAGAGCGGCAGGCTGTCGGAGGTCAACGCCAGGGTCAGAATCGGCGCATCCGCCGGATTGACCTTGCTGTACACCGGCGGTATGGGAAGATCCTTGGGAAGAAAGGTAAAGGAAGAGTTTATGGCAGCCTGCACTTCCTGTTCCGCCACGTCCAGGCTCAGTTCGAGGCTGAATTGCAGCGTGATCACCGAACTGCCGTTGGAGCTGGAGGAAGACATCTGGGTCAGGCCGGGCATCTGGCCGAATTGCCGTTCCAGGGGGGCAGTCACCGATGTGGCCATGACGTCGGGGCTGGCTCCCGGATAAAAGGTGCGCACCTGAATGGTCGGGTAATCCACTTGGGGCAGGGCCGAAACAGGCAGTTGTTTATAGGCCACGGCTCCGGCCAGCATGATGGCGATCATGAGCAGGGTGGTGGCCACCGGCCGAAGGATGAAAAGCTTGGAGAGATTCATGTGACGCCTTGCCTGGGAAGTTTCCTCCCCCTTTGTTAAAGGGGGAGCGAGGGGAATTTTAAATTCTACTTTGTCACATTACATTGATTTATTGCAGTATCTTCACCCCATCCCCCTCCCAGCCTCCCCCTTGAAAGGGGAGGAGTCTTAAAGTCGCCTTCCCTTGAAGAGAGAGGAGTCTTAAAGTTCTCTCCCCTTCAAGGGGAGGGTTAGGGTGGGGATGGGGTAAGGATGGAGGTGCTTCAAAGGCAAATCCCCCCTTGCCCCCTTTGTTAAAAGGGGGGGGGCTTGCGGTCCCGAACCTGGCCCTNNCTGCCGTTCTGTCCCCTGGTTTGCCCCGGTTCCTTTACGATCACTTTACTTCCTTCCCGCAATCGTTCAGCACCGTCTACAACAACCGGTTCTCCGACGGCCAGACCTTTGGTGATGGCGGTATCGCCATCCTGGGATTCACCGGTTTCGACCGGACGCAACTCGACTGTTTTGTCGGGCTTGACCAGATAGAGGAATTTTCCTTTCGGTCCGCTTTGGATAGCAGCGGTTGGCACCGTGATTGAGTCGCGTTTGACCTCCACCAGCAGGCGGGCATTAACGAACTGGTTTGGAAAAAGCTCATTTCCTTTGTTGGGGAAGACCGCTTTCAGTTTGACTGTGCCGGTGGCGGGATCGATTTGATTGTCCAGGGTGAGCAGGGTTCCCGTGGCCAGCTTCTGTTTCTGCTCGCGGTCATAGGCTTCGACCGTCAGTTTCTCTCCGGCTTTTAGCTTGTCCATAAGTTTGGGGAGGCTATCTTCGGGGATCGTGAAGACCACGCTGATCGGTTGCAGTTGGGTAATTACCACCAGTCCGTTGGTATCGCTGGCATGTACGATGTTGCCGGCGTCCACCAGACGCAATCCGACCCGCCCGCTTCCCGGAGCGGTGATGCGGCTGTACGTCAACTGGAGCTTTGCACTGTCAATTTGCCCCTGATCGCTCTTGACGGCTGCTTCGTATTGACGCACCAGGGCTTCCTGGGTGTCCATCTGTTGCCGTGGGATGGAGTTTTGCGCCCACAGGTCGCGGTAGCGCTTGAGATCTAT
>DBMM01000005.1 GCA_002298925.1 Geobacter sp. UBA698 | reverse complement strand
ATGATGTACTGTCACGAGTATAATACCTAAAGAGTAAATGCCGGGAGGTTTGGACAAAAAAAGCCCGGTTCTCCAGGAGGGGGAAAGCGGAGAGACCGGGCAAAAGCGAGAAGGAGCGTCACAAGGGACACCCCTTCTCTGCACAACTGTAAACTAGTCGACTGATTTTCTCAAAAAGGTGGGGATGTCGTACTGATCCTCATCCTCTTCAACATAGGCCGAGTAACTGACCGGAGGACGCACCCGGCTGGTTTGTTCGGTCTGCAGGCGATCGCGCTTGAAGGTCGGAATATCCAGCAGGTTTTTGCTTGTAGCCAGCTTTTCGGGATGCGGCACTGAGCTCATGCGGTACTCGCGCCCCTTGTCGGTATCAAAACGGTCTCCGAAACCGGTGGCAATCACCGTAACCTTGATGATCTCGCCCAGATTGTCGTCCCTGACAACACCGATCTTGATGTTGGCCTCGGGATGAACCTTCTCATGAACAATCCGGTTCACCGTATTGTAGTCATCCATGGTCATGGACTCGGAACCGGTGATGTTGACCAGCACACCCTTGGCGCCGGAAATGTCGTTATCCTCCAGCAGCGGGCTGGAAATGGCACAGTTGACCGCATCGGCGGCACGGTTGTCGCCGCTGCCGGTACCGATGCCCATCATGGCCATGCCGCGCACACTCATGACGGTTTTCACATCGGCAAAGTCAAGGTTCATCATGCCGGTGGAGGTGATCAGCTCAGAAATGCCTTGAACGGCCTGACGCAGAACGTCATCAGACGGCTTGAAGGCGTCAAACAGCGAGATGTTTTTGCTGGCCATGCTGATCAAGCGATCATTGGGGATGATGATCAGTGAATCAACATGTTTCTTGAGTTCGTTGATACCACGCTCGGCCTGTTCCGCGCGGGCCTTGCCTTCGTAGGTGAACGGCTTTGTGACGACACCCACGGTCAGCGTTCCGGATTCGCGGGCCACCTCGGCAATGACCGGAGCAGCTCCGGTTCCGGTACCGCCACCCATGCCGGCAGCAATGAATACCAGATCGGCCCCCTTGAGGGAATCCAGCAGTTTTTCGCGATCTTCCAGAGCGGCATCCTTGCCGACTTCCGGCTTTGATCCTGCGCCAAGCCCCTTGGTTAGTTCGCGGCCGAGCTGAATCTTGACAGGTGCCTTGGATATGCGCAGGGACTGGGCATCGGTATTGGCTACAATAAAATCGACCTTGAGTATGGAACTGGCGATCATCGTATTCACGGCATTCCCGCCGCCGCCACCTACGCCGATTACCTTTATGATAGCACCCTGCTCTATGGTTTCATCGAATTCGAACATCAGTTTCCCCCTTTTAGCGTTGGCACTGATTCATGTTTTTGACGGTAAAATGTAACCGCTTTTAACCCAAGAATCAAAGAAAAAATTCAGGAAAATACGACCTTCCCAAAACAGCTTATAATTCCATTTGTTGGCGCACAGACCTGACTGGAGCTCCAGCTAATCGAGCCTAGAAGAACTCCCGGAACCAGGATTTCATGCGGTTGAAAACTGATCCGAACAGCGGACCTTCCGGACGGCCGGCCTGAAATGGAGCAACCGGGGCTCCGGAATTCCGGCTTCCGTAGACCACCAGGCCAACGCCCGTGGCATAAACCGGAGAGTTGACCACGTCGATCAGGCCACCGATCTTCTGGGGGACTCCCCGCCGTACCGGCAGATTAAAGATCTGTTCAGCCAGCTCCGGCATCCCCTCCAGGATACAGGAGCCACCGCTGATGACCACTCCCGAGGCAATGGAATCCTCCAGGCCCGACTTGACGATCTCGCGGTTGACCAGTGTGAAGATCTCTTCGACACGGGGACCAAGGATTTCGCACAGTACGTTGCGGGAAAGCTCGCGCGGTTTGCGGCCACCCACGCTGGGCACCTCGATCTTGTCGTCCTTGCCGACTAACGCCGAGAGGCAGCAGCCGTACTTGCGCTTGATTTTTTCAGCTTCGGCAAAGGGGGTGCGCAAACCAACCGCGATGTCGTTGGTGAGCTGATTCCCCCCCAGGGAGAGTACCGACGTGTATTTGATGGCACCGTCGGCAAATATGGCGATGTCGGTGGTACCGCCGCCGATATCCACCAGACAGACCCCCAGCTCTCTTTCATCGGCCGAGAGCACCGCTTCAGATGAGGCCAACTGCTCCAGCACGATGTCGGCCACATCCAGGCCGGCCCGGTTGCATGACTTGACGATGTTCTGGGCACTGGCCACGGCACCGGTGACGATGTGCACTTTGGCCTCAAGACGTACACCGCTCATGCCGAGCGGTTCACGAATGCCGTCCTGTTCGTCGATGATGAATTCCTGAGGCAGAATATGGACAACTTCGCGATCCATGGGAATAGCAATCGCCTTGGCCGCATCGATGACCCGGCGCACGTCCTCCTGGGACACCTCGCGGTTCTTGATGGCGATCACTCCCTGGGAATTGGTCCCCTTGATGTGACCACCGGCGATGCCGGCATAAACGGACTTGATTTCGCAGCCGGCCATCAGTTCGGCCTCTTCGATGGCTTTGCGTATGGCGCCCACGGTGCTTTCTATGTTGATGACCACTCCCCGACGCAAACCACTGGAAGGACTGGTGCCGATTCCGACAATGTCGATACCGTCTTCGGTAACATTGCCGACAATGGCACAGATCTTAGTGGTGCCTATATCGAGGCCGACGATCAGGTTATCCTTTTTTGATGCTGACATGCTCCCCCCTGCCTGTATCTGTATTAGAACTTTGCGCTTTTTTAACTATGATCTTGTCGCTATAGTCAAGATCGATGTACTGCAGTATCGGCCGCTGGGCCATGAGCTCGCGATAGATGCGGGCGAAACGCTCCACCTTGGCACTGAAATCGCCGCTACCAACCTTTACCGGAAGTGAACCGGATGAGGTAAACAGCGTGAATCCAAAGCCCTTATCGTAATGAATCTCAGACACATCCGCAAGGATAAACGCGCCTTTGTTTCGTAATATATTGAGAAGTTCGCAGGTTGCCTTGAGCGCCTCCCTGGTTCCGGCCGGATCAGCCGACATATCTTCCTCGCTGAAACCGGTCACTACCGGATAGTCCAGTTGATCCCCCTGATTCAGCGCCTTGAAGACCGTACCCTTCTTGTCCAGATAATACAAAAACCCCATGTTGACAACAGCCAGCGGGTCGCGCTCGGTAACGGTTATGGAAAGCCTGTCCGGGAAGTAACGGTGAATACGGACCGTTTCAACCCAGGGATTTTTGGCTAACTGCTCTCCCATCTGTGTCAGGTTGATGCGCAGCAAATCCCGGCCCAGCTCCACGCCGGCAATGGCCAGGATGTCCTCCCGACTGAGACGTTTGGCGCTGGAAACTTCGATATTCCTGACACGGAAAAAAGTGACCGCCCCCAGTGCCCGCCAGCCGGCAGACATCAAGCCCGCCACCAGTGCAACCCCGGCCAGACCAAGTGAGATTCTGCCCAAAGGACGCAGATACTTGCCCCAGTTGATCGGCTTGCGCTGAATCTTGACCTTGTTAACGGCCAGTTTCTTGCGCTCATATCTGGAAGAGGAGTAATCCCGCACGGGTTCAGTTCACCTTTATTGTAACTGCTGCCGACTCGATGATGCGCTCCACCAGCTCTTCAAAGGAGAGCCCGGCCCCCTTGGCGGCAATTTCCGGCAACAGGCTCAGTGCCGTCATGCCAGGCAGGGTGTTGACTTCCAGCACGAAGCAGTCACCGGCGGTGGTTACCAGCAGATCAACCCGGCTGTAGCCGCTGCACCCCAGGGCGCGATGTGCGGCCAGACCAACCTGCTGTGCCTTGGCGTAAAGCGCAGGTTCCAGTCGCGCCGGAAAAATATGGTCGGCCATGCCGTCGGTGTACTTGGCCTCAAAATCGTAAAACTCCTTCTTAGGTACGATCTCGATGGCGCCAATGGGCTGGTCGTCCAGAATTCCGACCTGCACCTCCTGACCTTTGATATACTGCTCAACCAGTATTTCCCGGTCATGGTTGAAAGCAAGCTCCAGGGCCGCCGGCAGTTCGGACTCGTCCTTGACGATCGAGATTCCCACCGAGGAACCTTCCTGTACCGGTTTGACAACCAGCGGCAGGCCGAAGGAAAGGTCACTGAGCCGAACCGGCTCCCCCTGGCTAAAATGATGAAAGGGCGCCGTGAGAATACCGCTGGCGGCAAAGGCCTGCTTGCTGTAGAGCTTGTGCATAGCCAGGGCACTGGCCAGCACGCCGGAACCGGTGTAGGGTATCTGCAGCAGCTCCAGCAGTCCCTGCACACAGCCGTCCTCTCCGTAGCGGCCATGCAGAGCGATAAAGGCCGCCTCAACCTGCTCGCGCCTGAGTACTTCCGGCAGATCGCGCCCCATGTCGATGGCCACGGCGTTATAGCCACGGTCGAGCAGCGCCTGATGCACGGCAGCGCCGCTTTTCAGGGACACTTCCCGCTCCGCCGAAAGGCCGCCCATCAGAACAGCAATTTTTTTAGATTTCATGGTTGTCATCATTTCAGTACCGATCATCCCCGACGATCCGGACTTCCTCCTCCAATAACAATCCGCTTTTCTCCAAAACCCGCTTCTTGATAAGCGCTGCCAACTCCAAAAAATCGGCCGCTGTGGCGCCCCCCCGGTTGACCAGGAAGTTGGTGTGCACCTCGGAAACCTGGGCACCCCCGACAGAACAGCCGCGCAAGCCGGCTTCATCGATCAGGCGCCAGACCATCTGTCCGGCCGGGTTCTTAAAGAACGAACCGGCATTTGGCAGGGCAACCTTCTGGGATTCGCGCCGCCTGCGCAGGCAGTCATCCATGCGAGCAGTAATGGCCTCCCTGCCGTCTTGCAGGCATGAAAATTCGGCTGAGATTATAATTTTATTATCGCCAAGTTGCAAGCGGCGATACCCGTAATTCAGCGACATTTTTTCACATTTTTCCCGTATCCCGCAGTTCAGAATATCTACACTGGAGACCCGGTCAAAAGTCTCTCCGCCATGGGCACCGGCATTCATGCACAGGGCCCCTCCCAAAGAACCGGGAATACCGACCAGAAACTCGAGACCGGCCAGACCGTTGTCGCGGGCAAAGATGGCCAGGGCCTGGTTGGAAACCCCGGACTCGGCATAGAGCAGGCCATTGTGATTTTCAATCCGGTCCAGTTTTTTCAGAGTGATGACCGCCCCGCGAAAACCGCCATCCCTGACCAGCAGATTATAACCGCCGCCGATGATCAACCAGGGGGTACCATCCGCCTTCAGCAGCTGCAGCAGATTGCGCAGGTCATCCACATCCTCCGGCACGGCAAAGATATCCGCAGGACCACCCACCTTGAGCGAGGTGTGCCGGCTGAGCGGTTCGCCGTACAGCAGCTGTCCGCGGAAAGATGTTCGAATGTCATCACAGAGGCCATTCATGAAATGCCCCTACTGCACCTTTTCCTGTAGTAATTTCACCAGTGCCTCCCCTTGCTGCCAGATATTGCCGGCCCCCAGGGTGATCACGATGTCTCCTGCCCTGACAATTCCTGCCAGGTGTTCCGGGATCAGTTCACGATCGGCAATCCAGGTGACATCCTTCTGGCCGTGACGGCGGACCTCATGAGTCAACCGCTCGGCTGTGGCCCCCTCGATCGGCTGTTCACCGGCGGCATACACATCGGTCAACACCAGCACATCGGCATCATAGAAGGCGGTCACGAATTCATCAAACAACTCGTGGGTGCGGGTAAAACGATGGGGCTGGAAGGCGGCCACAATTCTACGCTCGGGCCACCCCTGTCGCGCGGCAGCCAGGGTGGCTCTGATTTCGGCCGGATGATGGCCGTAATCATCCACCACCATCACCCCCCGGGGCTCGCCCTTGACGGTGAAGCGCCGGCCAACGCCGCTGAAACCGGCAAAACCCTCCTGAATGGCTGCAAAGGGTACGTCCAACTCCATGGCCACGGCAATGCAGGCCATGGCATTCAGCACGTTGTGTGAGCCCGGCATCGGAAAGGAGACCTCACCCAGACGGTACCCTTTGTAGTGCGCCACGAAACAGGTGTTGAATCCGTCGTGGCGGACATGGGTGGCACGAATATCGGCCTGTGAGGAGAGGCCGTAGGTCAGATAGCGTTTTTTTACCCGCGGCAGGATGGCGCGGATATTCGGATCATCCAGACAGAGCACCGCCAAACCGTAAAATGGCACCTTGTTGATGAATTCCACAAAGGTGTTCTTGATCTCTTCAATGCCGCCCAGGTAGTGATCCAGGTGGTCGGCGTCGATGTTGGTCACCACGGCGATGGTGGGAGACAGCACCAAAAAGGAGCCGTCCGACTCGTCCGCCTCGGCCACCAGGAACTTGCCCTGCCCCAGCTGGGCGTTACTGCCGATGGCGTTCAGCTTGCCGCCGATCACGATGGTCGGGTCAATGCCGGCGTGCCCCAGGATGGCCGCGGCCATGGAAGTGGTGGTGGTCTTGCCGTGGGTGCCGGCAATGGCTATGCCGTATTTCATCCGCATCAGTTCGGCCAGCATCTCGGCCCGGGGTATGACCGGCACATGCAGCCGCTTGGCTTCGAGCACCTCCGGGTTGTCATCATGCACGGCGGACGAGATCACGACCACATCCACATTTGTCAGATTTTCGGCTGAGTGACCGATGCCGATCTCGGCGCCAAAGGAGGCCAAGCGCTCGGTAATGTCCGATCCCCGCAGATCGGAACCGGACACCTTGTACCCCAGATTCAGCAGCACCTCGGCAATACCGCTCATGCCGATGCCGCCGATGCCGACGAAGTGTATTTTTTCGATTTTACCGTACATGGCAACCCTCTTTCTGTGCTTTCAGCATCTCGTCAACTATAATCTTTGCCGCATCCAGGCGCGCCAGACCGAAGGCTCTCCGACCGGTCTCCCGCAGAGTCTCGGGATCATCCACCAGCTGGCTGATCATTTTGGCCAGTCTCTCGCCGCTCAGTTCCCGTTCCAGCAGCATGAAAGCAGCATCTTTCTTGAGCAGCGCCTCTGCATTACGGCGCTGATGGTCATCCACCGCATGGGGAAAGGGGATGAAGATAGCTGGGCGGCCGCAGGCGGTCAGTTCGGCAATGGTCGTTGCGCCGGCCCGGCAGACCAGCAGGTCTGCCTGCCGATAGGCGCCGGCCATGTCGTGGATGAAGGGGGTAACCGTTGCCTTGAATCCCAGGCGGCGATAGGCCTCGCCAACCTCGCCGGCCTCTTTTTCGCCGGTCTGGTGAGTAATCTCCAGCCGGCCGCGATACTGCTCCAGAAACGGCAGCGCCGCTGCCATGGCACTGTTGATGGCATGGGCCCCCTGGCTGCCGCCGAACACCAGCAAACGGAAGCGGCCATCACCAGCGCTGCCGGGAGCGTACTCGGCGCCCTGTCCGGCCTGCCCCAGAATCTGGCGCCGCAGAGGATTGCCGGTTAATAGTGTCTTCTTTAGGGGGAAAAATCTGGCAGACTCCTCCAGGGTAATGAAAACCTGGTCAACCACCCTGGCCAGCAGCTTGTTGGTCATGCCCGGTATGGCGTTCTGTTCGTGGATGAAGTGCGGAATCTGCATGCCGCGCGCCGCCAGCACCATCGGCAGAGAGGCGTAGCCCCCCACCCCCAGCACCAGATCCGGCTGAAATGCCTTGAGCACCTTGCGCGACTGGGCATAGCCGTAAAGCATCAGCATGCTGCCCTTGAACTTGCCGAGGCTGCCCTTGCCGCGGATACCGGCGGCCGAGATCAGTTCCAAGCGGTAGCCGGCAGCCGGTACGGCCCGCGCCTCGATGCCCCGTTCAGTGCCGACAAACAGCACCTCATTGGCCGGGTCGCGCCCGAGGAACTCCTCGGCCACGGCAATGCCGGGGAAAAGATGCCCGCCGGTGCCGCCGCCGGCAATAATCAGCTTCATGACTCCTCCTTAAGGCTGATGGAAGAGATCTTCAACCCCGATGAAATATTGAGCAGGATGCCCACTGCGAACAGGCTGATCAGAAGCGAACTGCCGCCATAACTGATGAAGGGCAGCGCCAGTCCCTTGGTGGGCAGCAGTCCGGTGACGACCCCCATGTTAACGGTGGCCTCGATGCCGAACAACACCGCTATTCCCAAGGCCAGGAAGCGACCGAAGGTATCCGGTGCTGCCACGGCGATACGCATGGCGCGCTGCACCAGCAGAAAAAACATGCCGATGATCACCGCCACCCCCAGAAATCCGAGCTCCTCGCCAACCACCGACAGAATGAAGTCGGTATGGGCCTCCGGCAGGTAAAACAGCTTCTGCTTGCCCTCGCCCAGCCCCTGTCCGAATACTCCGCCCGTACCCAGAGCCAGCCAGGACTGGATGATCTGGAAACCTTTGCCTTCCGGGTCGCTCCAGGGATTTGCCCACGCTTCCATGCGCCCCTTGTGATAGCCGCGGCTCAATTTATAGCTCAAAAGCGGCAGAGCCAACAGTATCATCGAGAAGAAATGGCTCACCCGCATTCCTGCGGCAAACAGCATGGTCATGGCGACCGCCACCAGAGTCAGCGCCCCGCCCAGATCAGGCTGCATGGCAAGACACCCGATCAATAGCGCCAACACGATCATGTAGGGAATGATGCCTTCCTTGAAGTTCTTGACCCGCTCCTGCTTCTTATCCAGGGAATAGGCCATGTACATGATCAGCGCCAGCTTGGCCATTTCCGAGGGCTGCAGGTTGAAGCCGGGCAGCTTGATCCAGCGCGACGACCCGCCAGCCTTGCCGCCGATACCCGGTATCAGCACCAGCACCAGGAGCACCAGACAAAGCGCCAGCGCCGGCACCGCCAGTCTTTTCCAGACATGGTAGTCGATCCGCATTACGGTCAGCATGATGCCGAACCCGACAATGGCGAACAGCCCCTGGCGCTTGAGAAAAAAGAAGCCGTCGTGAAAGCGTTTGGCGGCCATGATATTGGAAGCGGAATAAACCATCACTACCCCGAAGCAGGTCAGGGCAATGGCCATCAGCATGATGACCAGATCGTATTCTTCCAGTTTTTTGAGCATCAGTTTCATAACAATCCGTAGGGGCGAAGCTCGTTTTCGCCCGTCTTTTGGGCAATCATAAGGATTGGCCTACAATCCCTTTACAGCGGCAATGAAGCGCTGGGCCCGTTCCTCATAATCGCGAAACATGTCGAAACTGGAACAGGCCGGCGACATCAGCACCGTGCCGCCCGCAGCAGTGACCTGCGCCGCCAGTACGACCGCCTCTTCCAGCGTCGCTGCGCGCCGGGTATCGCTCAGGCTGCCCAGTTCCGCCTGCATCCGTTCGGCCGCCTCGCCGATCAGGATCAGATGCCGCACCCGCTCCCGCACCAGCGCAGCCAGCGGTTCGTAGGAACCGCCCTTGTCCTTGCCGCCTGCGATCAGGGTGATATTGTCGAAACTCTCCAGAGCTTTCTGGACACTGCCCACATTGGTGGCCTTGCTGTCCTCATAATAGCCGACACCGTTCACCTCGCGCACAAACTCCATGCGATGGTGCAGTGACTCGAAACAGAGCACGGTCTCGTAACTTTCATCCGGCCGGCAGCCCAGCAGCAGGGCGCACGCCAGGGCGGCCATGATGTTTTCCTGATTGTGCACCCCCTGCAGCTGGATGGCGGCAGTGGGGAAACACTCCTCATGGCCGTCATGGCGGTAGGTGATGACCCCGTCGCGACAGAAGATGCCTTCCTCCAGCTCCAGGGTCCGGCTGAAGGGAAACAGCCGCGCCTTAACTCCTTGGGCGCATTTCCAGACCAGCGGGTCATCACGGTTGACCACGGCGAAATCTTCCTCGGTCTGGTTCTCGAAGATGCGCAGCTTGGCATCGATATAGGCCTGGTAGTCGGGGTAGCGGTCCAGGTGGTCCTCGCTCAGGTTCAACAGCGCCGCCACCTGCGGTCGGAAGGTGCTGATCCACTCCAGCTGGAAGGAGCTGATCTCGGCCACGACCTGATCCACGATCTGATGGGACTCGGCCAGTTCGATCAGTGGATTGCCGATGTTGCCACCCACGAAGGTGCGATAGCCGTTGTGCTTGAAGATCGCCCCCAACAGCGTCGTGGTGGTGGTCTTGCCGTTGGTGCCGGTAATGGCCGCCAGTGGCGCGTCGATGTAACGGGAGGCCAGTTCGATCTCGCTGATGATCTCGACACCCTTTGCCTTGGCAGCAACCAGCAGCGGGTGTTCCTGGGGCACACCGGGGGAGACAACGATCAGGTCGGCGGCGGTGAAGTCGGCTTCATCGTGGCGCCCCAGTGTTTTCCGAACCTCGCTGGCGGCCAGCTCTGCCAGCTGCTCGGCCAGCGCCGCCTCGTCGCGCATGTCGGTCACGGTCACACAGGCACCCTTGGCGGCCAGAAAACGGGCACAGGCCACGCCGGTCTTGGCCAGGCCGACGACTAGTATATTTTTATCCTTAAGTTCCATTTGAATCCTCTGCTTGGTGTGCTAGCGCATCTTCAAGGTCGAAATCGCCACCAGGGCCAGAATGATGGTGATGATCCAGAAGCGGACAATGATCTTGGGTTCGGCCACCCCCTTCAGCTCGAAGTGGTGATGGATCGGCGCCATGCGGAAGATACGCTTGCCGCGATATTTGTAGGAGCCGACCTGGAAGATGACCGACAGCGCCTCAACCACAAAGACCCCGCCCACGATCACCAGCAGGATTTCCTGCTTGGTCATCACGGCTATCACCCCCAGGGTCCCCCCCAGGGAGAGTGAACCCACATCCCCCATGAAGACCTCGGCCGGATAGGAATTGTACCACAGAAAACCGAGGCCGGCCCCCACCATGGCGCCGCACATCACCGCCAGTTCGCCCGCCCCGACCACACGCGGGATCTGCAGATAGGCCGAAAGGGTGGCGTGTCCGGCAATGTAGGCAAACAGCATGTAGGTGGCGGCATTGATTGCCACCGGCCCAATGGCCAGGCCGTCCAGCCCGTCGGTCAGATTGACGGCATTGCTGGCGCCAACGATCACCAGGGTTGCAAAGGGGATGAACCAGATCCACAGATCGGGGTGAAAGCGCTTGAAGAAGGGGAAGAACAGCTCCTCGTTGAAACCGGGCTTGATGAACAGAAAAACCGCCACCGCACCTGCCAGCAGCACCTGCCAGAACATCTTCTGGCGCGGCGAGAGCCCCTTGGGGTTCTTTTCGACAACCTTCTTGTAGTCGTCCACAAATCCGATCAAACCATAGCCGACACAGATGAAGAGCGCCAACCAAACATACTGGTTGGACAGGTCGGCCCACAACAGGGTCGGAATGATGATGGCCGCCAGGATCATCACGCCACCCATGGTGGGGGTACCCTGCTTCTGCAGATGCGACTCCGGGCCGTCGGTGCGGATGACCTGACGGGCCTGCAGGCTTTCCAGCTTGCGGATGATCCAGGGCCCCAGCACGAAGCAGACCAGCAGGGCCGTAATCATGGCATAAATGGTGCGGAAAGTCAGATATTTGAATATATTGAACAGCTTGAAGTGGGCCGCCAGCGGATAAAGAATGTGATAGAGCATGATTGTTCCCCGTTATTATGGTCAACCCAGCTGGTTGCCCTACCGTCGTGACGACCGAATCCCTTCAGCCACCTTTTCCATCCGCATGCCGCGCGAACCCTTGACCAGCACGAAATCGCCATCTTTGGCACGGGAGAGGATGTCGGCGATAATTTCGTCATGGTTTCGGGCACGAACCGTTTCCGTCGCAGCCAGTCCCGCGGCCAGAGCGCCGGCGGCCGTATGGGCGGTCAGTTCGCCGCACAGGTAGAGCCGGTCGGCAGTGCGGGCCGCCTGAACCCCCAGCTGCCGGTGCAGCTCAGCTTCATCACCCCCCAGCTCCAGCATGTCGCCCAAGGCCACGAAGGCCCGTTTATCACCCTTGAGCTCTGCCAGGGTGGTCAATGCCGCGGCCATGGAAGCCGGATTGGCGTTATAGCTGTCGTCGATCAGCACCAGCCCCCCCACCTCTTCCAGCCGGAAGCGTTTGTCGTAAGGTCGGAAGCGCTCCAGTCCGCTACGGATCTGTTCCGGCGAAATACCGGCGGCATGGGCCGCGGCCGCGGCTGCCAGGGCGTTGGCGATATTGTGTCTGCCAAAGGCATGCAGCTCGACCGAACAGCAACTATCTGGCAGGTGAAGTTCGAAACGCTGGCCGACCGTGCCGAGCGACTCCACTCCGCTGGCGCGGACATCAGCCACGCCTACTCCGAAGGAAAGCCGGAGTACTCCGGGCGCTGAGGGCTGGCTGGCGATCAGAGGGTCATCGTTGTTGATCACGGCCGTGCCGCCGGCCGGCAGCCGCAGCAGCAGTTCACCCTTGGCCCGGGCCACGTTCTCAACACTGCCCATGCTCTCCAGGTGGGCCGGAAAAGCGTTCAGCACCACCCCGATTTGCGGCGCAGCAATTTCAGCCAGACGGTCAATCTCCCCCGGTTCGCTCATCCCCATTTCAAGCACGGCCCAGCCATGGTCTGGCCGCAGCCGGAACAGCATCTGTGGCAATCCGATCAGGTTGTTGAGGTTGCCTTCGGTTTTCAGCCCCGGACCGCTCTGCTCGAGGATCGCGGCCAGCATTTCCTTGGTGGTGGTCTTGCCATTGCTGCCGGTGATGCCGATCAACCGGATAGGGAACCGCCGCCGCCAGGCAGCGGCCAGATCCCCCAGGGCCCGCAGGGTGTCGGCCACGCTGATGACGGTCACGGCAGCGGGAAGTTCCGGATGCTCCCCGAGCCAACCCTCTTCGGCCAACAGCACGGATACACCCTTGGCGACGACCTCGACCAGATAGTCATGACCATCAAATCGCTCACCCCTGAGCGGCACAAACAGTTCCCCGGGCTGCACGCTGCGCGAATCGGTGGAGACGCCGTTCACTTCGCCCCGGCCTTCGCCCAGGATTATCCCGCCGGTGGCGGCGGTTATCCCATTGACGGTGAACATCTAACTGGCCAGTTCCTTAAAGGCTTGGGCAGCTTCTTCACGGTCATCGAAATGATGCTTGCTGGTGCCGATGATCTGGTAATTTTCGTGCCCCTTGCCGGCCAGCAGTACGATGTCGCCCGGCCGGGCCAGAGCAACCGCCAGCCGAATGGCCTCGCGCCGGTTCTCCAGCATGACGAACCCCTTTTCGCTGAAACCAGCGTCCAGCTCCCCCACCGAATACTCACGGATAGCCAGCGGCGTGATGCCGGCCTTGACCTGTTCCAGAATCAGCAGGGGATCTTCGGTGCGGGGATTGTCCGATGTGGCGATGGCCAGATCACTGAGGCGGGCTGCGATGGCACCCATCAGCGGTCGCTTGCCCGGATCGCGGTCACCGCCACAACCGAATACGGCAATGATGCGGCCCGTGGCCAGTTCCCTGAGGGTGGAGAGCACATTCTCCAGGGCATCACCGGTATGGGCATAATCCACCAGCAACGTTATGCCACGGGAGTTTTCAACGCGCTCCATGCGTCCCGGCACGGTGGCATGTCCTTCAATGCCGGACTTGATCGCCTCCAACGGCAGTTCCAGGGCGATACCGGCAGCTGCGGCCGCCAGGATGTTGTAGAGATTGAATCTGCCCAACAGGCGCGACGAAAAGTCGATGTCGCCCCTGGGCGTGACCAGTGTGCCGCTGAAGCCGTTGACCGACGAATGGACGTCAGATGCACGCACATCGCCCTGAAAATCGACTCCGTAAGTGATGACCGGGCAGGCGGCCTGCGCCGCCATGCGGGCGCCATAGGCATCATCCATGTTGATGACGGCCCGCCGCCGGGGTTTGGCTGCAGTCGGCTTCAGAAGCTGGGAAAAGAAGCGCTGCTTGGACTCCAGGTAGCTCTCCATGGTCAGATGATAGTCCAGATGGTCGCGGGTCAGGTTGCTGAAAATGCCCACATCGAAGTGACTGCCATCCACCCGTTTCTGCTCCAGGGCGTGGGAGGAGACCTCCATCACAAAGGCCCGAGCACCGGCATCGGCCAGTTTCCTGAAGGCGGCCTGCAGCTCGGTGGATTCGGGGGTCGTGTGGGAGGCCTCGATCTGCGTAGCTCCGAATCGGTAGCTGATTGTGCCCAGCACGGCCGGCGGCAGGCCGGCGGCAGCCAGAATCGCCTCGATCAGATAGGTGGTGGTGGTCTTGCCGTTGGTGCCGGTGATGCCGATCAGCGGCAGGCTGGCGGTCGGGTCACCGCAGTAGGCCGCCGCCATCAGTGCCATGGCGGCGCGACCGTCAGGCACCCTGACCCAGGTGATGTCACCGGGCGCGCTGGCGGCATCTTCCAGTACCACTGCCACGGCGCCGGCCGCGACCGCAGCCGGAATGAAACGGTGGCCGTCAACACTGGCCCCGCGCAAAGCAAAAAAAAGCGTTCCTTGGGAGACCTTGCGCGAATCGCAGGTCAATCCGGCCACCTCCAGGGCGTCATCGCCGTGAAGTTCCCTGTCTGCCAGCGGACTGAGCAGTTGCCTTAGTTGCATGGTGTCTCCGTAATCCCAGCCGGCGGGAGCGCTTGGTGATCTGAAAAAAATGACGGCCAGCATAAATGACACAACCTGCCGACGAAGTGGCAGGCTGCAGTTAGAGTCAGGCGGATGGAACGAACTTGACCCAGACCTCTCCGGAACCCCGGATGGCATGCCCCGGCGGCGGGCTCTGCTCCAGGGCCCGGCCGCTGCCCACCAGACGGATGTTAAGGTTTCGTTTTTCCATTACCTGCAAGACCCGGCGCATGCTCATGCCGCGGAAATCCGGCATGACAGCCTCGCCGGAAGCAGGCGTAGCCAGCGCCTCACCCTCGGACATGGTTTCCTGGGAAACGGTCTCAGGGTTTTGGGTCTGGCCGGCCTTGACATCCATCGGCTTGTTTTTCTTAGCCGCTTCCACCTTGGGAACGATCCTCAGATAGGCCAGCGAATTGAGGGCTATGCCGCGAAAGGCGGGGGCAGCGACCACACCGCCATATTTGACCCCTTGTGGTTCATCTATGATCACGGCGATTGTGAGTTTGGGTTTGTCAGCCGGAACAAAACCTACAAATGATCCAATCCGTTTTGATGGCGAATAGGTCCGGGTAAGAGGATCCACCTTCTGAGCCGTACCGGTCTTGCCGGCCACCCGATAGCCTTCAATGGCGGCTTTCGTTCCCGTGCCCCCTTCGCCGGTGACTGATTCCATCATCCTGGCCAGGTTTTGGGCGGTTTCAGGCGAAATCACTCGGCGCAACGGCTGGGGCTCGAACTTCTGCACCTCCTGGCCGTTGTCATCGAGAATGCGCTCCACAAGATAGGGTTTCATCAGCGTGCCGCCGTTTGCGATCGATGATACCGCGCCTGCCAGCTGAATTGTCGAAATAGAAACGCCCTGGCCGAACGATGTCGTGGCCAGGTCAATGCCGTACAAACGCTTCTTCAGGCTGCCAGACGACTCTCCCGGCAGGTCGATCCCGCTCCGTTCGCCAAATCCGAAATTGTGCAAATACCGGCCGAGACGTTGTTCGCCAAGTTTGAAACCGATCTTTGCCGCCCCGATGTTACTGGAATATTTGATCACGTCAGACACTGACAGCCGTGGGTGGGGATGATCATCATGGATGGTTCTGCCGGCAATTCTGTAAACGCCGTTTTCGCAGTTGTACATGTCAGTCGGTTTGACCAGCTTCTCCTCCAGGGCAGCGGCAATCACGAACACCTTGAAGGTGGAGCCCGGCTCAAAACTGTCAGCCACCACCCTGTTACGCAACTGGACCTGGGTGTACTGTGCAAAGGAGTTGGGATTGAAAGTCGGGTAATTGGCCAATGCCAGGATTTTGCCGGTATCCGATTCCATGACCACAGCCATGCCGTTTTTGGCCTTGCTTTCGATAACCGCCTTGGCCAGCTCTTTTTCAACAATGTGCTGGATGGTCATATCCAGGGTCAGCACCAGGTTCTTGCCCGGCGACGAGTTCTTGATGATGGTCTCTTTGATGGCTATATTGCGCCCCAAGGCATCCCGTTCAGTGACCAGAAAACCGGTATTTCCGAGAATGGTGGCGTCGTATTTACGCTCCACCCCCTCAAGTCCGGCCGGGTCCAGGCCGGTAAAGCCGATAACGTGGGCAGCCGCCTCGAAATTGGGATAGAAACGCTTGGTTTCGGGAGCAAAACCGATGCCGCGCAGCTTGAGGTTCTTGATACGGGCCGCTTTTTCCGGCGTGAGCCTCCGCTCCAGCCAGACAAAGTTTTTGCTGCCTTTCATTTTTTTGAGAAGTTCTTGCTTGGAGCTGTTCAGAAAGGTTGACAGGACAGCGGCGGTGCCGTCCAGATCCTGGATATGGCGCGGTTCGGCGTAGCAGGAATCCATCTCCAGCGATACGGCCAGTTTGTTGCCATTGCGATCCATGATGGTGCCGCGCCCAGGAGTCAGGGGAACGGTGCGCTGATGCTGACGGTCAGCTTTTTTGACCATCTCCTCATGTTCCAGGATCTGCAGCTTGAAGGCCTGGCAGGTAACCGCAATGAACAAAAGGCCGAACAGCGTCGCGATGATCACGATCCGGGTTCGGGCCCACTTTTCCCGCTCATCCTTCATTTTACGAGAATGACCTGCTGCTCGCTCGGCAATGCCATGCCCAACTCCCCCTTGGCAATCGACTCGATCCGCCCCGGTGTTCTCAGGGAGGCGACTTCCAGACTGAGCCGTTTCTGCTCCTGTTCGGCTTCCTTGAGTTGGCGGCTGGCTTCGGATATCTGCAAATTCAGGTCAACCAGCTTGAAGCGTGACCAGACATGAAAGACCGACACAACCGTAAACAGGATCATGCAGATCATCAGAAATTTGAAAAGATCAAGACGGTGGGTCGCCAGTTCCACGCCGGCAATGTGGCGCGGTGCCGCAACCTTTCCATAATGGGTTCTTGCCTGTGCCATAATGCTACTCCTTCATGCCGCTTACAATCTCTCGACCGCCCGCAGCTTGGCACTGCGTGCCCGGGGGTTCTGTTCAGTTTCTTCTTCTGTGGCCATGACCGGTTTGCCGGTAAGAATCCTCACCCTGGGCTGATTGCTGCACACACAGACCGGCAGATGGCGCGGACAGGTACAGCCGGAGGCGTAATCACGAAATACATGCTTGACGATCCGGTCCTCCAGCGAATGAAAGGAGATCACCACCCCCCTCCCCCCCGGCTTCAGATGGTCCAGAGCCGCCTTAAGTCCCTGTTCGAGACTGTCGAGCTCATGATTGACGGCGATGCGCAGGGCCTGAAAGGTGCGAGTGGCGGGATGAATGCGCTCTTCCCATTTGGCCTTGGGAATGGCTCCCTTGATGATATCCACCAGCTGCAGCGTCCCTTCGATCGGCTTTTCCGCGCGGGCTTTGACGATGAAGGCCGCAATCCGCTTTGCCCAGCGTTCTTCGCCATACTCCTTGATGATTCTCTCCAGCTCTGCTTCGGGCAAGCTGTTGACCAGGTCGGCGGCTGTTTCTCCGCAGCTTGTGTCCATGCGCATATCCAGGGCCGCGTCCTGCTGAAAACTGAAACCGCGCGCCCCGCTATCCAGCTGGTGCGACGAAACTCCCAGATCAAAAATAAATCCGTCCAGAGCCCCGATTCCCAGTTGCGCCAGCTGTTCCGCCAGACCGGCAAAATCACCATGCACCAGGCGAACGCCATCGCCGTAACCGGCCAGTCTCCTGCATGCGGCCGCCAGCGCCTCCTGGTCGCGGTCAAATCCGATTATGGTTCCTCCCGGCAGGCAGTGCTGGGCAATCAGCGCCGAATGGCCGCCACCACCCAGGGTGCCATCCAGATAGCAGCCACCCGCTTTCGGTGCCAGGAAGCGAATGACCTCATCCGGCATAACGGACATGTGACGGAATCCGGTCATCTACAGCCCAAACTCGGCTGCGGCTTCGGTGCCCGAAGGAAAGTTCTTCATGGCCTGGGTGCGAACCTTCTCCCACTCGGCCATACTCCAGATCTCAGCCCGCTTGAGGGCCCCCACAAAGACGATGTCGCGTTCCATGGTCGCTATCTTGCGAAGATGGGGCGGCACCAGAATTCGCCCCAGCTTGTCAGCGGAGCACTCCTGAGCCGGAGATATGATGGTGTACATGATGTTGTTCCGTTCGGCCGGGGTAAGCCCCTTGCTGCTCAGAAACTTTTCTTCGAACTGGAACCACTCTTTGTAGGGAATAATCAGGAGACCGGAACAGTGCGTTCCTTCATCCAAAGGCACCGGATACGAATTGGTGACAAAAAAACGCTCATCGCCAAACGTTTCCGTGAGCACATCACGGAACCTGGCCGGCAGGCTGGTGCGCCCCTTTGTATCGATGGTCGTCTCGAAAATCCCTCGGAACATGGCTCTCTCTTGACACTATTTACCACAATAATCCACTTTTTGCCACTTTGAGGGAAAAATATATCGGTGGTCAATGGCGGTGTCAAGATAAAACATGGATAAAAAAAGGGTTTCACAAAAAAACCCCCCTCGTTGCCGAGGGAGGTTTTTTTTACTAATGACAATCGCAGGCAGGGAGTTATTTTTTACGGCGATCAGCCAGAGAGACGACCTTGCTGCCGCCCGTTTCCTGGCGCTTGGACCCGCCCGGTTCCTTCTGCAGCTCTTCCTTAGACTTACGCTCATCGAGATCGGGTGCCACCACCGGATCCAGGCGGATCGGAGTTCCACCCATGGTAAAGTCGGCACCTTCCAGCTGGTACTCGTCCAGGATCCAGTTGAACACCTGCAGCGGGAAGGTGAAAACCAGCAGCCGCACCTGCCACCAGCCAGGTTTGACGTCGGGAGTGATATCTTCGATGCGGGCATAAAAACCGGGCTTGTTATCTACATTGACAAGAACGACATCATTAATGGTAGCCATTTCACGTCCTCATTTTCCAGGATTTACTGTATTCTGTTCAGTGCAGCTGAGCAGGGCCGCCCGACCGAGCTGGAATCCGGACACCTGCTCGGCCTCGACAATGGCCGCTCGCAATTCACGCTCACAGGCAGCGGAACGGAGACAGGCCTCATCGCTCATGCATTCTTCGACCAGATCACAGTTGAAAATAACACAGGTCATCGGCCGCAAGGGAGGCGGCAGGTGACACCCTTGCGCTCCGCCGTATGGACAGCAGGGGGCATTACCGAACTGCGGAACAACGGCTGCAACCGCGCCGACCCGATACACCAGCAGGTCAAGCAGGGTGACATAATACTTGCCGTGCAGACAGCATTTGCCGCCGCAGTTCCGGCAGACAGCGGCACTGCCTGCCGAAAGCGCCAGATCGAGCAGTTCCCGCTTGAGCAGCATGATCCGCTCGATCAGCGCATCAAGCTGCTCCCTGGCCGTATCAGGGAGACGCCGGTACAGCTGAGCGGAGAACTCAACCGAGCGCTGCCATGCCTGCAGATCATCCATGTAGTTCGTCTCGGAAATAAAATTGGTTAAAGCAGTCCGTAAGCCGGGTTCTGTTCCCGGGTCGGGTTACCCCTTCCCGGGCGATGGCCATTCATCTGGGTCTACCGTTACCGGCAGCCTCAAGCGACCAACCCGGAGGCACGGGCGGGCCACCCTTAACGCCTCCCTATTAGGTCTTGCTCCTGATGGGGTTTACCTGGCATCCGCCGTCACCGACGGACCCGGTGAGCTCTTACCTCACCCTTTCACCCTTACCTGCCTGGGCAGGCGGACTTCTCTCTGTGGCACTTTCCCTGGGGTCGCCCCCGCTGGACGTTATCCAGCATCATGCCCTGCGGAGCCCGGACTTTCCTCGCGGTTACGCGCGGCCATCTGGACTGCTTCAACCAAACCGGAAAAATATGTCGCTTATGCCGCCGGCTGCTGTTTGAGGATCAGCACCCTTTGGCAATGGGGACAACTGATCAGCTCATCGCAGCGATAGAGACTGTTGTAGAGCTGGGGGGGCAGATTCATATTACAGCCCAGGCAGTAGCCGTCGCGGGCAATGGCAACAGCTTGGCCGCGGCGCTGCTCGCGCAGACTGTCGTAGCGCTTGAGCAGGTTGGCCGGCAGTTGACTGGTGATGGCGGCACGGCGCTCCGCGTCCGTGTCAATATCCTGCTGAACGGCATTGATTTCGGACTGCTTATCATCGCGGCGTTTGGCCGTGTTCTGCTCCAGCTCAGCCAGGTCGTCGGCTTTGGCAGCCAGTTCGGCCTTGAGTTCCTCCAACTGACCGAGTTTCTGCAGGATCTGCTCCTCCATCTCGGTGGCCAGTTTGCGGGCAGCGGCAATCTCGCGCCCCACGGCCTGGAACTCCTTGTTGGTCTTGACTTCCTTCATGTTGGTTTCCGAGCGGTGGATATTTTCCTGCTCCGCCGCCAGACTGACTTCAAGATCGGCCTTTTCGTGCTCCAGTTGGGCCACGCGCGCCTCCAGCCCGACCTGTCCCTCCCGGGCGGCCACAAGCACTTCCTCCATGCCCTGGAGTTCTCCCTGCAGGCCGTTCTGGGCATTTTTTAGCACATCGATCTGGTTATCGATTTCCTGCAACTGCTCCAACATCTCAAGTCTCTTTTTCAAGTCAACTTCCTCCCGATACCTGGTGATATGTTAAGTTATATTTGAGTCCGGCAATATCTGAACGGTTCGGTTTCCAGATCACACGCGAGAACATCACATCCTTGATAGCCTGCTGCTGCCAGCATGCCGGCCAAGCGTTCGCTGACCGCCGGCACCATGATGATTTCGGTGGGGAAATGCCCGGCATCGATCACAGCCATTCCCAGCTCTTCCGCATCACGGGCCTCGTGGTACTTGACATCGCCAGTCACCAGCAGATCGGCGCCGGCCCGGGCCGCAGTCCGCATCACAGAAGCGCCGCTGCCGCTGCAGAGGGCCACCTTGCTGACCATCATGGCGGGATCTCCCACATAGCGCAAGCCCGGCGCCCGCAGATCCGCACCGATACGGGCGGCATATTCGGCCAGGCTGACCGGAGCAGGCAGACGGCCGATGCGCCCCAGTCCCAGCGGACTGCCTTCATTGAGCAGCGGATAGATATCGAAGGCCGGCTCCTGATAGGGATGGGCCGCCAAGAGCGCCTTGACGGCGCGCGGCAGGCTGGTTCGGTCGGTCAGAAATTCCAAACGCCGCTCCGCTACCCGCTCCAGCTGCCCGACAGTGCCGATGAACGGCAGGGCACCCGCCTGGGGGGTAAAGGTACCCTCGCCCGGCGCGGCAAAGGAGCAGTCACGATAGGCCCCCAACTGCTCGGCGCAGAAAAACAGCGCCGTACGCACCCGTTCGAGATGATCTTCCGGCACGAATACCACCAGCTTGACCAGCTCCTGCCTGGCTGTCACCTGCAACGGCTGGCAAGCCTCCAGCCCCAGCCGGGCGGCCAGCACATCGTTCAGGCCTCCTGTGGCGATATCGTAATTGGTGTGCATGCTGACAATGGCAAGCCCGCCGCGGATGGCGGCGTGGATCGATTTTCCCTGGGATGTGGCGGTGGAGATTGACTTCTGGGGTTTGAAGATCAGCGGGTGGTGAGTTATGAGAAGCTGGCAGGCGGAGGAAATGGCGGACTCGATAACTGCAGGTGTGGCGTCCAGGGCGACCATGATGCGCGAGATGCTCGCTGTCGGGTCGCCCACCTGGAGCCCGCTATTGTCCCAGGTTTCCGTCAGGCCGGGTGGGGCCATTTTGCCAATGATTCCAAGTATGTCGGAGAGCTTAGTTGTTTTCATTCACTGCAAATAAAAAGAGTGCAACCTGTCGGTGTGCACTCTGGTAGGATTTGTGATATGGGTCGCCCCGTTCTTAGTATTGCCGGCATCCGGCGTGTCTTCCTGAATTTGAATTGGTGGGCCCACCAGGACTCGAACCTGGGACCAACCGGTTATGAGCCGGTGGCTCTAGCCAACTGAGCTATAGGCCCGTGGGAAGAAGTTATATTAGGGAAGGGCCTGCCGACTGTCAAGAACTTTCAGGAGCGCCGTTCTCATTTTTTACGCCTCCGCCGTCAATTTCACCAAGCCGTTCCGGCATTTTTACATTTACTTACAGCACTCAGGTTAGGTAATAATAGCCGCTGTCAACTAACCGCTAATCGAGGAGTACCCCATGCGTGCCATCCTGACTGTCGTCATTGCCGCCCTGTTGCTGATCAGCGCACCCTGCCTATCGCCGGCCGCGCCACTCAGAACCTATGTATCGGAATTCAGCGTCACCGGAGCAGCGAACAGGGACGAACTCAAGCTGTCCCTGCAGGGGATCCTGGCCTCGCGCCTTGACCCGGACCAGGTCCGGCTTGTGGAGAGCGCCGACCGGGCCGAACTGTTGCTCTCCGGCAGTTACGCCCTGTTCGGAAAAATGTTCAGTCTCGATGTGCTCATTAAAAACACCGCCCAGGGCTACCTCGGCAAGGTCTACGAACAGGGCGACAGCCAGGATGACCTGCTTCCCGCCATGGGGCGACTGGCCCGGAAAATCACCCAGGAGCTCGCAAAGTCCCCGGCGCTACCCGCTACGTCCTCGACCGCCGTTGCGACCACCACTGTGGCCGCCCCCCTGGCGGTCGCGCCGCCGCAGTCGTCGGCGTCCGCCAAAAGCATGGCACCCCCCCCGGCAGCTGCCAGTCATGAACCCGCTGTTGCCACAGCAGCCGCGGAATACATCGTCAAACCTGACAGCGGCCGCGACTCGCCGGGCAGCTGGACCAGCGCCCCGCTGGAAGGAGTATTGTCCGCCATCGCCCTAGGGCGCCGTCTGCCGTCCGGCGATCAGGAGATTTTCATAACCGGCGAACGCACCATCCGCTATCTTCTGCGCAAGGGCACCGAACTGAAGCAGGTCGGCGAAGTCGTAATTCCACTGCCGGCCAGGATACTGGCCATCGACAGCGCCGACCTGGACCACAATGGCACACCGGAACTGTACGTCACCATCGTGGACCGGGAATCACTGAGTTCGCGGGTCTATCAGCCCACCGACAAGGGGCTGATACTGGTGGCCGACAGCCTGCCCTGGTTCTTGCGCGGCTTCGGCAACGACTTCAAACAACGCCGGATCATGGTCCAGGCCATGGCCTCCAATGGCGAATACTTCAACGGAATCAGCGAACTCGTGAAAACCGGGAGCCGCTTCGAGGCCGGCAGCAGCCGTGCCCTGCCCCGGGGAGGCAACATCTTCAACTTCACCATGTTCCGCGACAGGTCCGGCACGGAGAAAACGGCCCTGCTGGATGAAGACGGCTACCTGGTCATCTCCGGCGCAGACGGCGGCGAACTGTGGCGAAGCAGCGACAAGTTCGGCGGTTCGGAAACCTATTTCAAGCACGAGTCACTCTCACAGCTGAGATCCACCGGCGACGGCTTCCGCCGCCACTTCCTGGAGCAGCGCATGGTGACACTGGCCGACGGCACCCTGCTGGTGCCGCGCAACGAGGGAATCTTCAGCATCGGCAACAACCGTTCCTTCAGCAAATACTCGCTGTTTGCCCTGCAGTGGAACGGCGCCCTGTTCAAGGAGGCCTGGCATACTCGGCTGAGCCCCGGCTATCTAGCTGATTTCGCCTATGACCCGGCCAGCCGCCAGGTGGTGCTGTTGGAGGTGATCCAGAAAGCGGGACTGTTTAGCGGCGGCAAGACGGTCATTTCGGTCAACAGCATCGAAACGGCCCCCTGAGGCAGGGCAGCAAAGCGGATCAAGCATCATTTCGGGAGAATTTCAGGGGTAATAGGAGATGAGGGGCAGGCGGACGTCAGCCCCTCTTTTTATTGGGCCGAAGAGCTGTTCAGGGATTTTTCAAGGCATCTTCTGAGTTCATGCGATCGAGCAGCTCCCAGTTTACCTTTCCGGCTGACGCGCTGGCTCCCTGCTCCTTCTGAAGAGCCAGAACATGCCTGCCAAGACGTTCCTGGTCGATTTTGCTGATCTGAACGAAACGATAACCGCATACGCGCATGCCCCCCTCGCTGCGGTTCCAGACCAGTTCCGACACGGCACACACCGGCGGCTGACCGTCGTCAAGATCCAGGAAGAACATGGCCAGCGGCGAGAGAGATTCACTCAGCTCGATGGACAGACCAACCCCGCCGGCACTCAGGTTGACCATGGTTTCGACCAGCCTGAGATTGGGAGGCACCCCCTGGCTCTTCAGGTAAGCGGAAATCCGTTTAAACTCCCTGCGGTAGACCGCCAGGGAGTGCCCCTGACGGATCTGAAACAATCTGAGGGTCGTGTCGGCCCGCGGTGTCTGCCGACGTTGATAGAACTCCATCGTTCCGCGCAGATGCAAATGAAAGACATTTCCGTCAGTCACCCGCTCAAGGTCGGCCGCGATCTGCAGGCCGCCGCCCAACGACTCGGTGGTCAGCTTGTAGGTGATTTTCTCCGCCACTCCCGAGGGATCCATATCAATGGCGTAGGGGATCTGCAGCGCAACCGTATTGCCGCTGCGCTCCACGATGATGCCGCTCAACGACTCGTACTGGTCCCTGTCCCGCACCTCGGATATATTGATCAGGTATGCCCGCTGCCTGAGCGGGAAATATCTGCTGAAATCAGGTTGGGAATGCTGCGCTTGCGTCATCGGTACAACCTCAAGCCCGTCTCCGGGGCGTCACTGGCATCGACAGCCGTTAATAGTATCCCAAATCAGGCAGCAATGCCAGCGCCATGCACCGGACACAAAAAAACAGGCCCAGCCCGAAAGCTGAGCCCGTGCATGCGGGGTCATAAATTTTATCTGCCTGTCAGGCGCGGGAGATGAAGCGACCGTCGCGGGTATCGACCTTGACCTTTTCACCCGATTCCAGATAGGGGGGCACCTTGATCTTCAGGCCGGTCTCCAGAATGGCCTCCTTGGTTTCGGCCGTGGCGGTGGCATTCTTCATGGCCGGGGCGGTCTCGCTGACCGTCAGCTCCACCGTCATCGGCAGTTCCACGTTGACCATGCGTCCCTCGAAGATCCCCAGCACCACCTCGAGCCCCTCCAGCAGAAAGGGAGACAGCTGACCGAAATCACCCTCCTCCATCTCATACTGTTCGTAGTTCTCCAGATCCATGAAGACCCCGCGGGCACCGTCGGCGTAGAGAAACTGCCCCTTGTGGCGCTCGAAATCAGCCTCATCAACCTTGTCGCCGGAGCGAAAGGTCTTCTCCAGCACCTGGCTGGTGATCAGGTTGCGGTACTTGGTCTTGACCATGGTGTTGGCGCCGCGCGCCGTGGGAGAGCTGACCGTGACGTCGACGATCAGACAGGGAGCGCCATCCAGCTGAATGACCAACCCTTTTTTGAAATCGGAAGTGGAATACATTAAGAAAATTCTCCTTTAGATCTGAATTACGGTTTTCGGTATTCGGCCGTTGGCCAGAAGGGAATGCCGCCGCGGGGGGTGAATTCGCCGCACACCTTTAACCAGACCGGTGCCAGCAGGGCAACCAGATCGTTGCAGATGCGGTTGACGCTGGCCTCGTGGAATTCGCCATGCATGCGGAATGATCCCAGATAGAGCTTGAGGCTCTTGCTCTCGACACAGAGCTGGTCCGGCTGGTAATCGATCACTATTTTCGCGAAATCCGGCTGGCCGGTCATCGGGCAGAGGCAGGTGAATTCGGGACATTCGATGTGCAGCGTGCCGACTGCGCCGGCCGGGTTCATCTCCGGCCTGGCAAAGGGGCTGGGAAACGCCTCCAGCAGCGCGGCGTCCGGCTGGTCGTAACGGTAGGCGGTCGCGCCCGCCCCCAGCGATGTCAGGTTATTGTGCAGCTCCATGGATGATCCCCCTTGTGGTCAAGCAAGAAATCTGCGATACCATAGCACTGAAGCCCTTGGCAATCATTTTTTTGCAGCAGCAGGAGGGAGGCGCATGTCGGCAGCCGAAGAACTGATAGCACTCTACCAGCCGAAAATCGGCCAGGAAATCCACTGCGGCCCCTGGCTCAAGATCGATCAGCAGCGCATCAACGCCTTTGCCGAAGCCACCGGCGACCAGCAGTGGACCCATACCGACCCAGAACGCGCCGGGCGGGAATCTCCCTACGGCAGCACCATCGCCCACGGCTACCTGACCCTGTCGCTGCTGCCGCTGCTGACCGAGAGCAACGCCCCCGGTTTCTTCGAGCGCAACTACCCCGGCATGCGCCTGCGGATAAACTACGGCCTGGACCGGCTGCGTTTCCCCGCTCCGGTGCGGGTCGGCACCCGCATCCGCGCCCGCACGACGCTCAAGCAGGTCGAGAAGATCGCTGAGGCGGTTCAGTTCACCTACCTGTATACCGTGGAGATCGAAGGGGGCGACAAGCCGGCCTGCGTGGCCGAATTCCTGGCGAGGGTATACCCGTGAGCATCCATATTTCATCCCATATCCGCGACATCCATCCTCCCCCCATCACCGAGGTCAAGGGGTGGCTGGCGGCCCGCCCGGAGGGTGGCCCGGACCTGATCGACCTGTGCCAGGCCGTGCCGGATTACCCCCCCGCCCCGGAGCTGATCAACCACTTGAAGGGGCTGCTGGACGATCCCCTGACCGCCCGCTACACCCCCGACGAAGGGCTGCCCGAAGTGCGCCGCTCGGTCTGCGATCGCTACCGGCGGCGTTATGCCGCCAAGCTGGAGCCGGACCAGCTCTGCCTGACCGTGGGGGCCAGCCAGGCCTTCTGGCTGGCGATCATGACCCTCTGCCAGGCCGGCGACGAAGTCATCCTGCAGTCTCCCTGCTATTTCGACCACCCCATGGCCCTGGAAGCGCTCAAGATCAAACCGGTCTTCGCCCCCTTCGAGGAAGAGCGCCAGGGGCTGCCGGACCCGGTCGCCATCAGCCGCCTGATCACCCCCCGCACCCGGGCCATCCTGCTGGTGACCCCCAGCAATCCCACCGGAGCCGTCATTCCGCCCGCGCTGCTGACCGAACTGTACCTGCTGGCCCGCCGGCACCGCATCGTCCTGCTGCTGGACGAGACCTACGCCGACTTCACACCCGGCCAGCCCCACGAACTGTTCACCATTGCCGACTGGCACAACACCCTGGTGCAGATCATGTCCTTCGGCAAGAGCTACGCCCTGACCGGCTACAGGTCCGGCCTGCTGGCCGCATCAGCGGAACTGGTCCGGCAGGCCCTGAAAATCCAGGATTCCATGGCGGTCTGCCAGCCGCGCATCACCCAGCTGGCCCTGAAATACGGGGTGGAAGAGCTGGATGACTGGGTCGAGGCCAACCGCCTGCTGATGGATTTCCGCCACAACCTGTTCGTACATGCCTTCAGCCGGCCGGGCAACCGCTTTCGCCTGGTTTCCAGCGGCAGCTTCTTCGCCTGGGTGCGCCACCCCTTCGGCAGGCTGACCGGCCGCCAGGCAGCCCGCAAACTGATGGACGAAGCCGGTATCCTCTGCCTGCCGGGCGAGGTTTTCGGCCCCGGCCTGGAGGGATATCTGCGGCTGGCCCTGGGCAATATCCGCGAGAACATGATCCCCGAGGCGGTCAGACGTTTCCGGGAGATGAACGCATGAAACAATGGCTCAACGGGCCGGGAGGAGCCCGCCGCTTTTAGAAGGGCCGATCCCGGTTTGAACCAGGATTTCACCCGGCTTCAATCTCCGAAACAGATCCCCAGATCGCGGGCTGTCAGTACCGTATCCCCGTCGATGAGCACCCGTTTCTGTATCCCCAGCGCTTCCCCCAGCGGCACCAGGGTGATATCCGGTGAGCGGAGCGCCACCATGTGGTTGAATTTCCCCATCTCGATGGCCCGCACCGCGGCTGCACCGAAGCGCAGGGAAAGCAGGCGGTCGAAGGTCGAGGGCGATCCGCCCCGCTGCAGGTGCCCCAGCACCATGGAACGCGAATCCTTGCCGGTGCGCTGCGTGATCTCCCTGGCTACATATTCGGCAATCCCCCCCAGAACCACGTGCTGACGGCCGGCCTCGCCGGAACCCTTGGCGATCACATCCCCCCCTTTGGGAAGCGCACCCTCGGCCACGACCACAATTGCATATTTATGGCCATTCAGTTCGTTGTCCATCAGCTTGTCACAGACCTTTTCGATATCGAACGGTATCTCCGGAATCAGGATCACATCGGCGTTACCCGATATGCCGCTGTTAAGGGCGATAAAACCCGCATTGCGCCCCATTAACTCCACCACCATCACCCGGTCGTGGGACTTTGCCGTTGAATGCAGACGGTCGATCGCCTCGGTGGCGATGCTGACGGCCGTGTCGAAGCCGAAGGAAATGACGGTTCCGCCCATATCGTTGTCGATGGTCTTGGGAACACCGACCACCGGCATCCCCTTTTCGGCAAAACGGTGGGCAATCTCAAGGCTGCCGTCACCACCGACAGCCACCAGAGCGTCGAAACGGAGGCGACGGAAGTTCTCCATGACCCTGTCCGAAAGGTCACGTTGCTCCATCTCTCCGGCCGCGTTGGCCACTGGCATCATGAACGGGTTGCCCTTGTTGGTGGTGCCCAGAATGGTGCCACCCTGGCTGGCAATTCCGTTAACCTTCTCGGGAGTCAGGTGGATGATCTCATCGGTATTCAGGAGTCCGGTATAGCCGGATTTGATGCCGTACACCTCCCACTGGCGGTTGTAGGCCGCCATGGTGACCGCCTCGATGACGGCGTTCAGGCCCGGCGCATCTCCGCCGCCGGTATTGATGCAAATCTTCATTCTCTTTGACATACGCTACCTCCACTGGAATTGGATCAGATTGAAAATAACTGTTTCCACCTTGCGTGGCATTCATTGTTACCACTATCGGCAAAATAAAGTTGGTTTTTAAGTTGTGTGACTATTTTGGTGCCTTACTTACTGATACGATCGAGAGCGTCCCTGTTCTGCATGTGCATATGGACATTGAAACGCGACTGTAAGCACTGTTATCTGAAGAGCTGATTGCCAGCTTATTCGGGTAGGCAAACACCAAACCGCAATATCCTCTTCATGTCCGCGATGCTCCGGCATTCAGCCACCGCTGAAGCGACGCGGAGCCACTTCAGAAAAAGTATTTCCATCCCAGCTTCCCCTCGAAACGGTCGTAGCCGAAGGTCCGCTCCCCGGTCAGGGAGAGCTCCAGGCTGGTATTGGTCGTGATCCGGAAGTTCTGGGCGAGGCTGGCCTGAAGCTTGGTATGCTCCTCGAACAGGGGATAGGAGAATCCCGTGAGGGTCAGGGCAATCTTCCAGATGCCGGCCACCTCCCGCACAAGTCCGACGGAACCGCCCAAGCCGACATCGAGCTTGTCCCGCAGCCGGTCGGACAGGTTCAGATCCGCCTCGGCCATGGCATAGGCCAGCCCCACCCGTTCGACCGCATAGGCCAGGCCGCCACCGGCATTGAGCCGGATCATCAGGCGCTCGTTGCCGTCCGCCAGCGTCTCCCGCTCCAGGCCGGTGTTCACCTTCCAGGAAACCGGTTTGAACAGCAGGTTACGGGGCGAGAGGGAGAGGATGTCCAGGACGCGGAGGCGCTGCAGGCGGAACTGTCCCTTCCGGGGATAAACCCTGACCCTCGTGTCGAGGAAGTTGATCTGCGCCCCCTCGCTGTAGCCCGCACTCGGGTCGAGAAGGTCGTGGTAGGCCGGCCGCCAGGCGAACTCCGTAAAAAACTCCCTCTGCCGCACCCCCAGCGCCACTTCTCCGCGGCCGGTCCGGTGTCCTTGGTCCGGCCGGATCGGGGCTGCGACGGGCAAGGCAACTCCCGTTCCAGCACCCAGGACGCTGCGGGACCGCAGGACCTGCAGGAACTGGCGGTTGAACTCCCCCTTTTCCAGCTCCTTGCGGGCATAGCGGTACTGCAGCAGCTCTGCCGCCAGCTCCAGGGTCCTCCCCTGCTCCGGGGCCGACAACGAGGCTTCACGCACCGACTCCGCTGCGGCTTTCCCCCGGGAGACCGCCAGGGCCGTCACCTGTGCCTCCCGCGGGATCTGGGCCGCCAGGCGACTGATCAGGGTTGCCTGGGCCGGGCGGTACACGGTACCCGCCACCAGCCCCGCCTCCTGGACGGCCCGGACGGTGTCGCTGGGGATGACCCAGAGCGGGAGGCGGTCGGTCAGATTCACGCTGGGACGGGCCGCCTCAATCAGGAAGAGGATATTGAACGAGCAGTTCTCGTCAAAGAAGTAGTAGTCGGACGAGAACCCCTGCAGCTCCCAGACGTGCAGCGCCAGCCGGCGGGTCTCCTCCGGCGTCAGGTTCAGGGGGTACTCCCAGATATCGCGATGCTCCAGGTTCGTATACTCCTTCACCTTCTCGTAATAGGGAAGGATCGAGTAGTAGCCCGGGTAGAAGCCGAGGATCCCCTTGAAGGAGTAGAGAAAATCGTCGGGGGTCGGGGGATGGGCCGAGTAGTTGACCGCGTACCCCAAAAGCGGGCTCTGGTAGCCCGAGTCGACCCGGAGGAAGGTGTGGCCGAACATGGAGGCGGGGTTGTTCAGATAGGCGGCGGGAAAAACGAGGACCGTCCGTTGCGGGTCGACGGCAGCCATCTCCCGGACCAGCGTGTCGCAGGCAACCGGCGAAAGGTTTTCCGCGGGGATGCCGAGACGCTCCTGCAGCCATGCAGCCCGGGCAGGGAAACGGCAGCGGACAGCCTCGTCATCCTTTGCTCCCGCCTGGAAGAGCCCCCTCAGGGTGGCTTCCAGTTCCGCCCCCGGGTTGCTCTTGCCGTCGGGTGCCAGGAAGAATTTCGGGTCGTCGACCAGGCTCCGGGGCGAGTCACTGCCGGTGGGCTTGTAGTGGAGGAGGATCTGCCAGGGGCGTTCCCGGTGAATAGCTTCGGCCGCGGCCCGGGCCAGGAGCGCCTCCAGCGGAGCGCTCTCCGCGGCCAGGGCGCACGGAGCCTCCACCGCGACAATCAGGGCGGCCAGCAGGGCAAAAAAAAGGTATACGAGGCGCTTGGCCCCGTATACCTCTGACTGGCGGACAGCGCGTCGCTCAGGCATCAGTTGGTGACGTTCACCGCATTGTCGATCACCTCGGCCATCTCGACCGTGGAGGAGGTGAAGACCCGGCCGAAGTTCTGCTGCAGTTTGGCGTTGAACGCCGGCCGCTGCTCGGCCGGTACCAGGAGCAGCTCGGCAAAGGTGTCCAGAGACTCGCCACGGCCTTGGGCGATATCCTTGGCAAGATCATCCATGTTGGCCCGGACGAAGTGGATCAGCCGCTCGTTCTTCACGATATTTGCGGGCTGGGTGCAGTCGGAGGTGCCGGTGGTGATGCCGAAGGTCTGATTGCCGAAGGTGCCGTTGGTGGTCGCCTGCAATGATTGGGACATGATGGAGCCGTCAGCTTTGTTTCCCCAGAGCATGCTGCCCAGACCGCAGCCGGTATTGGACCTGGCAGTACCTGCGGCCAGGACAGGGGTTGCAGCGATGAGCAGTGCGACGACAGCTAAAACCATCTTTTTCATACGTACCTCCCTGTTTTTATTATTGACTATCCTAATTTCAGTTTACTGCAGCATTACCGATTGTCAAACCATCCACGCCAGGTCATCGCGAGTGCGAGAACCTCTCCCGCAGGTAGCTGATCAGGCGCGCGCGGACAGCGGGGTCGGCAAAGGAGGAGATGTGTCCGGCAGGAGCCGTTTCCCACAACTCCCTGGGTGGGAGGGCCGCCTCGTACAGAAGCTGCCCATGACGGGGCGGCACGATGGGATCCTGCGCACCCTGCAGGATCAGGACCGGCACCGGCGCAACCCGGGCGATCCACCGCACGGGGCTGTAGCTGTCGTCGAAGAGCCAGGAAAGGGGATACTGGAAGGGCCAGGTGAGAAAGAAGCTCCCCAGCTTCTCCCGGGCGATGAGCCGATAGCCGGAAAAGGTGCTCTCCACGATGACCGCCTTGATCTTTCCCTTTAGCGGTGAGGTGGCTACGGTATGAAGGGCAACCGCGCCTCCCAGGCTCTGCCCCAGCAGCGCGACCCGCTCCGGATCGACTCCCGGCAATGAGAAGAGCCGCTCCAGGGCCGCCGCGCCATCTTGATGAATGCCGTCCAGCGTCGCCTCCCCCTCGGACCGGCCGTACCCCCGGTAATCGACAATGAAGACGTTAAACCCTTCCTTCACGAGCCAGAGGACCCCGTTCACGTGGGTACTCAGGTTTTCGGCGTTACCGTGGAGAAAGAGAATCGTCCCCTGGGGCTCCCGGGCGGCAAGGAACCAGCCGTGCAGGGTAAAGCCGTCGGAGCTGGCGAAAGAGACATCCCGGGGAGCGAACTTCTGCACGCGCGAGTTTTCGTAGAGCCCCTTCCGGGGTTGGACGAAAAGCCCGGAGCAGCCGCCAAGAACGACAACCGCACCGCACGTCAGGAGCAGTAAGCCGAGATGGCGCAGCAGGAACCGGATCATGGGCGTGCTGTTATGCACTGCATTACCCTCCCTCATATTGAACAGATGCGGGAAAAAATCGGGTCAAAATTCCAAGTTGCTACGTTATTGTCTCCAACTCACTCTTTATCCTCCCTACCCGTCCGGCCAGTTCCGGCACTTCCTGCATACGCTCCGCAGCACGTATGCGGACAAACCTAACCAACTGATAAAATTGCTGAAAAAGTCAAATTAGCAGGTGACAGCAGCCTTTTAATGGGTGACTCCTTTTAGTTGTTCGATTGCGCAATTCAAGGGCCAATTCCACATTGCAAGCCCAACACAAGCTCATCCCGCCTCGCTTCGTCTTTCGAGATACAGAACCCGAACCCCACCAGTCCCTGTATCTCCGCGTGGTAAAAAAAAACACCCCCCGTCTGATACGCCCCCCGAACTCCATCGCTTGTAGGTCAGCAACGTGCCGCTTTTGGGAAGGGGGATCTCCATCTCGCGCTGGATGTTGAACAGCCGGAAGGACTTGATCGAACTGCCTGAAGATCGAATGAAGCTCTTTTTCTGAATCGTCATACCGAACAGGACGCTGAGGATCGCAAGGGGGGGGGGGGGCAGAATACCAGCGCTGTGAGGATATAGATCCCCTGCTGGCGGAGCCCGTAGGAAAGAAGGAGAAGACATGGAACGCCGAAAAGCAGCCCAAGGATGATTCTCGGCATTCCGATTCTTGACTCGACGGTAAATCGCATCGCATCCTTCGAAACTGAGCTCAATTTCAGATCGAGGTTACTGTTGAACAGGAGATTGGTGAAATAATTTCGCATAGTTTTTTTCGCGGGCCACGGCCCGGAGGGCCCGGAGGGAGGGCCCGGAGGGACGCTGCTTGTTATTTTTCTATTGCGTCCGCAATCTGCTTCCTTACCGCCCTTTCGGCTTTCAAATACTTCTCTCCCCGCTTTGCTGCCAGACTTACTCCTGACGAGCCGAGATAGAGGTACTTGCCAACTTCGCTGCCCAAATATCCAAATTCAAATATTGCCAGGTGGCAAATTATCCCGCGAGCTAAAGCCGGCAATCTGCTTTTGCTCGGCTTTCGCACCGAATCCGCTTCAAGCCCTAAAGCACTCGCTACTGCCGCAACCAATTGCGCCAGGCTGACTGCGCTTTTCATCTTGTCTCGCAGCTGTTCCTCCTGTTTGAGGCTATCGACAAAGTCGCCGTTACCCAGAACCCGTGCATCGAAACTTTCGTATTCATTAAGCGGCCGTTCTCCCTGGCTCCGCTTCAATCCTCCACCCACAAGTTCATCACGCCGGCCTTCCTTGATGCCTTCAGCGACAAACTGTCGATACATGGCCTGGGCAGTGCAGAGCTTTCGACCAAAGCGCTCAAGAACTGCTTCTGTTTCCTGACCGGCAAAGGTCCTGTTCCCCAGCAGAACTGCATGGCCGCTCCAGGGATACTGATCCAGTTCCTCAAGGCTTTTGACCATGCCGGCCCGGAGCGGATTCAGGTGGATATATCTGACCAGTTCCAGCAAATATGCTTCTTCTTCGCAAACAATGGATTTATAGCGATTCTGGAACAGGTGCCCGGAGCGCTTGTTTTGGCGATTAAACGATACAGCATAGCCGGTAAGGAGCCGGCGCATAAAGGACGACAGTGCCGTGGAAGTTGGCATTAACAGGAGGTGGAAGTGATTGGATAACAGCGCCCAGGCATAACAGCGGACACCGGTTTCGGAGAGCAGTTTCGTAAAACGATCAAAAAAAAGTTGCCGGTCATGATCATCGTTGAAAATGTCGCGCTGTTCGATACCACGTACGATTACGTGTTGGAGAAGACCGGCAATGTCAAGTCTGGCTAAGCGTGGCATGGGCAAAATGTACCATCGTGGCAAAAAGTGTCAATAGAAAAATAACAAGCAGCGTCCCCCTGGGCACTACAAAAAAAGATCTAGTGCTTCATATTCCAAATGCAGCTGTTACCCTGTATGTTAGACATCTCCATATACGTGGGTTTACTCCAGAGCGTCTTGCTGATAATAAAAAATTGAGTTCGACCGAAGCCTAATGATCCGATTTTGAAATATCCGCTTAGATTCGCTGACAAAGTGACATAGTCGGTTTACAGAGCCGATAAGCCCGCTGGATTTCTGATCCGGCTTGAAGAAGACTGTCGCAGCGCTTATCCGACAGATGACTTTCCTGACCATCTGTCATATAGTTATTGTTGTCGGGCCGCATGGGTACTTAAACGATCCGCTGTGACCAGGAAAAATACCGATGGACGTCATCACCACCCACATCAATGCCGATTTCGACTGCCTGGGCGCCATGACGGCGGCGGCCCGGCTCTACCCCGGCGCCCTGCTGAGCTTTCCCGGCTCCCAGGAAAAGGGGGTGCGCGACTTCATCGCCCAGCACCCCGAATACCTGCCCAGCGTAACCCGCGCCAAAGAGATCCACCTGGAGGAAATCTCCCGCCTGATCATCGTCGACTGCCAGCAGCCGGCCCGCATCGGCCGCTTTGCCGAGATCCTCGGCCGCAGCGGCCTGGAGGTGCATGTCTACGACCACCACCCGGTCACCAGCGACAGTATCCGCCCCACCGGCGGAGTGATCCGCTCCTGCGGCGCGGTCTCGTCGATCATGGCCGGCATTCTGGCGGAACGCGGCCTGACACTGAGCCCGGAAGAAGCCACCCTGGTGATGCTCGGCATCTATGAAGACACCGGACGGCTGCTGTTCCAGCCCACCAGCCGGGATGACTACCTGGCCGCGGCCTGGCTGCTGGAACAGGGCGCACGGCTGAATATCGTCTCCGACTTCCTTTCCCAAGAACTGACCAGCCAGCAGGTCAATCTGCTGAACACCCTGCTGAAGAGCCTCAAGACCAGCACCATCAACGGTGTGCGGATCTCCATCGCCCACGCCTCCTGCGACGCCTACATCGCCGACATTGCCGGCCTGGCCCACCTGATCCGGGATATGGAAAGCCTGGATGTCCTCTTTCTGGTGGTGGCCATGGAACAGCGCGTCTACCTGGTGGCCCGCAGTCGTGTGCCGGAAGTCAATGTGGGTGAGATCTTGCGCCACCTTCATGGCGGCGGCCATGCCACGGCCGCCTCGGCCACCCTGCACGATCTGCCCCTGAAGCAGGCGCTGGAAAAGCTGGAGCTGCTGCTGCGGATGGTGGTCAGTCCGCTGGTCTCGGCCCGGGACGTCATGTCCAGCCCGGTCAAGACCATGCCGGCCGGCATCAGCATTGCCGAGGCCCGCGAACTTCTGACCCGCTACAACTGCAACGCCATGCCGGTCATCGACGGAGAAGCCATGATCGGCATCATCTCGCGCAAGACCGTGGAAAAGGCGCTCTATCACGACCTGGGCGCGGAACCGATCAACGACTTCATGCATACCGAGTACCTGCGGGCCACGCTGGAGACCCCGCTGGCCGCTATCCAGGAATACATGGTGGAGGGCAACCGCCGCTTCGTTCCGGTCTTCGACGGTCACATCCTGGCGGGGGCGGTGACGCGCACCGACCTGCTGCGCCACATGTACGGTGGCCGCCACGGCCAGCCCGAGGCGCTCTACGATCTGGCCTCCCTGACCACCGCTCCCAAAAACCGCTCGATTGCCGGCCTGATCGATAAACGACTGTCACGGGAGACCATCGGGCTGCTGCGGGACCTGGGGCAGTGCGGCGACGAACTGGGGCTGTCCCTGTACGCCGTGGGCGGCTTCGTGCGCGATCTGCTGCTGGGCACGGAAAACCTGGACATGGATGTGACCGTGGAGGGGGACGGCATCTTCTTTGCCGAGCGCTTCGGCGCCAGCCACAACTGCCGCGTGCGCAGCCACCCCGTTTTCGGCACGGCGGTGGTGATCCTGCCTGACGGCCGCAAGGTGGATGTGGCCAGCACCCGGCTGGAATACTACGAATCGCCCGGCATGCTCCCCACGGTGGAACGCTCCTCTTTGCGCCACGACCTGTACCGGCGCGATTTCACCATCAACACCCTGGCCTTCTGCATCAACAGCAACCGTTTCGGGCTGCTGACCGATTTCTTCGGCGGGCAGCAGGATATCCAGGAACGCACCGTCCGGGTGCTGCACAACCTCTCCTTCGTGGAAGACCCCACCCGCGTCTTCCGCGCCATCCGCTTCGAGCAGCGCCTCGGTTTCCATGTCGCCCCGCACACCGAAAACCTGATCCGTAACGCCGTGCGCATGAACATGCTCGACAAGGTGGGGGGCAAGCGCCTGCTGAATGAACTGATCCTGATCCTGCAGGAGCGGGAACCGCTCGGCACCATTTCCCGCATGGCGGCACTGGGGCTGCTCCCCGCCATCCATCCCGGCCTCAAGCCGGCGTCCGAGACTGAGCGGGTTATGCGCGAAACCGCCCAGGTACTGGCCTGGTTCCGGCTGTTATATCTGGAGGAGAGCTGCGAGCAGTGGCAGGTCTACTTCCTGGCACTGTGCGACCGGCTCAAACAGGATGAATTCACGGACATCTGCGCGCACCTGAACATACCCGGCCGCGTCGTGGCACGGGTGTTCGCGCACCGCCGCCAGGCGCTGGGGGTGCTGGAGGGATTGCAGCGCAGGATCAGGCGCGGCCCGGAGCTGCGCAACAGCGAGATCCAGGCCTGCCTTCAGGGGCTGCCGCTGGAGATCCTGCTCTACATGGCGGCCCGCACCCGCCATGAAAAGATCCAGCGCTGCATATCGCTGTACATCACCACCCTGCGCAAGGTGCGCTGCAGCCTGGACGGCGCCGCCCTGCTGGCTCTCGGCCTGAAACCCGGCCCCCGCATGGGCGAAATCCTGAGGCGGCTGCTGGCGGCACGCCTGGACGGCGAGGTGACCAGCGCCGAACAGGAGCAGAGCCTGGCCACGGCACTGATCAACGCCAAACCACCGCACAGTGTTGCATAAAAGACACACCAGCCACCGATCAAGCCCCCCTGAAATCACCCCCAAACCTGCAGCCTGCGGGCGCTCATCATGCAAATTGCTGTTTGTGCTGGTGTTTCCGGCTAATCTCTGTTATGTTGCCGCTTGGCCCCTGATTTGCAAATCTGCGGACAGAAGACAATTCCCTCCACGGAAGGTGACCACCATGAAACTAAAACTAAAGCTGGCATCCATACTGACCATCATTTCACTGCTGACCGGCGCCTCATCGGCGCTGGCCGATGAAAATGCCCTGCGCGACACCTTTCAGAGCGCTTTTTACGGCGGCGCCGTGGGTGCCCTGGTGGGGGCGGCCCTGATGGCTTTCACCAAAAAGCCGGCCGACCACCTGGAAAACATCGGCATTGGCGCGGCGGCCGGTGTGCTGGCCGGCACGGTCTACGGTGTGGCCAGATCGGCCCGGACCCTGGCCTCCATTGACAACGGCAACATCAAGATCACCATGCCGACCATCACCCCCGACCTAGTCGAATCCCCGTCCAGCAAGCAGACCATCGTCGCCTGGCGGGCCGATCTCCTGCGAGGCACCTTCAACTGAATCTGCCTTTAATTTAAGCAGCCATTGACCCGGCGCAGATACCTGCGGCGGGTTTTTTCTTTTGCGTCCCAGAGTGGATTGCGGTTATAACCGTCAAAATCTTTCAACCGAGGAGGCAGTATGTCTGAATTCAGCAATGTAACAGTGGTTAAAAAAGCCAATATTTTTTTTGACGGCAAGGTCGCCAGCCACACCGTCCTGTTCCCCGATGGCAGCAAGAAGACCCTCGGCATCATGCAGGGCGGAGATTATGAGTTCTCCACCGGAGCGGCCGAGATCATGGAGATACTCTCCGGGGAGCTGGAGTGGCAGATGAAGGGTGAGAGTTCCTGGAAAAGGATCGTAGCGGGCGAGGCGTTCAATGTGCCGGCCAATTCGGTCTTTTTGATGAAAGTGCCGGTGGTGTGCGACTACTGCTGCTCGTTCATCTCCTAGAAACGGTTTTTTTTGCGCACTCCTGCGATTCTGTTATGCACCTTTCGTCAAATGAAATAATCGGCCGTTTTGCCCCCTCCCCCACCGGCAGCCTGCACAGCGGCTCGCTGGTGGCGGCGGTGGGCAGCTGGCTTTTGGCCAAGGCCGGCGGCGGCCGCTGGCTGCTGCGCATTGACGACCTGGACGCACCGCGCCAGGTGCCGGGCATGGTGGACGACATCCTGCGGACACTGGAATCCTTCGGCCTGACCTGGGATGGCGAACTGTACTGGCAGAGCCGGCACAAGGAGGCCTACCTGCAGGCCTTCGATCAACTGCTGCAGCAGGGAGTGCTCTACCCCTGCGGCTGTTCCCGCAAGGAAATCGCCCTCTCCTCCTCGGCGCCCCACCACGACGACGATTGCCGCCCCTATCCCGGCAGCTGCCGCAATGGAATGCGGGCGGGCGCCGTTGTTCGCTCCTGGCGGGTGCGGGTCAGCGCTGAGGAGATCTGTTTCGATGATCTGCGGCGCGGGCGGGTCTGTCAGAGGCTTGGGGAGCGCTGCGGCGATTTTGCCCTTCGGCGCGGGGATGGGGGCTTTGCCTATCAGCTGGCGGTGGTGGTGGACGACCACCTGAGCGGGGTAAACCAGGTGGTGCGGGGTGACGACCTGCTGCCATCGACCCCGCGCCAGATCTATCTCCAGCGCCTGCTGGGGCTGCCACAGCCGGCGTATTGCCACCTGCCGCTGGTGACCGGTCCGGCGGGCGCCAAGCTGAGCAAGCGGGACAATCTGGTGTCGCACCATCTGGGAAACTGGACCGGACGGGAAAGGGCGCTGCTGCTGGCGGTGCTGCGTTTTCTGGGGCTTGATCCCCCCCGGGAGCTGGCGGGGGCGGCCTGCGGGGAGATCCTGGGCTGGGGAATTGGCCATTTCGATCCGGCTCGCATTCCGCTGGCAGGCGGGGAGCTACAGCTATAGCCTCTGGAACTGAAAGAGTTTCAAATCCAGACTGTTATTCAGTAACTCCGTTTCGGTTCGCCATCGGCCAGTCCGGGTGGCCTTCTCAAAAACTTCTCATCGCCGAACTGGTTCTGGTAGGGGTTCCGGGAAGGGGCAAAATTCTCGGACGCCCGAAACTGGCGCATCTCGCGGACGGAGATCAGCGGATAGGGATAATCACTGTCATCCAGCTTCTGAACCCTTTTACCCTTGACCTCGCCCACAATGGTCACCAGCTGTCCCGGACGGAAAAAGAGAGGGTCGATCAGCTGACTGCTGATTGCCAGAAAGCGCCCGCCAGAACGCGCATCCTCATCGGGCACGCCGTTTTTGAGCAGCTCCAGCTGGGCCACCTCCAGGGTAAACAGATCGCCGCTGCTGTTCAGGCCGGCAATCATCCCCCCCACCAGCACCGTCCTGCCTACAAAGCTTTCGGGATTGGCCTGCAGCTCCCGATAGCTGACGGAGCGGTCAACCAGCTTCAGATTTTCTGCGCTGATCACGTGGCAACAGCCGTTGAGCAGGAGGATCGCCAGAAAAGCCGCCACAATCATACGTGCCATACAAAATCCTCCCTTTGCCACGACCCTAGTTCCGGGCCGACCAGTATTCCTCCAGACGCCGTTCCGCCTCGCCAAAATCCTCCAGCTCCAGCTCCACATCCGGCGTCCAGGGCCGGTTCTTGTAATAGAGCTTGTCGTAGTAATGTTCGATCAGGCCGCGGCCAAACCCCGGCACATCCCAGGCATCCAGCAGCTCCTTGAGTTCGGCATAACGCTGTCCGCCCAGTTTTTTCCTGATCCGTTCCAGGGCAATCGCCATGCCTTCGCGGTATTCCTGGCGGGCATATTCCACCGACAGACGCTGCACGCGGGTCTCCAGGGAGGCACGGCACCAGACCTTGCAGCTGGCAGCCATGACCGCATACAGGTTTCCGGGCAGGGAGATCTTCCCGATGCGCTGGCTCTCACCCTCCAGCACGATGGGGCGATCCAGCGGCGCCCGGCGGAAGACATCCCACAGCAGGGTGTCGAAACGCTTCTGGCTGAGCCCCTGGTCGAGCCCGACCTCGCCGAAGGCCGAGCCGCGATGACAGGCCAGACCTTCCAGGTCGATCGGCGTCCATTTGCGGCGATCCAGGCCATTGATGAAGGTGGTCTTGCCGGTGCCGGTCATGCCGTGGATCACCAGCAGCGGCACCGCCGGTGAAAAGCTTTCGAAGCAGCCCATGACCATGGTCCGGAAAGCCTTGTAACCGCCCCGCAGCTGCACGACCGGATAGCCGGTCATCTCCAGCAGGATGGCCATGGACAGGCTGCGCAGACCGCCGCGCCAGCAGTAGACCAGCACCGGCCGGCCACCGGCCTGGACCGTGATCTCGGCCACCATGGCGGCGAACCGTCCGCAGGTCAGCTCAAGACCCCGCACACGGGCCGCCTGGGGTCCGACCTGCTTGTGGATGGTGCCGATCTCGACCCGTTCCTCGTCATTCAGGATGGGGACGTTGATGGCGCCGGGCAGGTGGTCCTCGGCGAATTCCAGGGGGGTGCGCACATCAACGATGCAGTGACTGTCCAGCAGGGCGGGGGTGAATGATATTTTTTCCGGCATACATGACTCTCCAGACGGACATTATAGGCGACTCGTTCCCGGCTGGCAACAGCGAAGTCTGCCGCTTTACTCCTTGATTCAGCACTGGTTACATGATATTTAAGAGCGGTTGTATACGGGCGAATTATCTGTCCGTTGGAGACCAAGCAAGCTCTGATTCTCGACACACTACAGACGATACCATCAGGAGGGAACCATGGAAAAGCAGAAGGTGCACTACAGCGAGTTGGGTCTGGTCAACACCAAGGAGATGTTCAGCAAGGCCATGGCCGGCAAATACGCCATCCCGGCCTACAACTTCAACAACCTGGAGCAGCTTCAGGCCATTATCAACGCCTGTGCCGAAACCAACTCACCGGTCATTATCCAGGTTTCCAAGGGTGCCCGCAGCTATGCCAACGAGACCATGCTGCGCTACATGGCCATGGGTGCCGTGAAAATGGCCCGCGAAACCGGCTCCAACATCCCGATCTGCCTGCATCTGGACCACGGCGAC
Organism: Geobacter sp. UBA698; assembly: GCA_002298925.1. GTDB lineage: Bacteria > Desulfobacterota > Desulfuromonadia > Geobacterales > Pseudopelobacteraceae > Pelotalea. The sequence continues at coordinate 1,150 of DBMM01000005.1, read as the reverse complement.
TCCTACGAGCTGTGCGTTTCCTGCATCGACAGCGGATTTTCCTCGGTCATGATCGACGGTTCGCACCTGCCCTACGACGAAAACGTGGCCCTCACCAAAAAGGTAGTTGAATACGCCCACCAGCATGATGTCTCCGTTGAAGGCGAACTGGGCGTGCTGGCCGGCATCGAGGACGAGGTTTCCGCCGAACACTCCACCTACACCAAACCGGAAGAGGTCGAGGACTTCGTCAGGAAGACCGGGGTCGACTCCCTGGCCATTTCCATCGGAACCAGCCATGGCGCCTACAAGTTCAAGGCCGGCCAGCCTGTGCCGCCACTGCGCTTCGACATCCTGGAAGAGTGCGAAAAACGCATTCCCGGTTTCCCGATCGTCCTGCATGGCGCCTCATCGGTTGTTCAGGAATATGTCCAGCTGATCAACACCTATGGCGGCAAAATGGAAGGCGCCGTGGGAATTCCCGAGGAGCAGCTGCGCCAGGCAGCAGCCTCGGCGGTCTGCAAGATCAATATCGATTCCGACGGCCGGCTGGCAGTCACCGCTAAGATCCGGGAGTATTTCGCCAAGGACCCCAAGGAATTCGACCCGCGCAAATACCTGGGTGAGGCCCGCAAGGAACTGGTCAAGCTGATCAAACACAAAAACGAGACGGTTCTGGGGTCAGCCGGCAAGGCCTAGCGGCACCCAGAGAAGAAGAGGGGCGGAGCCGGGGAGAAAGACACCGGCTTTTGCCCCGAACCAAGCATTAGGAGCGGTTATATGGAAACCAGAAAGTTTTCCCGGGTACCGTTTAAAGTGGATGCGACCATCGCAGTCGCTGAACGCCAGTTTTCCGGGAATGTGGAGAACCTCAGCATGAGCGGCATGTTCCTGGCTACCAGCGAACGTCTGGCACTCGGGGAAGCGGTTGATATAACCATCGTTCTGAGCGGCACCAGCCCAGAGATCGCCATCAGCTTCAACGGTCGGGTCAGCCGGGTGATCGATGAGGGCCTGGGTTTTAACTTCGAAAAAATCGATCTCGATTCCTATACCCACCTGAAAAACATCATCGCCTACAACATCGACGACTCGGAAAAAGTGATGGAGGAGATCTACCACTCCATCGACGAAAAACTGGGCGCCAGCAAGTAATTCCAATTTCAGATCA
>DBMM01000084.1 GCA_002298925.1 Geobacter sp. UBA698 | reverse complement strand
TGACCGCCAGGCTGGCGGGGTAGGCCGGAGTTTACCGGCAGTTGTGTTGAACGCATTTTATAACCATTACAGGGGCAGGAAGGGTCCTGCCCTGATTTTATCTGCAATGTAGAGCCAGAGAGGCTGCCATGCTCATTGTTGTCTGCATCAAACAGGTTCCCGACACTACCCAGGTCCAGATCGACCCGGTCACCAACACCCTGGTGCGTGACGGCATCCCCTTCATAGTCAATCCCTATGACAGCCATGCCCTGGAAGCTGCCCTGCAGCTTAAGGACATGTTCGGATTCCGGGTTGCCGCCATCTCCATGGGGCCGCCTAATGCCGAGGCTACCTTAAGGAAAGCGCTGGCGCTTGGCGTCGATCAAGCCATCCTGCTCTCCGACCGTGTTTTCGGCGGCGCCGATACCCTGGCCACCAGCAATGTTCTTACCAGGGCTGTTCAGCTGTTGAACGAAAAGGAAGAGGTCGGGCTGGTTCTCTGCGGCAAGCAGACCATCGATGGCGATACGGCTCAGGTCGGGCCAGGGATTGCGACTCGTCTGGGGTATGTCCAGCTCACGTTGGTGGATCGTATCGAGCAGGTGGATATGCTGCGCAAAAAGATCACCGTCAGGCGCAAGCTGGAGGGGCGGCATGAGGTTGTCGAGTCGCCGCTGCCGGCCATGATCACCGTCGTCAGGGAGCTGAATCACCCCCGTTATCCGACAGTGCCGATGCGACTTAACGCAATCGATGCCGAGATCGAGGTCTGGAACAATGACGTCCTCAAGCTCGACGTCGCCAACATCGGACTCAAGGGGTCGCCCACCTGGGTTAGCAGGATTTTTTCGCCTGAACGGGAAAAGGGCGAGATCGTCGGCGACGGGCTTAACGACCCGATCGGATCCGCAAACCTGCTGATCGACAAGCTTTTGAGCAAAGACCTGCTCGCCATATAAAAGAGGATAAACAGATGTCAGATTCGAAGAAACCGATAAAAAAACCGCGCGGCAAAGCCCGCCTGATGGATGGCAAATGCATCGCCTGTGGGGCCCGCTGCGAGAGTTCCTGTCCGGTCAGCGCCATCGAGATGACCGCTGCCGGTGAGCCACATGTCCTGAACGACAAATGCATCGGTTGCGTCAAATGCATCAAGATCTGCCCGGCCCAGGCACTGGAGATGTTCTTCACCGCCGAGGAACAGAGAATCCTCGACGAACTGGCCAGTCAGCCGGGTGGCACCCCGCTGGAGGAGGAGCCTGATCCCGAAGCCAGGGCCCTGGCGGAGAAGCTTGCCGCCTACCGGGGAGTGTGGGTCTTCGTCGAACAGGCCGAAGGGGAGGTGGCCAAGGTCTCCTGGGAACTGATGGGCAAGGGGAGGGAACTGGCCGACGCCTTGGGGGCAGAGCTCTCCGCGGTCGTCATCGGAAGTCAGGTCGTGTCGCTCTGCCAGGAGGCCTTCTGCTACGGCGCCGATCAGGCCTACCTGCTGGATGCGCCGGTTTTCAAGTATTACCGCACCGAAGCCTATCTCAAGGCGTTCTGTCAGCTCATCGATGTCTACAAACCAGAGGTTGTCCTGATGGGGGCTACCGGTTTGGGGCGTGACCTGGCCGGAGCCGTGGCCACCGTCGTCGGCACCGGCCTGACCGCGGACTGCACCGGTCTGGGCGTAGATGACAAGCGCAACCTAATGCAGACCCGCCCCGCCTTTGGAGGCAACATCATGGCAACCATCATGTGCGACAGGTTCCGTCCCCAGATGGCAACCGTCCGGCCGCACGTCATGCATATGCCGGAACGGACAGAAGGCAGAAGCGGCAGGATCGTGCCGGTCAGTTGCCAGGTGCGGGAAGAGGACATGCTCACCGAGGTGCTGGAGATCATCTCCGAAAGGAAAAAGGACCAGGTCGATGTTGCCGGCGCCGAGTTCATCGTGTCCGGCGGCCGCGGTCTGATGGGGAAAGAAAACTTCGCCCTGCTTCAGGAACTGGCCGATGAACTGGGCGGAGTGGTCGGCGCGTCGCGCAGCGCCGTCGATGCCGGCTGGATGTCCCACGAGCGGCAGGTCGGCCAGACCGGCAAGACAGTGCGCCCCAAGATCTACATCGCCTGCGGCATCAGCGGCGCCATCCAGCATCTGGTCGGCATGCAGGACTCGGATCTGGTGATCGCCATCAACCGTGACAAGGATGCTCCCATCTTCGAAGTGGCCCATTACGGTGTTGTCGGCGACCTGTTCCAGGTGGTGCCGGTAATCACCCAGCGGATACGGGAAATGAAACAGCAACGCTCAGCGTGAGAACAACTTTGCCTTTACATTACCTGCGCCAATCATGAGGTTTATATGACCCCCGACCCGATAATCTTCGCCACACTGCTGCTTGTTTCAGCTCTTGTCTTCTGTGCCGGTTGCTATCGACGCCTCAGTCTCATCAGTCTGGGCCGGCCGGAGAAACGCCACAACAGCATTGGCTCGCGCTTCCGTCAGATGTTTGTGCATGCCTTCGGACAGAAGCGGGTGGTGAGGAAGCGGTTCGGTCTCAACCACGCGGCCATCTTCTGGTCATTCCTGGTCCTGCTGCTGGCCAATGCTGAATTCCTGATCAAGGGGCTGGTGCCCACCTTCAGTCTGGCGCTTCTCCCCAAACCGGTTTATCACGGCCTGCTGCTGGCCTTCGATCTGGTCTCACTGCTGACCCTGGTGGCTGTAATATTTGCCTTCACCCGCCGGAGCTTCTTCCCGCCGGCCGCCATGGGCAGCGCCTACGTCAAGGCGCGCAGTCTGGAAGGGTTTCTGATTCTTTCCTTGATCGCCCTGCTGATGTTGGCCTACTTCGGTCTGCACGGCGTCGAGATCGCCCTGGGCAAGGCGGAGGCGGCGGCAGCCATGCCGATTTCCTCGTTCGTGGCCAGGCTGCTTGCTCCCTACTCAGCACAGCTCGCACCGCTTGCTCTCGTTTTCTGGTGGCTGCACGCCCTGGCGCTGCTGGTGTTTCTCTCTTTTCTCCCCCGGAGCAAGCATATGCACATCCTGACCGCCATCCCCAACATATTCTTCGGCAGTCTCGACAAGCCCAACATCCAGCCCCGTGAGGAGTTCATCAAGGGCGGAAGCTACGGCGTTGCCAGGGTGGATCAATTCAGCTGGAAAGAGCTGCTGGACGGTTTTGCCTGTACCGAATGCGGCCGCTGCCAGGAGGCCTGTCCGGCCGCCGCGACCGGAAAGTCACTCAATCCCCGGCAGGTGATCCATGCCATCAAGACCAATCTTCTGGTCAACGGTCCGCTTCTGCAAAAAGGGGAAAAGGCGACCTTGCCGCTCGTCGGCCCGGAAGGAGAGGGGAGCTCCAGCGAGGATACCGTCTGGGCCTGCACCACCTGCGGTTCCTGCATGGGTGTCTGTCCGGTGCTGATCGAGCATATGCCCAAGATCGTCAAGATGCGCCGCCATCTGGTGCAGATGAAATCCAGCTTCCCGTCAGAACTGCTGACGCTGTTCGAGAACATGGAGGGGCGCAGCAACCCTTGGGGCATTGCCCCCAGCGAGCGGACCAAATGGCACGCCAGCTTGGCTGTCAGGCCGTTCGAGGCCGGCACAACCGAATATCTCTTTTACATCGGCTGTGCCGGGGCCTTCGATTCGCGGCAGAAACAGGCCACCGTTGCCATGGCCGCCATTCTCGATGCGGCCGGCGTCTCCTGGGGGATTCTGGGGAAGGATGAGAAGTGCTGCGGCGACAGTCTGCGCCGGTTGGGGAATGAGTACGTCTTCGACAAGATGGCAAAGGAGAACGTGAACCTGTTCGTTGAACGGGGGGTAAGGAAGGTCATTACCCAGTGTCCGCACTG
>DBMM01000015.1 GCA_002298925.1 Geobacter sp. UBA698 | reverse complement strand
GAATTCAATGCGATTTTCATCGCCAACGGAGCCGGGCTGCCGACCATGCTCAACATCCCCGGTGAAAATCTGAAGGGTGTTTATTCGGCCAATGAGCTGCTTACCAGAGTCAACCTGATGGAAGCCGGACGCAACCCCGACTCATCCACCCCGATCATTGCCGGCCATAATGTGGCCGTCATCGGCGGCGGCAATACCGCCATGGACTGCGTCCGTACCGCCCGGCGCCTGGGCGCCGAACGGGCCATGATCATCTACCGCCGCAGCGAGGCGGAGATGCCGGCCAGGGTAGAGGAAATCAAGCACGCCAAGGAGGAAGGGGTTGAGTTCGTCACGCTGACCGCTCCCTTGGCGATAATCGCTGACGGGAACGGTTGGGTGGCGGCGCTTAGCTGCCAACGCATGGAGCTGGGTCCGCCGGACGAATCGGGCCGCCGCAAACCGTTGCCCCTGGTCGGTTCGGAGTACGACATACCGGCCGACGTGGTTGTCAACGCGGTCGGCACCGGGGCTAATCCGCTTCTGACCGCCAGCGCCCCGGATCTTAAACTTAACAAATGGGGCAACATCATTGCGGACGAGAACGGAGCCACCAGCATCCCGGGCGTCTTCGCCGGCGGTGACATGGTTCGCGGCGGTGCGACAGTGATTCTGGCAATGGGGGACGGCAAGCGGACTGCCGCGGCAATCAGCAAGTATCTCGCTGATTGAAGCGAACGACGAAAAGTCCGTGTCTGGCTGGCCTTTTATCAGGCAGAGCAGACTCCTGCCGAAACTATGTCCTGCCTGCTTTGACGTCCGGCAGCGCTGATGCCGAGCATATATCGACAGGGACCGGGAACGCCGGTCGGCACGAAGGCGACCCGGTCCCCTGCCTGGATGTGGTGGTTGAGGCTGTGAACCTTATGGTTGACGAATACCGCTTCGATTTTATCCAGAGGCAGGTCGAGTTTGCCGGCCAGATCAAAAGCCGAACATCCCCCGGCCGGGATGGACACCTCAGCCGTGGATAGCAGACCGCGTTCTCTTCTGATGGTGTGCAGGGCTCCGAACATCCTTACTGTCGTATGGGCTTGCATGGACATGGCAACTCCTTTCTCGATAATATCAAACGTTTGTTAGATTATTTTATCCTTATTTTTGGTTAATGCAACCGGCAGTATTTAAAAAAGGAACCTGAGTGAAAAAAGATATCATTGAAAAGGGGGCCATCCTGCAGCGGGATCGGGAAACCTACGCAATTGCACCCCACATTCCCGGTGGCTTGACCGATAGCGCCACCCTGCGGAAAATATGTGACGTGGCGGACAAATACAGGCTGCAGCTGAAACTGACCTCGGCCCAGCGCATCGCCCTTTTCGGCATCAAAGAGGAGGATCTGGATGCGGTCTGGTCAGACGTGGCGGAAAAACCGGGTGCGGCCATCGGACTCTGTGTCCGGAGCATCAAGATCTGCCCCGGGACAACCCACTGCAAGCGGGCCGTTCAGGATTCGATCTCTCTGGGTATGAAAATCGACGCCCTTTACCATGCCCTGCCGCTCCCCAACAAGATGAAGATGGGAGTTTCCGGCTGCATGCTCTCCTGCGCCGAAGTGGCGGTCAAGGATATCGGCATCATGGGGATTCCCAAGGGTTGGCGGATTCTGGTGGGGGGGAACGCCGGCGCCCGCCCGCGTCTGGCTGACATGCTGGTTGAGACGTCCGCTGACGAGGGGGCAGTGCTGGCGGTGGTCGACAGGATCATCAACTGGTATCGTAATTGCGGCCGTGAGGTGCGCCTCGGAGCGCTTGTCGAAGAGCTGGGAATCGAACGGTTCCGAGCCGCTGTTCTGGATCAGCTTTAACGCATCGTGTGCTCGTTCAGCACACTGAGAGTCCGGCTGGCCGTAGTCGGCGTTACCATCAGGAGTCACCATGAACATCAGCAAATTTGTCGCCCCTGAAATCATCTTTGGCCGGGGGTCCCTGAGCCAGATCGGCGAGAGTGTCATTCGCATCGGCGCCTCGAAGGTGTTTCTGGTCAGCGATGAGGACGTGATCAGGGCTGGCTGGGTCGATCTGGCCGTGCATTACCTGCAGGCCGCCGGCCTGGAAACGGAGATCTTCTCCGCCCTGACCACCAATCCTAAAGATTGTGAAGTAACCGAGGGGGTGCAACGCTATCTGGCCTCGGGCTGCGACGGCATTGTTGCGGTCGGCGGTGGCAGTCCCACCGACGTGGCCAAGGCCATCGCCATCCTGGCCACCAACGGCGGGATCCTGCAGGATTACGAGGGAATCAACAAGATCAGCCGGCCGCTGCCGCCGATGCTGATCGCCCCCAGCACGGCCGGGGCCGGGTCGGAGGTCAGCCAGTTCGCCATAATCGTCGATACGACCCGCAAGCTGAAAATGTCGATCATCTCCAAGTCGCTGGTGCCGGACATCGCCATCGTCGATCCGGAACTGGTCAAGACCATGGACAGCAAACTGGCCGCGGCCACCGGGCTGGACGCTTTTACCCACGGCATCGAGTCCTATGTATCCCTGGCGGCGACCCCCTTGACCGACATTCACGCCCTCAAGGCGATCCAGCTGATCTCCCGCAATCTGCGCAGGGCCGTGGCCGACCGGCAGGACATGGAAGCCAACAGCAACATGTCCATGGCCAGCCTGGCGGCCGGTCTGGCCTTTTCCAACGCCATCCTGGGTGCTACCCATGCCATGACCCACCAGGTGGACGGCCTGATCGACCAGCATCACGGCGAAACCAATGCCTCGATTCTGCCATTCGTGATGGAATTCAACCTGAGTGCCTGCCCCGAGCGCTTCCGGGATATTGCCGAAGCCATGGGAGAGGATGTGGCCGGGCTGACCCCCATGGCAGCAGCGGAACGGGCGGTGGCTGCGGTACGGCAGCTGATCAGCGACATCGGTCTGGCCAAGGGGCTGGGGGAGATCGGCCTGACTGAGGAGTTCATCCCGCTCTTGAGCGAAAATGCGCTCAAGGACGCCTGTCTGGTAACCAACCCGCGTCAGGCCACCCGGGAAGATATCGCGGATATTTTCAGGAAATGCCTGTGACAGCTGCCCCTGCCGAGGTAACAATCATGGACAACCGGGAAAAACTGCTGGAACAGCTGACCGGCGTCGATTCATCGAAACTCAACTACTATGTGGAGCTGAAAAAACGCAACCAGCAAGTGCTGAAGCAGAACAGCCGCCTGGAAATACTGCATCAGCTGGCCCGGGACATCAATATCGACATGTCCATATCGGACATTATCGAGGGGGCCTTCATCAAGCTGCCGCAAACGCTCCCCTGTGACTTTCTCGGACTGGTGACAATTCGTAATGGTGAACTGGTTCTCAAGGCGCATATGCCCAGGGATTTCTGCAAGATAGAAAACTTTCCGGCACACTCCCCCTCCCTGAACGTCATCCGGCAAAAGAAGGCCGGCATCTTTAACCTGACCTCGCACGAGCTGGAACACGTCCGGATAAATTCCCGTCACCATGGGCCGCTAAAATCACTGGCAGTCGCTCCGATGTTCAAGCGGGAGGAGGTGATCGGCGCGCTGATCGTGGCCAGCCTGGACGATTCGGCCTACAGCGAGGCCGATCTCAGCTTTGTCCAGCACCTGGCCGACCAGCTGTCCATATGTATCCACAACGCCCGCCTCTATAAGCAGGTTTCGCGGGCCAAGAAGGAGTGGGAAGAGACCTTCAAGGCCGTGACCGATCCGATCTTCCTGGTCGATACCGATTATAACGTTCTGCTGCACAACGGCCGGCTTCCGTCCGAGATGCAAGGATTCTGGAACACGGCGGTCAACAACAAATGTTTCGTAAAGCTTCATGGCCGCAGCGAACCCTGCCCGGAATGCCCCATCATTGAGGTCCAGCAGACCGGCAGCCCGGTCTTTCGGCGCTGGCAGACCGAGTCGGGGCTGGTGCTCGATCTCTCCTACTATCCGGTCTTGAACGAAGACAGACAGCTTTCGGCGGTAACCATCATCCTCAAGGACGTTACCCAGAAGATCAAGATGGAGGCGCAGTTGGTTAATTCAGCCAAGCTGGCCGCCCTGGGCGAGATGGCCGCCGGGGTGGCCCACGAGTTGAACAGTCCGATGACTGTTATTATCGGAACAGCGCAGATGCTCTCGCGGGACCTCGGCCAGGATGTCCACGATGAGAAGTCCGAGGCACTTTCCGACATTATCAACTGCGGATTGCGCTGCAAGCGGATTATCCAGAACCTGCTTACCTTTTCGCGGCAGGACCAGCTGTCGGTTGCGCAGGTGGATCTCAATTCGGAAGTGGAGCGGGTGCTTGACATGATCAAGTATCAGATCAACCGCAGCCAGATCTGGATCATGGAAAACCTTGACCCGGAACTGCCGCGAATATCCGTCAACGGGCCTCAGATCCAGCAGGTGCTGACAAACTTTTTGATCAATGCCCGGGATGCGCTGGCAGAGGTGGAACGCAAGGAAAAGATCATCGAGGTGAGTACGGCTGTGCGGATGCAGAGCGGAAAACGGTGGGCCGTGATTGGCGTGAGCGATAACGGCATCGGCATCGCCCCGGAAAACATGTCCAAGATTTTTACTCCCTTTTATACCAGTAAAGAGGCCACCAAGGGGACCGGCCTGGGGCTTTCGGTCAGTCTGGGCATAGCCGAGTCCCATGGCGGTGCCATCGAGGTGGAGAGCCGGCTGGGGGAGGGGAGCACCTTTTCCCTGGTCCTGCCGATTGACCAGGAATAATGTAAGCGATTCGGGTGGGGTTATGGAACAGATCAAGGTCTTGATCATCGACGATGAAAAGGATGTCTGCACATTTTTTCGCAGGCTGTTGACGAAAAAAGGGTACCTGGTTACAACGGCGACCAACGAGCCGGAAGCGCTGACTGCCCTGGCTGACGACAGTTTTAATGTGGCCATGGTGGATTTGAAGCTGCCGGATACCGATGGCCTGACCCTGCTGCAGATAATCAAGTCCCGGCAGCCGGCCTGCGAGGTCATTCTCATGACCGGCTACAGCACCATCAAGACCGCGGTCATGGCGGTTCAGCTGGGGGCCTATGAATATCTGCAAAAGCCCTTCGACGATATCGCTGAGATCGAAACCCTGATCGAAAAGGCCGCCAGGCATGGCATCAACCTGCTGCAGGGGAGCGATGCCGTGCAGGAGTGGTCCGAGGTGGCCCAGGCTGTCGGTTTTCAGGTTGGCAATGCACCCTGCATGAGGAGCCTGGTGTCTCTGGCCTACAAGGTCGCCAACAAGAACATTAATATTCTTATTCAAGGGAAGACCGGAACCGGCAAGGAGGTACTGTCGCGCTTCATCCACGCCGCGTCGGGACGCGCCGGCCAGGCCTTCATACCGGTAAACTGCGGAGCCCTGCCGGAAAATCTCCTGGAAAGTGAACTGTTCGGCCACGAGAAAGGGGCCTTTACCGGTGCGAATCAGACTCGCCGCGGTATTTTCGAGCTGGCAAATCATGGCACCCTGCTGCTCGATGAAATCGGCGACGCCAGCCCCCAGATTCAGGTCAAACTGTTGCGGGTTTTGGAGACAGGCGAATTCATGCGGGTCGGCGGCAGTAAATTGATCAAAACCGATGTCCGGGTAATTGCCGCTACTAACGTGGATCTGGAAGAGGCGATCCGCGAAAAGACCTTTCGGGAAGACCTGTATTACCGGCTCAATGTGGTCAAGCTTGAAATTCCGCCCCTGCGTTCCCGTGTCGAAGACATCGCGCTTTTGGCAGGGCTTTTTGCCAGGCAGCTCAACCCCGGCCTGAAAATTTCCCCCCAGGCCCTGCGTCTTATGCAGGATTACGACTGGCCGGGCAATATCCGTGAACTGGCCAACGTAATCAGGCGTGCGGTGGTGATGTGCAGCGGAAGCACGATTTTGCCAGAACATCTGGGGAGCAGGTTTCAGGCCGGATCCGACGCCTCAGCCGGAAGCCGCAGGTCGTCTGTTCCAGACAGTGCGCAGTTGGTAACGCCCATTTCCCCGGAAGCTTTTTGGGGCCATTATGGCGACGTAGCGGCTCTCGAAAAAATGGATGACGACGAATTGAAGCGGATGCTGGAAGGGCTGCAGGGCCTTGAATCCGCCCTGCTTTCGGTCATGCGTGAAAAGGGGCTTGCTCCGCCTCAGTTTCGCAACCTGAAGGATGCGGAAGAGGGGGCCATCAAAAAAGAGCTTGAGCAGTGTAACTGGAATATCACCGAGACCGCAAGGGTGCTCGGTATCGGCAGGAATACCCTCTATCGCAAGATGAAGGAGTATGGGATTGTCTGAGCCCCTGCCAATGCAGGTCAGTGGCTGCAGTGTGAGTGTCTGGAGCTGTGGTTGAAATCCTTGATGATCGGACCCTCGACGCAGGTAGTGCACTCGACCTGCAGGGTGGTGTGGGAAATGTGGTACTTTTTCGATAGCATATGTTCGATGGAGTGCAGCAGTTCCGCCTGACGTTGCTTGAACTCCTCTGAAACGTCCACATGGGCCGACAGGGCCACTATGTGCGAGCAGATCGACCAGATGTTGAGATGATGAACGCTGTTGACCCCCTCAATGGCGCGAATACTGTCGGCCACCTCCGCTACCTGCAGGCCGCGCGGAACCCCTTCCAGCAGAATATGAACCGATTCCCGCAATACCCGCCACGCCCCGAAGAATACCACACAGGCGATGCCCGCTGAAATCAGGGCATCGAGCACATACCAATGTGAATAGTACATGATAGCACCGCCGATGATGACGCCCAGCGAGGCGGCCGCGTCACCAAGCACATGCAGGAAGGCGCTGTGGACATTCAGGTCGTGGTGGGCATGCTGATGCAGGGCCGAAGCGGCCAGCAGGTTCATGGCCAGACCGATGACGGCGATCACCAGCATGGGCAGGCTGTTGACCTCTTCCGGCTTCAGGAAGCGGAGGCCGGCTTCGTAGAAGATGCCGATGGCGATCAGGAAGATGGTGACGCCATTCAGAAAGGAGGCAAACACCTCGGTGCGGTGAAAGCCGTAGGTGCGGGTTTCCGAAGCGGGCAGGGCTGACAGCTTGATGGCGCCCAGCGACAGCAGCAGCGCGAACAGGTCGAGAAAGACATGGGCTGCATCGGACAATAGGGCCAGGGAATTGGTCCAGATGCCGCCGGCGATTTCAGCCACAAGGGTCACGGCGGTGAGTATGATCGCCAGCGTGAACCGATTGATTATGTTTCTGTCATGACTGGTGGTTTCCATACGATAATTCTATCACATCTGTCGCCAGTTTTTCATTCCGGCCAGAGCTTTGGTTGCATCAGCGATTTTGCCGGGGAATAAAAAAGGCTGTTATCCTCGGCGTGGTTCGCTGGGGATAACAGCCTCTAATGGCGAGTCATTTTCAGATGAACTGCTTGATGTTGATCAGGTTTACTTTCCGCCGCCGTAGCTGTGCAGGCCGGACAGGAACAGGTTGACGCCCAGGTAACAGAAGATGGTGGCGGCAAAGCCGATGACCGACAGCCAGGCGGCGCGCCGGCCGACCCAGCCCTTGGTGATGCGGGCATGCAGGAAAGCCGCGTAGATGAACCAGACGATCAGCGACCAGGTCTCCTTGGGGTCCCAGCTCCAGTAGGTGCCCCAGGCGTAGTTGGCCCAGGCCGCTCCTGTGATGATGCCCAGCGTCAGCAGGGGGAAGCCGACCATGATCGCCCGGTAATTGAGGTCATCCAGGACCCTGGCGGGCGGGAACATGCTCAGCAGGCTGGCCTCGCCCGACTTCTGGCTGTTCTCGTCATGGCCGGCCTTGATCAGGTACATGATCGAGATGCCGCAGGCCACGGCAAAAGCGGCGTATCCCAGGAAACAGGTGATGACGTGGTACAGCAGCCAGTTGCTCTGCAGGGCCGGCACCAGCGGCTCGATGCCGGTGTTGAGCCCGAGCTGGGCCCAGGCCATGCCCAG
>DBMM01000039.1:25172-104341 GCA_002298925.1 Geobacter sp. UBA698 | reverse complement strand
TAAGCCAGCAGGCCCGTATAATTCACGCCTCATTGGCAAAAATTCATCTTTTTTCGTGAGTTATCAACTTTTCCATTGTTTTTTAATAGGTTCAATTGCTTATGCAGCCAGCCACGATCGTATACCGCGCAAATTAACTATTTACACACCATTTCAGGCAGTTACAAGACATGCCCATTCGATGTGCAATCCGATAAAGTACCTGATTACAGATGATAAATTTGCGACTTATCCACAACTTCGACAGAGTTACCAACAGCTCTTGTTGAATGCTCTTTTTGACTTAAACGAATGATCCGGTTTGCCCCACCCCAGCACTTGAGATGCAGGTATCATCCAATCCTCATATAGCAGCAATGACATGACATGCATACAAAAACAGCCTACTCTTAAGTAGGTCCCAGAACAGATCTCACTTAAGGAGTAGGCTATATTTTGACTAGCGTTAGCGCCAGTTGCAGATATGGCGGAAGAGGTGAGATTCGAACTCACGGAGCTGTTACACTCGGCGGTTTTCAAGACCGCTGCCTTAAACCACTCGGCCACCCTTCCAGATTGAGACACGTTTTATAGCACAGTCATTTCAAAATTTCAAAGATTAACAGCAGCCACCCGTCAGACAATTCGCTCCAAGCCGCCCATGTAGGGCCTCAAGGCGGCCGGGACGAACACGGAGCCGTCTTCCTGTTGATAGTTTTCGAGGATGGCGACCACGGTGCGCCCCACCGCCAGGCCGGAACCGTTGATGGTGTGGACGAACTCCGGTTTGGATTTCTCCTCCTCGCGGAAGCGGATGCCGGCACGGCGGGCCTGAAAATCTCCGAAGTTGCTGCAGGAAGATATTTCCCGGTAGCAGTTCTGCCCCGGCAGCCAGACCTCGATATCATAGGTTTTGGCCGCTGAAAAACCGATATCGCCGCTGCAGAGCGCCATCACGCGGTAGGGGAGATCCAGCAGCTGCAGGACCTTTTCGGCGTTGGCGGTCAGCTTTTCCAGTTCAGCTTCCGATTCGGCGGGGTGGCTGAACTTGACCAGCTCCACCTTGTTGAACTGATGCTGCCTGATCAGGCCACGGGTGTCCTTGCCGTAGGAACCGGCCTCGCGGCGGAAACAGGGTGTGTAGGCCGCATAGCAGACGGGCAGGTCGTTCCGCTTGAGGATCTCGCCGCGATGGATATTGGTCACTGGCACCTCGGCGGTTGGGATCAGGAAGTACTCCGGATCCTGCATCTTGAAGAGGTCCTCCTCGAACTTGGGAAGCTGGCCGGTGCCGGTCATACTGTCGCGGTTGACCATGAAGGGGGGCAGCACCTCGACATAACCATGCTGCTCAGTGTGCAGGTCGAGCATGAAGCTGATCAGGGCCCGCTCCAGCCGTGCACCGGCGCCACGGTAAAGGGTGAAGCGCGCGCCGGTCAGCTTGGCGCCCCGCTCGAAATCCAGAATTCCCAGCTGTTCGCCGATATCCCAGTGTTCCTTGGCCGCAAAGCCGAACGCAGGGGGAACACCCCAGCTTCTGATCTCCACATTTTCGCTTTCCGAAGCTCCGATGGGCGTTGATGGATCCGGCAGATTGGGCACGGTCAGCAGGATCCCCTGCAGTTCCTCGTCCACCTGCTTGAGTTCCTCATCCATGGCTTTGATGCGCTGCGATACCGTGCGCATCTCCACGATCTTGTCTTGGGCCTGGCTCTTGTCCTTTATGCCGGCAATTTCGTCGGAAACCTTGTTGCGCAGGGCCTTGAGCGTTTCACTTTCCCGGAGCAGAGCCAAGCGCTTACTGTCAAGTTCACGGAAGCCATCCAGGAAGCCGGCACCGCCACGGGTAGCCAGACGTCGTTCGGCCTCATCCAGATTTTCACGCAGAAATTTCATGTCGAGCATGTGAAAACACCTTTATTTTTGATAAGTAAGAGTGTATCTATTAGCACTGCACATGCCTTTTCGTCAATTCAAAAGAGCCCCATGAATCGTTGCGCACTCTCCCTGACACTGCTGTTTATGCTGCTGATGCTGCCCGCGATTGCGCCGGCGGAGGAAATCATCATCAATGCCGTCGGCGACGTCATGCTGGCCGGCCACTGGGCTCCGTCCATCAGAAAAAAGGGGTATTCCTTCCCCTTCGACGGCACACGGGCCGAACTGGCCCTGGGGGACATCAACCTGGCCAACCTGGAGTCCCCCATAGCAAACGGCGGCAGCGAATTCAGCGGCAAGAAATACCGTTTCCGGGCCGAAGCGGCCCTGGCACCGGCCCTGCGCAAGGCCAGCTTCCAGCTGGTGACCCTGGCCAACAACCACAGCATGGATTTCGGCGCAGATGCGCTGAGCGAGACCCTGCAGCACCTGGAGGCAGCCGGCATAAGCTGGATCGGCGCCGGCGAGAACCTGGCCGAGGCCCGCAAGCGGGCGGTCTACAGCGTCAAGGGCAAAAAGATCGCCTTCCTGGGTTATTCACTGACCCAGCCGACCGAGTTCTGGGCCGGCGCACGCAGGGCCGGCACCACACCGGGGCTGGAGCAGATCTACACGGCCGACATCGCCCGCGCCCGCCAGGAAGCCGACTATGTGATCGTGTCGTTTCACTGGGGCACGGAGGGGAGCAGCAGCACCCGCCCCTATCAGCGCACGGCCGCCCACAAGGCCATCGATGCCGGGGCCGATGCGGTCATCGGCCACCACCCCCATGTGCTGCAGGGGGTCGAGCGCTACAAGAACGGCATCATCTTCTACAGTCTGGGCAACTTCGCCTTTGCCAGCAGCAGTAAAACGGCCGAGTTCGGGGCCCTGATCCGGCTGCGGCTGAACGGCTCAACGCGACAGGCCGAGATCGTACCCCTGGACGTACTGGCCGGCCGGGTACATTTCCAGCCCAAGGTACTGAGCGGCGAGCGGGCAGCTGCTGTCATCAAGGGACTGAACAGGCTGTCCGTCCCCTTCAACACCAGGATCGAGAGCCGTGACGGCCATTATCTGTTAAGCTTCTGACATGAAACTGCTCCTGACCACCCTGCACGCCAAATACTCCCACGCCTCACTGGCCCTGCCCTGCCTGGCGGCCTGCTGCCGCGATCTTTCCGGCCTTGATACCGTCATGCGCGAATGGACCGTCAATGAACCGCACAACCAGCTTTTACGACATATAATGTCAGAAAAAGCGGATGCGGTGGCCTTTTCCTGCTACATCTGGAACATCGAAAGCACCCTGCGCCTGGCGGCGGACATCAAGAAAATAGCAGGAGACACCGTCATCATTCTGGGCGGTCCCGAGGCGTCTTTCGGCATTTTCGAGCTGATGCAGGCCAACCCGGCCGTGGACTTCCTGGTCAAGGGGGAGGGTGAAGCGGTCCTGCGCAGCCTGCTGGAAAGACTGCTCGCGCCCCCTGTGCCCGGGCGGGAAGACGCAACGCCCGTTACTGACATCCCCAACCTGTTTTCCCGGGACAACGGCGATATCGTCTCCGGCCCATTGAGCAGCGGCCATCTGGAGCTGGACAGCATCCCCTCCCCCTTTACATCGGGCCTGGCCGACCTAGGCCGACCGCTGACCTACTATGAAACCTCCCGTGGCTGCCCCTTTGCCTGCGCCTTCTGTCTCTCGTCGCTGGAAGGGCAGGTGCGCTCTTTTTCCCCGCAGCGCATCGAGAGCGACCTGAAGTGGCTGATGAGTCATAATGTGTCACAGATCAAGCTGGTGGACCGCACGTTCAACTACGATGTCGGCCGCGCCAACCGGATCTGGGAGCTGATCCTGGAGCACAACCAGGTCAGCCATTTCCACTTCGAGATCGCCGCCGACCTTTTGACCGAGGAGAATCTGAATCTTTTGCGGCGGGTTCCGGCGGACACCTTCCGCTTCGAGATCGGCGTGCAGTCCACCTCCCGGGACACCCTGGAGCGGGTGGCGCGCAAGGCCGACCTGAACCGCATCTGCGCCAATGTCCGCCGACTGCGGGACGAAACGGAGGTGGAGCTGCATCTGGACCTGGTGGCCGGCCTGCCCGATGAAGATTACGGCGGACTGCTGGATTCCCTGCAGCTGGTGGCTGACCTGAAGCCCCACGTGATCCAGATCGAACCGCTCAAGGTCCTCAAAGGTGCCCCCATGCGGGAGATCGCCAGACGCGAGGGGTACCGTTATTCCGAATCGCCCCCCTACACCATCCTGAGCACCCCCTGGCTCTCCTTTGACGACATCGGCCGCATCGAGACCATCGGCCGTCTGCTGGATCTGTTCCATAACCAGGGCGGCTTCGAAAACGCGCTGTGCTGCATGCAGCAGCGCATGAGCATCTCCGCCCTCCTGGACCAGATGGCGCGCCGGGTCGCCGGTGAGAACCTTTCCGGCCGCAGCACCCGCCGGCTGTTCGAATTGTTTGCCGATCTAAGTGCCCCGCTGCTGCCCGAATCTGAACGGCATCAATTGCATGACGCGCTCTTTTTCGACTACTGCCGCAGCGAAATGCCGCTCCTGGGCAAACTGCCGGCTTTCATCAGTGACCGCCAGCAGGAGTGCGTCTGGCCCGCCCGCCGGGATCTGCCTGAAGGCCTGGAACTGCCCGAAGGGAGCCGCATCAAGATTTTCCGTTTCAGCTTTTCTCGGGATTATCGGGGAAATGTCCCGCAGGATGGGCCGGTGACGATCACGTTTGTCTACGCCTCCCTTGCCGGGCAGGGGCTGCGGATAATGTTGAGATAGTCACGTCCGCTGCCTCACCACGACCGATACCGATAGCACCACCCGACGCAAAAAAAATCAGCAGATCCCCTCACATTAAAGTTTTGCCCTCAATCAACCGAATAGAATATAACCATCCTGAGCACAGACTAGAAACGTCCAAAAAATCCACACAACGCGAGAAGGATCTTATGTACACTACAAACGGAATTCGCCCCTTACTGACCGCTGCACTGCTGGTGGCAGCCCTGTCGACCGGTTCCAGCGCCTATGGAGCCGGTTTCGGTGTTTTCACCCAGGGTGCGTCAGCCCTCGGCCAGGCCGATGCGGTGGTGGCCCACACGGATGAACCGTCGGCAGTTTTCTTCAACCCGGCACTACTCAACCGCCTGCCCGGCACCCAGGTTGAGATCGGCACCACGCTCGTGTTCCCGTCGCGGGATTTCAGGAACGCCGCCACGGGAGCCCGGGCGGAAACCGAGGACACCGTTTACTACCCGAGCACCATCTATATCAGCCACGCATTCACTGACAAGATCAGCGCCGGGCTCGGAGTTTTCACCCCCTTCGGCCTCGGCACAGAGTGGAACGGCAGCTGGGAAGGAAGATACCTCGCCACGAAATCGCAGATAGAGACCTTCGACATCAACCCGGTCGTCTCCTATCAGATCACCCCCGCCCTGTCGCTCGCCGCCGGCCTGGACATCCTCCTGCTGGACGCAAGCCTGGAAAACAAGATCAATCTTTCCTCCTTCGGCCTGCCCGATGCCGCGCAGAAATTCAAGGGGGACGGGACCGGCTTCGGCTACAACTTCGGCCTGGCAGCCGATCTCGGCAGCGGCCTGACCCTGGGCGCTTCCTACCGCAGCGAGATCAGGGTGGATGTGTCGGGTGATGTCACCTTTGGCCTGCCTTCAGCGGCCGTCGCCGGAATACTCCCCAATACCAGCGGAAAAACCAGCATCACCCTCCCCCGGCAGGTATTCGCCGGTCTAGCCTATCGCCCCAGCGACCGCCTGACCCTGGAAGCCGGCTACCGCTGGGAGGAATGGTCGTCCTACCGGGAACTGAAGCTCGACCTGGGCCAGCCGGTGGCGGGCCAGACATCCATCACGGCGCCCAAACAGTGGCGTGACACCCACACCTTCAACCTGGGCGGAATCTACAAGGTAACCGATAGCGTTGCCCTGATGGCCGGCTACCTGCACAGCAACGATCCGGTTCCTGACAGCACGTTCGAACCGACAATCCCCGATTCCGAGACCCACCTCATTACTGTCGGCAGCGAGATTAAATTCAACAGGTTCAAGATAGCCGCCAGCTACGGTTATCAGCTGCTGGAGGAACGGACCAAGAACAACAGTGTCGGTGCGGCCGCGGGAGGCTCTGCGAACGGAGCCTATAATTCCGACATCCACCTGCTCGGCTTGAGCGCTGTCTACAAATTCTGATGGCAGTGGACTCCGTTTTAGCGCTGGAACAGGACCGCCCCCCTCTATGACAGCAAGATTATCGATACGGCGGGATCAGAAAAATTTGGTCTTTCATCGCTCAAACGCCGGCGCCTGTTCAACCCACTCCGCCGGTTCCATGCTCACCTTGCGCCCCAGTTCGGCCAGCAACTCGTCCATATCATCCTCAAAACCGGGCATGATGGCGATGCGGATGATGCCGGCACTGTTGTCGACGGTGCTCATGACATTCATCCCTTCATAGGCTTCCAGGATGAATTTGAGGAAGACCATGTCGCGGCGGTTGACCTTGAAATAGCGGTTGATCACGGCAGCACTTCCCCCTGAATGGCCACATCGCCGGCCCTTCCCGGAATTTCTCCCATATAGAAACGGCAGTCCGGCGCCTTGCTGATGCCGGCCGCCACCTCGCCCAGGGTAACGCAGCTGACCCCTTCGGCGGCAAAGCGCTCCAGCAGACGCACAAAGGAAGGCCGGATGGCGCCCCCCTCCAGTTCGGCATGGATGGTCAGCACGTTCAGGCCGTCCTTCAGGCTGTTCATGTAATAATCGTGGATATTTTCCGGGGTGATGCCGTTCTCGCCCAGAATCTCGTCGGCAGTCGGCAGGGTGGTCGGTATCTGCAGGGTCCGGAAGCGGCGTCCGGCCATGACCGGATAGAAGGGATGGGTCCCGCGGCCGTCGCTGCAGTAAGCCAGCCGCAGGGCATCCTGCACCTCCAGGGAATCGGGCGAAACCGTCCAGCCCGGCGCGGCGCAGGTAGCTGCCCAGTGCCCCAGGATTTCCTCGAACAGACCAAAAGCCCGGCCCAGCTCCAGGGCGGTCAGGTGCTTGGGGAGCCAGGGCAGGTAATCGTGCCATTTGACATGGTCCCAGCAGTGAACTCCGACCTCATGCCCCTGGCGCTCGGTTTCGCGCAGCACGTCGGGAAAAGATTCGGCGATCATCGGCGCCGGCAGCAGGGTACCGTAGAGCATGGTCTTGAGGCCATAGGCCGCCGGCGCCTTGGTGCGCAGCATCTTATTCAGAAAGCCCTTGCGGGTGAAGATGCGCCGGATGGCCTTGCCGGAGTTGTCCGGTCCCATGGAAAAATAGAAGGTAGCATGGACGCCAAAGCGTGCCATATCCTCCAGCAGGGCCGGCACGCCGTCCCGTGTGCCGGCATAGGTATCAACATCCACTTTCAGCGCTACAATTTTCTCGCCCATCTGCTGATTTTCCCCTGTTTACCGAATAACTGCGAAGTGTACCAGTTTTGTCCCCGGTGTAAACAGCAAATCTCCGTAACGGATGACCACGCCCCTTCTTGATATTATCTTGATGCTCAGCACCATCATCTTGACGCCATCTTTATGCAAAACAGACTATCGTGACAGTTACGGGGGTATGTCATGAAAATATATCTGTTCGACGGCGAAAGCAGGCGGTGCTATGTCCGGGCTCTCACCAACAGTCAGCCGGTCCCAGCTGACGGTTTGAGAAAAGCGGTGAAAAACAATGACTGAAAACCTACAGGAACCGCAAACTTTTTTCGGAAAGTTCCTGCGTGCAATCTTCGGTTCCCCCAAACAGCTGAAGGACCCGCACCTGTTCCACAAGATGGCCCTGATCCCGATCCTGGCCTGGGTCGGCCTGGGAGCCGACGGTCTGTCGTCCTCGGCCTACGGCCCGGAGGAGGCCTTCAAGGCACTGGGACAACACACCTATCTGGCGCTGCTGTTAGCCCTGGCCACCGCCCTGACGGTGCTGATCATCTCCTACGCATACTCCCGCATCATCGAACATTTTCCCCACGGCGGCGGGGGCTACATCGTAGCCAGTCACATCTTGGGGGAGAAGGCCGGAGTGGTATCGGGCAGTGCCCTGTTGGTGGATTACGTCATGACCATCACCATCTCGATCGCCTCCTGCGTAGATGCACTCTTCAGCTACATGCCGCAGCACCTCCATCACTACAAGGTCCCGGTTGCCTGCGCCTTGACAGTGCTGCTGATCATGCTCAACATCCGGGGGGTCAAAGAATCTATTTCGATCCTGGCTCCGATCTTCATGGTCTTCATCGCGACGCATCTGATCCTGCTGCTCTACGGGGTCCTCTCCCACACCGACAAGATCGTCCCAGTGATGAACAGCGTCGGTGCCGGACTACAGCATGACATCTCATCGATCGGGACGATCGGCATTCTGCTGTTGTTCCTGCGGGCCTATTCACTGGGAGGCGGGACCTACACCGGCATCGAAGCGGTCTCCAATGGACTGCAGATCATGCGGGAACCACGGGTGCAGACCGGCAAGCGCACCATGGTCTATATGGCCACCTCCCTGGCCTTTACCGCCGGCGTACTGCTGCTCTGCTACCTGCTGGTAGCGGTCAAGCCGGTGGAGGGCAAGACCCTCAACGCTGTCCTGGCCGACAACCTCTTCGCTACCTGGCCGATGGGCAACTGGCTGGCCTTCATCACGATCTTTTCCGAAGGGGCGCTGCTGCTGGTGGCAGCTCAGGCCGGCTTCGTGGACGGACCTCGGGTCATGGCCAATATGGCGGTAGACTCCTGGTTTCCCCACCGCTTCGCAGCCCTCTCGGTCAGGCTGACCATGCGCAACGGTATCCTGCTGATGGGCATCGCCGCAATTGCGCTTTTGTTCTATACCGGCGGCTCGGTCTCAGCCCTGGTGGTAATGTACTCGATCAACGTATTCATCACCTTTTCGCTGTCGCAACTGGGGATGGCCAAGTTCTTCATCCAGCGCAGGAAAGAGGATCCGCTCTGGCTGAGGCACCTGGCGGTTCACCTGGTGGGGCTGGTGCTGTGCGTCACCATTCTGATCATCACCACCTTCGAAAAATTCACCGAGGGTGGCTGGATGACACTGTTGATCACCTCGGTGGTGATCGTTCTGTGCTACCTGATTAAAGGGCATTACCAGCGGGTGCGCCGGGGAATGCGGGACCTGGACGAGACCCTGCTGGACGTGCCGCTTTCAGCTCACGGGGAGCCGCCCCCCATCGACAGGAACGCACCGACCGCCATCCAGCTAGTTTCAGGCTACAGCGGCTTCGGTGTGCATACGCTTTTCTCCATCATGACCACCTTTCCCAAAACCTACCGCAACGTGATCTTCGTCTCGGTGGCCATGATCGATTCCGGCTCGTTCAAGGGAGCCGAAGAGATCGAGGCACTGGAGGCTTCGGTAAAGTCCAGTCTTGAGAAATATGTGGCCATGGCCCATAAACTGGGCCTGGCAGCAGAATACCGCACCAAACTGGCTACGGACGTGGTGGAGAGCGCCGTGGAACTCTGCAAACAGACCGCCGAAGAGTTCCCCCGCTCGACGGTCTTTACCGGCCAGATCACCTTCCGGCTGGAAAAGTTCTATCACCGCCTGCTGCACAACGAAACCGCCTTTGCCATCCAGCGCCGCCTGCAGTGGGACGGCCTGACCACGGTGATCATGCCGATCCGGGTCAGGACGTGATCTGCGACGGCAGTACCGATCCGTTCTCAACAGGGGCTCCCGGCAGGGATCCCCTGTTTGCGTCTTGATGTAAAATTGACACCTTCCCACCCCATTTTGACACCCAATTTATCTCTCCCCTGCTACCCTTGAATCATGGAAGCTATCTTCAAGCGGGGAGAATAACGTCATGAAAGCCTATCTGTTCGACACACAAACCGGACTGTACGCGGGTGAAACATTCATAGAAGCTGATATGCTTGATTACGTAGATGGTATCAGCACGGTTCCGCCTCCCGAATATGGACATGGCCAAGTGGCGGTGTTCGACCGGGAACGGCAGGCCTGGGCGCTAATACCGGTCTCCATTGCCCGGCAACTGCTCAACACGAATAGTGACACTGCCACGGAGAGACAGGGATGAACAGCTATGAATGGCTCCAGACAATCGGCTTTTTTGCCGTCCTGCTGCTTCTGGTCAAACCGCTGGGCAGTTTCATGGCCCGTGTCTACCAGGGTGAGCGGACCTTGCTGTCACCCGTCCTCGTTCCCTGCGAAAACGTCCTCTATCGGATCTGCGGGGTCAACCAGGATGAAGAGATGAACTGGAAGCGCTACACCATTGCCATGCTCCTCTTCAACCTGATCCTTTTTGTGGCCCTCTTCGCCATGCTGATGCTGCAGCATCTGCTGCCGCTCAACCCGCAGAAATTCCCGGCTTTCACCTGGCAGCTGGCACTCAATACCGCCATAAGTTTTGTCACCAACACCAACTGGCAGGCCTATGGTGGTGAACAGGCCGCCAGCTACTTCACCCAGATGGTTGGGCTGGCGGTGCACAACTTTATCTCGGCCGCCACCGGCATGGCCATCGCCATTGCCCTGATCCGCGGTTTTGTCCGCCGCAGGACGGAGCTTTTGGGCAACTTCTGGGTCGACCTGACCCGCACCACCCTTTACATCCTGCTCCCCATCGCGTTCATCGCCGCCACCCTGCTGGTCTCCCAGGGGGTAATCCAGAACTTCAACGCCTACAAGGCCATACCACTGGTTCAGTCCACCAGCTACAACAAGCCCAGGTTGGACGCTAAAGGCAGTCCGCTCAAGGACGCCGCCGGCACACCGCTTACCGAAAGCGTCACGGTCAATGCGGTCACCATCCCCATGGGGCCGGTCGCTTCCCAGGAAGCCATCAAGGAGTTGGGCACCAACGGCGGCGGTTTCTTTAACGCCAACTCGGCCCACCCTTACGAGAATCCGACACCGCTCTCCAACATGCTGGAGATCCTGTTGATCCTGCTGATCCCCGGCGCATTGACCTACACCTTCGGAGTCATGGTGGGCAACACCCGCCAGGGGTGGATGCTCTTGGGCGTCATGCTTTTTATTCTGATCGCATCCTTCGGCGTTCTGCAGTGGGCAGAGAGCAGCGGAAATCCGCTGGTGGCCAAGCTGGGCGTAGGGAGCATCAACATGGAAGGGAAAGATGTCCGCTTCGGCCTGGCCGGGAGCAGCCTGTTCGCCGTTGCCACCACCGGCACCTCCTGCGGCGCGGTCAACACCATGCACGACTCGCTGACTCCCATCGGCGGCCTGATCCCCTTGAGCCTGATCCTGTTGGGCGAGATCATCTTCGGCGGGGTCGGCTCCGGTCTCTACACCATGCTGGCCTTTGCCATTATCGCCGTGTTTGTCTCCGGCCTGATGATCGGCCGCACACCGGAATACCTGGGCAAGAAGGTCGAGGTGCGCGAGATGTGGATGTCGATCCTCGTCATCCTGACCGCCGGTGTTACGGTCCTGATCCTGTCGGGAATTGCCATGCTCACCCCGCAGGCCGTGGCCTCCATGGCCAATCCGGGCGCCCACGGCCTGTCCGAGGTGCTCTACGCCTTGGCCTCCATGGCCAACAACAACGGCAGCGCCTTTGCCGGTCTGAACGCCAACGTCAATTTCTACAACCTGTTCGGTTCCCTGGCCATGACCCTCGGGCGCTATGTCCCGGCGATCGCGGTGCTGGCCATGGCCGGCTCCCTGGCCGAGAAGAAGTACGTCCCCCCCAGCCTCGGCACCCTGCCGACCGATAAGGCGCCCTTTGCCCTCTGGCTGACGCTGGTCATCCTGATCGTCGGGGCGCTGACCTTCTTCCCGGCCCTGGCCTTGGGGCCGATCGTTGAACAACTGACCATGCTGGGAGGTACCTAAGCATGTCCAAGCACATTCCACCGCCGCAATCGGCGTTCGACAAGCACCTGTTGAAGAGCGCCCTGCTGGAGTCCATCAAGAAGCTCGATCCCCGCACCCTCTGGCGCAACCCGGTCATGTTCTGCGTGGAGATCGCCAGCTGCATCACCCTGGTCACCTTTTTCATGTCACTGACCGGCGCCAACAAGGAACCGGCCTGGTTCACAGGCACCGTCACCGCCTGGCTCTGGCTGACGGTCATCTTTTCCACTTTTGCCGAAGCCCTGGCCGAGGGACGGGGCAAGGCCCGGGCCGCTTCACTGAGAAAGAGCCGTACCGATGTGACCGCCAAGCTCGTCACCAAACCGGAGTTCAAAAGCGCTTTCACCACTGTCGGCGCCAGCCAGCTCCGCATGGGTGACCTGATCCTGGTTGAAGGGGGCGAGATGATCGCCGGTGACGGCGACGTGGTGGCCGGTGCGGCCCTGGTCAATGAATCGGCGGTGACCGGCGAGTCGGCCCCGGTGATCCGTGAATCCGGAGGCGACCGCAGTGCCGTCACCGGCGGTACCACCGTCATTTCCGGCAGCATCATCGTCAAGATTACCGCCAATCCTGGTGAAACCTTCCTGGACCGGATGATCGGCCTGATCGAGGGGGCCAAGCGCCGCAAGACCCCCAACGAGATCGCCCTGGAGGTGCTGCTGATCGCCCTGACCCTGGTCTTTATGCTGGTCTGCGCCAACATCAGTCCGCTCTCGATCTACAGCGTTAAAATGGCCGGTCATGGCACGCCGGTGTCGCTGACTGTCCTGGTGGCACTGTTCGTCTGCCTGGCCCCCACCACCATCGCCGCGCTCTTACCCGCCATCGGCATTGCCGGCATGGACCGCCTGTTCCAGAAGAACGTCATCGCCCTGTCGGGCCGCGCCATCGAGGCGGCCGGAGACGTGAACGTGCTGCTGCTGGACAAGACCGGCACCATCACCCATGGCAATCGTCAGGCGGTGTCCTTTGTCCCGGTCGGCGGCCATAGCGAGCAGGAACTGGCCGAGGCAGCCCTGATGGCGTCGCTGGCCGACGAGACGCCGGAAGGGCGTAGCGTGGTGATATTGGCAAAAGAGAAGCATGGCCTTACCAGGGAGACACCGTTTGGTGCCGAGGTGGTAGAGTTCAGCGCCGACACGCGCCTCTCCGGCATCAACCTGGAGGGCACGCACTACCGCAAGGGTGCCTCCGATTCGACGGTCGCATTTGTCAAGACCTTGGGAGGGAAGAGTATTCCCAGCGACCTGGAGAATGTGGTCGACAAGATCGCCCGGGGCGGGGCCACGCCGCTGGTAGTCTGCCGGGACAGCCAGATCCTGGGGGCGATCAATCTGAAGGACATCGTCAAGGCCGGCATCCAGGAGCGCTTCCTGCAGCTGCGCAGCATGGGGATCAGGACAGTGATGATCACCGGCGACAACCCGCTGACCGCTGCTGCCATCGCCGCCGAGGCCCAGGTGGATGACTTCCTGGCCCAGGCCAAACCAGAGGAGAAACTGCGCCTGATCCGCGAGTACCAGGAGCAGGGCTTCATGGTGGCGATGACCGGCGACGGCACCAACGACGCCCCGGCCCTGGCCCAGGCCGATGTGGCCGTGGCCATGAACACCGGCACTCAGCCGGCCCGCGAAGCGGCCAACATCATCGACCTGGACAGCAACCCCACCAAGCTGCTGGACATCGTCGAAGTCGGCAAGCAGATCCTGATGACCCGCGGCAACCTGACCACCTTCAGCATCTCCAACGATATCGCCAAATACTTTGCCATCATCCCGGCGGCACTGTTATCGATCTACCCGCAGCTGGGCGTTCTGAACGTGATGCAGCTGGCCAGCCCCTTCAGTGCCATCCTGTCTGCGGTGATCTTCAACGCGATCATCATCCCGCTGCTGGTGCCGCTGGCCCTGAAAGGGACCAGATTCCGTCCGATGCCGGCCGAGAGGTTGCTGATCCACAACCTGCTGATCTATGGAGTGGGCGGGATCATTGCGCCGTTTGTGGGGATCAAGGCCATAGACATGGTTATTGGGATGGTGGTGTGAATTTAGCCCGCTTTTTCAAAAGGGGGAGGCAAAACCTAAGGAGATTCATCCATGAGAGACATAAAGCCAGCCATTCTGCTCTTCATCGCTGTCACCATCATCTGCGGCGGCATCTACCCGGCTGTAGTCACCGGTATCGCTCAGGCGATCTTCCCCAAACTGGCCAACGGCAGCTTGATCATAAGCAAAAGCGGGAAAGAGATCGGTTCGAGCCTGATCGGGCAGCCCTTCTCAGATCCCAAATACTTCTGGCCGCGCCCCTCTGCTGCAACTGACTTTGCCTACAACCCGCTGGGCTCGAGTGGCTCCAACTCCGGCCCCACCAACCCTGACTACCTCAAGACAGTCGCTGACCGGGTGAAAGCGATTCGCGACACGGCCGTCACCAGTACCATCCCGGCTGATCTGATGCAGGCCTCGGCCAGCGGGCTCGATCCACACATCTCGCCCGAGTCGGCCCTGCTGCAGGTTCCGCGCATCGCCAAAGTGCGTGGCATAAGTGATGAGCAGCTGCGAACACTGGTCCTGGATCGGATCGAGGATCGTAATTTCGGATTTCTGGGGACGCCTCGGGTAAATGTGCTTGCCCTTAACCTTGAATTGGATAAAGTTGGCAGATGATGGCAAACGGTGACGACATACGTCCCTCCCCGGAGGCGATGCTCAAGCTGGCCCAGGCCGAAGAGGTCACGGCCGAACTGGGCAAATTGAAGATTTTCCTCGGCTATGCCGCCGGCGTCGGCAAGACCTACGCCATGCTGGAGGCGGCCCAACAGCGAAAGAAGGATGGTCGCGACGTACTGGCCGGCTACGTCGAATCCCATGGCCGGCCCGAGACCGACACCCTGCTGGAGGGGTTGGAACTGCTGCCGCGCAAGAACGTCACCTACATGGGGGTCGCACTCCAGGAAATGGACCTGGATGCCATTCTGACTCGCCGACCGCAGATCGTGCTGGTGGATGAACTGGCCCACTCCAACGCACCCGGATCGCGGCATGAAAAACGCTGGCAGGACGTGGAGGAGATCCTGGAGGCCGGGATTGACGTATATACCACGGTCAACATCCAGCATTTCGAGAGTCTGAACGACGTGGTAACCCAGATCACCGGCATAACCGTGCGGGAAACGGTGCCGGACCGCCTGCTGGACCTGGCCTTCGAAATCAAGCTGATCGACATTCCCCCCGAAGACCTGCTGCAGCGCCTGCACGAAGGCAAAGTCTACATTGCCGATCAGGCCGCCAAGGCCATCGAAAAGTTCTTCCGTCCCGGTAACCTGATGGCTTTGCGGGAGCTGTCACTGCGCCGCACCGCCGCCCGGGTGGACGACCAGATGCGGGCCTACATGGAAACCCGGTCCATCGCCGGTCCCTGGCCCACCGCGGAACGCCTCATGGTCTGCGTCAGCGGCAGCCCCTACAGCGAAAAGCTGATCCGTGCCACCTGCCGTCTGGCTGAGGAGCTCAAAGCGCAATGGTTCACCGTCTACATCGAGACACCCGGAGTCGGACGACATATCCGCGAAAATCGCGAACTGATCTGGCACAATCTACGACTGGCTGAGGGGCTGGGAGCCCAGGTTGCGACGGTATCGGCAACCGACATCAGCGCTGCGGTCATGGAATATGCGCATAAGCACAATATAACCAAGATTGTGATAGGCAAGCCCAACAAGTCGCGCTGGCGCGAACTGATCTCTCCCCCCATCGTGGACAGCATCATCCGTTTCAGCGGAGCGGTCGATGTGGTTGTCGTCAGCTTCGAACCGGAGCAGCACAAAAAATCAGTTCCCAAACAACGGCAGCGGCGCCCCTTCGAACTGGGCGGCTATGCTGCCAGCTGCGCACTGATTGCCGTTGCCACCCTGCTCTGCGAACTGCTGCGCCCCTTTCTGGAACCGACCAACATGGTCATGTTCTATCTGCTGGCTGTTGTGGTGGCTTCGGTACGGTTTGGTCGCAAGCCGGCCATGTTATCTGCGCTTCTGGGCGTGCTGGCATTTGACTTCTTTTTTGTTCCGCCGATCATGACCTTTGCAGTTGCCGACACTCAGTACCTGCTAACCTTTCTGGGGCTGTTCGTGGTGGGAGTGGTGATCAGTACCCTGATGGCCCGTGCCCGTGAGCGGGCCGAAGTGATACGTGTCCGCGAGGTACAGACCGCCAGTCTCTACTACCTCAGCCGTGATCTGGCCGCGTCAGCCGATATCGATGCCGTACTGAAAGCGCTCGTCAGGAACGTGGAGGAGGCGCTCGAGGCCCAGGTGGTGATCCTTTTGCCGGAAGGGGAGCGGCTTGACATCGTAGCGTTCAGCGCAGGTTTAATACTGGATATCAAGGAACAGGCCGTAGCCGACTGGGCCTTCCGTAACAACCGCATGGCCGGACGCGCCACGGATACCCTGGTTTCCGCCAGCCTGATCTACCTGCCGCTGCAGACCCCGGCCAGCGTCCTCGGTGTAATCGGGGTTCGGCTGAGGCATGATCGCTCCTATCATTCCCCGGAGAACCGTCGTTTGCTGGATGCCTTTGCCACTCAGGCTGCCATGGCACTGGAGCGCATCCAGTTTTCCCGCCAGGCCGAACAGGCCCAGATCCTCCAGGCACGCGAAAACCTGGAACGGGCCTTGCTGAATTCCATTTCCCATGACCTGCGCACCCCGTTGGCAACCGTTACCGGCGTTCTTTCCAGTCTCAGGGACGACGAGTCCCGTCTGTCCGAACAGGAACGAAGCGAGCTTCTGGAAACAGCCGCAGGTGAAGCCGAGCGCTTGAACCGTTTTGTCGGCAACTTACTGGATATGACCCGCATCGAGGCCGGAGCCGTACGACTTCATCTGGAACCATGCGACGTTCAGGACCTGGTGGGCTGTGCCCTGGCTGCGCTGGAACAGCGCATCGGCAACAGGGAAATTTCATTCAAGATGCTGCCGGTCATGCCGCTGGTCCCCATGGACCTGGTGCTCATGACCCAGGTAGTGGTCAATCTTCTGGACAACAGCCTGAAATATTCCCCTCCCGGAAAGCCGATCGAGATCGTAGCCTCTACAGAGTCGTCATGGCTGCTGCTCGAAGTAGCCGACCGGGGCCAGGGCGTTCCTGAGCACGATCTCAAGCGGGTTTTCGATAAATTCTATCGAATCCCGATTCCCGAGGGGGCCGGTGGAACCGGGCTGGGGCTCTCGATCTGCAAGGGGATCGTTGAGGCCCATGGCGGCGAGATCAGTGCTGAAAATCGGACTGACGGAGGTCTGCGAATCGTGATACGGCTACCGCTACGCACAACAGAGAGGCAACACCATGACTTCTGAACATACAACGGATAATCTCCCCCGCATTTTGATTATCGACGATGAATTGGCCATACGCCGTTTCCTGCATACCGTTCTTTCCAGGACCGAATACGCTCTGCACGAGGCCGAAAACGGGCACACCGGCCTCGCTGCCGCAGCGACCTTCAGACCGGATGTGATCCTGCTTGATCTGGGCCTCCCCGATCTGGACGGGATCGAGGTCCTCAGGAGGATCCGCGAGTGGTCTCCGGTGCCGATCATCGTGCTGTCGGTCCGGGAGCGGGAGGATGACAAGGTGGCGGCACTTGATGCCGGTGCCGACGACTATCTCACGAAGCCCTTCGGCGTCAGCGAACTGCGCGCCCGGATCCGTGCCGCGCTGAGGAGATCACTGCAGCAGACGCCGGAGCCGGTCTTCGTCAGCGCTGATCTCAGCGTTGATCTCTCTGAGCGCAGGGTAACCAGCCATGGTGAGGTGATCTTCCTGACACCGACCGAATACGATATCCTGCGCCTGCTGGTGACCCATGCCGGCAAGGTAATGACCCACAGCCAGATCCTCAAACAGGTGTGGGGCATCGCCTACCTGGAGCAACCCCATGTCTTGCGGGTCAACATCAGCAACCTGCGCAGAAAAATCGAGGCCGACCCTTCCCGGCCCCGCCATATCATCACCGAACCGGGGGTGGGCTATCGCCTGAAAGTAATGGAGAAAGCCAGCTAAAGTAATTGAGCATATCAGCCGGCAGTGCTATAAAGGTTGTTTCCATATTTTGGAGGCACTCCATGAAACACGGCACGGCTGACTCCTACTGGGGCGGCATCATCAAATCCATGGGTCTGGTGTTCGGCGACATCGGCACCAGCCCGATCTACACCCTGACCGTTATCATCACCCTGACCAAACCGTCACAGCAGAGCATCTACGGCATCATCTCGCTGATCGTCTGGACCCTGATCATACTGGTCATGGTGGAATACGCCTGGCTGGCCATGAGCCTGGGACGCAAAGGCGAAGGGGGCACAATTGTGCTGCGGGAGATCCTGGTCAGGATGATCAAGCCCGGGCGCACCTTGGCCTTTGTCACCTTCCTCTCCTATGTCGGCATCTGCCTCCTGATCGGCGACGGGGTCATTACCCCGGCCATCTCGATCCTGTCGGCCGTGGAGGGTCTGGCGCTGATCCCCGGCCTGGAGCAGACCTCCCAGAACGTGCTGATCCTGATCGCCGCCATCATCGCCGTGGGTCTGTTCATCTTCCAGTACAGAGGCACCGACCGGGTGGCGACGGCCTTCGGCCCGATCATGGTGCTCTGGTTTCTGGCGCTGACCGTCTCCGGCGCGATCTCCATCGTCGACCATCCGGCGGTCCTCAAGGCGGTCAGCCCCTGGTACGCCGTTAAATTTCTGGCCGAAAACGGTCTGGCCGGTTTCTTCGTCCTTTCCGAAGTAATCCTGTGCGCCACCGGCGGCGAAGCGCTCTACGCCGATATGGGCCACCTGGGGCGCAAACCGATCGTGCGGGCCTGGTACTATGTCTTTGCCGCCCTTGTGATCAACTATCTGGGTCAGGGGGCCTACATCATCACCCACCCCGACGCCAAAAACATCCTGTTCGGCATGGTGCGCAACGAGGCGGCCCTGCTGTATATCCCCTTCCTGATCCTGACCATCACAGCCACGGTGATCGCCTCCCAGGCCCTGATCAGTGGGGTTTTCTCCATTGTCTACCAGGGTATCACCACCCGCATTCTGCCGCTGTTAAAAGTCGATTACACCTCCACCCACCTGAAATCACAGATCTACATCGGCTCGATCAACTGGGGGCTGATGGTGATGGTGATCATCATCATGATGGTTTTCAAAAATTCCGAAAACCTGGCGGCGGCATACGGACTGGCGGTAACCGGCACCATGACCATCACCGGCGTGATGATGACCATGATCTTCAACCGCACCACCAAAAAGTGGAAGGTTCCGCTGGCCCTGTTCGTGACGCTGGCTGATTTTGCCTTTCTGATCGCAAACCTGAACAAGTTCCCCCACGGCGGGTACTGGTCCCTGATCCTGGCGGCATTTCCCTTCATCACCATCCTGGTCTGGACCCGGGGGCAGCGGGCGCTCTACCGGGCACTCAAGCCGCTGGATTTCGATACCTTTCAGTTGGCTTACAACCAGATCTACGCCAAGGACAGAAACATCCCCGGCACCGGTCTGTTCTTCGTCAAGGAGTGGAGCGTCATCCCCCCCTATCTGGTACACTGCATCATTCGCAGCAACATCATCTATGAACGCAACGTGCTGATTTCCATTGTCCGCAGCGACGAACCCTATGGACAGGAGTCCAATCTGCAGACCGGCATGGCCTCCGGTCTTGACGCCATTGCCATCAGCGCCGGCTACATGGAGATTCTGGATATCGAGTCCCTGCTCAAGCAGAACGGCATCAGCGAGAAGGTCATCTTCTACGGCATCGAGGACATCGCCACCGATAACCCGATCTGGAGGCTGTTCTCAACCATCAAACGCCTGACCCCCAACTTTGTTCAGTTCAACCGCTTGCCGGCAGCCAAGCTGCAGGGAGTCGTGACAAGAGTGGAGATGTAAATGATAAACTGGATTTTATTGATTGTCGCCCTGGGCATCATTCTGTTGGGGGCAACAGTCTTTACCAACGGCCTGGAGTGGTTCGGCAAGAAGCTGAAACTGTCGGATGGTGCGGTGGGGAGCGTCTTTGCTGCCATCGGCACAGCCCTGCCCGAGACGCTGGTGCCGATCGTGGCGATCTTGTTCGGTACACCGGAAGCCGGCCACAAGATCGGCGTGGGCGCCATCATCGGCGCCCCTTTCATGCTGGGGACGCTGGCCTTCTTTATCAGCGGCCTGGCGGTGATCTGGAATCGCAAGAAACGGGATGACTACCCGGTCATGCGGGTGGACACGGTCGTCATGCGGCGTGACATGGAATATTTCCTGGTCCTGTATGCCGTGGCCATCACCGCCTCGTTCCTGGGCGGGCATCCGGTCATCAAGACCTTCATTGCGCTGGCGCTCTTTCTTGTCTATGGCGGTTATGTGCTGAAAACACTCAAGGGGGGCGGAGAACCCGAAGCGCACGAGATCGAGGAGTCGGAGATCGACCCCTGTTACTTCGCCCCCAAATCCCATGACCCGGAGATGTGGATTATCGGCCTGCAGGTGCTCAGTTCGCTGCTGCTGATTGTGTGGGGATCGTACATCTTTGTGGAGAAGGTGCAGATCATCTCGGTGCTGATGGGGATCTCGCCCTTCATCCTGGCCATGATCATCGCGCCCATCGCCACGGAACTGCCGGAGAAATTCAACAGTGTGATCTGGATCAACAAGGGCAAGGACACCCTGGCCATCGGCAATGTGACCGGTGCCATGGTCTTTCAGGGGTCGGTGATAACGGCCATCGGCATCATGATGACCGATTGGCGGCTCAATACCGCGGCGCTTTTGACCGTGGCCCTGACCTTCGCCTCGGTCGGTATGGCTTACCTGCAGATCCGCTGGAAGAAGCATCTGACTCCGGGGACGCTGCTGGCGGGCGGACTGTTTTACTTCATGTTTCTGCTGCTGATCTTTACGGGGAAAATCTGACCCCCTGGCGCGTCCCGCGTCGCTGCAGCTCGGCATCAATCAGGTTGAGCACCTCAAACTTTCTCAATGACCAGAGCGGCGCCAGCAGATTGTCATGGCCGCCGTCACCGGTCAGGCGATGGATCAGGATCGCCGGATCAAGGCGCTCCAGCACGTCGCATACCAGGCCGGCATATTCATCGCGTCCCATCAGCGGCACCTCACCTGCCCCGTACATAGCGGCCAGTCGCGTTCCCTGCATGACATGCAGCAGATGCAGCTTGACGCCCGCCACCCCCACCCGATTCAGCTCATCAATGGTTGCCAGCATGTCAGCACGGGACTCCCCCGGCAGTCCAAGGATCACGTGGGCACAGACTCGCAAACCGCGTGCCCTGGCGCGCTCGATGGCTGAGAGGGAACAGGCGTAATCG
Source organism: Geobacter sp. UBA698 (assembly GCA_002298925.1). Classification (GTDB taxonomy): domain Bacteria; phylum Desulfobacterota; class Desulfuromonadia; order Geobacterales; family Pseudopelobacteraceae; genus Pelotalea. The sequence continues at coordinate 83,131 of DBMM01000039.1, read as the reverse complement.
TGGTGCCGTTTGATGAATTCCAGCGAACGGTCGTGAATCGACTGCAGTCCCAACTCCAGCCAGAAATAGGTTCGACTGCTCAGCTGTGCCAGGCAATCAAGTACGTCATCGGGCAGGCAATCCGGGCGGGTGGCGACAATCAGACCGACTACATCGGGCACGGACAGGGCTTGGCCGAACAAATGGCGGAGTCGTTCGGGCGGGGCGTAGGTATTGGAATAAGACTGGAAATAGGCGATGAACTTCTCAGCCTTGTACTTGCGGCGCATGACCTCTTTGCCGTCTTCCAGTTGCCCGCGTATGTCCAGGTCGCGGCGAATGCCATGGGAACCGGAACCGTGGCCGCCACAGAAAATGCAGCCGGCACTGTCCAGCAGACCATCCCGGTTGGGGCAGGTAAAGCCGGCATCCAGCGATATGCGCTGAACCTTGCAGCCGAAGATGCTCTTCAACTCGGCAGAGAAGCTGTTATAACGCTTGGAATTCGACATGCGTCCTTCAGGCCGGGATCCGTTTGTCCGGCCGTTCCACCCAGCATTGGTCAGTAGCAAGAAAGCGTAGGAACTCGGCAGCAAACAGAAACTTGGTCAACGGTATCGGCACACTGATAAAATCCTTGCCCCGAGCCACGGTCACAGCAAAACCGCCCTTACCACCCCGCTCCCACTTCTCCACCGACAGGGTAGTGACCGTTTCACCCTGTTCTCCGGCCACAAACTTGTGCGGATGCAGTTTTTCCTTGCAAGGAGCCGCCGAGGCGGCCACCTGGCTGATCATTAACGCAAGGTTAAAGGCCTCATCAGGTTCACAGATAAAGCGGATCTGAGTGACTTCGTCCGGATTGGACTTGGGGGTAAGCTTGAAAAAACGGAGCTGGATCCGTCCGATACGCTCGACTACCTGGTCATGATCCTTGACGGTCTTGCTGGCGGCACTGATTTCAAGTCCGGCTGACTGGGAAAACAGTTCGTAACATCGATTTCGCTTCAATTCGATTTTTAGCGGCATGTGGACCTCCTTGTCAGTTCAAGGCATACACTTTGGGCTGTCATCCTCTGATTTCAGGTTATAACAGGGACTCAGGATTAATGCCATATATACAAAAAGAGCGGCATCGCTGCCGCTCTTTTAAAGGTCATATCGCCACGTGGTACTACTTGCGGACAGCCTTGCCAGCCACCTGCATGCGGATGATGGCCCGTTCCAGGGCTGCTTCATAGATCTTGTGCTGTTTATCCTCAGGCGAGAGCCTCCTGAGTGCCTCTTCGGCCCTGCCAAAAGCTGCCTTGGCGCGCTCCAGATCGATCTCTTCGGAAACCTCGGCTGTTTCCACCAGAACAATGATCTTATCATCCTTAATCTCAAAGTAGCCCCAGTTAAGGGCCATATGCTCGACTACACCGTTGTTCTTATAAACCAGCTCGCCGATTTTGAGCGATGTCAGAAAGGGGGCGTGACCTGGAAGTACACCGAACTCGCCGAGTTTGCCGGTAGCAGTGACCTCATCAACTTCTGTGTCCACGACTTTGCTGTATGGGGTTACAATTTCGAGCTTCATCTTTTCAGCCATATATCGTTCCTTGTAGGGGCAACCCCATGTGGTTACCCTGTTGCGTGCGGCCACGCGGGGCCGCCTCTACGGATTTATTATACCGCAGCCAGTTTGGCAGCCTTTTCGATGGCTTCTTCGATCGAACCGACCATGTAGAAGGCTTGCTCCGGCAGGTTGTCGTGCTTACCGGCCACGATCTCCTGGAAACCCTTAATGGTATCCTTGAGCTCGACGTACTTGCCGGGAGAACCGGTGAAAGCCTCGGCCACGAAGAACGGCTGGGAAAGGAAACGCTGGATCTTGCGGGCACGGGCCACAACCAGCTTGTCTTCCTCTGAAAGTTCATCCATACCGAGAATGGCAATGATGTCCTGCAGGTCCTTGTATTTCTGGAGAACATACTGAACGGAACGGGCGATGGCGTAGTGTTCTTCGCCGATAACCTGCGGATCGAGGATGCGCGAGGTGGAGTCCAGCGGGTCAACGGCGGGATAGATGCCGAGTTCGGCGATCTGACGGGAAAGAACCGTGGTAGCATCCAAGTGGGCAAAAGCGGTGGCCGGAGCCGGGTCGGTCAAGTCGTCGGCCGGAACATAAATGGCCTGAACCGAGGTAATCGAACCCTTTTTGGTGGAGGTAATACGCTCCTGCAGTTCACCCATCTCGGTGGCCAGCGTCGGCTGATAACCGACGGCTGAAGGGATTCGGCCAAGAAGGGCGGAAACCTCGGAACCGGCCTGGGTAAAGCGGAAAATGTTGTCAATGAACAACAGAACGTCCTGTCCTTCCTCATCGCGGAAATATTCAGCGATAGACAGAGCGGTCAAGGCTACGCGGGCACGGGCGCCAGGAGGCTCGTTCATCTGACCGTACACCAGGGCGGCTTTATCGAGAACGCCCGATTCTTTCATCTCCATCCAGAGGTCGTTGCCTTCACGGGTCCGCTCACCAACGCCGGCAAAAACAGAGAAGCCGCCGTGCTGTTTGGCGATGTTGTTGATCAATTCCATGATCAGAACGGTCTTGCCAACGCCGGCACCACCAAACAGGCCGATCTTTCCGCCACGTGCGTAAGGAGCGAGCAGGTCGACGACCTTGATTCCGGTCGTGAACGCTTCAACTTTGGTCGACTGGTCTTCGAAGGGAGGCGCTTCGCGATGGATACCGTATTCTTTCTCATTACCGATTGGGCCCATCTCGTCGACCGGCTCACCGATGACGTTAATAATACGACCGAGGGTCTTGCGACCAACCGGTGCCGAGATCTGCTTGCCGGTATCGACAACTGCCTGGCCACGCTTGAGACCGTCGGTGGAATCCATGGCGATGGTACGCACAGAGTTTTCACCCAGATGCTGGGCAACTTCGAGCACCAGGTTGTTCTCACGGTCATCAATGGCCGGATTGGTAACACGAAGCGCGTGATAGATCTCCGGCAACTTACCGGGTTCAAATTCGACGTCGATAACGGCGCCGATTACCTGCGAGATTTTACCTATATTCTGACTCATGGAACCTTGTCCTCCTGCGGCCTGCGGCCTCTCTATAGTGATTCGTTACGTAATTATCCCTTAATGGATTCCGAACCGGAGATGATTTCCATCAACTCCGTGGTAATGGCTGCCTGACGGGCACGGTTATACTGGAGCGTCAGCTTGCCGATCATCTCGGATGCATTCTTGGAAGCACTGTCCATGGCGGTCATGCGTGCACCGTGCTCTCCGGCAACCGATTCCAGCATGGACTTGAAGAGTTGTACTTCGATATTTTTAGGCAGAATTTCCGCCAGAAGCTCGCCGACCGAAGGCTCATAGATAAACTCGACCGGGGCGGCGTCCTCCTTGGAGCTGGTCTCTTCGGGTACAACCGGAAGAAGCTGCTGAAAGGTAATGTCCTGGGACATTACCGTTCGGAAAGAGTTGAACAACAACACGACCTGGTCGAACTCCTCTGCCTGGTATGCTTCTATGACGTCATGAGCTATCTGGGCAGCAACCTGGTAATTCGGTTTTGCCAGGACGTTTGAAAAGTTCTTGTATACCGGGAGACGACTCCTGAAAAACTCGTTACCCTTGCGGCCAACGGTCATCACGCTGATCTGCTCGTAAGCGCTCTTGTTCTCCTTGATAAAACGCTCACCCGCCTTGCACAGGTTGGAGTTGAAACCTCCACAAAGACCACGATCGGAAGTGATGATAATCAGGAGCAATTTTTTTGCTTCCCGTTTCTCAAGCAACGGGTGCAGATCACCTTCCAGATTGCCGGCCAGCGCCTGAAGCACCTCACCGAGTTTTCTGGCGTATGGCCGTGCAGCCACGACATTTTCCTGGGCCCGCCGCAGTTTGGCAGCCGAGACCATCTTCATGGCTTTGGTGATCTGTCGGGTATTTTTTACGGATACGATCCGTTTTTTAATGCTTTTAAGGCTTGCCATTGGTCAAACCGTCCTTGTTTAAGCGGTAAATTCCTTTTTGAACTGCTCCAGTGCGGCAATTATCCGTTTCTTCAGGTCATCATCAATCGCCTTTTTGTCGCGCAACTCAGCCAGGAGTTCTGCCTGACGATTGTCAAAAAAGGCATACATCTCGGTTTCATACCGCTTGAGCGAAGCAACGGCGTAGTCATCCAGGAAGCCATTGTTGGCTGCAAAGATAACCAGAACCTGTTTTTCATTGGGAATCGGACGGTACTGCGGCTGTTTAAGGATCTCTACCAGACGGACACCACGCTCCAGCTGCATCTGAGTAGCTTTATCGAGATCCGAGCCGAACTGGGCGAATGCAGCCATCTCGCGATACTGCGCCAGGTCGAGACGCAGGGTACCTGCAACCTGTTTCATGGACTTGGTCTGGGCGGAACCACCGACGCGGGAAACCGAAAGGCCGACGTTGATGGCCGGACGAACACCCGAGAAGAACAGATCAGATTCGAGATAGATCTGTCCATCGGTAATGGAGATAACGTTGGTCGGGATATATGCAGAAACGTCACCAGCCTGTGTTTCAATGATCGGCAACGCGGTTAATGAACCGGCACCGCAGGCATCGGACAGCTTGCAGGCACGCTCCAGCAAACGGCTGTGCAGGTAGAAAACGTCGCCCGGGTAAGCTTCGCGTCCTGGCGGACGACGGAGCAGCAGGGAAAGCTGACGATACGCCACGGCCTGTTTGGAAAGATCGTCATAAATGATGAGAGCATGTTTTTTGTTGTCGCGGAAGTATTCGCCCATGGTAACACCGGTGTAAGGGGCGATGAACTGCAGCGGAGCAGACTCGGAGGCGGTAGCGGCAACGACGATGGTGTAATCCATGGCGCCGTGCTCGGTCAGCTTAGAAACAACCTGAGCTACTGTGGAGCGTTTCTGGCCGATGGCGACATAGATACAGACAACGTCACCACCTTTCTGGTTGATGATGGTATCGATAGCGACGGCAGTTTTGCCGGTCTGACGGTCGCCGATGATCAGCTCGCGCTGACCGCGCCCGATTGGAACCATGGAGTCGATCGCCTTGAGGCCGGTAGCCATCGGCTGATGCACCGATTTACGGCTAACGATGCCGGGGGCCTTGATCTCAACCTTGCTGAAAAGTGTGGTGTTGATCGGACCCTTGCCATCAATCGGCTGGCCGATGGCGTTGACCACGCGACCGATGAGCGCATCGCCGACCGGTACCTCGGTAATGCGACCAGTACGTTTAACGGTATCGCCTTCCTTGATCTCGCAGAACTCACCGAGAATGGCGGCACCGACGTTATCTTCCTCCAGGTTGAGGACCATGCCGGACACGCCGCCGGGAAATTCCAGCAACTCGCCAGCCATGGCGCCTGCCAGGCCGTGAATACGGGCAATACCGTCACCAATGGAGATGATTGTGCCGGTTTCCGACACTTCAACCTCCTTGCCATACTCCTTGATCTGCTTTCTGATGATTTCGCTGATCTCTTCCGCTCTGATTTCCATAGAAGCATTTACCCCTTCTGTAATATATCTTGAATCCGTTTAAGCTGAGTTTTAACACTGCTGTCGTAGGCGATGTCACCGATCTGAATGACAACGCCACCCAAAAGTTCTTTATCGACTGCGACCTGGGGGATGACATTTTTACCTGATTTCTTCTCCAGGACACCCTTGATCGAATCGACCTGATCGGCGTCGAGAGCAAAGGCACTGCGTATGACCGGGCGAATCACGCCTGACTGCTCATCAGCCAGAGTTTCGTAGGTCTGTACGATCTGACTGAGGAAGGCCACACGGTTCTTGTCCACCAAGAGCAGGAGAAAATTTCCGACCAGAGGGGAGCAGGCAGACTTGGCCACCAGGTCCTGCATGATTCCCTTTTTCTGCTCGGCGGTAAAAGCCGGGTTTGCGAAGGCAGCACCCAGATCTGGGTTACCCGTAAAAAGCGCGTTGACAACGGCAAGCTCGTCGCGAAACCGGTCAACCAGACCGCCTTCCGAGGCGAGTTGAACAAGGGCCTTGGCGTAACGTTTTGCAATGGCGTTATTAATCACTAGAGCTGTACCACCTTGTCAAGATATTCACCGACAAATCGGTCGTGGTCACCTTTCTGAATGGCGCCGGCCAGCTTACCAGCGGCGAGCTCCACAGCCAGGCGGCCAGCCTCGGCACGCAGTTCTGCACGGGCTTTGACGGTTTCCTGCTCGGCAGAAAGTGCGGCCTGAGCGGCAATTTTTTCAGCGGCCTTTCTGGCCTCGGCGATGATGCGTTCTTTCTCCTGCTCGCCTTCACGAATAATGGCGGCATGAATTTCATCGATCTCTTTAGCAGCCTGATCCAGCTTGCTGCTATACTCACGCAGTTTGGCCTCAGCAGCTTCCTTGGCCTGCTGCGCCTCCTTGAGACTCTTCTCAATCTGGGCCTGGCGGTCAGCCAGAGAGGCTTTCACATTGGCCTTCTTAAGAGCCCACACCAGAATGCCGGCCAGAACGGCGAAGTTGAGCACCCTCCAGCCGAAATCCTTCATCTGGGCGCCTTTATCGACATGGTGGGCAGCTTCTCCGCCTTCGCTGGCAAAACCGACAGATGCGGCCAGAACTACAACGGCAATGCCTGCCAGGGAGAGGGCGATATTCTTTTTGCGTTCGGACAACATTGGCATGACTACAGGCTCCTCCCCAGGATCTTCTCACATATATCGCCGGACAGCGCTTCGGCCTGCCTGGTCAGCAGCGCACGTGCCTCGGCAGCCTCTTTGGCAACTTTTTCACGAATGGTGCTGAGTGAATCGGCGGCCTCTTTACGGGCTTTTTCAAGCACAGTGGCCTCCTCGGCCTGAGCCTGCTTGAGCGCCTCGGCCCGGCGTCCGGCCGCTTCGGTCTTGGCATCGCGCAGACGCGCCTCATAACGGGCCATCTTTTCCTGAACTTCCTGATCAACGGAGGCGGCCTTATCGCGAGCACCGTCAATCACCAGGCGACGCTCTGACAGCACCTTGCGGATCGGCTTGTAGAGAAAGACATTCAATACAAGAACGAGGATGCCGAAGTTGATAATCTGGACTACGAAAGCTAAATTTAATTCAATCACGAGCTACCCCTTGCAGCCTTGCTGATGTGTATACTGTATCCCAGACTTGGGCGTAAAACAGAGGTTGAGTATCACAGCTTGCGGCATGCTGTCAACAAAATTACAGCCGCATGTCCATTTATCTTTTTCAGCCTGCCTCAGGTTCAGAGGCTCAAATGTCCAGCAAATCAATGATTCTGGTTAATTCATCCGTATCACTGAAATGTATTTCCAACTTGCCAGCCTTGGTCCCGATCCGGCGAATGGCAACTCGCGACTGGAATCTTTTCTGCAACTGCTCCTCCAGCGAACTCATCAAAAGATCCGGTTGCTGGGGCCGCTTGCTGGCGACCGGATGGGGGTTGACCTTCAGTCGCCGCACCAGATCCTCTGTAGCACGGACACTCAACTGTCGATGCAGAATTTCTTTGCGGGCACGATCAATCAGCTCCGGCCCCTCCAGAGCCAGCAGCGCACGGGCATGTCCCATGCTCAGCCGTTCCTCGACGATGTCCAGCTGGACTTCATCCGGCAACCGCAGCAGACGCAGCGCATTGGTGACCGTGCTGCGATTTTTACCGACCCGCTTGGCCACGTCTTCCTGGGAAATGGCAAACTGTTCCACCAGTGAACGGTAAGCCTGGGCCTCCTCGATCGCGTTCAGGTCCTGGCGCTGGATATTCTCGATCAGGGCCAGCTCCAGCACAGCCTGGTCACTGGCCTCGCGAATAACCACCGGCAGCTCGCGGAGACCGGCTTTCTGGGCAGCCCGCCAACGGCGCTCTCCGGCGATAATCTCGAAGTGATCATCCTTCCTGGTGACAACCAGCGGCTGGATTATGCCTTGCTCGCGGATGGATGCCGCCAATTCCTCAAGCTTTTCAGGGGCGAAGTGCTTGCGCGGCTGTCCCTTGTTGGGTCGGATCTGCTCGATGGGACAGACAAAATAAGACCTGCTCTCCTCAGCCGTCTCCGTCACCTGCAGGAGCGCGGCCATACCCTTGCCGAGGCCACCTACTCTAGCCATTGACTGTCTCCCTCTGGATTATCTCGCGCGCCAACTGCAGGTAACTGGCAGCACCACGCGAGGTAATATCGTAGTATATTATTGGCTTGCCATGGCTGGGTGCCTCTGCCAAACGCACATTGCGTGGAATAACCGCCTCAAATACCTTGTCCGGGAAATGCCCACGAATCTCCTCTGCCACATCCTTGCCAAGATTGCTGCGGGCATCAAACATCGTCAGCAGGACCCCTTCGATCTTCAACAGAGGATTGATCATCTTCTGGATCAGCTTGATGGTATGCAGGATCTGGGAAAAGCCCTCCATGGCGTAGAACTCGCACTGCAACGGTATCAGCACGGAATCGGCAGCTGTCATGGCATTGATGGTCAGCAGGTTGAGCGAAGGCGGACAATCGATGATGATGTAGCGATACTGGTCGGACAGTTGTGCCAGAACCAGCTTGAGCCGCTGTTCACGGGCAATCTCCGAAGCCAGCTCCAGCTCGGCGCCAGCCAGGGACGAGTTGGCCGGTAGAATATGCAAAAAAGGGTGACCGGTATCGATAACCAGTTCACGCGGGTCAACCTCATTGATCAGGGCATCATAGACGGTCTGCTTTAGGGTGGACTTGTCCACCCCGACACCGCTGGTGGCATTGCCCTGGGGATCAACATCCACAATCAGCGTGGGACGCTCAGCCGCAGCCAGCGAGGCGGCCAGGTTGACGGCCGTGGTCGTTTTGCCGACGCCCCCTTTCTGGTTGGCAATACAGATGATCCTGGACATGTGAATGTGATTTCCGCCTGAACGTAAGATTTGTCGTTACTTGTTTGGTACGTGGCGTGTCGGACCCGAAAAGCTACCACAAACAGATACATCTTGAAAACGTTTTTTTCCTTGGCAGAGCAAGCAGCTTTTGGAAAACGATTGCTCAGACTGAGCAAGAGAGCACCACCGGCCGCTCTCAAATATATTTATTGTCAGCTACCTGCGATCATTTTGCCCCGCAACGATCACCCTGTTCTTACCGGCGCGCTTCGCCTCGTAGAGCGCCCCATCGGCTATGCCAACGATGTTAATGCCGCTGTCGGCATGTCCAGTAAGAGTGGCAACACCGATGCTGACCGTCACTCCAAGATCGGCATAACGCTCGTCCACTACCATCTCCTCGATTCTTTTTCGAATCCTTTCAGCTATAACCAATCCCCCGTCACGGGCCGTATCGGGCAGCAGCACGGCAAACTCTTCTCCACCGTAACGGAACGAAAGGTCGTTGTCCCGCATCGTCATCAAGAGGCACTTGGCAACCTGCTCGATGACCAGGTCGCCAACCGGGTGACCGTGTGTGTCGTTTATCAACTTGAAGTTATCGATGTCGATCATGAGCAGGGTCAGGTTCGTTCCTGATTGCTCGAAGCGCCGAAGCTCACTTTCAAGGCAGAACCGGAAGTGACGGAGGGTGTACAGGTGCGTCAATTCGTCGGTAATGGCAATATAGTACAGACTGGCTTTCTCGAAGGAGACCGAGACATTATTGACGACAACATCCACCAGCATGAGCCGGAACGGATCGAATCCTCCCTTGTATTTCACCAGGTGGATAAGCGCCAGAGGCCCGCCGTTTTTTTCAATCGGCACGTACAACTCCGAGGGGACTCCACCGGCCATAGCGGTATTCAGGACACCCTGCTTCCATCTTTCAACGGCCTGAGCCAGCGCCGCATCCGACTCCAGTTTCTTGCGCTGACAAGCGTCGTTACCGCGCATCCAGGAGGTACAACGCAGTTCGCGGGCATCCTTTCGTAAGATAATATCGATTTCATCGGCATCGAGCACTTCCCGGAAGATGTCAATGACAACCGGTTTCAATTCGTCGATGTCGATGGTCTTGCTCAGACGCTCGATCATCGTACAAAGCAGACTCAGCTCGGAGTTCTGCCGGAGGATCTCGTCAATATATTTGTCCAGGGAGCTGGACAGTTTACGCGAGACAAAAAACCACAGGAACAGGATGCATGAGACGCCCGCTGCGACTATGATCAGCAGAACTTCTAAAATCAATCTGTCATTGTCTTTCAGACTCCGATCGATGATCAGTTTGCCGATGATTCTCTGGGACGGTGAATGGCAGCCGTGACAGGAACTGTCGTTGCAGATGACACTGACAATACGATGGAATTTGCCCTGTTCGGTTTTGATGACGGTAGTTACATTCTGGGGCGGACGATCCGACTTGTGACAGGCGGTGCAGGTGGTATCCTTGTGACGGTCAAAAAGCCTGCCGAGCATGGCGCGATCGGACGCATAGACAACTTTCCCGTTCCTGTCGACTATGAAAACAGTGCTGATCTTGCCCGTATTGATCCCTGCCAGCGCTTCCTGGAGCACTTCCGGTTTTCCGATCAGCATCAGCTTTTTCAGGCTTGTCTCGACCACCTGGCTCAATTCCTGGGTGCTGGCCTTGCTGACGGTGAGCAGGTGTTCCCTGAGCATCATCCCTATGAAAGCCAGGGTAACCAGAATGGATAACGTTAAGATACCGAGCAGACTAACAAGTATCTTTCGTTTCAGATTATAGAGCCATTGCTCTTTCATCGGGACTCCCTAAACCAGGTATCGTGTCTGCCACTATCCCCTTTTCCCTCATAAAACGCTCAAAAGCAGGATCCGGCCGGGCAGCAACACGGATCTCCGCTCCCAGCTCATTCTTGAAGGTGAGCTCCGCGCAATGCAGCATCATGCGTTCCGCCGGAACGCCGCCGTAGGTGGCATCACCGGCGATCGGCAGCCCCGGCGCCTCCAGATGGACGCGGATCTGGTGGGTACGGCCGGTCTGCGGACGCGCCTCCACCAGGGAATAATCACCCGATGTGGCCAGCAAGCGGAACTCCGTCAGGGCCGGGCGCCCCCCGACCATGATGCCGTAGCGCGATGTCCCCAGCTTGCCGATCGGTCCGTCAGCTCTCCAGGTCTCCTCCCCCGGCCTGCCGCTGACCAGCGCCAGATAACGCTTGTCCACCAGGCCATCGTGAAAGCGCTTCGAGAGCCAGGCAGCGGCCCGTTTCTGTTTGGGAAACAGCATGACCCCCGAGGTGCCGCGATCCAGACGATGAATGACCCGGGCCGGCTCGAGCAGGCCGGCCTGCCTGAAATACTCGGATACCCAGTATTCCAGAGTTCCTTTCAGCTGATAGGGTGTGCGCTGGGTATTGACACCGGCCGGTTTATTGACGGCAATCAGATCGTCGTCCTCGTAAAGCAGTGACTCGGGAGGCAGCAGCAGTTCGCAAAAACGCCCCGCCTCCATGACACCCACTTCGATCACATCACCAACCTTGACCAGACGGGAAGCGACCCGCACCATGCTGCTGTTGAGGGCACAGCCGCCGCGGTCTATGATCCGACGCGCCTCAGACTTGCTGAGACCTTCACACAGCGTCGCGACAGCATCATCCAGACGCCGACCGGATATTTCATTGCTGACAATTTTTCGTAATATCATGATGCCGTTAGTACCCCGATTCACCCTTTGATTTCAAACAAAATCGCTCTGGCCAAAAAACCGCATTTCTGCTAGCCTCTGCCTCCATGACCGCAACCTGCCGTATTGATATCCCGCTGTTACGCGGCCCGGTGCCGCTCTCCCATCTGGCATTGCGCACATTTATCCAATCCGGCGACAGGGCTGTCGACGCCACCTGCGGCAATGGCGGCGATACGCTGCTGCTGGCGGAACTGGTGGGCCCCCGGGGCAAGGTATGGGCCTTTGACATCCAGCAGCAGGCCGTTAGCCGCACCCTGGCCAGACTAGAGGAAGCCGGCCTGGCCGAACGGGTCGAACTGCATGCAGCCGGACATGAACGCATGCCGGAGCATATCATTGATGGTGTCGCTGCCGTGGTTTTCAACCTGGGTTACCTGCCGGGGGGTGAGCGCACCATCATCACCCGTCCGGAAACAACGCTCGCCGCCCTGGAACACTCCCTGGGACTGCTGCTCCCGGGCGGCATCGTCGCGGTCACGGTCTACCCGGGACATGCTGGCGGCAGCCAGGAACGGGAGCTGATCGAGACCTGGGCCGCCGGACTCGCACCGCGCTGCTTTTACTGCTGGCGCATGGCCCAAATGAACAGCTCCAGTGCCGCACCCTATTTTATCCTGATCCAGAAGGCCGCCTGACATGCTGCGAAACCTGCTGCCGTTCATCATCATTCTGCCCCCCCTGGCCTACAGCCTGCTGTCACTGGCCTGTGCCCGGCGTTTCTTCCGTACCCCGGCAACGCCACCCCTCTCCCCGCCCCCCGCTGTAACCATCCTGAAGCCGGTCAAGGGGATGGATGCCGAGAGTTATGCAAACTTTGCCTCTTTCTGCCGCCAGCAGTACGGCGGCGCGATTCAGCTGCTGTTCGCCGTCGCTTCGGCCGAAGATCCGATTATCCCGGTCATCCGCCAGCTGATCACGGATTTTCCCGGCCACGACATCTCCCTGACCATAAACCCGGCCATCCACGGCCCCAACTACAAGGTTTCCAACCTGATCAACGCCTTCCCCCGGACCTGTCACGGGATCATCATCGTCTGCGACAGCGACATCCGGGTTGCGCCCGATTACCTGCAATCCGTCTGTGCCCATTTCAGCGATCCTCGGATCGGCCTGGTAACATCGCTCTACCGCACCTCCCGGGTCCATGGCATCGCTACCGCCGTTGAGGCCACCGGCTTCACCAGCGAGATGATTCCCAATGTCATGGTGGCGCTGCAGCTGGAGGGGCTTTCCTTTGCCCTGGGCGCCTCCATGGCTGTGCGACGGGAAGCCCTGGCCGCCATCGGCGGCTTCGAGGCCCTGGCCGATTACCTGGCTGACGACTATCAGCTGGGCAACAAGATCCATCGGACCGGCTGGCATATCGCCCTGGACGGCTGCTTCGTGGAGAGCATGGTCAAGGCCGAGAGCCTGATGTCGGTACTCTCGCGACAGCTGCGCTGGGCCCGCACCATGCGGGTCAGCCGGCCGGGCGGCTATCTTGCCTCCGGCATCACCCTGCCCTTCCCCGCCGCCCTGCTGGCGGCCCTGCTGGCCCCAACCGCCTCCAGCGCCCTGGCAGCCATCGGACTGCTCTATGCCGTGCGGCTGTCGGTCTGCACCCTTTTCAGCCGCACCCTGGTGGGCGACAAACTCCTGCCCAAATGGCTCTGGCTGATCCCGCTGCGGGACATGCTCTCCTTTTTCAGTTGGGCGCTGGCGTTCCTCGGTAACCGGGTGGAGTGGCGCGGCAGCCGCTTCACGCTCAGACCCGGCGGAAAGCTGGAAGAAGTGATCTGACCTCGCGGCCATAATAGGTTCATGCTTTACATTTCAGTTTTAAATGATGTATAGAACTCTTTTATTCTTTCAGAGGTTGCACGATGTCAGCTCTGGTTCAATCCATAGGGCACTCAACCATCGCTCTTGTGCGTGATCTTGGCAGGATCGGCTGGTTTCTGATCTACTCCTTCTATATGGTCGTACGCCGTCCCGGCCGTCCAGTGCATATCCTCAAGCAGCTCAAGTTCATCGGCGCCAAATCCCTGTTCGTAATCTTCCTGACAGCTGCTTTCACCGGCATGGTGCTCGGTCTGCAGGGATATTACACCCTGGCAAAATTCGGTTCGGAAGGGATGCTGGGCACCGCCGTGGCGCTCTCCCTGATCCGCGAACTGGGACCGGTGCTGACCGCCCTGATGGTAACCGGTCGGGCCGGTAGCGCCATCACGGCCGAGATCGGCATCATGCGCATCAGCGAGCAGATCGACGCCCTGGAAACCATGGCGCTGGATCCCTTCAAGTACCTGATCACCCCCAAACTCATCGCTGCCATCATTGCCCTGCCGCTTTTGTGCGCCATCTTCGATGTGGTCGGCATCTATGGCGGCTGGCTGGTGGGGGTCAAACTGCTGGGGGTCAACCCGGGCGCCTATTTCTACGAGATGGAAAAGGCGGTGGTCTGGCGGGATGTCTCCTCGGGCATTGCCAAATCCCTCTCGTTCGGTGTCATCATCGCCTGGGTGGGATGCTACAAGGGCTATTACGCCGGCCATGGCGCCGAAGGGGTTTCCCGCGCCACGACCGAGTCGGTGGTACTGACCTCGGTGCTGGTGCTGGTCTGGGACTACTTCCTGACATCGGTTCTCTTATGATCCGCCTGAGCAATCTGCATAAAGCCTTCGGCAGCCAGACCGTACTGAACGACCTCAGCCTGGAGATCCCCGCCGGCCAGATCACGGCCATCATCGGCCCCAGCGGCGAGGGGAAGAGCGTCCTGATCAAGCACATGATCGGCCTGATGCGCCCCGACAGCGGCCAGATCGAGGTGGACGGCGAAGACATCCTCAACGTCCGCCGTTCTCGGCTGAACCAGATCAGGGAAAAATTCGGCATGCTGTTCCAGAACGCGGCCCTGTTCGACTCCATGAATGTCTTCGAAAATGTGGCCTTCCCGCTCCAGGAAAAAACCGATCTGCCCAAGGACGAGATCCGTCGGCGGGTGATCTCGGCCCTGGAAGATGTTGGACTGAAGAATGTGGAACAGAAATTTACCGACGAACTCTCCGGCGGCATGAAGAAAAGGGTCGGGCTGGCCCGGGCGCTGCTGCTCAAGCCCAAGATCATCCTGTTCGACGAACCGACCACCGGCCTTGATCCGATCATCAAGCGGGCCATCCACCAGTTGATCAAGGAGACCCACACCAAGTTCGGTTTCACCGCCGTGATCGTTTCCCATGAAATCCCCGAGATCTTCGACATTGCCCAGAACGTGGCCATGCTGTTCCGGGGAAAGATCCTCCAATTCGGAAGCGCGGAAGATATTAAAAATTCTGACCATCCGGTGGTCAAACAGTTTGTCAGCGGCAGCCTGGACGGGCCGATTCAGATGGTATAGGTGGTGCTTTTATGAACATGGCTAAACTCGAAATGACGGTCGGCGCCTTCATGATCGTGGGCATACTCTGCCTGGGGTACATCTCGGTCAAACTCGGCAAAATGGAACTGATCGGTGGTGACTACTTCACCGTATCGGCCTACTTCGATTCGGTCTCGGGCCTGAAACCGGGGGCAAGGGTAGAAATGGCCGGCGTGGAGATCGGCAAGGTCGACCGCATTGCCCTTGACCCCAAGAACAATGACCGGGCAGTGATCCAGCTGAAGATCAAGAGCGGCATCAAAGTCACGGACGACGTCATCGCCTCAGTACGCACCAGCGGCATCATCGGCGACAAATTCATCCTGCTCAAACCGGGCGGTTCGGACCGCTTCCTCAAGAACAACGATAAGATCAGCGAAACCGAATCAGCCATTGACATAGAAGAGCTGGTCAGTAAATTCATCCATGGAAAAGTGGAATAGCAGGGACACAAGTCAATGAAATCTGTATTTTCAGCCATCGTAGTGGCCGGAGCAATCCTGGCCCATGCCCCCCTCGGCAGCGCCGCCGACGCCCCCTCCCCGACAAAACTCGTTCTGAGCATAGATGACTGTGTCCGCATGGCACTCAAGTCAGCTCCCGAGTTGGGTGAGGCCCAGGCCGACATCGACCTGACCGCCAGCAAGCTGGATGAAGCCAAAGCCTACCGCTACCCGCAACTGGAAGCCATGGCCCTGTTCGGTCCGGCCCCCGGTGCCCGCCGGGAGGATTTCACCAGAACCGACAAGAGCTTCAAGTTAAGCGAAACGACCTGGTTTGCAGGCACCGATGCCACCCTGACCCAGCCGCTCTACACCTTCGGCAAGATTTCCGAAAACATGAAGGCCGCCACCCACGGCATCCAGGTGGACCGCTCCCGCAAGGAGCAGCGTGCCAATGAGATCGTCCTCAAGGTCAGGGAATATTACAACGGACTGCTGCTGGCCCGCGAGATGAAGGAACTCTTGCTGGAAGTCCAGGAAAGTCTCGACAAGGCCCGCGCAAAGGCCAGGAAGCTCGTCGACCAGGGTTCCGACAGTGCCGATGAAATGGACATCTACAAGCTGGATGCCTTCACCGGCGAAGTATCCAAATACAGGGAAGAGGCACTGAAGGGCGAAGCCCTGGCCCTGGCTGCGCTCAAGACCCGCATCGGTCTGCCGGCCGATGCCAGTATGGATATCCTCAACGAGCGCCTGCCAGCGATTGAAACGGCCGCTCCCACCCTGGAAAGCCTGCTGGACAAGGCCATTGCAAAGCGTCCCGAGTACCGCCAGATCGCCGAGGGGCTCAAGGCGCGTTCTGCCCTGGTGGAAGCCGCCAAAGCCAACTATTACCCGGACATCTTCCTGGGAGGCCTGTTTTCGTGGGCCTACGCCGACCAGCGCGACCGCATCCAGAATCCTTACATCACTGACCGCTTCAAGCACCTGAACGGCGGAGTGGCCCTGGGGGCCCGCTGGAAACTGGATTTCGGCATCACCGGCGCCAAAGTTGCCGCCGAGCAGGCCCAGTACAATCGGCTGCTCAGCACCAAGGAGTTTGCCGAAACCAACATCCCGCTTCAGATCAAAAAGTTCTACCTGGAGCTGCAGGAGGCCGAAAACAGCGCCAAAGCATCCAAGGAGGCCTATTCCAACTCCAAGAAATGGGCGGTGACCGCCCTGGCCAACTTCGACTTCGGCGTGGGACCGGCCAAGGAGATTTTCGAGGCCCTGCAAGCCTATGCCCGCATGCGGGCGGCCTACTTCCAGTCGATCTATAATTACCAGCTCGCCCTGGCCAACCTGGACTACGCCACCGGCGAAACGCCACACTAAAACCATCACCTAGCAGTCTGCTGCAGACGGAGGAAAAAAATGCTGAAACGTATCCCGATCCTGCTGATGGCCCTGATCTTCACCGCATCACAGGCACATGCCACCCCCACGGAAGACGTCAAGAAAACGGTGGACGAAGTTGTCCGCATCGTTGCCGACAAGGAGATGAAAAAGAACGACCATAAGCGGCGCCAGGCCCTGAAGAAGACCATCAGCCTGATCTTCGATTATGGCGAGATGGCCAAACGCTCCCTGGGCAAGCACTGGAACCAGCGCACGCCAGCTGAAAAGAAGGAGTTCGTTGACCTGTTCGCCACGCTGCTGGAAAACTCCTATGCCGGCAAGATCGAATCGTACAACAACGAGAAGATCGTCTACATCAAGGAGATCCTCGATGCCGACCATGCCGAGATCAAATCAAAGGTCGTCACCGCCAAACGCGACGAATTCACCCTGGACTATCGCCTGATCAACCAGAACGGCAAATGGATGGTGTACGACGTCGTTATCGAGGGGGTCAGCCTGGTATCCAATTACCGCAGCCAGTTCAACCGGATCATCACCGCCAGCGGCTACGGTGAACTGGTGAAAAAGCTCCAGAACAAAAGTTCCGAATTGAAGGCGCCATAACGATATTAAATTCCTTGACACGCGCTTTGGCCCTATGATAAACGACGGTCTCAGCAAGTTTCGGAAGTTACTGCAGAACGTAGAAGAACCATGTTTGACCAGGCTTTGCGGTTTTCCTGCATCAGACTCCGGAAACTTAGGCAGTATCCCACTTGTACCGGCGTAGCACCGGAGAAAAAAGGAGGTAGGAAAATGGCACAGGGCAAGGTTAAATGGTTCAACGACACCAAGGGTTTCGGCTTCATTGAGCAGGAAGGTGGCGAGGATGTTTTCGTTCACTTCTCCGCCATCCAGGGCGACGGCTTCAAATCCCTCGCCGAAGGCGATGCGGTTACTTTCGACATTACCCAGGGCCCCAAAGGGCTTCAGGCTTCCAACGTGGTAAAATCCAGGTAACCCTTGCAACCAAGAACCAGAGCAGTCAAAACCCGCTGAGCGATCAGCGGGTTTTTTTATGCCGTGGGCTGCCGGAACGACCGGAAGATCGGACCTCATTCCGGTTTCAAATCAAAGATGAAATCAAGGCGGCGAGGATTGAGGCGACGAAGGCATACAATCAGTATGTTGAGGAGCCGAAAACGAGTCAACGAAGATGGCGCTTTGATTTGGAATTGGAATCAGCCCCGCTTTTATGCCCTGGCGACTGCGGCCGGGGGGCGGTACGTCCTGATCGCGCAGCGCCGGCGCTGACCGGCGTCAGCACGGCCAGCAGCTCCTCCCGCCCCAATTCCCGCAGAGCCTCCTGCACCTTGCGCTGCTCATCGGGCAGATGCCATAGCAGCAGCGCCTTCTGCAGCCCCTTCTCGCGGTCACTCCGCGCCACATGCAGTGCCTTGCCGGAGTCGGGGTCGATACCGGTGTAATACATGCAGGTGGAGAGCGTGCCTGGTGTCGGAGTGAAGTCCTGCACCTGCTCCACCTGCATACCCAGCTTCCTGAGGGTCAGGGCCAGTTCCAGCATATCATTCAGGGTACAGCCGGGATGACCCGAGATCAGATACGGCACCAGCGACTGGCGCTTGCCGATGCGGTCATTTTCGGCACGAAAGCGCCGCAGAAAGGTCTCAAAGGATTTCCGGCCCGGTTTGCGCATCACTGTCGTGACATGTTCGGCCAGATGTTCCGGCGCCACCTTGAGCAGACCGCTGACGTGATGCCCCACCAGTTCGCTGAAATAGCCGGACTGCTGTTCCAGCAGGTCATAGCGCACCCCGGACGACACCGCCACATTGCGGATGCCGTTGCGGCTCCGTGCCGCACGCAGCAAACTGACCGCCCGCTTGTCGCTTGTCAGCAGGTTTTTGCAGATACCCGGAAAAATGCAGCTCTCGCGCCGGCAGACCTTCATGGCAGCGGGATTTCCGCAGGACAGGCCGTACATGTTGGCGGTCGGCCCGCCGATATCGCTGACGCTGCCCCTAAACCACGGCTTGCCGGCCAGCGCATCCAGCTCGGCCAGCAGCGAAGCCTGACTGCGGGACTGGATCGTCTTGCCCTGGTGCATGGCAATGGCACAGAAGGCACACCCCCCGAAGCAGCCGCGATGACTGGTGATGGAGGTCTTGATCTGCTCCCAGGCAGTGATTTGCTCCCTATAGCCGGGATGGGGCGCCTTTTCAAACGGCAGGGCGTAGACCGCATCCATTTCCCGCTCCGAAAGCGGCAGCGCCGGCGGATTGCAGACCAGCATCCGCCCGGCGTGGGACTGCAGCACGATGCGGGCACAGAAAGGGTTCTGCTCCAGGCTGGCCAGGCGGAACCCCTCGCCGAATTTCGCTTTATCCGCTGAAACCTCCTCGAAGGAGGGGATTTCCACGGCATGGCCCCCCTCTCCCCCAAGATGCGGCTGCGCAGCCAGCTCCCCCTTAGCCGCAATCAGACACGTTCCCCGCACGTCGCGGATATCCGCCAGCAGCTCCCCGCCCCGCAGCCTCTCGGCCAGTTCCAGCAGCGGCCGCTCGCCCATACCGTACACCAGCAGATCGGCCTTGGCATCCAGCAGGATCGAACGGCGGACCTTGTCCTCCCAGAAGTCGTAATGGGCAAACCGGCGCAGGCTGGCTTCGATGCCGCCGATCACCACCGGCACATCGCGGTACGCCTCCTTCAGGCGGGAGGTATAGATGATCGTGGCCCGATTGGGGCGGGCGCCGTGGCGGTTGCCCGGCGTATAGGCGTCATCGTGGCGCAGCTTGCGGGCCGGGGTGTAGTGGGCCACCATGGAATCCATGGCTCCGGCCGAAACTGCAAAGAACAGCCGCGGCCGCCCCAGGACCATGAAGGGCTCCCTGGAGCGCCAGTCGGGCTGGGGGATAATGCCGACCCGAAAGCCGTGCCGCTCCAGCCAGCGGGCCAGGAGCGGCACGCCAAAAGCGGGATGATCCAGGTAGGCGTCACCGGAGACGAAGATCACGTCCAGCTCGCTCCAGCCACGCTGTTTCATTTCCTGCTGTGTAGTCGGGATAAAGGGCATATCAATTCTCGCGGATGACCGATGGCTCCCCGCCATGGCGGGAGTTGTTGAATGAAGTTTATGTTTCAGCGGGAGGGGTGATTGCCTGACATGGAGAGCCGTTCAAAAGCTGCTGAATGTCTGAAACTATAGCGACTTTTGACAGGTTGTACAAGCCGGCAAACAGAAGCGGTATCAGTCGAGCTGGCACTCTTCAGTTGAAAGGCGCTGAAGCAGCCATGAAAAGGCTTCTATGGAAAGGGGGCCGATGATGATCCCGGTCAGGCCGAATGCGGCTATTCCGCCGATTGCCCCCAGGGTGATGGTTACGATCGAGAGCTGTGATCCCCCCAGCCTGGCAAGCAGAGGGCGTGTCACGTTGTCGATCATGCCGATCACGCCCGCGCCGATGGCGATCAGGATCACCCCCTTTGCAACGGAACCTGAAACCAGCAGCCACAACGCTGCCGGCCCCCAAACCAGGGCCGTTCCGACGCCCGGTACCAGGGCGCAGATGGTCATGATCGCACCGGCCAGAAAGGGGGAAGGCAGCCCGAGAGCTGCGAATGCGATCCCGCCGATCGTTCCCTGCACCAGGCAGGTTCCGGCAAATCCGCAGAAGACGGCCGTAGCGCTCGAAGAAAGACGATCCAGCAGAGACTCCAGACCGTAACGGGGCGGAACGACCTGAACAATGCTCCGGTACCACTCCTTACCGTCCCGGCAGAGGAAGAAAAAGATAAACATGAAGGCGATCACGTTGAAAATAAACATCCCGGCCCCCACGGCAATCTGAGTGGCGGTTGCCGCAATTAATTGCAGCATTTTTTGGCCAAAGCCGGCAGCATTGGCCACCAAGACCTCTTCGTCAAGCTGGAACTTGCTCGTGATTTTCTTGAGCGGAGCAGGAAGCGGGAGGGCATCCAGCTTTTTTTGAACCGATGCGATCGAGATCTTCCCGTAAATATTCCCCTGGAAAGACTGCATCGCACTGGTAGCCTCGTAGGCGAGCTGGCCGCCGACAATTGTCAGCGGCACAACTCCGGCCAGCGCAATGATCACCACCATCACTGCAGCTGCTACGGTCTGGGAGAGACGAGCAGTTAATCTGCGCTGCAGTGGAGAGAGGACCTGCCGAATGACGAGGGCCCAGATGAAGGGGGTCAGAAACGGCAGACAGACCCAAGAGGCAAGTGCGCCTATGGCAAGAGCACCAATGGCTCCAAAATAAGAATTCACCTGCCGCCCCCCTGATACTGAAATCTAATCAAATGATAACACAGCACCGTTTCCGATCCTATTTTTTGAAGTTTTTGTCGATCCAGTTCCAGCCATCGCTCAGTTCCGGGAAGGCGGCACCGACATGGACCGTTTTGACCGGATCAATGGCAATGCTGGCGGTCTCTTCAACCAATGAGACCCACTTCTTGGCCCCGGCTGTGCTGAAGGCGTTGAAGGCGACCTGGGAGTTGCCGTAGGGAACCAGTTCGTCGCTTCTGTGGTGGTACATGCGTATCGGTACGGTCGGCACCCAGGCCGTGTTCAGATTGGCGGGGTTGCGGTAAGAGTCGTTCTGCTTGAGAAAGTCGACCAGCGCAGTTGTCGGGTCATTGAGTTGGTCGATGAAGGCCTGAACCAGGACGTTTCTGGGTACAATCAGGTTTACCGAGGGGCTGTAGCTCATCCCCATGGCCTCATTTATCAGGTCCGATGGCGTGTTGCCGTTAAACAGCGGGGGAACGGTGGTGTTTAACGTTGAAATCATGGCGCTGGTAGGGTTGAAGAGGGCCCCCTTGGTGACGTAATTGTAGCTGGTGAGCAGGAACGGCAGGAAGTAGGGGGCCTTGGAGGTGTTGCTGGAGAGGATCAGCGTTCGCATCTCGCCGGACAGGTCGTGGGGGCCGGACAACGGGACCGAAGCGGTGACGGTGAACTCGCCGGCGTGATTGAGCTGCAGTTCGCGGGTGGTCGTCATTGTCACGTAGCCCCCCTCGGAATACCCCATCAGGAAGAGCTGGCTGTTCCACGAGCAGGGTGCGCTGCTTGCGTTGATTATGTCGCGGCTGGCCTTGAGCATGCCGACCACCTGTTTTGCCAGCGAGTCGCCATGGACATAGGGCTGGATATCGGTATTATCCCCCAGTCCCTCGTAATCGGCCATGGCAACGGCATAGCCGGTGGAAGCGATTGCCGCCGCCACCAGCACTTCCGGGTAGTCGGACGGCCGGTCCATGTGCGCCAGGAACCGGGAGGGTGAATATTGACGGTACGGTTCGGTGCCGTGCTGAAACATGAGGATCGGCACCGAAGGTTTGCTGCCGATGATCGCTTTGGGGAGGATCAGCAGCCCGGTCATGGCATGGAGCTGACCATCCGCTCCGGTGGCCTGATAGGTGACCTTCTGCATATCAAGGGTATTGGTAAAATTGATGCTGCCCAGAAGGTTGCCGAAGCTGCTGAAAAAACCGCCCCACTCCCAGCCGCCCAATGCCCGCGCAACAGGCTGCTTCTGTATGAGTATGGCGTTGGTGATGCTGGCCAGCAGCACTTTGGGGTCGACATTTACAACACCACCCGCAGCGGACTGCAGCGGGGATGACGAGGAACCGCAGCCTGCCGTGAAGAGGGCAACCGCCACAACTGCTGAACGGAGTGCGTACTGAAATCCTAAGAATCGAGTCATTTTTTCGTCTCCTTTAAAAAGCAAGCCTGAAAAGTTCTGTTAATTATATCAGTTAGACCTGGAATTGCTAACTTCAAAATGGTAGTGGCACGGAGCAGAGTAAGGGTAGGGTTTTGTGGCCATGAAATCTGATAGCGTTCAAGGCCGGGATTTCGGAGTTTATTAGTGGATTCCCCCCTTGAACGCTGCGAACATGGTGGACCAGAGCGGGACCGGAATAGCCCGGCGCCGGCTCTGGTCGGCGACTACAAGCGGAATGATCTGACGGTCCTTTTTTCAGGGATACTTAGTTTTCAATCAGTCGCTCCAGTTCTACCTGCCGTGTCCATTACCCCGGCCTCGCCCCTCGTGGCCCTCGTGGTCGTCGTGATCTTCATGCTCCCTATGCCCATGCCCGCGACGGTGCTTATACTTACGATATTTCCGGTCTCTTTCCACATAGACCCGTTGTTCTCTTTCAATGTAGTAGGGGCGGCCTTCTTCCAGATAAACGTGCACCCCGGGCGGGGGCGGCAGGTAACCATTGACATGGACATTTACCCCGGGAGGTGCAGGCAGCCCAGGAGGTGCAGGAAGTCCGGGAAGCCCGGGAAGTCCGGGCGGCGCCGGGAATCCGGCCGTTGAAACCGTAGCGCTGGATAAGGCGATAACCGCAACCATTGTCAGTGTGGTAAAAAATGATAATTTATTCATTCTGTTCCTTTTGCATCGGTGCGCTGGCCGTTTAATGATTTGCCAGTTGCGTAGTGCCTCAGTTGAAGAAGCAGCGAATGCCGAACTTACCAGCATTTCTCCTTGCAACCTTGCAATAAGTTATTGTTTGGCTTCCCGCTGGACAATGATCTCTACTCGCCGATTGTTCGCTCGGCCTTCGGCGCTCGCATTGTCGGCGATTGGGCGAACCTTGCCGATTCCGCGCGCCTCTATCAGGTCGGCCGGGTATCCACGCGAGATGAGATAAGAGCGTACTGAATCCGCGCGCCGCTGCGACAACTTCATGTTGAAGTCGGCAGTGCCCTTAGAGTCGGTATGCCCCTCTACGATCAGCCTACGGTCTTTGCTGGTCGACATGAGCGAATCGGCGACCTGGTTCAGCCGGGACTCCGCCGCCGGCAAAAGCGTTGCCTGGTTTGAAGCAAAGAGGACGCTGCCCGAGAGCGTTATGACGAGCCCGCGTGGCTCCTCTTTTAGCATGGCAACCTTGGCCAGCTCTGCCAGCGCATCAGCCGCTCGCTTTTCGGCGTCGCGCCTGGCCTGCTGCTCAACAGAAAGTTTGTCTGCTGCCCCGGCGGCGGCCACATCGGCCGCGCGCTTTTCGGAGTCAAACCGGGCCTGCTTCTCCGCCGCCAGTTTGTCTGCTGCCGCTGCTGCTGCGGCATCGGTTGATCGTTTTTCGGAGTCGCGCAAAGCCTGCTGCTCAACCGCCAGTTTGTCTGCCGCCGCTGCTGATGCGGCATCGGTTGATCGTTTTTCGGAGTCGCGCAAAGCCTGCTGCTCAACCGCCAGTTTGTCTGCCGCCGCTGCAGATGCCGCCTCAGCCTGCGCAGTTTGTGTCCTGGCCAAGTCCTCTTTAGTCTGCTTCATGATCTCGCCCTGGGTCGCCTGAAATTCCTTGTTCGCCCGGGTGGCGCTCCCTTTCTGGGAAGCGGTGGAGGCGAGTGCATCCGCCATTATGGCTTTGCGCTCGGCAACGTATGCGAGATCTTTCGTCTGAAACGAATTGGGATCCTTCGCGAAGGACTCCTCTGCCCGGTCAAGTGACACCTTCGCCTTGTGCAGCTCCGCCGGCACTAGTTGTGCGGCAGGTCCCGCGCTTGCATTCTGGTAGGCTTGACGGGCGTTGGCTAGTTCCGTCGGAACGGTGGCCGCGCAACTGGCAAGGAATCCGGTGCATCCGACGAGTATCAGATATTTAATCTGTTTCATGGGTTGCTCCTTTCTATTGGTAATTGGTTGTCAATCCGGAGCTGGCGCACCCGCTCCACCGCCTTCCCGGCTTCCGTCTTTTCGGACTGCTCGTGGGAAAGTGTTACCGCCAGTTCAGCGTCTGCCTCGGCCCGCGTCAGCATCGAAGCGGCCTCTTTCTTCTTGCCTTCTGCGGCCAGCTTGTTGGCACGTTCCAGCTCCTCCTTGGCGAGTTGCAAATAAAGAGAGGCGCTGGGGAGATTGGTCGCCCCTACTTCCTCGGCGGCGCGGATCGCAGACTTGGATGCCTCGGAACTCTGGTTGAACGTCGGGCCGCTTGCGCAGCCTGCGATCACCGCAACGAACAGACAACTTGCGGCCATGACGGCCATGTTCACATTTTTCATAAACTCCTCCTTGTTGTTCCTTTGCATCGGTGGTCTGGCCGCTTACTGATTTGCCAGTTGCGCAGTGCGTCAGTTGAAGAAGTAGCGAATGCCGAATGTATTGGAAAAGCTGGTCGGATCGAAATCACCTCTGTGAATGCCAGACCGGTCGTTGATGCTGGTATCGGGGGCTACGACCAGCTTTGCCTCTGCGGTCAGGGCCAGCTGTTTCATAATGAAATAATCGACACCGGCGCTTGCGTGGGCGCCAACCGTGGTGTCAACGTCGCGTCTTGCTCCATCGGATGGATCATAGTCACTGACCAGGATGTCCAGGCCGGCCCCAAGGTAGGGAACCAATTGGGGGTGAGCAAGTGCGAAACGGTACTGCCCTCCGAGCGAGACATTGGTAACGCCGAAATCACCTTTCCTCGAGCCGAATTCCGTGCGGGTAACATCTAATTCGGCAGCAATGTGATCATCGATGCCGAAGATAAAACCGCCGCCGCCGATAAAACCGACATCGGTTTTGTTCTTGTTAAAATCCGCTTCGTTGTCGGCCGGGACCTGGAAACCGATTTTGCCGGTTACGCCGACTCTTCCTTTGATGCTGTCGGCCATGGCCATTCCTGAGGTCATGGAAACGGTTGTTGCCAGACAGGCAAGAGCGATGAGTTTTTTCATTGTGGATTCTCCCTTTTGGGTGATTCGGTTCATTCAAACTAATCCTGAATGTTGGCGAATTTAGTGATTTTGTGCTAGCGGACAGACCGTACAGAAGGCAAATTCGTTAACTTCCTGCCCCCCCTACTTTCTATGTTCTCCATCCCCTCTTTCAGGTTTTTCTTGTGGCTGTTGTTGTGATTCATCCTGGTGCTGTTGTCCGCGAGGTTGAGAATGCTGTCTTTGTGGCGCTTGATCTTCAGGGGATTGCTGCCCCTCATGCTTACGTTGCTGCTGACCTTCTTGTTTGTGCTGCTGCCGATCTTCTTGTCTACGTTGTTGCTGATCTTCTTGCTTGCGCTGTTGCTGCTGTGGTTGTTGATCCTGGGGTTTCAGGACTCTTGGCTGTTTCTGTTGCTCTTGTCTCTGCTGCTGATGTCGCTGAACCTCAGGCCTCTGGAGATACTGTTGCTGCCTTTGCTGTCTTAGTTCCTGTCTCTGTTGCTGCGGTCGAGGTTGATAGCTCTGGACGCCCCAGTTTTTTTGCTTTTCCCAATAGCGATCATTATTCCAGCCCTTCCAGTTCTGCTGAAGTCGTCGATTCGGAATCCGTTCATAATCCCAGCGGTGGCCGTACCAATTACGGTCCCGGTAGTATCCTCTCCAGCCTGGGTCGACATCAAAATAGAAACTCGGAATATTGCTATAATAAGCCCAACCCCGGTTATAATAATGTGAGCGATACCAGCGCCCTTCCCACAGTCGCCACCACCAGCCATTCCAGAAATACATGTCCACATCTATATCTGGAACAGCGTACACATAATTCGTATCAGGAATCACGATCACTTCCGGAGGCGCCTGAAATACGATGGGTGATGGCAGAGAAATCCCGATACTTACATCAACCCCTGCCATTGCCGGAACAGGAACGGCAAAGGCCAGCGCCAAAAGAATTGTCCCCAGTAATAACTTTTTCATTTTTGTTACCCTCGGTTTGTTTCTCTTCCGGAAAAACCATCTTGTTCACAAATTGAAATTATTTGAACTTTGAGACTGCGTTGAGGAAGGCGGTCTTGACTTCAGTCCAGACATTTTCCGCGCCTGCCTTGAGCTCTTCCCACGCTTCATCGCTGGCCGCGTTCAACTTCTGCAACTTCTTCCCGGCCTCATCATGCTTGCGTTGCAAGGCTTCGATGATTTCGTAGTATTCAACCTTCGCCGAAGCCGTGGCTTTTTCTCCCTTGGCCTTGAACAGAGCCAGCTGTGCGCTCCATTCCTCCAACTGCGCCGCAAGCTTTTCTTCGTACGCCTTTCTTTTGTCCATTTTGGCTACCTCGCTAAATTCATCTGTTAGTGCTGAACATAGAGTGACTGCTTTGACCTTCTACTTCATCCCGCCTTGTGCCAGCTCTGCCCTTGCGCTGCTGATAGCGTATAGCACCGGATTAACCGCCTCCTTCAGACTGTTGCCGTCCCTGACGGCCTTCCGGGCAGTCGGAGTAATGGCTTCGACTCCCTTGGGGGTGAGATCGTTCGAGAGGTACTTCTGAATTTCCCTGTTGTCGGACATGTAGGTTTTGTACTCACCCTTCACACCCACGCTGGCTTCGGATATCTTGACGAAAACCGCACTCAAATCGGAGCGACGCTGCTCGCTGAGTGTCTGGATCTCCGGATTTGCGTAGGTATTGCCCTGCTTGCGCCACTCCTCGAAGTATTCCTTACCCTGGGCACTCATCTTGTCGGCGTGTTCGAACATCCGTTTTCCCAAATCATCCATCTTGCTGACGTTGGCGGAGTATTTTTCGAAAGCCTTCTTCACATCGGACTGGCCGGGCCTGACAAGCTCGTCCAGCGACGCCCCGGTAACATCCACCTGGGCAACCGCTTTTAATATATCGTTTTCCACGGTTTTCATGGTGGTGCCGGTCTGTTCTGACCGTTGCATGCCGGTCGTGGCGCAACCGCTCAGGCCTGTAATCGCGACGAGCAGCAGTGAGGTGAACATATTTAATATTTTGGTCCCGGTTTTCATGTGATCTCCTTGACTATTTTCCTGTTTGGCTGATTTCGAAAGAGAGGCATGGGGACTGAACGCTTCAAACGCCTTTCAGATCCCCGGCCTGCCTGTGTGCTTATTTCTCCAGGATTTCAAAAATTACTCTCATGTTAGCTAGTGCAGCCTTTGATTTATGGTCCCGGGGATTGGTTTCAATCATTGCCGGTCTTGATTTGCCGTAGCCGATCGTTTCGATTCTCTCCGGTGCAATGCCGCCTTCTTTGACAATGAACTCTTTGACACTGTTTGCTCTCCGTTCGCTCAGGGCCTGGTTGTATTTCACAGAACCGGCAGCTGAGGTATGGCCTTGAATCTGGACTTTTACTTCAGGGTTTTCTTTCATGATCTTGATATTCTGTTTGATCAGTTCCCGGCCTGCCGGGGTAATGGCCGCACTGTCGAATGTGAAATGTGCCCCCGTGAGCATCACGAACTTGTTGACGACGACTGTTTTGGTTTTCGTTTCTGTTTTTGTAATAACTACAGGTTCAGGTGTCGGAGCTGTTCTGAAATTCCAGACATACTCTTTTTTCAACGGATTGCCGGCCAGGTCCTTGGCACCGGTGGTAATCCTGGCGGTATAGAGTGTGTCCGGTTTGAGGTCGCTTGCTTGAGTAAAGCTGGCCGGTGCGTCGGCGGGGGCAGCTACGGTTCCCTTAACCGGCGTATTCCCCTGATACAGGGTAAATGTATCAGCGTTGATCGAGGCCCTGTCCATCGCCTCACTGAAGGAAACAAATATCTGTCTTTGTACAGGTACACCTACGGTATCATTATAAGGTGATGTGAGAGTCACATAGGGCGCGGTGGTGTCTTTTGACACAACCGGCGCAGCCGGACAATCCGGACAAACGGGGGCCACAGCTACCGGTGAGGCCTTTGAAGTACCGCCGAATGCAATGACGAGCCCTGCGGTAGCATTCACATTATGGTAGGCTTCCTGGAAAACCTCACTGACCACGTTATCTCTGATATCGGCTCTGAGTGCGATATTGTCCGCCACCCAGTATTTTGCTCCTACACCAAAATCTATAACGGTCATGTCCTGATTGGCTATTTTGGGATGATAATGGACGCCGCCCACGCCGGCAAAGATGAAGGGAGTGAATTTCTCCTCAGGTGTAAAATGGTAAACGGCATCGATACCATAAAAGCCCAGGTCCACCTTATCCATGGGACCTCTGTACTGTCCTTCCCGGGGAACGGTCTTTGTTCTGTCAACAACCTTGCTGTTGATGAATTCCACCGAACCTTCAAGACCGAAATGACTCGTAATGTTGTAGCCCAGCCGACCGCCATAGGTAAACGTATCTTTCAGGTTCTGTGACCGTTCGAATAAATTGTAACCTGCGAAGGGAGTCACTTCAAAGCTGCCCTCCTTTACCTCGGCGCGGGCAGCCAAGGGCAGAAGAGATACAAAGGCGAACAACCCCATAGTCATTATTTTTGTTGCAGGAACCAGCGAAAATATCATTTTCATTACAACCCCCCTATAATTAAGATTCATGATCTGATCAGACGGACCAGGCCGTCGAAATGGTTTCTGTCCCCATTGTCCGCTTCGCTAGCGGCCGGCGCAGCCACGCGCCCGCCGCAGCGATCCGGATCTCTATTCAAAACTACTCGATGGTCATCCGATTCATAACGCTCTGCACGCCGTTGATGTCATTGGCAAGTTTGGTGACCAGCTCCTTTTCGGCTGCGTTCCTGGCCTTGCCGTCTAACGTGACCACGCCCTTGTTTGTTACGATCTTGGTTTTGAGGGCGCTGGTAGAGCGATGGAACAGCAGCGACATCTTGACCTGGGAAGTGATGGAAGCGTCATCAATGGTTTCGCCCACCGTTGTCTTTGTGCTTTTCCCGGAATTTACGACTTTGATCTCATTTTTTACTTCTTTGACCCCTTCAACATCCTTGGCATATTCGGTCGTCAGTTCCTTTTGGGCCTGGCTGGCGGCTTCGCCCCGCAAAGTCACGATGCCGTCTTTGACTTCAACTTCCGATTTGCTGGCGCTCACGCTGCGGTGCAGCAACAGCGTGGTTTTCACTTTCGCACTGAGCCACCTATCCGCGTTTGTGGCGCTGGGTGCATCTTTGAGTTCCAGCCGATTGTCCACGCTTTTGACCCCAGGCACGCCGGCCACGGTCTCAGAGGCCAAGGATTTGTGGGATTCTTCTAAAACGAGCCCCGTCAAGGTGACGGCACCGTCTTTGGACTGGATTTTGATATCATCACCACTCAGGAAGGTCTTGAATACATACGACTTTTTAGCTGACAATTCGATGCGGTCATCCGTCTCGGATGCGTACACCGTCATGCTGCTAAATAAGAGTGCGGCTGCAGTCATCGTCATAAATGCTGAATTAATTGTTTTCATTTTCATTTTCATTCCTCTTTGTTATTTCGTTTTGTTGCCAGCTTTTGGGCTCCTTGCAGGAGACAGGCTGAACTGCCTGTCTCCCCTTTCTTGGCCCTGCCGGTTCCGTATGTCTTACGGCTTTACAACGGTACTGTGGTCCAATGAAACCTGTCCGGCTGCTGCGCCCTGGATCAAGGCTCTGCCGTCCAGTCTCGATCCGGTCAGCAGCGAGATGGAAGTTCCGGCGATCAGCGTTCCCTTCATTTTAGAGTTCGTTCCAAGGGTGATCGCACTGCCAGCCGTCCAATAGATGTTGGCGGCCTGTGCTCCGCCTGCCAGGACAACCTCACTGGTTGCCGAGGTAGTGATCGAGGTTGCACTCCGGATGATGAAGACGGCATTAGCATTGCCTCCGGCATCCAGGTAAAGGAAACCGCCGGGAGAGATCTCAATCGAGCTTCCTGACTCATACAGACCGGGAACCAGCGTCAGGCCGTTGATATTTCCGGATATCGGTGTCGGAGTTCCCCGTACGGCGGCATTTGCATTGAGAAACGCAACTTCTGCGTCGCTTTTTGCCGCGATTAACATGGCCGGAACAGGAGCTGCGTCATCGGCTGCGTAGATGGCCCCCATGGTCACTTCCGGAATCGTTAATCCGGCTATCGAAGACCTTGCACCCGGGCTAACGCCAACATCTCCGACGATGGCTGAAGTCGGAATATTGGTGATAGCCGAATTAGAGAGAATCGCAAATCTGGCTGATGTTCCAAGGGGTACGGTCGCTTGTCCAACAGGGAAACCTGCAGCTGTTGTAAAGCTCCAGACATAGTCACTTGCCAGTGCATTACCGGCCAGGTCTTTGACTCCGTTGGTTCCAGCTGCAATCGTGGCGGTATAGGTGGTGTTGGCGGTGAGATCGCTGGTCGGATTGAAGGTCGCGGTGGTACCGGCGTAGGTCACCGCACCTGAAACAGGCGTGGCCCCCTGCTTTAAGCTAAAGGTTGCGGTGGTAACGGTTAAGGTATTCATTGCTTCGCTGAAGGTCGCAGTGATGTTCGCGCCGACCGCCGCACCAGTGGCAGCATTGGCAGGGATTGTTGAAATCACCGTGGGTGGGGTGCTGTCCGGGGCCGCCCCGGTTGTCCAGCTCCAGACATAGTTATTTGCCAGTGCATTGCCGGCCAGGTCTTTGACCCCTGTGGTAATTGTGGAAGTGTAGGTGGTGCTGACGGCAAGCGGGCTCAGAGGTGTGAAGGTTGCGGTAGTGTCAGTGTGAGTCACTGTCCCGGAAACAGGCGTTGCGCCCGGCCCGGCCATCGTAAAGGTTGCCGTGGTGATCGTCAGGGGATCCATCGCCTCACTGAACGTTGCGCTGCTGGCTCTGTTGATGGGGAGACCGGTGGCGCCGCTGGTGGCTCCCGTAGCGCCGTAGGCACCGGTGCCAATCACCGTGGGTCGTATCGTGTCCTGGGTTGCTCCGGTTGTCCAGTTCCAGACATAGTTACTTGCCAGTGCATTACCGGCCAGGTCTTTGGCCACGGTGGTAATCGTGGAAGTATAGGTGGTGCCGGCTGCAAGAAGGGCCGCAGGCTTGAAGGTCGCGGTGGTGCCGGCATAGGTCACTGTGCCCGAAACCGGCGTTGCGGGCGACCCGCTGGTCACCGTATAGGTTGTTGAATTGATCGTGGCCGGGTCCATCGCCTCGCTGAAAACTGCGGTGCTGGCTCTGTTGACCGGCAGACCGGTGGCGCCATTTGCAGCGCCGGTGGAAGTCACTGTGGGTGGGGTCGTGTCTGCGGATGTTCCGGTGGTAAAAGTCCAGACATAGTTACCTGCCAGTGAGCTACCGGCCAGGTTTTTGGCCCCGGTGGTAATCGTGGCAGTAAACTTGGTGCTGGCTGCAAGTGTGGCTGTTGGTGTCGGCGTAAAGGTGGCTGTAACACCGTCATAGCTCACGCTGCCTGCAACCGGCGTTGTGCCCGGTCCTGTCACCGTAAAGGTTGCCGCGCTGATCGTAACAGGGGCCATCGCCTCACTGAAGGTGGCGCTGATTTTTCTGTTGGTCGGCACATCTGTGTCATTATTAACAGGAGCGGTGGAACTCACGGTGGGTGCGCTGCCGTTCGCTCCCTTCCAATTTCCGCAGCCGGCCACCAATACTGGCAGCAGGATGGCAATAAAAAACAACATCAGTCGTTTGGAATGGCTCTCTAATCTGTTCATGCACTTCTCCTCTCTCATTTCTTTCCAATAAATCCAATTGCATCGGGTCAACAGGCTGGTCAGTTCAGTGGCAACGGCCAAAGCCTGAGAAGAGCTTCATCATTTTTTGCCTCCTTTTGGTTTTTGCGACACGTTGTAAAAGATCCAGATACCTCGATTAACGGTAACTGGTTTATGAGCAGTTCGCTTTTTTTCCAATGCCAGCAGTCTAACCGTTACGTTCACCGACATAAATCGGAGCTTGGCTGTATTTATCCCCGCTTTCAGCGAAGAAGCGGCGCTAGATACGGGAAAGGGTATCTAAGGGTTTGTCCTACTGCCCCGACCGGTTTTTGCCGTCCGGCTGCCGTCCCGCCCCAATCGCACGCCGATCGGCAGCTCAATGGAATGTCTTTATCACTGCATCCAACTTCACCTTGAGCGAGGTGTCATACCTGTGGACAGGCGGCACTTCTCGTTCGATCTTGAGCAATTCATACACCGCCATCTGCGCCGCCCGCACCGAATACTCCACCGTGAAAACCACATCGTCGCAAATTTCGACGAACTGGCTGATGAAAGCCAGGTTTCCGGAATTGCGGGGAACCGGAAGCGGTCTGTCGCCTGGGGCACGCGGCATGAACATGCTGGTGATGTAAGGCATGCGGCACGGAATGCAATTGGCGGCAGCCACCGTTTCCAGGTCAAAATTCAGGTGTCCGCACAGCTCTTGCAGGATTTCCGTACCGCCGCATTCGGACATGGGTTTGGCGACAAAATTGCCGATGCGGTCCGGATGCAGCGCATATCCCCAAAACACCTGCACCCCCTCCGGCTGGCCGGAAAAATGGGGCTGATGGGCCAGGACCACGGACATAAACCAGTTGGAATCCTTGAAGGTCACCAGACCGCCGGTACCGGCGCGGTTGCCGGTGAATTTTTCCATCCTGTCGAAGAAGGTCGTGTCTTTCAGCGTAACGGTAAACGATTCCCAATTAGATTCCGGAATGCTGGAATTGAAGGCGGCCGGGTTTCCGAATTCGGGTCGGCCTGCCGCCAGCTTCTCCCACAGTGCCCAACCGCCGCTATCCTGCTTGGTGCGGCGCGCCGGCGCGCCGGTCATAGATCCGTAGCTTGATGCATCGGTCATGGAGGCGTTTTGAAAGAAGACCAGATCCCCCGCGGCGACAGTAACAAGCTCGTGACTGCCGTTGCGATTGCAATGGATGCCGGTGACCGCCACTTTTTCGTCTCCGGTTTTCAGATCGAAATCGGTCACGGTACAGTTCATGACCACTTTCACGCCCTGGGCCTGCAGCCAGCTCACCAAAGGACGTACCAGCGAATCAAACTGGTTGTAAACGGTGCGCTTGACGCCGGCCAGGGTTTCGATGCGGGAAAACTCCAGCATGAAGCGATGCAGGTAACGTTTGAATTCCAGCGCGCTGTGCCAGGGCTGGAACGCAAAGGTTGTGGCCCACATGTACCAGAAGGTTGTCTTGAAAAAATCCGGGGACAGCCAGTCGGTAATGCAGCTCGCTCCCAGCCTGGCTTCATCGGCTTCGCTGAGCTTGAGCAACTCCATCCTGTCTTCCATGGAAAATCCCATCGACTTGACATCCACCTTGAAGCGGTTTCTGTCGACCAGTCGCGCCAAGGAATGCGGGATATTCTGTTTATTGAATGCGATGGTTTCTTCATACACGCTTTGCCCCGGAGTGCTCAGGGATGGAATTGTCTTGAACAGATCCCAGGTGCATTCGTAATTGTCAGTGGTCAGCATGCGGCCGCCGCGCAGGGTGTAACCATCCTCAGGATTGCCGCCGCCATCCAGGCTGCCGCCGGGAGCGGGCATGGCTTCGAAAATGGTAACATTGCTTCCCGGGATACCGGCGTCGCGGATCATGAAGGCAGCTGCGGACAGGTTGCCGATGCCGCTGCCGACGAGATAAGCTTTGATACTGTTATTCATATGGCTTCCTTTGAAATNNAGGTTTTGTGGCCATGCTTGCCAACTGTTCAATGTCGCTTTTCACCATGCGCTGTAGTGGTAAAATTTTGAAAAAAACCGGGGCCCGGAGGCACACAAAACCCCGGTCAAAGGCTCTACACGTTGTTATCCATTACCGTGAACCAACTACTGGAGCTCACCGTAAGGGATCGACGCTGCCTGATCATACAGCGAGTGTAATTGATAAATTCTCAGACTCATATCAGGGCTTGGCTGTTTTTCGCATAGCTGTTGCACGAAGAAGGGGTTATGGTTTTCGGGGAAATGGCTATCGACGTTTGTCCTACTGTTCCGTGCGGTGAGTATTGAAACGACTGGGGACTACAAATATCAGCTACTATTCAGGACAAATGACATTCGTTCAGGTATACTGCTGCTAATTCGTTTCCATCCGGAACTCCGGAAGAGAAACATTTGTCATTCGATCCGGAAAGACGGATTATTAAGTCCTGGCAATGAAATCAGTGGGTTGCATGAAGCCCTGCTGGCGTACGCCGCACACGTAATCCTGAAGATTGACGCCGCCAGGGCGTAAAAAGAACTCCATCCGTAAGAAACAAATTCAATCGCCCAGGAGTCATCATGGCAAGTAAGCAGACGCGCAAGCGCACTGCTGCTCCGACTGGTCAAGCCCATTCTTCAGCCCCTATAACTGAGGGGGAGCAAGGCGCCGATACAGTTGTCACGGGAAAAGCCGAGCAGAAACATGGTGAGAGGGTGGAGCCACTGGCAATCGTCGGCATCGGGGCATCGGCCGGGGGTCTCGAAGCTCTGGAGCTGTTCCTGCGCCATTTGCCAGTTGGGAGCGGACTGGCCTTTGTCATTGTCCAGCACCTGGATCCGACCCATAAGGGGATGTTGCCGGAGTTGCTTCAGCGCAGCACAACAATGACCGTACTGCAGGTCAAGGAGCGGATGAAGGTCAAGCCAAACTGTGTCTATGTGATTCCTCCCAACAAGGATCTCTCCATTCTGCACGGCACGCTGCATCTGTTCACGCCGACGACTCCCCGCGGCTTGCGATTGCCCATCGATTTATTCTTACGCTCCCTTGCCGAAGACCTCCAGGAGCGCAGCATCGGTGTCATCCTCTCTGGTATGGGGTCGGACGGCTCGCTGGGGCTGCAGGCGATCAAGGCTCACGGTGGATTGACACTGGTTCAGGAACCTTCCTCGGCAAAATTCGACAAGATGCCCAGAAGCGCCATTGATGCCGGGGCAGCTGATCTGGTTGCCCCGGTTGAAGAAATGCCTGGAAGGATAATTGACTATTTCCGGCATGCCATCGTCATCGACAAAACAGACCTGTCACTGGAAAAAATGAACCAGAGTGGCCTGGAAAAAATATTCATCTTGCTGCGTTCCAAAACCGGTCACGATTTCTCGATGTACAAGAAAAGCACCATGTATCGGCGGATCGAACGGCGCATGGGGATCCACCAGATCGACAAAATCACTACCTACGCTCGCTATTTGCAGGAAAATGCCCAAGAAGCTGAACTCCTCTTCAAGGAACTCCTGATCGGGGTGACCAGCTTTTTCCGTGACCCTGCGGCGTGGGAGCACCTTCAGCAAGATGTGATTCCGCTACTACTGGCAGCCCATCCTGGCGGCGGGATGGTGCGAGCATGGTCCGTAGGCTGCTCCACCGGAGAAGAAGCCTACTCTCTGGCCATTGCCTTCACTGAAGTGATCGAACAGGTTACGCACAATGGAAATTTCTCGCTGCAGATCTTTGCCACCGACCTGAATCATGACGCGATCGAGCGGGCGCGAAAGGGGGTTTTCCCGCCCAACATCGCCGCGGATGTCAGTGACGAACGCCTGCGCCGCTTTTTTATCAAGGAAGAGACCGGGTACCGGGTCCGCAAGGAGATCAGGGACAGGGTAACCTTTGCCACCCAGAACGTAGTCATGGACCCCCCTTTCACCAAGCTGGACATTATCGTCTGCCGCAATCTGCTTATCTATCTGACGTCAGAGTTGCAGAAAAAACTCCTGCCGCTCTTTCACTTCAGTCTCAAGCCCGGCGGGATTCTGTTTTTGGGGGTCGCTGAAACCGCCAGCGGTTTCGCGGATATCTTCTCGCCGTTCGATGCAAAATCGAGAATCTACCAGCGACGCGAATCGCTCCTGCAACCTGTAATGTTAGCGTTTCCGTCTTCCTTTGGCCCCTACCGGACGGAAACACCGAAGGAGTCGCCCATGCTGAAACCGCCCGCAAATCTGCAGACGCTTGCGGACCAGATGCTTCTGCGTCGTTATACACTGCCTGCCGTACTGGTCAACGACGCCGGAGACATCCTCTACATCAACGGACGAACAGGCAAGTACCTGGAACCGGCCTCCGGCAAGGCCAACTGGAATATCTTCGCCATGGCCCGCGAAGGGCTTCGCTTCGAGCTGACAAGAACCTTCCAGCAGGCGGTCCGGCAGAAGGAAACACTCATTGCCAGGGGGCTCAAAGTCGGGATCAATGGCGGCTCGCAGATCGTTGACATCACCGTTCAGCCTATCGAAGAACCCGGCGGACTACAAGGATTGCTGATGGTCGTATTCCGGGATGTTGCCACACCCCCTGCAAGCAGAGTCAGGAAACGTGCGAAAACCACTCCGGCCGACAGTACCCGGGTGGCGGAACTGGAGCTTGAATTGCTAACAACCTGTGCTGAGTTGAAGACCACCCGCGAGGAGATGCAGGCCTCGCAGGAGGAGCTCAAGTCCGCCAATGAAGAATTGCAGTCAACGAATGAGGAACTGCAGTCGACCAATGAGGAACTGACCACCTCCAAGGAAGAGATGCAGTCCATGAACGAAGAGCTGCAGACCATCAATGTAGAGCAACAGGCCAAAATGGAAGAATATTCCGTGATTTGCAACGACATGCAGAACCTGCTCAACAGCACGGAAATCGCGGTTGTGTTTCTTGACAACCAGCTCAACGTCCGGAGCTTCACCACCGGTACGAACAAGCTGTTCAAGCTGATCCCCGGAGACGTGGGGCGGCCGCTCAGCGACATTGCCACCAATCTGAACTACCCTGAACTGTCGGGAGATGCGTTGGAGGTGCTGCGCACATTGGTATTTACAGAGAAACAGATTCCTACCAATGACGGGCGCTGGTTGACGGTGCGCATCATGCCATACCGGACAATGGAAAACGTGATCAACGGTGTCGTGATCACCTTTATCGACATCACTGCGGCCAAGACGCTGCAGTCTGAGCTGCATGCGGCCAATGAAAAACTCAGGGCGCTCCTTAAAGCAGAAACCTGAAGTCCGGTATAGCGGGCAATAGTTCCAATTTGTGAGTAAAAGTACCGTAAATAAAAGGTTGGTTATGATCAAAGCTAAAGAAAAGGTTCAGTCTGCAGATACCCTCAAACTGCGGCAGCGGGCTGAAGCGTTGATACAGGCGAGCAGTACGGAGTCGATTTCCAACTTACCTGAAGATGCGGTGCGGCGCCTTCTGCAGGAGCTGCAGATCCACCAGATTGAGCTTGAACTGCAGAATCTGGAACTGTGCCAGTCCAGAGACAATGGCGAGGCGTTAATTGAAAACTACACCGAGCTCTACGATTTCGCTCCGGTTGGTTATTGTACCCTCGACCGGAGTGGCACTATCCAGAGAGTGAACCTGACCGGCGCCACTCTGCTCGGGGAACAGCGCTCCAAGTTGATGAACCGCAGGCTCGGGCTGTTCGTCTCAGATGATTGCAAGCCGCTTTTCAACGAAATGCTGGCGATGGTCTTCGATGGTCAACAGAAAAAAGCGCAGTGCGAGGTGGTCATCCACCCGAAAGGGCTGCGATCACCAACCCCGGTGAAGATCGTGGCGATGGTTTCAGCCGGCGGTGAGGAATGTCTGACCGTGGTCATCGACATCACCGAGCGCAAACGGCTGGAGGCACAGGTCCTGACCACAAAGGACGAGCTGGAATTGCGCCGTGCCCAGGAGCGGTCCGCAGAGTTACTCGAGCTTAACAGGCAGCTCAGCCAGGAAATAGAGAACCGCAAAAAACTGGAGAAAACGCTGCGCGATTCACAGTTGCGGCTGCGCAACCTTTCAGCCAACCTCCAGTTCATCCGTGAAGAAGAGCGCAAGGCCGTCGCCCGGGAAATCCACGATGAACTGGGGCAGCTGCTGGCCTCAGTCCAGCTGGGGTTGTCATTACTGGCCGGTGAATACTTCGATCACCCTAAGCTCAACAGCAGAATCAATGACATGGAGATCCTGGTCTCCAACGCTATCAGGACCGTCCAGCGCATATCCTCGGAATTGCGTCCGGTGATGCTCGAAGTTCTGGGTCTGGCCGATGCCTTGCAGTGGCAGAGCCAGGATTTCCAGAAGCGGACAGGGATCAGATGCAATCTCACCGTTTTTTTGCTGGATAATCGTGTCCATCCTGACGTGGCGATTGTTCTGTTCAGGATATTTCAGGAATCGCTAACCAATGTCCAGCGACATTCCCAGGCCACGGAGGTCGAGGCACAACTGGTGGAACGAAGCAAGAATTACACTCTGATGGTCTGCGATAACGGCAAAGGAATTACTTTGGAAGAGATTTCCTCTCCAGAATCCATCGGCCTGATCGGCATCCGGGAGCGGGTATTCATCCTCGGAGGCAGGATGAAGATCTTCGGTACTCCACAAAAAGGAACCGCGCTGTTTGTCAGGGTTCCCGTCAAACCAAAGGAGATTTAGCATGTCCACTGTCAACAGAATCATCATCGCCGATGATCATGTTATTTTCCGCGAGGGGCTCAAGCAGGTCATAGCCACAACCGCGAATATGATTGTTGCCGACGAGGCGGGCACTGGCCAGGAGTTGTTGCAAAAAGTGCAGGAACACGACTATGACCTGGTGATCCTCGATATTTCCATGCCTGGCCGGAACGGCCTGGACACCCTGATCGACCTGAAACGATTGCGGCCCAAACTGCCGGTCCTGGTTCTGAGCATGCACCCCGAAGAGCAGTATGCGCTGCGGGCCTATAAATCCGGAGCTTCCGGTTACCTGACCAAGGGCAGCCCCACCAGCGAACTCATCGATGCCTTGCAGAAGCTTGCGCTGGGCAAGAAATATGTCAGTGCCGATCTGGCGGAATCCATGGTTTCCGGACTGGGGGAGCCTACCCAGACAGAGATCCAGCACAGTCTCTCCAATCGGGAATACCAGGTTTTGTGCATGATCGCCTCCGGCAAACCGGTCGGCAAGGTTGCCGAAGAATTGTCACTGAGCGTCAAGACGATCAGTACCTACCGGAGCCACATCCTCCGGAAACTCAACATGCATAACAACAGCGAGCTAACCCGTTTTGCCATCGAGAACAACCTGGTGTAAGAACCGCAGTTAAACCTATGCAGCATTATGTAACATAGCGAGCATGGCCCCCCTTGCTTTCCCATAAAAAAAACACCTGCAGAAGTTAGCGGGTGTTTTTTGTTATCTGCTCCGTTTCTATCCCACGTAACGCCAGGCGTGGACATAGGTTTTATACCCTATGTTCATGCCGTGACCTCGGCCCGATCGCATCACAGTCAATCAAATATTGTGATAGGACAACCTCTAATTTGTCTCCTCCTGAAATGCTGAGTCTTCTCTTCGTGAAACAACGACAGTAAATTCAGCCATACTACGAGATCTTGATAATTTGTATCGGTATACACTATTAACAGGTGGATACCGTACAGAATGTCTTGATTGCTATGGCGCTCTGACAGTTTGGATGCAAAGCAGAACCTCGCAGCGCAGTTGATGCGCTCGATCTGACGAACACCATCCATCCGGGCGGTGACGAAGTCCCGAACTGTATCCGATTTCAGGCCCGATGAATAAACAATCAGAAAGGAGAATCGCTATGCTTCACTCGGAAAAAGGGAAGATTGGGTGGATAAACGAGGTCCTCCTACTGATCGAAGCAGCAGCGCTGTTACCACTTGAGGTGAATCTCTGGCAGGCACAGAACATGTAGTGGACCATGCTGCAATCATGCGCCAACGAACAACGAGCCACTGCCGGAGGGGCAAGCGGCCTGATCTCCTGGAGCGAACCGTTCAAAAGTTTGGGGCAACTGCTCTTTTTCAATGTTCCAGCAACACTTGCAGCTACAAAGGGAGACATATGAGCTGCCTGAAGCGACAATATCCTATCGGCGCTGAATTGCAGCCGAGCGGCGGTACGCATTTTCGAGTATGGGCGCCTCGCCCGAAGAAACTGGAAGTACTCCTGGAGGCTGGTCCTGGAGCGCCGGCGGCCATTAAGCTTAAAAAGCAGAAGGACGGATACTTTGAGGGCCTGGTTCCTCAGGCCGCTGAGGGTACCTGCTATCGCTTCCGGCTGGATGACGCCGGTTGCTTTCCTGACCCGGCTTCACGGTATCAGCCGGACGGACCCTCCGGAGCGTCTCAGGTGATGGACCCTTTGGCTTTCAAGTGGAGCGACAGTGGTTGGCAGGGTGCCGGATTAAAAGGCCAGGTTATTTACGAAATGCATATCGGGACCTTCACGAGAGAAGGGACATGGCAGGCAGCCCAGCAACAACTTGCGGAGTTGGCTGACTGTGGAATCACCCTGCTCGAAGTGATGCCCGTGGCCGATTTTCCCGGCCGTTTCGGGTGGGGCTACGATGGAGTCGGAATGTTCGCTCCCGTACATCTGTATGGCAAGCCGAACGATTTCCGCAGTTTTGTGGACGAGGCTCATCGCGTCGGTTTGGGGGTGATTCTCGACGTGGTATACAATCATTTCGGTCCGGTTGGAAATTACCTGAAAGATTTTTCACCCGACTATTTCACTGACAGGCACGAGTGCGATTGGGGTGAGCCCATCAACTTTGATGGCGAGAACGCAGGTCCGGTGCGAGAATTCTTCCTCACGAACGCAGCTTACTGGATAGAGGAGTTCCACATCGACGGTCTGCGGTTGGACGCTACACAGCAAATTTTCGACGCCTCGCCTGAAAACATTATGACGGCTATCGGAAAGCGCGTGCGGGAAGCGGCGCACGGACGGAAGACAATCATCGTTGCGGAGAACGAGTCACAACTCACGAAGCTGGTGCGTCCGGTTGAAAACGGCGGTTACGGTCTGGACGCTCTCTGGAACGACGACTTCCATCACAGCGCCATGGTCGCGATGACCGGGCGCAACGAAGCTTACTACACCGACTATCTGGGCAAGCCGCAGGAGTTCATATCGATGGTAAAGTACGGCTATCTCTTCCAGGGACAGCGATACAAGTGGCAGAAACAGCGGCGCGGCACACCCGCGCACGGGCTGGCGCCGGAAAGATTCGTGACGTTTATTCAGAATCACGACCAGATCGCCAATTCCGGATGTGGCGAGCGGGTGCACTTCCTGACCAGCCCCGGGCGGCTGAGGGCGATGACCGCGCTTTTACTGCTCGCGCCTGGAACCCCTATGCTCTTTCAAGGGCAGGAGTTCGCATCGTCAAGCCCATTCTGCTTTTTTGCCGACCATAATCATGATCTGGCCAAGCTGGTGGGTGAAGGGCGAACGAAATCTCTGGCGCAGTTCCGCAGTCTGGCGACAGGCGAGATGCTGCCATACCTGGCCGATCCGGCGAATCCCTCTACATTCGAGCTGTGCAAGCTTGATTTCAGCGAGCGCGAACGCAACCGGCGCTACTACGATCTGCATAGGGACCTGCTGCGTTTGCGTCGAAATGATTCCGTCTTCAGCGCCCAAAGAACGGGCGGTGTGGATGGGGCAGTGCTCTCAGATGAGTGTTTGCTCTTGCGTTTTTTTGGCGAGGAGGGCGACGACCGCCTGCTGCTGGTGAACTTCGGAGCCGATCTGCATCTGGATCCTGCGCCGGAGCCCCTGCTCGCTCCACCGGATGGAATGAAATGGCAGATTTTATGGTCGAGCGAGGATCCCCGGTATGGAGGAGGCGGGACGCCCCGGCTCGATTCCAAAGACAACTGGCGTATTCCGGGGCATGCAGCGGTAGCCATGCATCCAAAGAACGGGGGCAAGAAAAGTCATGGATAACCTGATACGAGTTCTTTGCCGCGGCGAGTTATGCAAGCCGGAAACGGACCCACACATGCTGGAAGAGTGGCTGGTCACCAACGGCATCGGAGGATACGCGTCAGGGACAGTGAACGGCGCCATCACACGCCGCTATCACGGGCTCTTGATCGCCGCTCTACCCAATCCACTGGGCCGCATGATGATGCTGAATGGACTCTCTGAGCGCCTGCGCCTTCCGGACGGGCGCGTGATGTACACGGGCGCGGAGGAACTCGCGGGCATCTCCCCGGAGGCGATCCTTGCTGTCAGTGAGTTTCGTCTGGAAGCCGGGCTGCCGGTGTGGCGCTATGAAGTGGATGGGTTCGTTCTCGAAAAACGGCTTTTCCTTCCCTATCGGCAGAACTCAGTGCACCTGACGTATCTGTTGCTCTCCGGCCACGGCAAACTGCGGTTAGGACTTAGGCCGGCGCTGCATTTCCGTTCGCACGATGCGCTAGTCAGCGAGCGACGCTCGACTCACTATAAATTATCCGCATTTGAGGAGCAGTTTGAAATCACGGGAGCTGAAGGACTGCCGGCGCTGCGGCTCATCGTTCACGGTCCTGCGACGGCATTTACATTCGACCGCAAGGAATCAACACTGATTCCCTATCGCACCGAGCGCCACCGCGGATACGAGTGGCAGGGATCACTTTGGAGCCCCGGTTATTTTCGTGCTGATCTGGATGAAGGTGACCGGACAACGCTTGTGGCGTCTACCGAGGAGTGGAATACGATCCTTGCACTGGCACCGGAAGGGGCATACCGTGCTGAACTGGATCGCCGCAAGCTGCTGCTGGATGCCGCTCCGCCTCAAGCACGGACGGGACCGGCCGCGGAACTTGTGCTCGCCGCCGATCAATTTCTCATCACGCCCGTCGGCCGAGCGGAAGATGTAACGCGCATGCGAGCCTCAGGCGATGAAATTCGGACCGTTATCGCGGGATACCCCTGGTTCACGGACTGGGGCCGCGATACAATGATCAGCCTGGAAGGACTCACGCTGATGACCGGACGTCAGAACGAGGCAGGTTGGATACTGCGGACATTTGCGCATTATGTGCACAATGGACTGATCCCCAATATGTTCCCCGAAGGCGAGAAGGACGGCCTCTACCATACCGCCGATGCTACGCTGTGGTTTTTTCATGCCATTCACCGCTACATGAAGATTACGGACGATCGCGCGACACTGAAACTGCTGCTGCCCAAGCTGGTGGATATCATCGAACATCACTGGAACGGAACGCTGTTCGGCATCGGCATGGACCCGAAGGACGCTTTGCTGCATCAGGGACAGCAAGGATATCAACTCACCTGGATGGACGCCAAGGTGGGAGACTGGGTGGTGACGCCGCGGAGGGGCAAAGCGGTGGAGATCAACGCACTCTGGTACAACGCGCTGCGGTTAATGGCGGTGTGGATGGAGGAAGATGGCCAGGAAGCCAATATGCACCGAATGAGCGATACGGCTCAACGTGTGCGAGAGTCTTTCAATCAGCGGTTCTGGTATGAAGAGGGGGGCTATCTCTACGATGTGGTTGACGCAGAACAGGGCGGCAACGACGATGCTTGCCGTCCGAACCAGGTATTGGCGATTTCC
Source organism: Geobacter sp. UBA698 (assembly GCA_002298925.1). GTDB lineage: Bacteria > Desulfobacterota > Desulfuromonadia > Geobacterales > Pseudopelobacteraceae > Pelotalea. The sequence goes on along the minus strand of DBMM01000039.1, from coordinate 39,285 downwards.
CTAGATCACCCTGTGCTCGACGAAGTTCGATGGAAGCAAGTAATGGACGTGGTAACAGATCGCCTGCTGACACCCGTGGGGTTGCGTTCTCTCGCGCCAGGGAATCCGGGTTACAAAGCGAAATATTACGGCGACCTGCGCGCCAGAGATGCAGCATACCATCAGGGCACAGTGTGGGCCTGGCTGATTGGTCCTTATGTGGATGCGTGGCTCAAGCTGAATCCGGGCAAGGAGGCGGACGCCAGGGGATTTCTAGCAGGCTTTGTGGCACACCTTGACGAAGCCTGCGTCGGTTCAATCAGCGAGGTCTTCGATGCCGAAACACCCTACACGCCGCGCGGGTGCATAGCGCAGGCATGGAGTGTGGCGGAGGTGCTGCGTTGCTTGGTGAATACGGCATAATAATGGGATTGCGCATACGTGCGTCAGTACTAAAAACAAAAGGCCAAGACGGTGAGAGGATAAAATGTCAGATAATAGAAAGAATGAGGCCTCAGATAATACGTTGAGAACAGGTAAAAAAAACAATGGCTAAATCCAAAATATTATAAGTGCCGGGGGTGTTCACTACATCCCGCCATACCATTGCCAGCAGTGCGAAAAGGATCGGCCCAAGAATCAGACCGAACATGATTAACATGATGTGACCTGTTAATCATGCCAAAGTTAAAACTGATTCAATCATTTGTAAGGTCAGGTAACGTGTTGAGGAGTGTGAGCCCGAATGAGAATCAAACCTGATCTTTCACCAGAAACGCCTCCGGATTCCCGTGACATACCGGTCGAATCCGACCACGACCAACTCAGCCAGAATATCGAGGCCGTGCTGGATTTCTACTCGCGCGAATATCAAAAAATAAGCCGTTCGCAACGTACCCTAGAGCGCATTAGCCGTTTTTTAGGTCAGCCGATTTTTCTTGGCATAATTCTGCTCTTTGTTGTGTTTTGGATACTCGCTAATGTCGCATTACGACAATTCGGTATGGCTGAATTCGATCCGGAACCATTTTTCTGGCTGCAAGGAGTTGTCGGCCTAGGCGCATTGCTTACCGCGACCATAGTTCTGTCTAGGCAGAACCGGCTAACCAAACTCGAGGAACAGCGGGCACATCTGGACTTGAAAGTCATGTTACTGACAGAGCAGAAGACGGCCAAACTAATCAACCTGTTGGAAGAGCTGCGGCGTGATTTGCCAAATGTCAGAAACCGTCATGATCCCGAGGCGGCAGAACTGCAGCAATCGATGAATCCTGATTTCGTGCGTGGCGCACTGAATGAACGCAGCGAGCGGACAAAAAATTGAAGTCCGCTGGGCGCTGGTCGTATACGGAGCACATACCCGTGGTGTCCGCGCTTGGCGCGGGCCTGTGGCCGCTACTCCAAATGACGCTGCTGCCTCCGCTCACATTCATCTTTGCCCGATGGTGGGCCGGTCGCAGCGCAACTAAAGGGCTTGATGATGAACTATACTGACGGATGTGTGGATGGGCTGGCGGACAGATCTGCATTTGGGTGATACTCGCCGTTTTATCGCGCCATACCTCCCGTATTTGTCAGATACAGCTGGAGTGAAGAGGATCTACGGATTCCCGGACCTCCTTATCGGGCAACTTGCCCTGGCCGCCGCGGCGTCACCTCCCGCCACGCTTCGTGCATTTTTCTCGTGCCATCGCTGCTGTTTCTCTACTGGACGTTTCGCGGCGAACCTGAATTCTGAACTTCCCCGGTAGTGGCGAGACTGAAGCCGGTAACGGAGAAGATTGCGATGACTCGAACAGTCCGGTTCACGTGGGTCTCAATTACCGCCAATTCGGAAAGACCTGATCAAGCAAGGCTACCGACAAGTCTATTACGCGAGTCAGCCCAAGTTTCTTGTTGACGATCTCCAGGCCAGTGATCCAGAGGCGTGCATCTCTGTGTAACGGTAGGTGTGGACTTATTTTTTTCCTCAATATTCCTGACGTGACCTCGTTTCTATCCCATCACTGCCAATCCAATTTCCTGTTTAGGACAAACTCTAATTTGTCACCTCCTAAAATGCTGAGTCTTCTCTTCGTGAAACAACGACAGTAAATTCAGCCATACTACGAGATCTTGATATTTTGTATTGGTGTATAATGTTAACAGGTGGATAGCAGGCGGGATGAGTAAACGAGAATTCACCCACAATGAAGATTGTCAAATGGGTGAATTCACAATCGAGAGGAGAATACATCATGAAATCGAGCACGAAGGACGAGGCTAAAGGGACTTTTCATCAAGTTAAGGGACAGATCAAGGAGACTGTTGGGAAACTGGTCAATGATCCTGAATTGGAAGGCGAAGGCAAAGGTGAAAAGATAGCCGGCAAAGTTCAAAAAAAGATCGGCCAGGTTGAAAAGGTGCTGGAGAAGTAGCAGCGAGTGACCATTCACCATCAGGTTTCCAGGCCAGAATAACAGGGCGCGAGAGCTCGTTACGGCTCGCGCGGCGAGTGCCTGCGCAACGGAACAATAACCCAAGAGCAATCAAGGAGCTGTCATGAAAAATCTGATTAAAATAACAACCATGTGGTTAGTGCTTGTTGTCGCTGGTCTACTGATCGGTGGCTGTGGCGGAAGCTCCGAACAATTTGTCCAAGGGCAGGGCAAAGTCGATATTTTCGTCACCGACACGAGCAATCCTGCAGTGAAACTGCAGAACGTGAATATTGAAGTAAGAGAAAATAATGCGGCTGGAAAGATAATTTCAACCATTAATAACGCCACGGACGTAAATGGCTTTTATCAATGGGTATCTCCAACAGCAGGTGTCGGTAGCGTTTTCTACTTTACATTTAGCCTAGCCGGATACGTGACACAATCCGCTACAGCAACGCCAAATTTGACAGGTCCAAATGTTAGACTCGATATAAGGTTGGCCAAGTGATTTAAACCGTTTCGAGGCTGATTGGATTCTGCGATTTTCTGCAAGTTAATTCCAGCTCGTAGGAGCAGGTGGAAAGCAAATTCCACAAAGTGAAGGATAAGCTCACGCAGATTATCGCGAAACCCGGCACGGAGCACAACATTGGAAAATCTGTTCGTTGAGCGGTATTCGCTGTGAACTAGTCAAACAGATTAAAGGCTCGTTGCCTCGCCACGGCGGAGTAACGAGCCTGGGTAACCCGGAAGGAGTAGTGCTATGCTTGGAACGATTTTGATCGTTGTGCTGATTTTGATGCTGTTAGGCGCTCTGCCTACCTGGCCGCACAGCCGGCAGTGGGGCTATGCCCCAAGCGGCGGGCTGGGCCTGATCCTGCTGATTCTGATCATTCTGCTGCTCATGGGGAGGCTTTAGATGCCCCATGGAGGTAGGCACTGAGTGATGGAAAATATCCGAAACAAAATAGGGAGGTGAATCAAGACATGCCATTACTTCAAGTGGTGATTGTCCTGATCGTGGTTGGTGTTCTTCTCTGGCTCGTTAACAGCTATATCCCGATGGCCGGTTCCATCAAGTCCATCCTGAACGCAGTTGTGGTCATTGTTGTGGTTTTGTGGCTGCTGAGCGTGTTTGGTCTGTTAAGTTCCCTCTCCGGCATCCGCATCGGGAAGTGAGTCGTCATGCTGTCCCGCAAGACGACGACTCATCTGCTCCGGCCTGCCCGGTTTGTCCTGTGAAGCAACCTTAAATTTCGATGCGTGTCCCCAATTCAACAACTTGCTCGGGCGGTATCCTGAAGAAATCAGTCGCAGGCAGGGCGTTACGGTTCATGAACGAGAACAGTTTCTCCCGCCAGAGCATCATGCCGCGGCGCTCAACTGAAGGAATCAGGGTCTCGCGGGCAAGGTAGAACGTGGTGGTGTCCAGATTCACCTTCAGGCCGAATGATTCACATCCTCTCAAGGCAACCGGCACATTGGGGCTTTGCATGAAGCCGTAGTTGACGATCACCTGGGAAAAACCCTGTTCCAGTCTGATGACCTCGAGCCGCTTCTCTGCCGTTACCCGGGGGACTTCTTTTGTAACGACGGTGAGCAGTACGACCTGCTCATGAAGTACCTGGTTATGGGCGAGATGATGGAGCAGCTGGGGAGGAGTCCCGGTAATCTGTTTGACCAGAAATACTGCCGTGCCCGGAACGCGTAGCGGGGGATGTGTGGCAATCCGTCGCAGGAAAAGGTCGAGAGGTTCCTTGGTTTCTTCAAAACGTTGGGCAAGGATTTCCCGACCCCGGTACCATGTTGCCATCATGGTAAAGACTATTCCGCCCGCTGCCAGGGGAAACCAGCCACCGGACTCAATTTTCAGTATGTTAGCTCCGAAAAATGCCACGTCCACCGTCAGAAACAGTAACGTGATCAGACCGGCAGTGACGGGATGCCACCGCCATTTTTGAACGGCGACAAAAAAGGCCAGCACCACCGTGATCACCATGGTGGTCGTGACCGCCACCCCGTAAGCACCGGCTAGTTTGCTGGAAGAGCCGAAACCAAGCACGAGGGAGATCGTCACGATCATCAGCAGCCAATTGACACTGGGAATGTAGATCTGCCCTATTTCTTTCCAGGAGGTCTGGATAATGTGTACATGCGGGCACTGTCCGAGCTGCACGGCCTGCCGGGTCAGGGAGAATGCCCCGGAAATTACCGCCTGTGAGGCAATCACGGTGGCAACTGTAGCCAGCACTACCAGCGGGTAGAGTGCCCACTTGGGCGCCAGATTGAAGAACGGTTGCTGTGACTGCTCGGGATTAAGCAGGATCAGCGCAGCCTGGCCGAAATAGTTGAGCAGGAGTGCAGGCAATACCAGGGCGAACCAGGCAAGCCTGATGGGAAAACGTCCAAAATGCCCCATGTCGGCATAAAGGGCCTCCCCGCCGGTAACCACCAGGAAGACGGCCCCGAGAACAACGAAACCGCGCCAGCCGTTATTGATAAAGAAATCGATGCCATGGACCGGGTTGATTGCAGCGAGTACCTTGGGCGCACGGACAATCCAGATGATTCCGAGTAGGGCAATGGCAGCGAACCAGAGCAGCATGACGGGGCCGAACACGGCGCCGATCCGGGAGGAGCCGCGCTTTTGGAAGCGGAAGAGGAGTACAAGGATCGTAATCGTGATCGGCAGCACGAACGGTTTCAGCCCCGGAGTCGCTAACTCTAACCCCTCGACGGCGGAGAGGACCGATATTGCCGGGGTAATAGCCCCATCGCCATAGAGGAGCGCCGCGCCGAACAGACCGATAAAGAGCAACATGCGACTCTTTCGGGAACGGTCGCGCCAGGGAGCGAGCAAGGCCAGCAGCGCCAGGATGCCCCCTTCGCCGTGGTTGTCGGCTCTCATCACAACGAGCAGGTACTTGAGTGAGATAATGATCATCAGCGCCCAGAAGATGAGCGACAGTACGCCAAGAACGTTTGCCTCCGTCGGCGGAAACGGATGCGAGCCGTGAAAGCATTCGCGCAGAGCATAGATCGGACTCGTCCCGATGTCGCCGTAAACGACCCCGAGGGCAGACAGGCTCAGCAGAAGAAACGGGTGGTCTGATCCACGCTGTCCGTCATCCTGTGCAACCGGCGGCAATTCCATGAGCACCCTTTTCAAGCTGTTTTTAATTGGCTCACCGCAGGGAACTGTCACTGCGGTGATGTGTTGCCCCTGCTTGCGCGACGACGTCCTTTGCCTGCCACACCTCGTCTTCCGCAAATACACGCTTCGGCTTTAGCGCCGGGCAGACCTGTTGTATGGTTTTGTACAACCTGGCCAGCGAGGTCTCGATCCCGTCCACAGGATCGGGTCAGCAAAATCTGCGCAAATGGCCACCAAATTATACCTGCACATAAGATTGTTACAATTGAGAAGCTGGACATTCCGCACATGGTCAACATCAAAGTCCGCCACGTTCCAGCAAAAGCTCCGACTTCGGCGTACGATGGGACTATTAAAGCCAAGGAAGCCCACTTTGTAGTTTATTGCATCCTCCTTAGTATAAGGTAATATTGCTATATGAATCCTACGGCAGTAGCGATAACTACACATAGTGAACTGTATCGGGAAGCGATCCGAAGGACACTGTTGCATCGTACCCAGGTCGCCCCCGATGCAAGTACGGTTGCCAAGACCATCGCCGGCACATGGCTTCAGATGGCTGACCTGCTTGCACCGGTGATCGGCGCGCAGGGCGTGGACGTCCTTTTCAGGCGCTCGCTGCACCTGGCGAGCAGCGCCTTTCCCTGCCTTGTAGATCCCGGGGAACAGGGAGATGACGCCAATCAGCTTGCAATCCTCCAGGCACGCCTGGCGAACCAGAGCAAAGATGACGCAGCAGAGGCCGGCTATAACCTGCTGGTGACCTTCACCGAGCTGCTGGCATCTTTGATCGGAGAAGCTTTGACCGTGCGTATATTGCAGCCGGCTTGGGAATCCCCGTCACCGGCAACTGAACAGGAGACCGAATCATGAGAAAAAAAATGACCATACACAGGCTTGGCACCGGCGTGCCCGGCCTCGATGCGGTCCTGGGCGGCGGCCTGCCGGAATTTTCCTTCAACCTGATTGCGGGGCCTCCCGGCTCCGGCAAGACCACTCTGGCGCACCAGATCATGTTCGCCCTGGCTACCAGGGAGAAACCGGCGCTGTTTTTCACCATGCTCGGCGAACCGCCGTTGAAGATGCTGCGTTATCAACAGCAGTTCTCGTTCTTCGACAAGGACAAGCTCAATGTGTCGATCCGCTTCATCAATTTGAGCGACGTCGTGGCGACCGGCAATTTAGACCAGGTGCTGGCGCGCATCACGCACGAGGTCGAGACATTCTCTCCGGCGCTGGTTTTCGTAGATTCCTTCCGCTCGGTTATCCAGGAAGCGCAACATAAGGACGAGGGAGCGATCAGTCTGCAGCTGTTCATACAGCAGCTCGGGACAGAGTTGAGCAGCTGGCAGGCCACCTCCTTCCTGATCGGGGAATTTTTGTCGGAGAGCGGCTCCAATCCGGTCCTGACGGTGGCCGACGGCCTGCTGTTGCTTGAGCAAAACGTCTACCGCAATTCAATGGTGCGCAAGATGCAGGTTCTGAAAATGCGCGGCCAGGCGACCCGCCCGGGGATGCATACCTTCCGCATCACCAGCGACGGGATCGAAGTCTTTCCTGCGGCGCTCGTTCTCGACGATACCGGGGAGGTGCCGATCACCTCCGAGGCGTTGCGCAGCAAAATGCGGCTTGCCATGGGCGTGCCGCGCCTGGACGAAATGCTGGGTGGCGGCTTGCCATCCGGCTATTCACTGCTGGTGGCGGGGCCGTCCGGATCGGGCAAAACCATCCTCGCTACGGCCTTCCTGGCCGAAGGGGTGCGCCGGGGCGAACCGGGCGTAATCGTAGCGTTTGAACAAACGCCCAGTCAGTCCTGGGTTCGTACGCTGGACGATATGGTCCGCGCAGGACAAATCGGCCTGATCAATACCCGCACTCCGGATCTGTCGATCGATGAGATCGTTCAACGTCTGACCAGTCTCATTCATCGGATGAAAGCAACCCGGGTGGTGATCGACTCGCTCTCAGGGTTCGAGTTGGCGGTGGCTCCCACCTTCCGCGAGGACTTTCGCGAGTCGCTGTTTCGCATGTTTGCCGTGCTGTCCAGCATGGGCGTGACGGTGCTGATGACGTCGGAACTCGAAGACCGCTATATCGATCTGCGCTTCAGCCCCTACGGATCGGCATTTCTCACCGACGCGATCATCGTACAGCGCTACATCGAGGTGGAGAGCCGTTTGCAGCGCGTCATGGCGGTCGTAAAAGTGCGCGCCAGCGCCCACAGCACCGAAATCAGGCGATTCGAGATTACCGATGAAGGTATCGTCATCGGTGATCCGGTGTCCGACTTCGAAGGCATTCTGGGTGGGCAGCCGACGCGGATAAAAGCTTCCAAGAAGATCAATAAAGGAAAATCATGATGAGCAAAAAGGTTCGAACAAATCGGAAAAATGCTGCCGGGCGGCCGCTTGAGGCAAACAACAGCGCGCTATCTCCAGCCCTGGCGGCAATGGAGACTCCTTCAGAGCGCAAGGAGTTGGCTCTTGTTGGCGAACAGACTGACCTGGGTGGTGAAGAGGATGCCGACCTGCGCAAACAGGCCGCCGAATTGCGCCAAGGTACCGCTGATCTGCGCCAAGAGGCCGCCGATTTGCGGCAGGGCGCCGCCGGCCAGCGCGAAGTAACCGCCGACCAACGCGAAGAAATCGCCGATCTGCGTCAGGACACTGCCGACAATCGTGAAGAAATCGCCGACCTGCGCGAGGAGGCCGCCGACCAGCGCCAGGATACTGCCGACTTGCAACAAAATGTCGCCGAACTGCAACAGGCAACCGCAGATTTGCGTCAAGAGGCAGCCGATCAGCGTCAAGCGTCCGCTGACCAGCGTGAAGAGGTTGCCGACCTGCGCGAAGAGGCCGCCGACCAACGCGAAGAGGCTGCCAGTGCCAAAGCCAAACTCAGTGCGAAAACCCAGGCGCAGTTGCGGGAAGTGAACGAGCGTCTCGTAGTTGCGACGGTTCATGCCCAGACAATGACAGAGGCCGCCGAGCAGGCTACCGTTCAGATGTCCTATATGGCTGAACACGATTTTCTGACAGGTCTGCCTAACCGTTCGCTGCTGACTGATCGCCTGGCACAGTCGATTGCGCTGGCGCAGCGTCATGGCAAGAAGGTCGCCCTGATGTATCTGGACCTCGACCACTTCAAGCACATCAACGATTCGCTCGGGCATGCTGTCGGCGACCAGTTGTTGTTATCGGCCGCAAAACGCCTGCAAGCGACCGTCCGCCTCTCCGATACCGTCAGCCGCCACGGTGGCGACGAATTCGTGGTGCTGCTGCCTGAGGTGGATGATCTGCAGGAAGTTGTTCTTACCGCAGAGAAATTGATCGCAGCCATGGCCAAACCCCACCGCGTCAGTGGCCATCGGCTTCATGTCACCCTGAGCATCGGTATCAGTCTCTACCCCGACGACGGCAAGAACATCGAAGAAGTGGTCAGGAATGCAGATACCGCGATGTATCAGGCCAAGATGAACGGGCGCAACAACTACCGGGTGTTCATTCCGGAGATGAATGATCGTGCGGTTGCACGGCAATCCGTAGAGCAGGCTCTGCACAAGGCGCTCGAGCAGCATAGGTTTGTGCTGCATTATCAGCCGAAGGTGAATCTCGATACCGGCGCAATTACCGGAGCAGAAGCCCTTGTCCGTAAGCATCGATCCAATGATCGTCTGGTCTACCCGAAGCACTTCATTGATATTGCCGAGGAGTGTGGTCTGATTCTGCCGATCGGCAGATGGGTGCTATATGAAGCCTGCCGTCAGACCCAGGCCTGGCTGCAAGCCGGACTGCACCTCGGTCAGATCGCAGTAAACGTTTCGGCCAAGGAGTTTCACAGCAAGGATTTTCTTGCCGGTGTCATCGATGTCCTCAACGACACCGGCCTTGATCCGCACTATCTGGAACTGGAAATGACCGAAAGCGGGCTCATGCAGGATACGGAACCGACGACGATAATCTTGCAGGAGCTCAAGAAACTCGGTGTACAGATTGCGATTGACGACTTTGGTACCGGCTATTCCAGTCTGAGCTATCTGCTGCGTTTCCCGATCGACACGATCAAAATCGACCAGTCGTTCGTGTCGGATATCAATGATGCTGCGGGCGATGCAGGCGAGGCCATAGTCAGTGCTGTAATTGCGATGGGAACGAGCCTCAAGAAACGTGTCGTGGCCGAGGGTATAGAAACGAAACAACAACTCGCCTTCCTGCAATCCCGTAACTGCACCGAGGGACAAGGTTTTTACTTCAGCCGACCTTTGGCCGCCGATGAATTTGCCGCATTGCTTCGGGACAGAGCCCAACATGATCGTGCTCTGGTTCAGGATTGAGTCACGTATGATGCTCGGCCGGCCTGGCTAATTTCATGCCGTGCGCTCACGATTATCCTTAAAAAAGCAGTTAACCGCAGATGAACGCCGATACACGCAGAGAAATCAAAAGCTTGGAAAAATTCTTGGTTTAACCCAAAAAGGTTGATCTGTTTTTTTACGTAAAGCTTGGTTTTATCTGCGTTCATCTGCGTTTTCGGCGGTTCAAATGCCGTTTTTGATTATTTCCAGGTCAGACTTTTTATCACAACGACCAGCACTACCAGTACGGCCAGCATCACCCAATTACGTAGGTTTGATCCTCATAAATTGCAGAGCGAGTTTTGCTTATTCCTGCTTTGCCCTGAAAAAAAAACACCTGCTGAATTCAGCAGGTGTTTTTTTGTTTTCTGCTATGGCGGATGTCAATTGCGTTGGCCCGAACCTATTTTTCAACAGGAATAGCCCGGTACCGGCTCTGGTCCAGCGCCTACAAGCGGATTGAGCTGCGACTACTCTTTTAAGGGAGACTTTTTCTCCAATCAGTCGCTCCGGTTCTACCTGCCATGACCATTACCCCGGCCTCGCCCCTCGTGCCCCTCGTGATGTCCCCCGCGTTCCCTATGCCCATGCCCGCGACGGTGCTTATGCTTACGGTATTTCCGGTCTCTCTCTATGTAGACCCGTTGTTCTCTTTCAATGTAGTAGGGCCGACCTCCCTCCAGATAGACATGCACTCCGGGCGGAGGCGGCAGGTAACCATTCACATGGACATTTACCCCGGGAGGTGCAGGCAGCCCGGGAGGTGCAGGCAACCCATGAGGTGCTGGGAGCCCGGGAGGTGCTGGCAGGCCGGGAAGCCCGGGGGGCGCCGGGAAGCCGGCTGTTGAAACCGTAGCGCTGGACATGGCGATAACCGCAGCCATTGCCAGTGTGGTAAAAAGCGATAACTTATTCATTTCTGCTCCTTTTGCATCGGTGGTCTGGCCACTTACTGATTTGCCGGATGCGGATATTACCATCTTTAAGATGAAAATACAAATTTGGTCAGGAATTGTTACTGTCTGGAACCCCAAATAAAGACTTGAATCAAAATCCAGCTGGCTTTTCGGCACCATCTCGCTCGATGTTCGCCTTAATCATGAAACCGTCTGGCTGACTCAAAAACAGATGGCAGAATTGTTTGACAAGGACAGCGATACTATCGGCTTGCATATCCGCAAGGCCTACAAAGAGGGAGAGTTGCAACCGTTTTGAACTACCGAGGATTCCTCGGTAGTTCAAATCGAGGAGGAACCTTCGAGGATCAGACCTACGCATTTGACAAAACCTAGATAAACAGCGAGAACACCGAATGACCAACCAAGCGCAGCAGCGGTGAACCCGCAGTGCTCACAGCCGTTTTACAGCATATCGCGCAGGAACAACTGCATGAAAACAAGACCCAAAAAACGAGCACCTGAACAGATTGCGGCCAATAGTGACGAGCATTTTGCCTATATTGCCAGATATACCGCAGGAGGCGCTCCCTAGGCGGAAGCTAACGTTGTTTGTTGGTCGATTATGACCAGTCAACTTGTTGAAATAGTGTCAGGCATAACAACTATGCGGTGAACCCCAAAAAATACTAGCAAACCGGCAATCCCTAAGACGTCCACTCAATCCCCATTGCAGTGAGAGCGGAAAGTTCGGCAGTTAAGAGCGCAACATCAACACTCCCGCCATCGAGCAAGCCCGGGCAGAAGGTATCAACGCCGAAGGGCCGCTATCGGCCGACACTCTGTTTCACTTCGCCCAGCAGGGCACTTACGACAGCGTAGTGGCCATGTACCGCGACCAGGGGTTGATTCCGCTCAAGATGCTGCACTTTGATGACGGCGTCAATATTACGCTGGGACTGCCGATCATCCGCACCTCGGTCGATCACGGCACCGCCTACAATCTGGCCGGCACGGGGCAAGCCTCGGAGAAAAGCCTGCTGGCGGCGATTCGGATGGCGGCCGGGATGGTGCGGTAAGAGGCTGGTGCAGTAGGTTAAGAAATCAGTATTTGCTGTGATGCGGAGAAGTGGAAGTTTGGGGCAGGTTCTGACAATATTTATTCACGACACGGGAACTTTTCCGCTCTGTTTTTAAGCATGTGAAAGACGGGAGATGCCGGGGATGAAAGAGCGCACCTCCTGTTCAACCTTGTTGCCAACAGTTTGTTTGGCTATCTTCAGATCATAAGCGGTCTGGAGATTTAGCCAGAATTCAGGCGTGGTTCCAAAAAACCGGGAGACCCGAAGAGCTGTGTCAGCGGTGATGGAGCGATTGCCGTTGAGGATTGCCGTTATCCGGTTGGCAGGCACATGCAAGGCATGGGCAAAAGCATTGGCCGTCATTCCTATTTCTGCAAGTTCATCTTTCAATACTTCGCCTGGGTGTATGGGGCGCATTCCGTTCATAGCACTATTCCTTTCAATGATAATCAACAATCTCTACGTTGTGTGGGCCATCCGCCTGCCACTCAAAGCAGATACGCCACTGCTGGTTGATGCGGATGCTCTGTTGTCCATTCCGGTCACCGCCAAGCGCCTCAAAGCGATTGCTGGGAAGATTCATCAAGTCCTCAATGCAGGTGGCGCTTTCAAGTATCTGCAATCTTTTTTCGGCCTGCTGGGCGAACGCCTGAAAACGCGGCACCCGTCCACCGTGGTAGAGTTTTTCAGTGTGTTTACAGGCAAATGACCGGATCATGGTTTAAGACTAGCTCTGTTTACGTTGTACGTCAAGCGTAAAACCGGTTTGATATATCCAACAGACTCTGGCTAGGTGGCATTCGGCGGTATCCACTCCGGCAGCTGCCCGAAGATCTCCGCCGGCCAGCGCTCCATGCGGCCCGTGCGCGTGAGAGACGAAATGAGAGACGAAGGGGTCTTGAAACATCAGAAACTGACTTTTCAAGACACTACAGGCGCTCCCTTTGACTGCGCTACTTGCAGTATTCAGAAAATAGAGATCATAAATGAATTTCACGCTGATTGTTTGCGGTGAATATATTGATCCGCTGCCTGAGCCAATAGACCGGAACGAGTCATGTGGTACTGCTCAGCGTAGCGGTCAATCTCAAGGAGTAAATCCTCCGGCATAGTGATATTAACCCGTTTTGCCTTAACTTTGAGTTTGGCAAGATCAATGTCTACCAAGAGCCATACCCCCCCTTGATATTCGGGGTTAGCAGCCAATTGTTCTAATGATGTTGGCGGCGGTACGGGTATATTTTCACCTTCAAAATAGACTTCTGCGGCCTCCTGGATCATGTGTGGTAAATCCTCCCAGTCGTCGGCGGCAGAGAAACAGCCGGGAAAGTCGGGGATTGTTACACCATGGGCGTGTTGTTCGTCTCCAATGTGAACATATGCGGGGTATAACATTTTAGCTCCATTCCCAACCTGCTTGACGGAAAATGTTTCGCAAGGTGCCGGTTGACATGTCTTTACGTGGATGTGGCACTACCACAAAAGGAGTAAAAAAGTGTCTGGTCTACACATTGACAAAATAGGAGCAGCAAATGTCAAGGTGTTGAGGCTATGTGGGTAGTTTCTATTAGACTAAAAACTATACTGAAAGAAAACTAGGCTATCCAATCGACAACATTGAGGGCTGGGATACGCACGAATTCGCGGGTGTTATTGGTAACCAGGGGGATTCCCAACGAAACGGCATGAGCAGCAATCAGCATATCCATAGCACCAATTGGTGTTCCTGCCTTTTCAAGAGTTGCTCGAATGCCTCCGTAAACATGAGCGGCGTCTTCATCGAAAGGGATAACTTCTAATGGTGTAATAAACTCATCTAGTGCTTTGGAATTTTTATCCTGATGTGTACTCCTGGCAACTCCATGACGCAATTCCGAAAGGGTAATTGAAGAAATACCAATATCGCCGACCTGATATTCTAGAAAGCGCTTGAGAACTGCTTCCGGCTGCTGTTTGATAATGTAAATGCAGATATTAGTATCGAGCATCAGCTTCATCAAAAACTCTCCCGCTTGTCCAGCTCTGGCTGTACGCGCTCAACCATAAAATCGCGGGAAAACTTTTTAAGGCTTCCAAACAGGCAATTCCACGAATCAGTACGGGGAATCAGCTGTACGACATTGCCGGTCTTTTTAATGAACACTTCGCTGTCGTCAAAGCGAAACTCTTTGGGCAATCTGACAGCTTGGCTTTGTCCATTTTGAAATAATTTTGCAGTTTTCATCCAT
>DBMM01000039.1:3570-25110 GCA_002298925.1 Geobacter sp. UBA698 | reverse complement strand
TTTTCTGCTGTGGCGGCTTTTTCAGAATATTTTCGACCACATCGCGAGCACGCTATCCCCGGGGGCGCCGTTTCTGAGAAAACCGTTGTCGCGGGTATACTCCAGATAGATCTGGGATTGCCAGAAAAAGCCGCTGGTCAGACCTACTGAAAAGGCGGTGCCCCTGGCTTCGGAAGTTTTTTGCTGGGTAGAGGAAAATATGTTGCGATTGGCCCACACAAAGGTCTCCCGCAGGTGCAGATAAAGAAAGAAGGTCAGTTCCCGGCGGTATTCCAGTGAGCCGATCGCGTAATCGGACACATAAAACTGGTTGAACAGGGCCCCCGGATAGGGGTGGCGGATAAGGTCGACGTTTTCGCTGGGAAAAGGGCCGCCCCCTATGCGGAAGGCTGAGAAACGATCCAGGTTATGGCCGGGAGCAAACCCGCCGTAAACGCTGGCAAGCAGCCGGTCCCGTTCGGACAGCCCCGGTATCCTTGCGGCACCGGACAGATAGCCGGAGAATTTCACATAATCCCGGGTGCTGTCGCCGCTTACATTCCCTCCGCCGTAATTGGCGTCCGACCAGCTGTCGCGTCTGCTCAATTCCAGATCCATCCCCCCTGCCCACCCCGCGTGGGGAAGTTCCATAATGTTGCGACTGAAACTGTCGTAGCGGGCCCGCAAGAGCAAACCGTGCATCAGGGTGTCAGGGGGAAGCTTGATCTGCGGACCGGTATCCTTTGCCGGATGGGTGTAGAGATAATCGGCATGGTAATAAGCCTGCAGCTTCAGGTCATTGTCGATATGAAAAGGTGCCACCGGTTTGCGCCAGCCCATGCCAAGCCAGCCGGCGAAGGTTCCCCAATAGATGGAGCTCTCCTTGACCTCCCTGCCGTTGACAATTTCCGCCGTTGGAGCCGGGATGGTTTCATTCTCCAGATGCCCCAGCAGTTCAAGCTGGCCGAAACTCCTGGTCAGATCCAGCTCGTTCTGAAAAATTGATGCCACAACGCGGATATTGTGTTTTTCCCAGCGATGCCGCCAGTACAGGGCGCCGATCGGCAGCGCATCCGCTCCGCCCAGTCGCGGGTGAAAATAGATGCCGCCCAGGGTGATTACAGCAAAGACATTGTCGCGATTGCGGGCCGAAATATGGATGTGATGGCCCAGGAAGGAGGTATTCAACTCATCACCGGCAAGCGGGGTGTGGTATTCGTCATGCTTCTCATCCGGCCCTTGAGAGGCACGCTCCTCCACGTCGGGCAGAACCTCCTCGCCCCGGGCGGTTGCAGGGCATACGAAAAACAGCGCACAGAGCAGCGCAGAGAGAATATTTGAGCAGAAGCCGGGCAAGCACGTGATATGCCAGTTCACAGTCGTTCCTTATCAAGGGATGATGGGAAACTCGTATATCAAGAGTAGCACGCGCCACGCCAGATTCAAGAGCACCTCGTGTGGCTGCCGCGGAGACATCATTCCTTCAGGAGCATCTCGATTCCCCGTAAAGGAAGATCGACCCAGTCAGGACGGTAGTTCAACTCGCATCCCAGTTCCTGAACCACTTTCTGAATCAGGAAACAGCGCAGTATGATCGCAAGTTCAGAGCGGTCTTCCGGAATCAGCGGGGAGTGTTTCATGGCGTGCAGGTATGCTTTCAGGTAGGAGCCGCTGACATAGACATACCACGCCTCCAGCCAGGGTCCCAGCAGGGCGGCGGCGTCAGGATGGGTGGCGCCGTAATTAACCAGCGTAGTCAAGGCTGCATAATGGAAGGAGTGGATCATACTGGCCACATCCTGCAGGGGAGAGCGCTTCAGTCGCCGTTCGCTCAGTGATTGGGACGGTTGCCCTTCGAAATCGATGAAGACGAAGTCTTTACCCGTAAAAAGCGCCTGCCCCAGATGCAAATCACCATGAATCCTGCATTTCATGGCTGACAGACGCTTGCCGGTAATTTTCTGCAGACTGACAATAAGCTCCTTTTCAGCGCTGAGGACGTGCGATGCCCTGCTGCGCAACGAATCGTCCGGCAGGTGCTGCAGGTTTGCAGCCAGCATCTGGAAATTTCTCCGTACCAGGCCTCGCATGGACTGGAAGAGGGAACGCTGGTAGAGGGTGGAAAACTCTTCCATATTCCAGGTGCTGTCCATTGCGCCGGAGGCCAGCGCCCGGTGCATCTCGGCCGTGCGCCTGCCAAGCAGCAGGGCCATTTCAAGGTGAAATCCGCGGACAATATCCCGGAACTCGTCCGGAATGCCATTGTCGACAACCTCCAGGAGTGTCGGCAGGGTGGCAGGAAGTTTTGGCAGATCATGTTTATTCGTCAGCAGATGCTCAACGAATTGTGTAAGAGCTGCCTGGGAGTTCCGCCAGGCATCGCCATGACTGGAGATGTAGTTTTGCAGAACTCCGAGATCATATGATTTGCCGCTTTTAACTCGATATTCGATTTTTCCGGCATATTCGGGAGCATTCCGGAAATGGTTCTTTCCGGACAGAAACCGGAGGATTTCGGGTTCTGGGTTGATTCCGTCCTGCAGCTTGCGGTACATCTTGAACAGCAGCCGGTCTCCATACATAATGCTGGTATTGCTCTGCTCGACAGCCGCAACCCTGCTGGGAAACAATTCCGCCCTGGGGGGAGTGATTCTGGTAACACCTCCGCCTCGCAATGCCACCAGTTCAGATCCGTTTGTTCCGTGCACTTTCGCACGGCCGCTGATCAGCTCCAACAGCAGCTCCCGGAATTCCTCGAAGTAGACCGCGTCGCAGAGGACACCATCAACCTCTCCGAGGGAGAGACCCGTTATGGTTGCCAGCGGATGCCGGTCCGTCAGGACCTGTAGCTGTTCATTGGAAAGCCAGGTCAGGGGAATCAGATATATCTCCGGTTTCCACTCGATGTACGTGACCTGGAGGAAGACCAGCTGAAACAGCTGATCAGAATGCTTCAGCTGGCAGCTGTCGATGACGCTGATCTGGCTGATCACCCGCCCTTTGCCGCCAAACCAGAAGACCCGCTGCAGATAGTGGGGCATGACGATGCTGCATAAACGCTCTCCGGTTTTGCCTTCCAGCACATCCCACCAGGGATGACCCTCCCTCAGTTTCAGCTTCTGATCGTCTTCGTGAGGTTCGCTCCGCGCTTCGCTGCTTCGCAGTACAAACCAGAAATAGTCATAGGGCCCCATGGTAAAGTGGTAGCGTGACTCCTGAATCAGGGGAAAACGGTTGCGGCTGAAAACCTCTTCTGGGAACATGCCGGCGTAGCGTGAAAGGTCGACGCTGACCGTCTGGGAGAAGCGTGAGAGATTGATGACCACCAGCAGTTTTTCATCCTCAATGCTGCGGAGAAAGGTCAAGACTTTCGGGTTGTCTGAAGGGATCACTTCCAGGCTGCCGCAGCCGAATGCCCTGAAGCGCTTGCGCATGGCGATCGTGCGACGCATCCACCAGAGCAGGGACGATGAATTGCGCTCCTGGTTCTCCACGTTGATCGATTCATAGTGATATTCCGGTTCGATTATGACCGGTAGAAACAGTTTCTGGGGGCTGGCCGCGGAGAAACCGGCGTTTCGGTCCGCATTCCACTGCATCGGGGTGCGGACTCCGTTGCGATCGCCCAGGTAGTAGTTGTCGCCCATACCGATTTCATCGCCGTAGTAGATGATGGGGGTGCCCGGCAGGGAAAACAGCAGGATATTCATCAGCTCGATCTTGCGGCGATTGTTCTCCATCAGGGGGGCCAGACGGCGGCGAATGCCGAGATTGATGCGTGCCCGCGGATCAGAGGCATATACCCGGTACATGTAGTCCCGCTCCTCGTCAGTCACCATCTCCAGGGTCAACTCGTCGTGATTGCGGAGAAAAATGGCCCACTGACACCCCTCCGGGATGGCCGGTGTCTGGTCCAGGATGTCGATGACCGGAAAGCGGTCTTCCATCTCGATGGCCATGAACATGCGCGGCATGAGCGGGAAATGGAAGGTCATGTTGCTTTCGTCTCCATCGCCGAAATAGGCGGCGGCATCTTCCGGCCACTGGTTCGCCTCTGAAAGCAGCAGACGGTTTTTGAAGGAGCGGTCCAGATGGGAGCGCAGCTTCTTGAGAAAGGCATGGGTTTCGGGGAGATTTTCACAATTGGTCCCCTCCCGCTCGAACAGGTAGGGCACGGCGTCGAGCCGGACGCCGTCAACCCCCATCCGCATCCAGAAGTCTATCACCCGCAACATTTCGGACTGCACTTTCGGATTGTCGAAGTTGAGGTCCGGCTGATGGAAGTAGAAACGATGCCAGAAGTAGGCCTTGGCCAAGGGATCCCAGGTCCAGTTGGAGGTTTCAAAGTCCTGAAAGATGATGCGCGCTTCGCGGTATTTCTCGGGTGTATCATTCCAGACATAGAAGTCTCGATACACGGATCCCGGTTTGGCCCGGCGGGCACGCTGGAACCAGGGGTGCTGGTCCGAAGTATGATTGAGCACCAGCTCGGTGATTACCCGCATGCCGCGGCTGTGGGCGGCACGCAGCAACTGTTTGAACTCGCGCAGGGAGTTGTAACTGGGGTTGACGTTGTAGTAGTCGGCGATGTCGTAGCCGTCATCCCGCTGCGGAGAGGGATAGAAGGGGAGCAGCCAGATCGCCGTCACTCCCAGTTGCTGCAGATAGTCGAGCTTGCCGATCAGGCCGCGGAAATCGCCCATGCCGTCTCCGTCGGAGTCGGCGAAAGCCTTGATGTGCACCTGATATATAATGGCATCCCGGTACCAGCAGGGATTGTCCTCAAGAATGGAATCTTCATGATGCATACGTTATTTCTCCATGCTGTACCCTGCAGTCAGTAGAGTACGGCCAGCTTTTTACCTTTAACTCCCCCTCCCTCGACGGGAGGGGGTTGGGGGGTGGGTGAAGCTGCCAGCATGGTCATATCTGCCGAATTCCCCCCCACCCTAACCCTCCCCCGCCAGGGGGGAGGGGACTTATGGATGTATCGATATAAAATTCTACATGAATAACGCCGCTCTGCCGTAGCGCTTCAGCTGGCTCCGCACTGAAGCGGCCAGATCCGGAGGAATCATGTCCCAGGAAAAGCGCCACTCCCAGTTACCGAAAGCGGTGCCGGGGATATTCATGCGCGCCTCACTGCCCAGTTTCAGAATATCCTGAAGCGGTATAATGGCCGTGTCGGCAACTGACATCAATGCGGCCCGGATCAGATCGCCAACGCCGTCATCGCCGGTCGTGCCCAAATAGAGCGCCATCCCCTTACGCTCTGCAGCGGAGCGGGAAGCGTACCACCCCTTGCTGGTGTCATTGTCGTGCGTGCCGGTATAGACGACACCGTGTTTAACGTGATTGTGGGGCCGGTCACGATCATCCAGCTGGAAGTCAAAGGCAAACTGCAGGATTTTCATGCCGGGAAAATGGTAGCGGTCGCGGAGTGCGGTAACTTCGGAGGTAATCACCCCCAGATCCTCTGCGATGATCGGAAGTTGCCCAAGTGCCAAGCGGAGGGCATCGAACAGTTTTTCTCCGGGACCCTTGATCCAGGCCCCTTTTTTGGCTGTTGTTGCTGCAGCAGAGACATACCAGGCGGCCTCGAAACCGCGGAAATGATCGACACGGACGATGTCGAAAAGCTCAAAGTTCGCCTGGAAACGTTCGATCCACCAGCGGAAACCGCTGCGTTCCATGCTGTCCCAGTCGTAGAGCGGATTACCCCACAGCTGACCGGTGGCACTGAAATAGTCGGGCGGAACACCGGCCACGAAGCTAGGATTGCCCTGCGGATCCAGCAGAAAAAGCTCGCGACGGCTCCAGACATCGGCCGAGTCATAGGCCACGAAGATCGGGATATCACCGATCACGGCAATACCCCGCTGGTTGGCATAGCTGCGCAGCTGCTTCCATTGTCGCGAGAACTGCCACTGCAGATATTTCTGCACCGTTATCTCGTGGGTAAGTTTTTCTGAATAGTCCTGATCTGCCTGAGGCGTTATGTGGGCGGCCTCTTTGGGCCACTGGTTCCAGACCTTGCCGTGAAAGAGCCGTTTCAGAGCCATGAAGAGGGCAAAATCGTGCAGCCAGGGGGTTGTGTCGCAGAAGTGCCGAAATTCCGGCTCGCGTGCTGTTGCTCCCCGGTTAAGGAAGCAAGAACCGGCCTGGTACAACAGTTCCATTTTGATGCTGGTAACGGCGCCGAAATCGACATGATGTTCGGGATAAGCTTCGTTGCTGGAAGCCTGGGGGAGATCGCCCTCACTTGCTAACTGCTCCAGATCGATCAGGAGCGGATTGCCTCCGAAGGCGGTAAAGGCGGAATAGGGTGAATTGCCGCAGGCAGGGGGGGCCAGCGGGAGCACCTGCCAGTACGACATCCCCATGCGGCCCAGCAGATCGATAAAGCGTCGGGCATCCGCTCCCAGCGATCCTATGCCGCCGGGGCCGGGCAGCGACGTCGGGTGCAGCAGGATACCGCATCCACGTTTATTCAGCATCAAATCTCCAATGAATCAAATAAAGGCAGATGAAACACAGAGGCACGGAGACACAGAGGAATTCACAGAGTTTTTGAACTTACTCAGAACCAATGTGAGGAAAAGAGACTCTGTTTTCATCTAACTATCTGTAATTATGATCTCTGTGTCTCAGTGCCTCTGTGTTAAATGTTTTTATTTGCACTAACTGAACCGTTTCATGTTCAGGCTATCTCGCTACTGCGGTCGCACCTTTCCAGCAAGGCCACCGGAAATACCGCGAGTATGTCCTGCAGGGCAAGTCCCTGACGGTTTTCCTGCTGATCGAGGGTCAGGACTTCTCCCGTGAAAATGTTGCGATAGCAGCTTGCATCAGTTTCGAACGGTTGCAGTATCCGGGTGTCCTGCCATACTCCCCGGCCCAGCGGCAGACCGCTGCTGTCCTCAATCAGGCTGCTGCAGAAACGGGGCACGACCACCATGATCGATCGGTCATTGACTGAGCGTTCAAAGGCGCAGACATGTTCCTGGCAGGCGCCTTCCACGGTGAGCGGCAGGTATCTTCCGGCATCGAACAGTTCACGGTTGTCACGGCGAAAATTGAGCGCCTTGCGGGTCACGTGCAGTTTTATGCGGCCGTCGTCGCGGGCCGCAACCACTTCACGGGCTGTTTCCAGGAGCCCGGCAGTCGCTTCCTTGCGCATCAATTCATCCAGCAGGTTTTTTCGGGTGCGGTAATCGACCGGACGACGGTTGTCAGGGTCGACCAGGCTGAAATCCCACAACTCATTTCCCTGGTAAATATCGGGGATCCCGGGCGAGGTGATCTTGAGCAGGGTCTGGGAAAGGGAATTGAATATTCCGCAACTCGCGGTCAATCTCTGAAATGTTGAAAAATCATGGAAAAAATTATTGTGCAGCGAATTATTCAGGATCGAGTCGATGAACCTCATCACCGCGTCCTCATGCAGGGCGTTGGGACTGATCCAGCTGGTGTTCACCTTGGCCTCCCGCATGGCCTTCAACATGTACTCCCTGATCCGGGTACGGAATCCGGCAAACTCCTCCTCGTCCGGCTTGCAGAAGGGCCAGGTTCCCACCAGCGTCTGGTAGAGCAGGTACTCCTCGTTGCGGTTCGGAGCCGGCTTGCCGTCGACCATTTGTTTGAACTTGCGGTTCAGGCGGCTCCAGCGGGATATTCCCTTGCGCCATTGATCCGGAATCTCCGAAAGCACGTTGATCCTGGCCCGGACATCTTCACTGCGCTTGGTATCATGGGTCGATGTGGCCAGCATGGCCAGCGGACGGCTCTTGCACCGTTCCATATTCTGGCCATGGAACGCCTCCAGGGTAATGCCGAAGCGCTCCGGGCTTCCGCCCACCTCGTTCAGTGAAACCAGCCGGTTGTACACATAAAAGGCGGTGTCCTCGACCCCCTTGGCCATGACCGGGCCGGTGATCTGCTGAAACCGTTTCACAAAATTGAGCCAGGCCGGCTTATGCTCCTCGTTCATGTTGTCAGGAAAACGGAGGAGCAGAACATCCCGGATGAAATCGAATACCGACGTACTGATGGCCGGATTCTGGCGCTTTGCCCGGCTGATCGCCGATTCGATGTACTGACGGTCCCGCTCGGAAACTTCATAGCTGTTGATGTAGGTACGATACACCGGGAAATGTGCAATCACATCCACGAGCGACTTGATCAGGCTGTTAAGGGTGAAATCCCGCGTATGCCGGTTCTGTTCGGATATCCGGTTCAGATAGTACCCCAGCGTATTGATTTCGCTAGACAGAGCCGCTTGCATGACGAGTTTTTTCTTCTCGTAGAGCACCTCCGGGAAGTCGATGGGGTGCTGCAGAAAGCGGGTATACAGCGCATCAAACAGCTTGGCATTGGCTGTCTCCACAAACAGGCCGTTTACCTGAATGGCAAAATCGTAGCCGGTGGTGCCGAAAACCTGCCAGTTGTCCGGCAACTTCTCGGCTTTGAGGAGTATTTTTTCTCCAATGATGAAGAACGGCTTGTAGCTTGGATCCGCGGCAACAATCCAGTCATACTTTTTCCTTACGGCCGCTTCCCGGTCTTCCTCGCCATTGCCGGCACCCTGCTGCGGTTCGACGATGCCGCCGCCGTACATCCGGATGAAACACGCTTTTTGAAGCCTTTTGAAATAATCTTCCGGATCCTGCAATCCATCGGCGTGGTCGATGCGCAAGCCGCTGATCTTTCCTGCTGAGACAAGCGACAAGACAAGCCGGTGCGTTTTTTCGAAGACGGCCGGCTCTTCCACCCTGATGGCGCCGAGTGAGTTGATATCGAAGAACCTGCGGTAGTTGATCTCCTCGGTAGCGACGCGCCAATGGGAAATGCGATAGACCTGCTCCCGAAGTAGTGCCTCCAATAGATCGAAACTGCGCGGGTCCCCTGCCACCCCGTTGAAGGCGGCCACATTACCATCAATGAATTCCCTGATCTCGCTGCTGTTTTGATGGAGTTCCCACAGCCGCCGCTTGACGACCACCTTTTCCCGGTCCCGCTCTGCGATCAAGCCGGGATCCTGCTCAGTGGTGTCAGGCAGGTGCCTGAGCGCCGTTACGATGCTCATCAGTTCCTGAAAGCGGGGGTCGCCATCGCCAAGCTCCCGCTCCAGATCTTCGATGCGCAGCGCCAGGATCGTGCTGTAGGTCTTGGGAATGATCGGCAGCTTATGTTCGTGATAGAAAATGAAAAAAGAACCTTCTTCAAACGAGAGCCGCAGTTCCCCGTTTTCCAGCACCGCACCGAACTGGGCGCCCAGGATCGGAATCAGGATTTTGTTCTCCAGCTCTTTCTTGACCGGGTGCCAGTCAATATCGAAAAAACCCGCATAGGGGGAGCTGGGGCCATTTTCCAGCACATCCATCCAGAAGGCGTTCCCCTGCCCCTCAATGCACATATGGTTAGGGACGATGTCCAGAATCTGGCCCATACCCGCTTGTTCCAGTTCAGCGACCAGCGCCTGATAGTCCTCCTCCGAGCCGATTTCCGGGTTAAGGCTGTTCTGGTCCAGTATGTCGTAGCCGTGCAGGCTGCCCGCACGTGCCGTGAAGTAGGGTGATGCGTAGATGTCGCTGATGCCGAGGGTCTGCAGATACGGGACGATTTCCCTGGCAGCGCTGAAGCGGAACTGCGCGTTGAACTGAAGCCGGTAGGTTGAAGCCGGTATTCCCGCTTCCCTGGCGTTCATATGTCACCTTTTGCTGCTGCCAGTACCTCGGGAACATTGAAAAAGAGCAGCTGTCCCAGTTTATTGACCGCTTCGCTCCAGGAGATCAGGCCGCTTGCCCCTCCGGCGGTTGAGCGGAGTTCGGAAGCGCGGGATTGCAGCATGGTCCAGTACATGTTCTGGGCCTGCCAGAGATTCACCTCAAGCGGTAGTAACGCAGACGACTCGACCAGCTGGATGAGCTCGCTCAAGCGCTGCGTATTTTCCGGTTCTTCCAGCAGGGCCGCCATCGCCCCTTCAATCCTGCGGCGGATGATGAATTCAAGAGCCACCGTATCCAGAGCGATATTCCAGTTTCTGATTTCGTCGACATCCTCTTTGAGTTTGCCGGCATCGACCGCCTCCGAAGAAAACATCTTCTGCAGCTTGAGATTGAGGGCCGTCTCGGCGGTGGTCATGAAGTAGCGCGGCACCGGCATGCCGGTTTCCCTCAGAAATCCCATCAGGTTTTTGCAGTTTTCATAGAGGGTTATGAACTTGTCCTCAAATTCCTGGAGCGTGCCGGCGATGATCAGATGCAAAACATGACGCTGCTCGTCCCGGAAAAGGTCCTTGAGGGAGTAGCTGTGCTTGCCGAAGTGGGTGTCTATCAATCTTATTATTGCGGCGAAATCACCTTCGTTGAAGGCGGAGGCAACCTCCTGCTTCATGGTCAGATAGGCCTCTTCACCGAGAAAGGAGCGGACTCCGCAATTCAAGGCATGACCGCCGAAGTACAGGGTGCAGAAACAGATCCGGTCCGCTTTGCGGGTGATGGACGAGCGGATGAATATTTTGCCTACGGCAAGCCTCATCTGCCCGGCATGGAGTATCAGAAAATCCTCCCTGAAGGCGCGATAACTGAAGATACCGGTTTCCTCGCCGTACTCCTCAAAAACAAAACTGACGGCGTAGTGAGCGCCGACATTGACCAGGTCGATCATGGCAGAGTTGACAAATTTTGCGTAGATTTCAGCGCCGTTTCCCGGTTCGGGGAGATTGCTCCCGGCCAGTGCCAGACGTTCCAGAAAGGGGGCCTCGATGCCCTGAAGGCAGTATCTCTCTGCCAACTGCATTGCCCGGCCGGCATACAGTATGATCTGAACGGTTTCCATCCCTGACAGTTCGTCGAAAAACCAGCCGCAGCTGGTGTACATGAGCATGGCGTGTCGCTGCATCTCCAGCAGGCTGAGTACGGCTACGGCTGCCTCTTCATCCAGGGGGCGCCGGGAATGTTTGAGCAGGAATGCGGCGACGTTTTCCTCGGAGCGGTCAAGCATGACATCGATATATTCATCCCGTGCCTCCCAGGGGTCTTTCAGGTAATCTGCCATGCCATCTTCATAACCGGCCGCCAGCTGTCCATTGAGCCAGTCCAGTGCGTCCCGCAGCGGCTTCCGCCATTGCTGGTTCCAGCCACCGTTTCCGCCTGAGTTGCAGCCGCAGTCATTCCTCCAGCGCTCGATGCCGTGCATGCAGCTCCATGAGCTGTTTTCGACAATCTGTACCTCATGGCTGGCCGGGTGCAGTTCCAGGTATTCGCCATAGTTGGTCAGACGCGCCAGACCGTTCAGCTCAATCAGATTAAGCGCATGCCCCAGCGCCATCTCGCCGAAAGCATGGTGATGACCGTAGGTTTCCCCATCAGTGGCGATATGGACCAGCTGGGGATGATTACTGTGCTCGGAAAAGCCGGACATCAGGCGTGATGAGAACTGCTCCCCGCTGCTCAGCAGCTTTTCGAAAGCCACTGCCTGGGAAATGGGGCCGTCATAGAAGAAAATGGTGATACTTCGGCCCGAGGGCAACCGGCAGAGATAGGCCTGTGATGGGTCGATACGGGAGCCGCTGACATCCTTCCACCTGCCGACTCCGATTCTGCGGACCCGCCCCGCCTGGTGCGGCGCGAGGATGGTGAAATGGATACCCGCCTCGGCCAACACTTCCAATGATTCCAGATCCACGGCGGTTTCCGCCAGCCACATCCCCTCGGGGAAACGCTGGAAGCGCTGCTGGAAGTCCCTGATGCCCCAGCGGACCTGGGTCCGTTTGTCGCGCAGGCTGGCCAGGGGCATGATGACATGGTTATATACCTGGGCCAGGGCGGCCCCATGACCGGAGCGCCAGATCAGACTCTGCCGGTCGGCCGCCAGGATCGCCCGGTAGGTTTCAGTGGCATATTTTTCCATCCAGGAGAGGAGGGTCGGCCCGAAATTGAAGCTGATGCGGGCATAGTTGCTGACAATCCCCATGATGCGGCCTTCGCCGTCCAGATGCCGTGAGGCGGTATTGGGGGCATAACATTCGGCGGTGATCCGCTCATTCCAATCATGGTAGGGATAAGCCGAATCCTGAATCTCAACGGACTCCAGCCAGGGGTTTTCGCGGGGTGGCTGATAAAAATGACCATGGATGCAGAGAAAACGGTCCATCAATGTTCCTTTCTGTAGACAAAGACGCCGAACGGGGAGAGCGTCGGGAACGTTTCCGGACGGGTGGTATACACGGTAACACTGCTGCCCGATGGCAATCTCCCGGTAGAATCAAGAAGAACAGTCATTGTGCCGCCGGCAAGCGCTGGACTGATCACACGGGTTTGATCACTGAAGTTGAACAGGCAGAGCAGCTGGACATGCTCGACAGTTCGGTTGATGACCAGCACCTGTTCTTCCTCACAAGCGACTATCTTCATATTATCTCTGCTGAGGCTAGCAAGAGGAGCACATTCCTTGCGCAAACGGATCAGTTCGCGGTAGAAGTCGAAAATGGAGCGGTGCTCACCCCGCTTGCGCTGTTCCTGATCCAATTTTGCCGAAAGGAAGGTTGCCTCTGACTGCGGATCAGGTGGTGCCCCCTGATGCTCAAGTGCTGGAAATTCCTCCAGGCGCCCCTTCCTGATCGATTCCACCAGCTCCGCATCCCCATGACTCACGAAATAGGGAAACGGCGCCAATTCCCCATACTCCTCCCCCATGAAGAGCAGCGGCACATAGGGGGAGAGCAGCACCGTTGCGGCGGCCAGTTTGAGTTGCGGTATCGAAAGATACTCGCCCGGGCGTTCTCCGCGCATGCGATTGCCCACCTGGTCATGGTTCTGGGAAAACACCACCAATTTGCCCGGAGGGTGATGTGCCGAAGAAGTGCCATGGCGCCGTTTCCTGAAGGATGAATACCCGCCGGAAAGGACAAATCCCTCCTGGAAGCCCTTGACCATGTCCGAGAACAGGCCGAAGTCGCCGTAGTACCCGGTCCGCTCGCCGGTCAGGAGTGCCCAGAGGGCATGGTGAAAATCGTCGTTCCACTGGGCATCCAGCCCGTAACCGCCCGTATCCGGGGAATTGATCACCCGCACGTCGTTCAGATCGCTTTCGGCAATAACGTAGACTTTGCGTGAAAGTGCAGCACCCTGCCGGTGGACCATCTCGGCCAGTTCCTGAAGGATATGCCGTGCGCTGAAATCGTAGATGCCGTGGATGGCGTCCAACCGCAGGGCATCAAAGTGGTATTCTTTTATCCAGTAGAGGGCATTGGAAATGAAGAAGTGGCGAACCGGATCACTGTCCGGACCGTCATAATTGACGGCGTCTCCCCAGGGTGTGCGGTAGCGGTCGGTAAAATAGGATCCGAAGCTGTCCAGGTAGTTCCCTTCCGGCCCCAGGTGATTGTAGACCACATCCATGATCACGGCCAACCCCCTGGAGTGGCAGGCGTCAACCAGCCGTTTCAGCCCATCCGGACCGCCGTAGCTGTTCTGGGGAGCAAAGGGGTAGGTACCGTCATAGCCCCAGTTGCGTTCCCCGGGGAACTGGGCCACCGGCATCAGTTCGACGGCGGTTATGCCGAATTCGCACAGGTAATCGAGACGGGAGATCGCTTCGTCAAAAGTGCCGAGCGGGGTGAAGGTGCCCACATGCAGTTCGTAGATGATGTATTCATCCAACGGGATGCCTTTCCAGCCGATATCGCTCCAGGCAAAACGGTCCGCAGCCACAACCTGGGATGGTCCATGCACCCCTTCCGGCTGGAAGCGCGAGGCCGGATCGGGCCGGGCTGTTTCTCCGTCCAGCAGGTAGAGATAGCTCTCCCCCTCGCTGATACCCGCAACAACTCCGCTGAAATAGCCATTTCCTTCAGCAGCCAGTGGGACGGGATTCCCTCCCCGTTGCGGCAAAACCACCGCTAACTCCCGAACCCGCGGCGCCCAGACCCGAAAACGGACCGTGCCGTCCCCCAGCAGGGTTGCGCCGAGGTCGAGCCGCCAGTCAACGCCTTTTACGATTGATTTCAGATCATTTGCTCTCGTGTCTATCATGTCTTTCATGTCTCTCCTGTCTTTAGAGCAACTCCATCAACTGCGGTAAGATATTATTGGGTACAGCGGTATCAGAACCGGCACATCAAGATCCGGCACTAAGCTCGTGACCTGGCTCAGGCGCCCCTTTGCCGCGCCGGCAAACCAGCACGATCTCATCCACCCCGCCCGTATCGAGCAGACCGGCAAAGAATTTCAGCCGTTTCTGGAAAAAAATGCCAAGCGGCAGAAACAGCCAGTTGTACCAAAAGAGCGCGGTGGAACGCCGGTGGGTCAGAAACCAGATTCCGAAGTCCAGCAGACGCGGATTTGACGGCTGCATGCCGAAGACTGCGCTCTTTTCCAGGACCAGATTATGCTTTTGCAGAATGGCCATCAGCTGAGCGGGCTCGTAGCGGCGCACATGGCCGACGAACTCATCGAACGCGGTCCAGAAGCGGGCATGCAGGGGGACGGAGAAGATCAGGACACCATCCTCCTTCAGCACGCGGCTGATCTCGGTAAAAGCCCGCTGGTCGTCCTCGACGTGCTCGATGACATCGAAGGCACAGACGAGATCGAAACTTTGATCCTCGAAGGGAAGCGCGGTTACCACGCCCGTCTGAGCGAGGGCACCACGGCCATTCAACCGCGCGACCACCGGAGCACTTATATCGATAAAATGCGTGCCGGCAATGGGCGACCTGGGTCGCAGTCCGGGTCCGATTTCCAGCCGCGCCGCAGCCGTCGGCAGCAAAGCTGCAATGAGCGGCCAGGTATTGAAGCGCTCCGGGCGTGCCAGGTGGGTCTGTGACCAGAGCGCATCGTAGAAACTGCGATTAACGAGGGCAGCGTCGCCTGCTGGCGGCGCTGTTGTTCTGTCTTCAGGCATAAAATCCCGACCTCATTGAGCCGCGCAAAAAAACCGCAGCCAGATATTTGCGTCAATTGCCTGACGACTTAGCGGCAGCAACTGCCGGCAGTTCGGGATACTCCCGCTGCGCGGCCTATAAGACTTTCCTGCCTTGAATAACGCGTAACAGCACGACAATAATGGCAATTACGAGCAGGATATGGATCAGGCCACCCATGGTATAGGAAGTAACCATACCCACCAGCCACAACACTATCAGGATCATACAGATTGTCCAGAGCATACTATCCTCCACTTAAACTGGTTTTCATCAGGAAACGGCCCTATCCACCTTGACCGCCAAAATCCAACATCAAAACCGAAAACCCAAGTCGGTCGCAGTAGCACAGCCGACCATTTTATTGTTTTGCATCCGATTATTTTTACCTCGGCGACAGCTGCGGCATTGCTGATAGCTCTCCGCTATTAATAGTGTAATCGATCAACATACCGCCATATATCGGCGCTTGGCTGAATTTCGAATCGGAGCTTCATAAAGAAGCTAACAAATTTGAGGAACGGTGCTATCAGTGTTTGTCCTTAATTACAGCATCTTGGCCGCTTCACGTGCAGCGGTGACGACCGGGTCCCAGACCGGCGAAAAGGGAGGAGCGTAACCGAGGTCGAGATTAATCATCTCCTCCACCGTAAAGCCGGCATGAAGAGCGGTAGCCAGGGTATCGATCCGCTTGGCCGAACCTTCCATCCCGACGATCTGACCTCCCAGCAGCCGGCCGCTGCCCCTTTCGGCCAGCACTTTGACGGTGATTTCTCCTGCGCCGGGGAAGTAGCCTGCCTTGGTTCGACTTTTGATTACGGCGCTTACCCATTCAAGGCCCAGTTTCCTGAGCTCCTTTTCCTGCAGACCGGTACGGGCAACCTCCACGTGACAGATCTTTGTGACGGCAGTCCCCACTACTCCGGGAAACGTGGCATAGCCTCCTCCCAGATTGATGCCCGCTACCCGCCCGTGGCGGTTGGCGACCGTGCCGAGGGCAATATGGATCGGCTTGCGACTGACCAGATGAAACGACTCTGCGCAATCCCCCGCTGCCCAGATACCTGCACGTCCGGTTTCCATCCGGTCGTTCACCCGGATCGACCCTTTCTCCCCGAGGGGGATACCAGCCGCAGCGGCCAGACTCGTGTTGGGGCGCACGCCAAGCCCCAGTATCACCATGTCGGCCGGAAGGCTCCGTTTGTCGGTTACCACCCCGGTAACCTTGCCCTGCTTCGTGTCGAAACCCGTAAGAGTTTCCTCCAGATAAAGGGTGACCCCCAAATCCCGCAGAGCCTGAGAGACCAGCTGCCCCATGTCCTGATCGAGAGTATCCATTACCTCGGGAGGCCTGTTAATCAATGACACCTCCAGACCGCGCCTGACCAAGGCTTCCGCCATCTCCAGGCCGATGTAGCCGCCGCCAACGACCACCGCTTTTTTCAGATTGCCGGCATCGAGGCGGCGGTGCAGCTCAACCCCGCTCTGCAGGGTGTTTACCCCGCAGATTTCAACGGCGTCAGAGCCGGGAAGGTCCGGGCAGACCGGCGTGGCGCCGGTAGCGATCAAGAGCCGGTCATAGGATTCCCATACGACCTTGCCGGTCTCTATATTACGAACGCGGACCTTCCCTCCGGCCCCGTCGATTTCTTCAACTTCATGGCGGATGCGGACGTCGATCCCATCCTTCTCCCGGAATCTTTCAGGGGTACGGATAATCAGTGCTTCTTCTTTGTCGACAACCCGGCCGACATAATAGGGAATCCCTCAGGCGGAATACGATACGTGCGTGCTCTTCTCGAACACGACTATCTCCAGGTCAGGACGGCGGCGTTTAGCCTGGCTGGCGGCGCTCATCCCCGCTGCATCGCCGCCGACAACAATCAAACGTTCTGGTGCCATTTCAGTAACCCTCCCCGGTAAGATCGATTAAACTGAGCTGAATACAGAACTCCTCACGTGGCTGATGTTCTACCTTCTACGTTCGCCATCATCTCCTTCAGGTCTTCCCTGAGGTTGCTGACGTTGGGGTTCTCCCTGGTACTGCCGGCCCCGCTGCTCCTGCTGGTGTTCCCTCTGCCTCTGGGGACGCTGATCCTGCGGTTGCTGCTGTTGTGGCTGTTGAACCTGAGGCTGTCTCTGTTGCTGATATCGCTGAACCTCGGGCCTCTGGTGATATTGCTCTCGCCGTTGCTGTCTCAGCTCCTGAATCTGCTGGTGCGGTCGAGGCTGATAATTCCGGACGCCCCAGGTACGTTGCCGTTCCCAATGTCGATTCTTGTCCCAACGTCTCCAGTTCTGCTGAAGCTGCCGGTTGGGAATCCGTTCATAGTCCCAGCGATGTCCGTACCAGTTACGGTCCCGGTAGTATCCCCTCCAGCCCGGATCCACATCATAATAGAAGCTGGGAACATCATTATAATAAGCCCAGCCCCGGTTATAATAAGGGGAGCGATACCAGCGCCCTTCCCACAACCGCCACCACCAGCCATTCCAGAAAAACATGTCTGCGTCTATATCAGGAACAGCGTAGACATAGTTCGTATCTGGTATCACCACCACTTCCGGCGGCGCCCGAAATGCGATCAGTGGCGGCAGGGAAATCCCGATACTTACATCTACCCCTGCCATTGATGGCACAGGAACGGCAATTGCCAGCGCCAACAGGATTAACCCTAAAAACAACTTTTTCATTTGGCTGCCTCCTCTCTGCCGGATTTGAACTAAAACCAGCTTGCCGCAAACTTTAATTTCCTCAATTAAGCCTACCCAATCGTTCCTGCTTGTCAACCCGATCACTTCTCTGCCTGAGCCATGTCCTGCGCCACAAATCTGCCGCAGATGAAGCAGAACAGTCCGGCCAGCGCCATGGCAAATGGGGTGATCAGCAGAGCGCTGCGCAAGCCCCACTGATCCGAAAGCCAGCCGAGGATTGAAGGCGAGACAGCGTCGCCCAGGGCGTGGATGAAGAAGATGTTGACCGCAAAGGCCATGGCGCGGATCGCCGGCGGGGTTACATTGAGGATGACCGTATTAAGGGGGCCGGTGTTGAGAAAGAGAAAGAACTCGGCAATGAATATGGCGGTCATGCAGAAGGTCAGGTCCGGTGCAAGGATGGCCCAGACCGCAAAGGGGATGCCGATCAGAAAACCCCAGCCTGAGACCAGCAGGTACCCCTTGCTGCTCTTTTTCTGCCAGCGGTCGCCAAGCCAGCCGCCGGCCAGGGTGCCCAGTATCCCGGCCAGCACGGTGGTTGCTCCGAACAATGTATTTCCCCTGGCCACATCCAGGGAATGAACACGATTCAAAAAGGACGGAATCCACTGGGCGAGCCCGCCGATGGCGAAGGTCATGGCGGCCATGGCGAGCGTGTTACAGACAAAGGAGCGGTTTCTGAAAAGGGGGGCATACCCCGAAGACGCTTTTCCTGATCGGGTGCTCGCTGCTGCCTCATCGCCTCCGCGCGGAGGGGTTCGCAACAGTCCGACGGGAATGGCCAGAAGCAGACCGGGCAGACCAACCATGAGGAAAGCGGCATGCCAGCCAAAGCTGTGCCCCAGCACCCCCCCAAGGATATAGCCGAGTGCGCTCCCGACCGGGATCGCCACGTAGAACCAGGAAAGGATCCGGCCGCGCTGTTCCTTGGGAAAGAAGTCGGCGACGAGCCCGGGCGAGACCGTGCCGAAGCTGGCCTCACCAACCCCGACGGTGGCGCGGGCGGCCAGCAGAGTCCGGTAGCCGGGGGCAAAACCGGCCAGTGCCGTGGCCAGGCTCCAGACAACCAGTCCTCCCGAGGCCAGCCTGACGCGGCTCCAGTGGTCGCCAAGCCAGCCGAAGAGCGGCGCAAAGAGCAGGTAGCTGACCATGAAGGCGCTGCCGAGAAATCCCAGCTCAGTATCGGAGATGAGCAGATCCGTCTTTATGAGCGGAAAGACCGCAAACAGCACTTGGCGGTCGATGTAGTTGAGCAGGTTCACCGCCAAAAGCAGCCCCAGGGCATAGCGGCGGTATGGCAGTGAGATCGGTCCGGACTTCATATCGTATATCCTTTTCAAGGCGTTTAGGCTGAAGACTGAAGGCTGAAGTAAAAACCTTATACCCTGCGTTCCTTCAGCAAATCAACCTTCAGCCTTCAGCCTTTCAACCGCCCGGCGAGCTGTTTCAACGATCGCGTCCGGTTCCTCGTAACGGAAATGCAGCGGTTCCCCAAAAGTTATAACAACCTTGCCGCGTTTCGGAAAGCGCGCTTTCGGCGCAAGGAGCTGCTCCGTTCCGCTGATATGCACCGGCACAACCGGGATCCCCAGTTCCTTGACGATGATCCCCAGCCCCAGCTGGAAGCTCTGCAGTTCGCCGTCCCGGGAGTGGGCACCTTCCGGAAAGATGAGGGTGTTCGTGCCGGTATCGGCAAGCTTGCCCATGAATTTGAGCGAGCCGCTGAAGCCCCCCGTCTGGGGCAGCGGAAAGAGATTGAGAAACCAGGTGCCGTACTCGTAACACAGACGGCGCCAGAGCAGGTTCAACCCGTGATAGTCCCCGAAGAAGAATTCCTGCCAGGCGGCAGTGGCAGTGCGATAGCGTATCTTTTTGGGCAGCGCGAACATGAGACAGGGCTGGTCGAAATAGCTCAAATGGTTCGCTACGAAAATCACCGGGCCATCCAGCTTGTGCAAACGCTCAGCCCCGCGGACATCGAGCGAGACGAAGATCCGGAACAGGGGATAGTTGAGGAGCGCGTCCCCGATCATGCGCAGCCCCCTGACAATCGCCGAATTGGTCCAGAAGCGGAAATGATCGTGGTGTCTGAGTTTTTCCCGTTTCGATATGATCTGGCGCAGGTCGGAAACCCGGGTTTCAACTCCGATCTGGGAGTCCTCGATATCGAGACGGTATTCCTGTTCCAGAAAATTAACCAGTTCCAGCCGGTCGATGGAGGTCAGCCCCAGGTCATTTACCAGCAGGGATTCCTCGTGAATATCAGCGGCGCTGGTCCCGGTCACCTTGGCAAGCAGGTTGATCAGGGCATCCCGGGAGAGGGCGTCGGCGCCTGCAGCGGCTCCCTTTTTAAGCTGCTCCAGCACCTGGAACTTCTTGATCTTCAAGGTGGTGGTCTTGGGAAATTCCGGTTCATTCCAGACCGTGGAGCCGGTAATCTGGTGCAGCGCGTCCAGCCTGCCGTTCGCCTGGCCGATGATCTCATCGGGCAGCACGCCGCTTCCGTCCAGAAGCAGCACGGCATGGACCTCCTCCCCCCCGCCCTTGTCAAGGCCGATCACGCACGCTTCCTTCACGCCGGGGATCTTGTTCAGGACCGCTTCCAGTTCGTCGGGATAGACGTTGACCCCTGCGCCGGTGACGATCAGCTCCTTCTGCCGCCCCTTGATGGAAAGCCAGCCATCCGGGGATATCTCCCCGATGTCGCCGGTCCGGAACCAGCCGTCGTTCGCGAAGGCATCACGGCTGGCCTGCTCGTTTTCGTAATAGCCGGGAAAGACGTTGTCACCACGGGTCAGAACCTCCTTCCCCTCGATCTTCAACTCAATCCCGGGCAGAGGCGGACCGACCGAGCCGGCTACCTGCCGCTCCATGGTGTTGACGCAGAGCACCGGCGAGCATTCCGTCAGGCCGTATCCTTCCAGCACCGTAAAGCCCATGCTGTCCCAGAAATTGAAAATCTCGGGAGCAAGGGGGGCGCCTCCTGAAATGAAGACCGTAAAGTTACGGCCGAATTTTTTCTGCACCGGGAAAAAGAGCAGACGGCGCACCCCTTTGGGAAGCCCCGCCGCCAGTTTGGACAGCTGGTGGAAGAGTCCGGACAGGTGTTTCTCCTCCAGTTCCCGCTCGATGGTGGTTTTGAGCAGTTGCTGGAGGCGGGGAACCGACATGATGACGTAGATGTCCTCCTCGCTCAACGCTTCCATGATCGCGGAAGGCTTGAGAGTGCGCAGATAGACGACAGCGGCGCCACGGTACAGCGGTGTGAAAAAGCCCCCCATCTGCTCGAACATGTGGGACAGCGGCAGCAGGGAGAGGAAGCTGAAGTCGGGAGTGATGATCGGTACCTGCCGGTTGATCTGACTCATGTTGGCGACCAGATTCTTGTGGGTGAGGATCACACCTTTCGGATTGCCGGTGGTTCCGGAGGTGTAGATAAGCTGCGCCATATCCTCGGGAG
Source organism: Geobacter sp. UBA698 (assembly GCA_002298925.1). GTDB lineage: Bacteria > Desulfobacterota > Desulfuromonadia > Geobacterales > Pseudopelobacteraceae > Pelotalea. Next base: position 4,030 of record DBMM01000039.1, on the reverse strand, counting down.
CTGGATGAGCCGTCTCGCCGATGGGCTGGACATCTTCCAGCAGGTACTGCAGCTCTTCCAGCAGCAGCGACGTGCCTGTGGCCATGCGCTCCGGCTTGAACCGGCTCTGGATGACAATTTTCGCCTTCGTCAGGGTGCGGATGGATTCCGCTCGTGCCCGGTCGGACATGAAGTCCACCGGGACGGCCACTGCGCCGCGCATGATTATGCCCCAGTAGGCCACGGCCCACCAGGAAGAGTTGGGGCCCCAGATCAGCACCCGGTCCCCCGGCGCCACGCCGCTTTGCGCCAGGAAGTTTGCCATTTTCAGGGAAAGATCGGAGAGTTCCCGATAGGAAACCACCAGGCGCCGCACGCCGGTGCGGTTCACGAAGGCGGTTTTGTCCCCCAGCTTTTGGAAAGTACCGAAAAGATCTACTAATGTCTGCATGGATGCTCCTGATTCCATTTCCATATCAAA
>DBMM01000039.1:0-3527 GCA_002298925.1 Geobacter sp. UBA698 | reverse complement strand
TCTGATCTGAAATTGGAATTAGATCGAATCGGTTGTCTGACGAACGGACAGTGGCTGGGGCAATGTCATCTGGGGCAATATTTTTCAACTTTTTCATTCCAGATCGGGTTCTGTCTATCGTCGGGATGGAGCTTAGTGAGTTCCTCATGATCCACATGCCAGAATGACTCGTCGATGGCACTTTCTGCGTATGTCTTTTTCTGGTCATGGGCAAAGGGACACCACCAGTTTTCCACTATTTTCACCAGATAGGAGGCGTACCTGAAGAGGGCGACACTCAAAGGACAATAGAGCTTGCAGTTGAAGACCCAGAAGAAGCGATAGCGCGCCGGATGATAGCGCGATATGTTGATGGCAGGCTGGGCATTATTTCCATATCTATGGGAGATCCACGCAGGAACAAAATCCCAATAGGACTTGATCTCCATGCCGCCCACATATATCAGATGCAACTTGACCAGAAAAACCCCTGCGATCACAAATGGTACCGTCGTCAGTATCGGCAGGTATATGAGTGGCACCCCCACTATTATTTTCCAGAAGGGTTGCCGCACATAGTTACACCCTATTTTTACCCTATCCATCCATTTCTCCCTCACATTTTCAATCAGTCGTCCAATAAAAACAGTGCACGTATTTCAAGTCGATCGATATTCAAGCTTACTCCCTATTACATTTCCAGGTTAGTCAAATCCAGCGCAGATGCTGGTCTGAATTCCAGGCTGATTCACAAATCCACCCGTGTGATTGTATTGCCTTCAATCCCCCTCCTGATGTTTTCCGCCACCTTTCTGAAATGAAAGCCATAGACAGCATAGGTTATGGCCAGCGGAAAGAGTCGCGGTTTCCGGAAGAGGGACCAGAAAAAAAGTTTCCAGAAATGGAATCTCTCCCGGCCAAGCACCCCCAGGAACAGGATCGATTTGCAGAGCGCCCCGATATAGCCCGACTGGAGGTGGAATTTACCCAGATGCTGCGGCCGGTACTCCCGCAGCAGCCTGATCACCCGCTGATAGTAATTCCTGGGCGAATAGATGGCTTCGAGGATCCTATGATAGCCGTCGATCAGCGCCTTTGTTTCCATGCGGGGGATGAAGTTGAGGCCGAGGCCGGTGTTATTGCCGGAGGTGTCACCCAGCAGCCGCCCTTCCCGGCCCAGGCGCTGGTAAAGCCGGGTGCCGCGCAGGGCGATCAGAATCCCGACCATGGCGGTAACAATGCCGCTCTCCTGGATGAAGCGGATCTGCCTGTCGAAAATTTCCGGCGGGTCGCTGTCGAAACCGACGATGAACCCGCCATGCACCTGCAGGCCGGCCTGCTGAATGCATTTTACCGAGCTGAGCATGTCACGGTTCCTGTTCTGCAGCTTGCCGCTCTCGGCCAGGCCTTCCTCATGGGGAGTCTCGATGCCGATAAAGACCTCCTCGAACCCGGCCCTGACCATCAGCTCCATCAGCTGAGCATCGTCGGCCAGATCGATGGAGGCCTCGGTGTAGAAGTAGAACGGGCGCCCCTTGCTCTCCATCCAGTCGATCAGGGCCGGGAGAACTTCCCGTTTCAGTTTCCCCCGATCGGCGATGAAGTTGTCATCGACCAGGAAGATCGCTCCGCGCCACCCCCGGGCATGGAGGCTATCCAGCTCGGCGAGCAGCTGGGCAATGCCCTTGGTGCGCGGCTTGTGCCCGAACAACGCCGTGATGTCGCAGAACTCGCAGTCGAATGGGCACCCCCGCGAATACTGGATGTTCATGGCGGCGTAATTCCTGACATCGATCAGCTCCCAGAGCGGAATGGGTGTGGTCTTCAGGTCCGCCCGCCGATCATCGGCGTAGAAATGCCGGGCCGCCCCTTTCGCCAGATCCGCCAGGAACGGTGGGAGCGTGAGCTCCGCCTCGCCCAGCACTAAATGGTCCACCTCGGGGAAATCTTCGTGGCAGGCGGTAAAAAGGGGGCCGCCGGCAACGGTCTTCACCCCCAGCTGCCGGCAGCGGGCGATTACTTCCCGCGCCGATTCCCTTTGGATGGTCATGGCGCTGATGAAGACGTAATCCGCCCAGGCCAGCTCTTCGTCGGACAAAGGGCGGACATTCATGTCGACCAGCTTCTGATCCCATTCCCCCGGGAACATCGCCGCCACGGTCAGCAGCCCCAACGGGGGAAAGCTCGCCTTCCTGGCGATGAATTTCATGGCGTACCTGAAGCTCCAGAAAGTGTCCGGATAGCGGGGATACACAAGTAGAATCTTCATAAAAATACACCTGCTTTCAGTTTTCAGACAGAACCTTGACTCCCCTTGAGACAATGACGGCACAACCACCGGCGGCTTGGCACCCGTCGGTTCATTATTGATATTTTACCCAAAATCATGTCGCAAACCCTGATTGTTCTTCTTTGCTCGTTTGGTCGGGTTGGCGCTCAAGTTCTGCAATAACCTGTGCTCCCAACAGCAGGATCGCTGCTACGACCTCTATGCTGAGCAGGGCCACCACTGTTATGGAGATAGAACCGTAAATGACATTTACCATGGAGACGGCCGCGTAATACCAGACCAGCACCCGGCGGGTGATCTCCCATAAAACCGCTGCAGTCACCCCGCCGATGAGTGCGTAACGAAATCTGACCCGCACCACGGGCATCACCAGATAAATCGAACCGACCATCAGCACCTCGCCAACTATCCCCAGAATGTACAACGCTACGCCGGTAGCGCCTTCGAAGTTCAAGCTCCAGCCAAGGAATGTCAACTGCCTGCTTTCCAGTGTCTCGATCGCCCCCACAATAAACGACACCAGCACTATTCCCAGTCCCATCACAAGTATGTAGACATAGGGAATAATTGCGGACATGAGAAAGTTGCGACGTTTAGTTCTGACCTGTTGGTAAAAGATGACCGACATGGCATTTTCCAGCACGGAAAAAGCTATGGAACTGAAAAACAGCATGGCGATGAAGCCGATGATGCCGACAGCCTTACGGTGCTCAAGGAAGGCCTCCACCTGTTCGGTCAACGTGGCTGCATAGCCGGGTATCACCATTTCCAGGTACGTTGACAATGTGTCAATCAACTGCTGCTCTTCTATAAAATGAGTCAGCACAACGAGGGCGAGAATTGACAACGGTACAATTGACAACAGGGTGTAATAGGCAACAGCGCCGGACAACAAGAACCCCCGGTTGCGGCTGAAACCACGCGCCACCCTCACTACAAAGCTGCAGAGCCTGCCCACTGCCTGAATTAGGACTTGTCCGCCCAATGTCATTTCATTCTCGCATCCCGTTTTCACGTCGGCTTTGCCCGTGTTTCAATGGCATAATCCTCGACGTGTTATTGCTGCGTATCGGGCGCATATCACGATTATGCGGCTCATTGGCCTTGCTGCACCCTTTTCAGCCGACGTTCTGCAAGGCAAATTCCCAGTTGATCAGCTTGTCGAGCACGGCGTTAACATAGTCGGCACGGCGATTCTGATAGTCCAGATAATAGGCATGTTCCCACACATCAACGGTTAACAGGGGCTTCATGCCTG
>DBMM01000125.1 GCA_002298925.1 Geobacter sp. UBA698 | reverse complement strand
TGTTCCGCCTCCCGCTCCCGGTCGATGGCCGGGTTGGTCACCACCGCCACCTGCTCCTTGAAATAGTCCGACAGGTTCTGACGCGACAGGGACAGGGCGGCCAGCGGGCCGTCGTACCCCAGGGAGGTAATCGGATCCTGGCCGTTTCTGGCCATCTCCCGCAGATTCTGGACATCGGTGGATTTCCAGGCCAGGGCCGAAAGCAGGTTGTCTTGCACCAGCTTGCTGTTCTTCAGCCATGCCGCTAGAGACGCATTGCCATGCGCCTCGACAATATCCTCACCCTTGCCCAAAGCCCTGGCATGTGCCGCCAGCTTGGTCCTCTTTCTGAACAGGGCCAGCACCTCGCGCCGCAGTTCGTGGTACTCCAGCAGCTTGGGCGCACTGCCGGCTGTCACTAGCAGCCCCAGTTTTTCCCCCGGCGCCAGCGGCTTGGGATCGCTCATGATCTCCTCGTGGGGTACCACCCCGAGCTCCGAGGAGGCGAACAGTTCCTTGTCGGTTTCCCCGACCCACAGCGGGCGCAGCCCCATGGCATCCACGCTGAACACACACCGGTCGCCATGGCGGGCGATGATGGCGGCCGGCCCCTGGGCGCTGGCGGTCAGAAAGCGGCGAAACCAGGTGTACATGCCCCGCTGCTCCGGCTCCATGGTGTCCATGGCGCTGAAGATCGGCGGAAAGACCATCTCCATCGCCTCGAACAGGGTCAGGCCAAAACGGCAGATCAGTCCCTCCAGGGTGCGGTTAAGATCCTGGGAGTCGCTCCCGCCATGGGGGAGCGTGATGCCCAGCATACGGGCCTCCTCGCGCAGACGGGCTATGGTGTTGATCTCGCCGTTGTGGCCCAGTAATGAAAAGGGCTGGGCGCGCAGCACCGTTGGCATCGTATTGGTGGAGTAGCGGCTGTGGCCGATGGTGACTCCGGACAGAAAGTCGCGCCGCTTCAGTTCCGGGTAGTAGCGGGGCAGGATCTCCGGTGCACCATGGACCTTGTAGGCCGCCACGAAGTTGGACAAGGAGGCCACATGTACCGGAAACGCCTCCTCCAATGCCACCTGGAGCTCAAACAGCCGACTGGCGGCCTGAAGTGCATCGGGGCAGAGCAGGGCCACCTGCCACACAAGCGGTTCCCCCAGGCGGGCCCGGGCTGCCAGGACCTCACTCCGCACCGGGGCGGGACGTTCCGCCACCAGCTTCAGACCGGCCCCGCGGATACGTTGCAGGATGGCCCCCTGCAGCTCGGGATGCCGGACCAGGTCGTTGCGGTCGATCAACAGGTGCCCGACGACAAAACCGGGTTCTTCGGCCAGGTTCGGCGCTAGTCCCGCGCCGGCCAGGATCTCGGCCCACAAAAGGCGTGGAATATCGGTCAGGATGCCGCAGCCATCCCCCTCGCCGTTGATCTCTCCGGCCCGGTGTCCCATCTTGATCAGCGCCTCGATGGTGCGCTGCACGTTGCCGTGGGATGGCCGGCCGTTCTTGTTGATGTAACCGATGATAGCGCAGGCGTCGCGTTCTTGCGGAACAAGACCTGAAGGATCATGATCGCTTCTTTTCATGGGACTCCCGGAATCTTTCAGATAAAGTTGCCGCGTCGGCCGGCAGCACCTCTAAAACATTGACCATGAAAAATTATAACAGATTTAGAATGATTGTCCCTTGGGGTGCTTAAAGCCCTGGATGCTGATCAAATCACCCCGCCAGACGGGAATGGAGCAAAGACCGCGTGAAAATGTGCTATGACACGACCTTGACAAGGGTGAAGTAGAAATATCCCAGTTCCACAAATTTGCATTTTAGCTGTTCCATGGTATGGTTTTCATTGCTTCTGAAGCACGTGCCTACAGAGCGTGAGCGACATGCTCGCAGGTGTAACCACCTGAAGATAAAGGCTTTGGGATGGGCTACTCTTTCATGGATCACGCCTTTCCCTTAAACGCACAGACAAAAGAAAGGGGAAACATCATGGCGTACACGGCAAAAGACTATGCAAGACTTATCGGAATGGCGGGTTTCAGCGAGGCGCTGCTGAAAAACCACTTCACCCTCTACCAGGGGTATGTGACCAATACCAACAAGGTGCTGGACACCCTGGAACAGATGCTGAAAGAAGAAAAAGCCGCCACCCCCGAGTTTGCGGAACTGAAGCGGCGACTGGGCTGGGAATTCAACGGCATGCGGCTCCACGAATACTACTTTGAAACGCTGGGTGGAAATGGAGCAGTCGACACCAACAGCCGGCTTGCGCTTAAGAAGATCGAGGATTTTGGCAGTATCGAGGCTTGGCAGAAGGATTTCCGGGCTGTAGGCGCCATGCGCGGGATCGGCTGGGCGGTCCTGTACCAGGACAATGTGAGCGGCCGGCTCTTTAACTGCTGGATCAATGAGCATGATGAAGGGCATCCGGCCGGCTGCATGCCGATACTGGTCATGGATGTCTTCGAGCATGCCTTCATGCTCGATTACGGCCTGAAACGGGCCGATTATATCGAGGCATTTTTCAAAAACATTGACTGGAAAGCGGTCGAGGCCCGGTTGAAATGAGCATGTTCGAGGAGCGAGGAGCGAAGATTGAAGACTTTCCCTCGCACCTCGCTCCTTGTTCCTCGCTCCTTTCCGGATAAAATATGAAAGCCTTGATTATAACGTGCTTACAATTTAGAGGATTCTGAGTTGCGGGACCATGAAAAAGCTCGGGGCTTGACACGAACCCCGCGCCCAGCGGATGGCGGGCCTACGGAGAGCGTTTTTTGGACGCGGGAGTCGATCCGCCCTGCACTCCGAGTCGCCCGCCCGTACCGAGCCCTCCCTTGACCGTTTGCTCCTGATAGTTACGCACAGCCCTTACCAGCTGGTTGTAGGAATCCATGAACGCTGCGGTGATGATCTTTCCCTCTGGCGTGTTGGTGTAGCCACCCGCACTGCCGCCCAGCCTGCTTCCGAAAATGCCGCCGAACAGATTGAAATCGAAGTTCTTCGCGCTCCCCTCCGCGGCAGCCAGTTGCACACCGGATCGGTTGTCTATCATGAGCAGCGTCGTGGAGGCTTCGTTCGCTTTCAAGCCTCCCACCACGGTACTCGCAACGGAGCCCCATTTACCAAAGGAACCCAGAGCGCCACCCACCCCCCCGGTCCCTTTCTTGCTGAAGTTAATGGACGGACTCATGCTGTAATCGGCCGCCACCATCTGTCCCTTGCCGAAGTTGCTCCCCTGGCGCATCTCGCCGGTCGATTCCAGAGCCCGCTCCTGCATCAAGTTATTCATGGCCCGGCCGCGCTCGACCACCACAAAACAGTTCGACTGCTGAATCAGCATGCGCAGCACAGGAACAGTGCTGCCCAGCTTATACTCTGACAGATGCGCATACCACGGGGCGAACTGGTCTTCAACAACGGCCAGAGTACCGAGCGATTCACTGCATCTCTCGAGCTGGCTGCTCGCCCCTTCCGCGGTGGCGCCGCCAGCGGCACCTGTTGCACTACTTTTCGCCCCCCCCAGGGCAGGCATGGTACCCTCGCAACCGGCCAATCCCAGGGCAGCCACCAGCACCACACCGACCCACCAACTGCTGAAGCTATCTGCGGCCCTTAGTTGTTTGCTCTTCATAGCTACCTCCTCGCCAGAATCATGCACGTTAGATGTTCATAATATCATGTTATTTGTGCCGGTCAATGGAACCGAAAGTCACGCGAACGCGCGCGCAACCGGAATCCATCAGCTGTTATCGGGTCCGTCGGCCCCCAGTCATCACTGCCTGGCTGCATCGCCGCACGCAAGTAGCATAACCATTGTTATTGCCATAACCATGGTTATAGCGACAGCAAGCTACCGTTTTTAATGACAAAAAGCCGTCCCAAGCCACCACCGGCCCTATCAGCAAGCATACCACTTCCACCACCTCCACCATCGTTATAAAACATCGTTGGACCGCTTAAAATGGCAATCTGCAGCAGGTCGTCATTTTTGGTACCGGTCTTGCTGATACGTTATTATGGATTTACGCAAAACGGTTCAGCAGCAAAGAACGATCTTTTACCGGTTCACACGATAACGAAAAACAAGGAGTCAGACATGATCAAGTTTCAGGGAGTCAACAAGTGGTTCAAAAAGCTGCACGTGCTCAACAACATCGATCTGCACGTCCGGCAGGGCGAGGTGGTGGTGGTCTGCGGACCATCCGGTTCGGGCAAGTCGACTCTGATCCGTACCATCAACCAGCTGGAACCGATCGAGCAGGGGAGTCTGGTGGTGGATGGCATGGACCTGTGCCACAAGAAGACCGACCTCAACAAGCTGCGGGCCGAGGTCGGTTTCGTGTTCCAGCAGTTCAACCTCTATCCGCACCTCTCGACGCTGAGCAACATCACCCTGGCGCCGACCAAGATCCGCAAGACCCCCAAAAAGGAGGCCGAAGAGCAGGCCATGCAGCTCCTGGAGCGGGTCGGGCTGGCCAACAAGCGCGACGCATACCCTTCACAGCTTTCCGGCGGACAGCAGCAGCGGGTGGCCATCGCCCGGGCCCTGGCGATGAAGCCGCGCATCATGCTGTTCGACGAGCCGACCTCGGCCCTGGACCCGGAGATGATCGGCGAGGTGCTGGCGGTCATGCAGGATCTGGCCAAAAGCGGCATGACCATGGTCTGCGTGACCCACGAAATGGGCTTCGCCCGGGAAGTGGCCCACCGGGTGGTGTTCATGGACCATGGCGTCATCCTGGAGGAGGCCCATCCGGAAGAGTTTTTCCGCAATCCGCAGCATGACCGGGCCAAGCAGTTTCTGAAACAGTTACTCTCACCCATGCATTAAGCAGGGTAATTTCTAAAAAGATACCAAGGAGAATGCACACATGAAGAAACTGACGAAGATGATCATGACGATGGCGATGGTTGCTGTAATGGGCAAGGCGGCCCTGGCCGCGGCTCCGGCCGACACCCTGGCCGAGGTGAAGAAGAAGGGCGTACTGGTGGCGGGGGTCAAGGACTCGCTGCCCCCCTTCGGCTATATCGATGAGAAGAGCCGCCAGATCATCGGCTACGACATCGATTTCATCAATGCCATTGCCAGGAAACTGGGCGTGAAGGTCGAGCTGAAGCCGGTCACCTCGGCCAGCCGCATGCCGCAGCTGCAGGAAAGCCACATCGACATCATCGCCGCCACCATGACCAAGAATCCGGACCGGGCCAAGCAGGTCGACTTCAGCCACACCTACTTCTTCACCGGCCAGAAGTTCATCACCAAGAAGGGGAGCGTACATAGCGTGAAGGACCTGGAAGGGAAGCGGATCGGCACCGCCAAGGGGTCCACTTCCGAGCAGAACGTGAAGAAGGCCATCCCCACCGCCAGCGTGCTCTCCTTCGACGACTACCCCCAGGCCTTTCTGGCCCTGCAGCAGGGCAAGGTGGCCGGCGTAACCACCGATGAAGCCATCCTGGCCGGCATCCTGGCCAAAGCGCCCAACAAGGCCCAGTTCGAGATCCCCAATGTGCAGATCTCGGAGGAGCCCTACGGCCTGGGCATGCGCAAGGGGGACAAGAACTTCGTCGACTTCGTCAACAAGACCATCCTGGAGATGGAAAAATCGGGTGAGGCCAGGAAAATCTTCGACAAATGGTTCGGCCCGACCACCCAGTTCCACCTCAACAGGAATTTCAAGATCACAGCCAACAATTAATCCATGATCGACAGGGGCGGGGTGCCGGCACTCCCTGGTGACGAAACGTCGCCCCTACCGATTGCGAGGTTCCCATGCTTACGTATCAATTCGACTGGTCGATCGTCACATCCGGCAAGTACTTTCAATGGCTGGTCTCGGGGCTGATGATGACCCTGCAGATCTCCACGGCCGGGATCGTGTTCTCCTTTCTGATCGGCCTGCTCATAGCGGTCATGCGCATGAGTCATTTCAAGCCGGTGCGCTGGTTCGCCCACGCCTACCTGGAGTTCTTCCGCAACACCCCGCTCTTGGTGCAGCTTTTCTTCTGGTACTTCGGCTCGTACAAGATCCTGCCGGCGTTTATCAATGACTGGCTGAACACCACCAACTTCGAGTTCGCCGCCGCGCTGGTCGCCCTGACGATCTACACCTCGGCCTTCATTGCCGAGGACATCCGCTCGGGGGTGCTCTCGATTCCCAAGGAGCAGCTGGAGGCGGCCCGCAGCGCCGGCTTCTCCTACCTGCGTGCCATGCAGTACATCATCCTGCCCCAGGCGGTGCGCATCACGGTGCCTCCGCTGGTAAACCAGTTCCTCAACCTGGCCAAGAATTCCTCCCTGGCCATGACCATCGGGGTGGCGGAACTGACCTACCAGGCGCGCCAGATCGAGAGTTACAGCTTCAAGGGGTTCGAGGCCTTCTCGGCCGCAACCCTGGTTTATCTGGTACTGTCGATTGTCATCACCGCCCTGATACACCAGTACAATACGAGAATTCTCAACCCGCACCGGGCCTAATGGAGAACATCATGGAAGAATTTCTGAATTTTCAGGTCATCAGCGACAACTTCACCTACTTCATGATCGGTCGCTGGCCCCATGGCCCGCTCGGGGGAGTTGGGCTTACCCTGTATCTGGCGGTGGTTTCCTGCATCCTCTCGATGTTTGGCGGCCTGATCCTGGGACTGCTCAGCCTGACCAAAAACAGGTGGATCAATTATCCGGTTACCATGCTGATCAACGCCGTGCGCGGCATGCCGCTCCTGATGGTGATCTTCTGGATGTATTTCCTGCTGCCGGCTCTGTTCGGCAAGGTACCTGAGACCAACACCGTCATCATGGCGCTGACGATATTCACATCGGCCTACATGTCCCAGATCGTCCGGGCCGGGATCGAGGGCATTCCCAAGGGGCAGTCCGAGGCGGCCATCTCCACCGGCCTCAAGCCGTGGCAGGCCATGTTGTTCGTGGTACTCCCCCAGGGGATGCGCAACATGATCCCCTCCTTCGTCAATCAGTTCGTATCGCTGATCAAGGACACCTCGCTGGCCTTCATCGTCGGCGTTTCCGAGCTGACCCATGTCGGCACCCAGGTCAACAACCGCACCATGGCTTTCCCGACCGAGATCTTCATCTTCATCGCCGTAGTTTACTTCATCCTCTGCTACGCCTTCACCAGCTTCTCGCGCTGGTTGGAAGGAAACCTGGCCTGGCGCAAGGCGATCTGNNGATCTGAGCCATACATCGAAAGAGTGCGGCCAGTGCTGTAGAGAGAGGAGCATCTTTCCCGGCTGCTTCGTGTGATGAATGCCGGATTTTCAGGATGAGGCTATGGAGCGGAGGGGCGCTAAGCGGGGAATTCTGAAGATTGGCTGCGGTCGGCCGGCCGAATCGAAACAGACAGCCGCCCCGCCGGAATCGGCGGGGCGGCTCATGTTCATCCCTTCAGGG
>DBMM01000085.1 GCA_002298925.1 Geobacter sp. UBA698 | reverse complement strand
GTGGCCGAGGTGATGGCAGAGGCGCTGCTGAAGGCATGAACGCTAAGACAGTAAAAAATCCGCAGGGTGGAATTCTGGCTGTTGCCTGTTTATTGGGCAGTAGTGCAACGAAATGATGCCGAAGTGGAGTCTTGTTATAACGGAGAGCCTGTAACTTACTGATATTGAGATGTTGGGCGATTGGCATGTTCCATGCTGTGTAATCTTGTAAGAGTTGTTTAATCTTTTCACAGGACTGGATAAAACGCCGCATGCCGATTTCTTATGCAAGCTGCCCGTTTGTTCCAGGAGAGCGTATGAAATGAAAGCAACGCCTGCCCGGCATACTGATGGAGCCATCAACGAAGATCTCCTCAAGCAGTTGGCCTATAATGAAAAAATGGCCGAACTGGGCAGAATCTCCACTGGTGTCGTCCATGAACTGAATGCCCCGCTTTCCGTGATCGTCTCGGCCTCCCAGCTGATTCTTCGCGAAGAGAGTGTCCCAGAATTCGTACGCGAAATGGTTGAAAGGATCGGCAGCGAAGCCCAGCGGCTCTCCCAACTCACCCGGGGGTTGTTGAACTTCAGCCGCCATGAGGAGTCGATCAGCGAGGTGGATGTCAACCTGACGATCGATTTCGTCCTCGATTTTCTCCGTTACGAAGCTGCCCGGCGCGCTGTTTCGCTGCTGCGGGTGCTTGATTATCGGCTGCCGACCGTCAGCATGGACGGCAACGTGCTCAAGCAGATCATGCTCAACATCATCATGAACGCGTTGCAGGCCATGGAAGCGGATGGCGGCATTGTGCAGGTGGAATCCTGCTCCCGGAACAGCGCCGAGTTGTCGATCATCATCTCCGATACCGGCCCCGGCATTGCGGCCGAATCCCTGGAGCGGATCTTTGAACCGTATTTCACGACCAAAAAACGGGGTGAAGGAACCGGTCTGGGACTGTTTGTAACCAAGGAACTCGTTGAAAATGTGGGTGGCAGCATCGAGGTCAGCAGTACGGTTGGTGCCGGAACGACTTTTACGCTCACCTTTCCGGTAACAGAGAGCTAACGGTAGTCCGCCGCTTTTCCCTGCTTATCCCATTCCCCTATCAAAGCGCCCTCTTCGTTGGCCCTTCGAATTCGCCTCGGGACAGGCCCGGCTTTTCAACAAACTGTCTGCAGGCCTTCGTCCCCTTGATTCTCACCGCCCGTATATCGCTCGCCCATCACAAAAACATCCTGTACAACACCCTCAAAAACGATCTGTTCCAGCACTTTCTCTGAAGACGCAACTTCTTTCGGACAGGCCACAACCTGGAAATTTGCAAATTTGCACGGCTCCAGCGAACCGTGGCTCCTGGCAATGCCCAGGGCCGCGGCGCCGCCTATGGTGGCCATAGTGAGGACATCGGCCGGTGAGAGTTCATGGGGAAAGGCAGCCAGGGCAAAGCGCAGCTCGTCCCACAGGGAAAGCGAGTCGTTGCTGGCCAGGGAGTCGGTGCCCAGGGCCAGCGGAATGCCGAGCTTGCGCAGCAGCGCGACAGGCGCGCGCCCCACGTCCAGCCGCTCGTTGCTGCGGGGGCAGAGGGCGACCGTTACGCCGCGTCGCTTGAGTGCATCGGCGTCGGCCAGGGTCAGGTGCACGCCATGTACGGCCAGGGTGCTTGCCGTCAGCAGGCCGGCTCGGTCGAGCAACTCGCTGGAACTGCAGTGGCGGGGCGCTGTCAGGTACTGCCGCCAGTCCACGAAGGGGTAGAATTCATCTGCCAGAGGACCGCTGGTGTTGAAGATGAAATCCGTTTCGGCAGCTGATTCGGAAAGGTGGATGGCCAGGGGCAGGGCGCGGGATGCGCTTGCGGCGCTGATCCTGGGTAGATGGGTCTCGGCGATGGTGTAGGGACTGTGGGGGGACAAACCGGAGACGAAGCGGCTGTCGGAATCGGCCGGGCAGGCGGCCAGGGCCGCTTTGAGCATGGTCTCGAAGCGGTGTTGATCCTGGCCGATTACTTCGAAAAACAGCCGACCGGAAAGGGGCGAGCCGCGGTAGAGCGGGGCCAGGGCGGGATCAGTGACGATCTCGCCAATGGAGGTTGTGCCCGACTCCAGGCACATGCGGATCCCCTCGCTGACCGAGGCGGGTATTTCACCGGCAGGGATGCCGCGCCTGATCTTGATCAGCTGGATCAGCCAGTCCACGAAACGGCGGGGGTGGTAATCCACGTTGGTGCGAAGCCGCCAGGCGGGGAAATGGGTCAGTTCCAGGTGGGTGTGGGCATTGACGAATCCGGGCAGTATGGCGCAACCGGGATGGTCGATGACCGGGGCCTGATGGCTGCGGATCAGTTCGTCCCGGCTTCCGGCAGCAATGATGATCCCGTCGGACAGGGCCAGAGCCCCGCCCGCCAGGGGTGGGGCCTGGGGTGAAATCAACCAGGCTGCCGCATGTATGACCGTATTTGACATTTATTCCACCGTTACGCTCTTGGCCAGGTTTCTGGGTTGATCAACATCGGTGCCCTTGAGCACCGCGATATGATAGGCCAGCAGCTGCAGGGGCACGGACAGCAGCAGCGGATCGAGATCCTCGTCCAGATTGGGGACCTCGATCAGGTCTTCCACCCGGCCGGCCACATCTTCGGCGCCGCTGCTGCACAGGGCGATCACGCGGCCGCCCCGGGCGCTGACCTCTTCCATGTTGGAAAGGGTTTTTTCAAAGTTGCTGTTGCGCGGCACCAGCATGACCACCGGCACATCCTCGTCGATCAGGGCGATGGGGCCGTGCTTCATCTCTCCGGCCGGATAGCCTTCGGCGTGGATGTAGGAGATCTCTTTCAGTTTGAGGGCGCCTTCCAGGGCGATCGGGAAGTTCTTGCCGCGCCCCAGGTAGAGGAAATCCCGGGCGCCCATGTATTTACGGGCGATTTTTTCGGTGACCTCATTCAGTTCCAGAACCTCTTCCAGCAGGGCCGGCACCTTCTTGAGGGCGGCAATCATCTGCTGACCGGTGGCCATGTCGATGGTGCAGTTGGCGCGGCCCAGCCGGATGGTGAACAGGTACAGGGCCGTCAGCTGGGTGACGAAGGCCTTGGTGGATGCCACGCCGATTTCCGGTCCGGCATGGGTGTAGATCACGCCGTCCGCTTCGCGGGCAATGGATGAATCGACCACGTTGCAGATGGCCATGTTCATGGCGCCCCGTGACCTGGCTTCCCGCAGGGCGGCCAGGGTGTCGGCGGTTTCGCCCGACTGGGAGATGACCAGCACCAGGGTGGCGTCGTCGATGACCGGGTTGCGGTAGCGGAATTCGGAGGCGATATCCACCTCTACCGGGATGCGGCAGTGCCCTTCGATGTAGAACTTGCCGACCAGGGCGGCATGCCAGGAGGTGCCGCAGGCCACGATGATAATGCGCTTGACCGCCGCCAGCTGCCGGTCGTTGAAGGTCAGATTCTCCAGGTAGACATCCCCCTCGCTTTCCAGAAGGCGTCCGGCAATGGTGTCGCGCACGGCGCGGGGCTGCTCGTGGATCTCCTTGAGCATGAAGTGCTTGTAGCCCCCCTTCTCGGCCATGAGCGGCGACCAGTCGATGTGGCGCGGCTTCTTGTCCAGCGCGGCCCCGGCGATGGTGGAGAAGGCTGCCGATCCGCTGCTGAAGACAACCATCTCGCCATCTTCCATGAAGACCATCTCGCGGGTGTGGGCCAGGATGGCGGGGATGTCCGAGGCAACGAAAAACTCGCCCTGGCCCAGGCCGACCACCATGGGGGAGCCGAGTTTGGCAGCGATCAGGGTGCCCGGCTGGTTCTCGTTGAGCACGCAGACCGCATAGGCGCCCTGCAGTTCGGCCAGCGACAGTCGCACCGCCTTTTCGAAGTCCGGCTCACTCTTGATGTTTTCCTCGATGATGTGGGCAATTACCTCGGTATCGGTCTCGCTCTTGAAGACATGGCCGGCCTGCCGGAGCCGATCCTTGAGCTGCAGGTAGTTCTCGATGATGCCGTTGTGCACAACGATGATCGAACCGGCCTTGTGGGGGTGGGCATTGATCTCCGATGGCCGGCCGTGGGTGGCCCAGCGGGTGTGGCCGATGCCGATGGAGCCGCACAGGGGCTGCTCACGCAGCAGTTTTTCCAGATTGACCAGCTTGCCTTCACTGCGGCGAATGGCGGAGTCGCCTGCCGAAAGGGTGGCGATGCCGGCTGAGTCGTAGCCGCGGTACTCCAGTTTTTTCAGTCCTTCCAGGATGACGGACGTGGCTTCCTGCCCGCCGATGTAACCGACAATACCGCACATTCAGTATTCCTCCAGATCAGTTTTTATTTGTATTCGGTCTTGTATATGCTCTTGCTGTTTTCCGCCCAGCGCCGTTACGCTTCCTGATGTCACGTTAGGGGTTCCGGTCTGGTTCGCGGCAGGCTGACAATGAAACGGCTGCCGACCCCGGCTTCGGATTCCACCCAGATGGAGCCGCCCAG
>DBMM01000019.1:3034-3891 GCA_002298925.1 Geobacter sp. UBA698 | reverse complement strand
GGGGTTGATGCTGCTTCAGGAAAAGATCAAGGAGAGGAGCATCCTGCCCGGCCGGTGTTGCACCTGAGCGGCGGCTCGCAGGGAAGCACGACGCCGGTGCTGGTGGACGGTGTGACCAAATCACGCGATACGCGCGGCCCCGGCATGGCGGGAACTCCCATTCGCGGTACATCGGTGCAGCATCCCCATTTTTGGATGCCGCGCTCCGACGAGATGTGGCGGCCACCGGCCAAGCGCCATCCATATCCGGACTTCGGCCTGGCCGGTGAATTGGAAGCCGCCTTCGCAGGCCGCGTAACCCTGGATAGCGCCGCCACGGACATGCTCACCTACCGCGCCCCGGCGAAAATGGTGCCGGAAGTTCTGGCTTTTCTGAAAAAACGATCTACAAACCCGTTCCGCAGGCTGGAGGATATCGCGGCGGTGGACGAATCATGCCGCCGCGAAACCGCGTGCTACCCCGATTTCACCCTCAACTACCACCTGCTCTGCTTCGACACGCCGGGCCATATCCGCATCAAGGCAGACCTGAACGGACAGTACCCTGAGCTGCCCAGCATCTGCTCCGTTTTCCCCGCCGCCAACTGGTATGAGCGGGAAGTCTTCGACATGTACGGTATCCGTTTCAGCGGGCACCCCAACCTGCGGCGCATCCTCATGCCGCCGGATTGGGAGGGACACCCGCTGCGCAAGGAGCATCCCTTCCGTGCAACGGAAATGCCCCCCTACACCACCGAAGACGCCCGCCGCCACCAAGCGCTGCCAGCCGCCGACTTCTTCGACCGCCAGGATGAGGAAACCCTGATCCTCAACCTTGGCCCCCAGCACCCCGGCACCCACGGCATCATCCGTTTCAT
>DBMM01000019.1:0-2971 GCA_002298925.1 Geobacter sp. UBA698 | reverse complement strand
CGGATCGACTATCTGGCCGGTGTACAGAACAATCTGGCCTACGTAACCAGCGTCGAACGGCTCTGCAACATCACCGTTCCCGACCGGGCAATCGTTATCCGGGTCATGCTGGCCGAGCTTTTCCGCATCGCCAACCATCTGGTCTGGCTTGGCACCTTTGCCGCCGATGTGGGAGCCATGACCCCGGTTTTCTATACCTTCACCGACCGGGAGAAGATTTTCGACATCGTGGAGATGATCACCGGCGGCCGCATGCATCCGGCCTGGTTCCGCATTGGCGGCGTCAGCGAGGATCTGCCCGAAGGATGGGACGTGCCGGTACGGAATTTCCTCAACTGGATGCCCGCCAGACTGAAAGAGTATGACGCACTTCTCAGCGGCAACCCGATCTTCATCGCCCGCCTCAAGGATGTAGGCGTCATCGACCAAGATCAGGCCATCGAGTGGGGATTGAGCGGCCCCAACCTGCGCGCCTGCGGGATAGAGTGGGATCTGCGCAAAAAAATGCCCTATGGCGGCTATGACCGTTTCGACTTTGACATTGCGGTTGCCGAAGGCGGGGACTGTTGGGCGCGCTACGTGGTCCGCATGGAAGAGATCAGGCAGTCGCTGAAAATTGTGGGGCAATGTCTGGCCAATATGCCGTCCGGCCGGTGGATAACCGATGACTACCGCCACGTATTGCCGCAAAAACCGGACACCCTGAAGGACATCGAGTCGCTGATTCACCATTTCGTCAATTCCACCAGGGGAATGACGCCGCCACGGGGAGAGAACTACAGCGCCATCGAAGCGCCCAAAGGGGAAAACGGCTACTTCGTCGTTTCCGACGGGCTTAACATCCCCTATAGGGTACGGATCAAAACCCCAAGCTTCCCCCATATTCAGGCCATGCCGCTCTTGTGCCGGGGATGGCTGGTGGCTGATTTTCTGGCAATCATCGGGTCGACGGACTTTGTGCTGGCTGATTTGGACAGGTAGGGGAAGTTACACCTCCCCTCCCGCAAGGGGGAGGGGGAACTGTTCTGCCGATTTTTTCGCGAATTATATCTAATCTTTACCTTTGTGGTCTTTGTGTCTTCGTGTGAGACAAAATGGTTTTTCTCCCCTAAACCGAACTCACACGAAGACACGAAGTAAGCAGAATCACGCATAATTTTTTCTTTTGGATTTTTGGAGAAGCCTTGATCCCCGAAACCCTGAAAACCGAGCTGCAGGACCGCGTTGCCTCCGCCATTACGCCGCGCGAGGCAGCGGTGGATGTGATGAAGGAACTGCAGCGCCACTACGGCTGGCTGACCGACGAAGCGGTAACGGAAGCGTCCCGGATTCTCGGCCTGTCTCCGTTGCAGGTCGAGGAACTGGCTACGTTTTACGAGATGATCTACCGCAGGCCGGTGGGCAAACAGATGATTCACGTCTGCGATTCCATTTCCTGCTGGAACATGGGGGGTGAAAGCCTGCTCGAACGGCTCGCGGCCCATCTCGGCATATCAGTGGGAGAAACCACCAGGGACGGCATGTTCACGCTGCTCCCTTGCTGCTGCCTGGGCAACTGCGGACAGGCCCCGACCATGATGGTCGGCGACAATCTGTATGGCGAATTGACGGTGGAAAAGGCGGTGGAGATTTTAAAGAAGGAAAGTTCGAATTTGTGAAAGAACCCCATGGAGCAGATTCTTTTCCGACATAACAAGCCCAACCGATGCGTTACCTTTGACGAGTATCGCGCGGAAGGGGGCTTTTCGGCGCTGGCAAAGGCATTGAAAGAGCTTTCGCCCGACCAGGTGCAGCAGGCGGTTATCGACTCCGGGCTGCGCGGTCGCGGAGGTGCCGGTTTTCCCACCGGCAAGAAATGGTCTTTCCTGGCGCGCAACGTGCCGGGCCCGCGCTGGCTGATCTGCAACAGCGACGAAATGGAGCCGGGCACCTACAAGGACCGGACGCTTCTGGAGGCCAACCCCTATCTGCTGCTGGAAGGAATCGCCCTGACCTCCTACGCCATCGGCGTCAGCCACGCATTCATCTTCATCCGGCGCGGCTACGAACAGGCTGCCGCCAATCTGCGCCGAGGCGTTGCCGAATGCAGGCAGGCGGGATTGGTGGGAGAGAACATCTTGGGAAGCGGTTTTTCCTGCGAAATCGACGTGCATGTTTCTGCCGGTCGCTATATCTGCGGTGAGGAAACCGCGCTGATGAACGCGCTGGAAGGAAAGCGGGCCAATCCGCGCTCAAAACCCCCCTTCCCTGCCATTAAGGGGCTGTGGGGCGGTCCCACGGTGGTCAATAATGTGGAAAGCCTGTCCAATATCCCGGCCATTATCAGCAATGGTGCGGAATGGTTCAAGGCATTCGGCCGCATCCCCGAAGCAGCCGGAACGAAACTCTTCTGCGTCAGCGGCCATGTTTCCACCTGCGCCTGCTTCGAGCTGCCCATGGGCATTTCGCTGGGCGAGATCATCGAGGGGCCGTGCAACGGCATGCGGCCGGACAGCCGTTTCAAAGCCTGCCTGCCCGGCGGGGCATCGACACCCTATTTCACCGAAGAACACTGGAACGTTCCCATGGATTTCGACGCGGTTGCCAAGGCCGGATCGCGCCTCGGCACCGGAGGAATCGTGGTCTTCGATCAGAACACCTGCATGGTGGCGGCCACGCTGAACCTGGTACGCTTCTATGCCCGCGAGTCCTGCGGCTGGTGCACCCCCTGCCGCGAAGGACTGCCTTATGTGGTCAATCTGCTGGAGGAGATCGAAAACGGCCGGGGAAGCGAAGAGTATATCGCCATCCTGCGGGATCATATCAACCTGCTGAAATACGCCTTCTGCGCCCTGGCGCTGGGCGCCATGGGCCCGGTGGAAGGGCTGTTGAAACATTTTCAGGACGAGGTGAGGGAGCATATCGCCAAGGGAAAATGTCCGTTTAAGAAGTAATGATATTTGAAAGTGCTGGAAATCGGCTCCCCCTCCCT
>DBMM01000052.1:3682-10002 GCA_002298925.1 Geobacter sp. UBA698 | reverse complement strand
AAAGGTGTAGGCGGCGATCTGCACGTCGGCACCGACACCGATGAAGGTCAGCCTGCCGAGGGCGGGATGATGAATTGCCTGGCAGTCGAATGCTGTACTGACACCGGCACTGAGATGCCGCAACCATTTGGGCAGGGTCTTGGATACGGTCGCCTCCACCTTGTCGGCCTTTTCCGGCCTGTGCGCTGCTTCGATGTCAGCCATGGCCAGATTATGCTCTGACAGCAGTCGTTGGGCATGGCTGGCTGCCAGGGCGGCTTCATGCTCATTGCTGGAATTGGCCAGCGCCAGCAGCTTTTTGATCTTCTCGATGATCGGGTTTGTATCCATCTGAATCTCCTGGCGGGATTGTAGCACGGTTTCATAAGCAATTTTCGTAAATTTCCCGGATGTTACCCCCCAGGTTGTATGCTGATTCCCCTGTGATCTATCTCCTGTCCGCTGTTTTGTAAGGCTGTTCTGCAAAAAAGTAAATAAGCCGATCATCCCATTAGCGACGATCGGCTTAACTGTTCCCGCTGGCATGGTTGATGGTCGCTGTTCGTGTTCGGATCAAACCATTGCTTCAATAGTACTTCAAGGTTCCCTCGGTACAACATCAGTTGAAAAAAGCTAACCCGAAACCATTGGTCAGTCCCTGACCACCAAAATCCTTGAGAACTGTTCCAACGCCTGTTTTGATGTCGATGCGGAGTAATTTTGTTCCGGATACCCCATAGAAAATGACGTTGTCGTTTGATGCCATGCCATAAACATTTGGGAAGCCAATTGGGCCGACTATAGTGCCTTTGCCTGTTGAGACGTCCAGTTTTACAAGATTATCCGTAGAACCAGAGTTGAACGAGGTCAGATACAATTGATTTCCGAAGAAGGCCAGATCGCCGCTGGAATCATATGCAGCAGACCCGTTACCTATTTTAGTGGCTGACCCGGTATTGGGATTCACACTGTATAAGAAGCTATCAGCGGTGAAAAGTTTACCGTTACTGTCAAATTCCAATGAACTTGTAATGGGATTGGTGATGTTAGAAGTTCCTATAAACGTTGCAATAGCCGTGGTTTTATCGATGCTGTACAGGCCACGAACCGGAGTTGTGGATATTCCATAAAGTATGCCCGTCGACGGATCCAAGGCTATATCGGTTATAATAATAACTACCCCATTTAAGTCCTTCATTAGTCCGATCATAGTCACTGCGTAATTTGCAATGTCCAGAGTGCCCAGGTTCCCATGGTCATCACAAATCCATAACGTGGTTGAACTTGCTGTTGCCGTAAAATTGATATTGGTCAGGTCTGCCCCGCTGATGGTTGCTGTTTTATATGTCGGAGTGCTTCGTTTTCCTGCTTTGCCTGGAATTAAGCTGTAGTTTCCATTCGGTAAACCGGTAAAAGCGAATTTGCCATTTGCGTCAGTAGTTGTGGTAACAGTGCTTGTCCCGATCAAGGTCACTGTAGCTCCCGCCAGGCCCGCGCCTGATTCCGTTACCGACCCGGAGATCGTGTAGGTGGGAGTTGTTGACTGTGTCGCACTGTTGCCACCGCCACCGCCACAACCTAGAACAATTAGACAGAAACTTGCCAAAAAAAATAAGCGTGAAGATCTCACTTTGCACATGGTAAGCACTCCTTTTAGTCGATATAAGGGCGATTAATCGGCGTGGGTTGAGAAGAACTTGCTTATTTGTTGTACAGATGTTTGCTGTAAAATTTATAAAGCTACAATGTTATAAAATATACACCTAATTATGTGGAATGCAAAATTATGTAAATATTTGCCGAAGTCCTCAGTACTCTGTTTGTAGTAGTTATTCGGACTGTCTACAATTACGGGGGAGATGAAATTAAGGGGTGAAAAGGAGGGTCGTTTACGGTGCGGGAGCGGGCCTCCCGGCGACCAGATGGATGCGCTCACACGCCAGTCGCTCGGGTTGCCCGATGTCGTGGGTGGTCATGATGACACTGGTGCCCCGTTCCGGCAGGGATGCAATCAGACGTTCGAGAAGGAGGGCCGTGTCGCGGTCCACGTTCGCCAGCGGCTCGTCCAGCAGAAGCACCTCCGGACGGATTGCCAAAGCCCTGGCCATCGCCACCCGTTGCGCCTCGCCACCGGAAAGTTCCCGGGCCTTTCTCTTCTGGAATCCGGACAATTCCACCATGGCCAGGGCCTGCTCGATCAGCTGCTGCTGTTCGCTGCCGCTTATGCCTCGTGCCCGCAGGCCGAAGGCGACGTTGGCATGGACGCTTTCGTTAAAGAGGTAGGGGGCCTGGTGGAGGAGCGTCACCCTGCGGCGCGCGGCGAGAAGCGAGCCGTTCTGCCAACTCACCGGCCGGTCGTCGAAGGTCACCGTGCCGGAGGTAGGTGCCGAGAGGAGGGCCAGGATGGAGAGAAGGGTGCTCTTGCCGGAGCCGTTCGCGCCGGTCAGGAGATAGAGCTTTCCCGCCTGGATCGGAAGGTCGGGGATGTCGAGGACGGTGCGCGGACCGTAGTTTTTCCTGATAGAGTCGAGGTGATAGAGAGTTTTCATGGTCATCTCTGCTGCACGATGTTGAGGGCGAGGTTGACAGCGAGTGCAACCGTCATCAGGATCACGCCGAGTGCCAGGCCGAAGGCGAATTCACCCTTGCTGGTCTCCATGGCGATGGCGGTTGTCATGGTACGGGTGTAGCCGCGGATGTTGCCGCCGAGCATCATGGCGACCCCCACCTCGGCGATCACCCGGCCAAACCCGGCAATGACCGCCGCCATAATCCCGAAGCGGACTTCCACCAGCAGTTGCATGAAGCACAGGGCCGGTCCCGCGCCGAGGGTCTGGGCGGTGGGGATGATGCGGGGGTCGGCACCGGCGACGGTCCCCAGCGAGTAGTTGGCTATGATCGGTATCGCCAGAATCGTCTGGCCGATGATCATCGCCTGCGGCGTGAAGAGGAGGTTGAAGTCACCCAGCGGCCCCTGCCGGCTCAGAAAGCCGTAGACAACGAGGCCGACGACGACGGTCGGCAGGGCCATCAGCGTGTTGAGGATGGTGATGACCAAACGTCGCCCGGGAAAGGTACCGACCCCGATCGAGGTGCCGAGGGGGATCCCCAGGATCGCGGCCAGGAGTGTTGACCAGACGGCGACGCTGACCGACGTGAAGACGGCATTGAAGACCTCCGGATCAAGGGAGATGATCAACGCCAGGGCGGTTTTGAAAGATGCGGTCAGAAAGTCCATGGAGTCGGTTGTCGGCCTATTTCCCGTAGATGAAAAAGACCGGTTCACCATGGGCTTTGAAGCCGGCAATGATGCCCTGTCCCTCGGGGCCGGTGACATAGTCGATGAACTTCATCGTCAGATCGTATTTCACGTGGGGGTGTTTCTTGGGATTCACCGCGATGACGCCGTACGGGTTGAAGAGCCCCTTCTCCCCCTGGAAGAGGATCACGAGGTCGCTCTTCTGCCCCTTGAAGGCGTTGTAGGTCCCCCGGTCGGCGATGGTATAGCCCCGGCGCTCGGTGGCCATGGTGATCACCGGTCCCATGCCCTGGCCTGCCTCCACATACCAGCTCCCCTTTGGTGTAATCCCGGCTGTCTGCCAGAGTTCCTTTTCCTTGATATGGGTGCCCGACTTGTCTCCGCGCGAGACGAAGGTGGCGCCCTTGGCAGCGATCAGTTTCAGGGCCTCAGCGGCACTCTTCGACTTGGCGATTCCGGCCGGGTCGTTCTGCGGGCCGATGATGACGAAGTCGTTGTACATGACATCTTTGCGGTTTACTCCGAAGCCGTCGGCCACGAACTTGTCCTCCAGTTTGCGGGCGTGCACGAAGACCACGTCCACATCGCCTGCCTCACCCAACTTCAGGGCCTGGCCGGTGCCGACCGCGATGACGTCGACTTTAACATTGTTCTTCTTTTCAAAGGGGGGCAGCAGCACCTTGAGGAGTCCCGAATCCTGGGTGGAGGTGGTGGTGGACATCTTCAGCCGCTCTTCCGCCATGGCCGTGGTGCAGAGTATGAGCAGGGTGGTGAGGGCGAACAGCAGGCTGCGCGTGAATTTCATCGGTTTTCTCCTTTTAAATAGAAGTGTTGCTGCCATTTAATAAAAAAAGGGACCTCTCAGATATGGAAAGGTCCCACGAAAACGACGGAATTGATCCGGCCCGGTGGGTTCTCCTTTCCAAAGGGAGGCTCTGTCGTTTCCAACGGAACCCGTTGGCCTGGCGCCGTGAGGAATCTACCTTTTAGGCGCTTTGGCTCGGAGAGATGTTGCGTTCAGGTACTTTAATAACACATCGCTTGCGTTAATTCCAGAACGATATGCCAGTTCGCCGTTGTTGATGAGTGTGTATTGAGGTTCGTTTGAAAACAGTGGAGATGTGGGAGGCTTTGACAGACCCGTTGCGGCAATCGCCGCACCGGGTCTGTCATTTTGCTAAAAATTCCAGAACTCGTCGATTTCCTCGTCGGAAAAATCCCAGATTGCGTTGTGGGGCGGCACCGTTTCGGTCTTGAAGAATTCGGGCAGACGGTCGTGCTCCTTGCTGAAGCCGGCCTCGATATTGAACTGGCGCTCGATCTTCAGGACGTGCTTGCCCAGGTTGGTGACGTCGTCACCGGTCAGATTGATGCCGAAGCGGGCGTTGATCATGTCGATCAGGGCCGGCAGGCACTCCGGGTTATCCAGGGCCGGGAAAGCGATGAAAATGCACATGCCGGTAGAGTCCACCGCCGCGGTTGCAATCTGCAGGTTGCGGGAAAGTTCTACCTGGCCCTCTTTTTTTAGAGGATCGACATAGCCGCCGACGTTCAGGATGTTGGTGGCGATGGCATAGCCGGCGGTGTGGTCGGCACCCATGGTGCTGGTGGCATAGGTGATGCCGATGCCCTTGACCGAGCGGGGGTCGTAGGCCGGGATGGCCTGGTTTTTTACAACCGGAACGCGGGTGACGCCATAGGTTTTGCCGACCGAAGCGGCGCCGCCGCCCAGAATGCGGCCGAGCGGAGTCCCTTGGCCGATTTCGTCAGAGAGGAGGCGCAGCATCTCCTTGCTGTCGCCCCAGGGGAGAATGCCGGCTTCCATGGCTACGCCGAACATGACGGCTGTTTCGATGGAGTCGATGCCGATGTCGTCCATGAGGCTGTCGGCGCGGGCGATGTCGTCCAGGTTGTCGATACAGCAGTCGGCGCCCAGTCCCCAGATTGTCTCATACTCGAAACCGGATGTCAGATACTTGCCGTCCTTGTCATTGTAGACCTGAGAACACTGGATGATGCAGCCGGCGTGGCAGCCGTGCTTCGGCTTGCCGCCACGGGCGACGATGGTGTCGTGCATGGTCTCGCCGCAGATCTTGTCGGCTCCTTCAAAGCTGCCGGCCTTGAAATTGCAGGTCGGCAGGCCGCCGGCCTCATTGAGAATGTTGACCAGCACGTTGGTACCGTAGGTCGGCAGACCTTCACCGCTGACCGGATGATCCAGCAGTGCCTTGGCAAATACCCGGGCCGCGGTCTTGAACTTCTCCGGATCGGCGATCGGTACCTTGGGCGCGCCCTGGTCGTCGATGGAAATGAACTTGATTTTCTTGGAGCCCATCACTGCGCCCAGGCCGCCGCGACCGTGGCTGCGAATCTTGCTGTCCGGGTCTTTGACCGAGATGTTGGCGGAGGTCATTTTCAGCTCGCCGGCCGGGCCGATGGTCAGGATGCCGGTTTTCTTGCCGAGTCTGGTCTCAAGGGCTTCGATAACGGCGAAGTTCCATTTGCCCACCAGTTCGGTCTCTTCCCGGATGGAAACACCCTCCAGCGATACATGCAGGCTGTACCACCTGTCTTCCTTGGGAATTCCTTCGATGATCAGCGCCTTGACGCCGAGGCGGGCCAGCATCTGGGCCGCGGTACCGCCGGCGTTGCTTTCCTTGATGGTGCCGGTCAGCGGGCTTTTGGCCCCGGCCGAGAGCCGTCCCGAATTGGCGGCCGGGGTGCCGGTCAAGAGTCCCGGGGCGAAGACCAGTTTGTTGTTTGCTCCCAGGGCATGACAGCTGGGCGGGACTTCTGCTGCTACGATGGTCGAGGTCAGAGCGCGGCCACCGAGACCGGCCCAGGCCGCCGGTACCGTTTCAATGCTGGTGCTCAGATCGTTCATGTTGACGCGTACTATTTTATCCATTCAATTTTCTCCCGATCATATCTCGTATACTCTGCCGCAGAGCGGATAGGACTCCTTTCCGAAAGGGAGGCTCCGCCGTTTCCCGCGAAACCCGTAGGCCTGGCGCCATGAGGGTGTTCCCTGTTAGGTCGCAATGCTCGGAGATAATTGTCTTCTTCCAGCTTTCGAACTGTT
>DBMM01000052.1:0-3638 GCA_002298925.1 Geobacter sp. UBA698 | reverse complement strand
TTTTCGGCCATGACCTTCAGATCTTCTGCTTTAACGTTCAGCGCCTTCAGCCCGGTGGGGATGCCGATGGAAGCCGAGAGCCTGCGGATGGCGACGATCGCCTTTTCAGCAGCTTCCATCACCGAAAGGCCGCTGATGTTCTCGCCCATGGCAACGGCAATGTCGGCAAAGCGCTCTGGACAGGCGATCAGGTTGTACTGGCTGACGGCCGGCAGCAGGATGGCATTGCAGACGCCATGGGGCAGATTGTAGAAACCGCCCAGCTGATGAGCCATGGAGTGAACGTAACCAAGGCTGGCGTTGTTGAAAGCCATTCCGGCCAGATACTCGGCGTAGGCCATCTTGTCACGGGCCTCCAGGTTCTCGCCGTTGGCAACTGCCGGGCTCAGGTACTTGGCGACGAGTTCGATGGCCTTGATGGCGCAGGCGTCGGTGATCGGGGTGGCGATGGTGGAGACATAGGCCTCTACGGCGTGGGTCAGGGCGTCCATGCCGGTGGCTGCAGTCAGTGCCGGCGGTTTGCCGACCATCAGGACCGGGTCATTGATGGCGATGTTGGGAGTGCAGCGCCAATCGACGATGGCCATCTTCACGTGGGTATCGGTATTGGTGATGATGCAGAAGCGGGTCATTTCGGAGGCGGTGCCGGCAGTGGTGTTGATGGCGAGGAAAGGGGGCATCGCTTTGGTGGACTTGTTGACGCCTTCGAAATCGCGGATGTTGCCGCCGTTGCCGATCACCATGCCGATACCCTTGCCGCAGTCATGGGAACTGCCGCCGCCCAGGGAGACAATGCCGTCGCACTTGTTGTCCTGATAGATCTTCACGCCGTCATGGACGTTCTCGTCGGTCGGGTTCGGCTCGGCACCGTCAAAGATGACCGCCTGGAGGCCGGCTGCTTCGATGTAGCCTTTGATCGTATCGGCCACCCCCATCTTGGCCAGCCCTGCGTCGGTAACGATCAACAGTTTTGTGGCGCCGAGCGCCTTGGCCTGGTCTCCGGCTTCTTTTGAACAACCTACGCCCATCAGTGAAACCGTGGGGATGTAAAACCCGAACGTCTGATCTGCTAATGCCATTTGTGTCTCTCCTTTTGTTGGGTGTGTTTTTACCGTCGTGTTTGCATGCGCAATTGAAATTTGCATACTGTTTTTGAAAACGGTTTTTTATGATTACGCAATAGCTGTACCAAGAAGGGCCGATGTCGTTTCCGGTCAAGGATCAGGACTGTAAAGCCGATGAATAACAGCTGGTTGGGGTTTTTGGGATCTGTTTTTTGGGAATGTATTCACGGCGAAGGTGTTCTGGAATGGAACGCCAGATTCGTTCCATTTTGGCGCAATTATACTGAATTGGAACGGTTTGCAGGTTGCTGTCAGCAGGTTCGTGAAGCATGTGATTGCGTTGGTCTCTGTGGATATTAATTGTCTCAATCCCTTGCATTCAAGGCATTACCTCAACCAGTCAGGTGTTGAACACCACCACCTTTCAACACGTTATATAAGTTGGTATCGAAATTGCCATGCATGCCGGATAAGATCCTGTCCATTTAGGAATGAATATTCGCAAAGGTTCTGAGGTGCGGGGTGGTTGGAAATGGCGAATCAGTCGAATTGAATCAGGCAGTTTTTTCTGGATACTTAGAAGAACCATAAGGGGATGATAATGAGAGATAAGCTCTACACCTTTACAAAGTCTCGGATAGTCTGCGTAAGGATCAGCGACGATGAACTGGAAAATGTTGAAAAACTGATGGAGCGGACCAACAAGTCGGCATCCGAAATCATGAGAAGGTCGTTCCTGTTGATGGTGGAGCGATTGAATGAAACTGAAATCATTAAGAATGCGAGTAGCTGACACTGGTCGCTAGACAAATCATTGCAGGCTGTTTCGAACATCAAATAACTGCTCTGATTTGAGAGGCGTGACGGTGATCATAAGCTTGATACTTTTGCCGCCAGGAATGATATGATTCCAAAAAGGGATGCAGTTGTGCTAAACGGTAGTTTTGAATCGCTCTCTAATCGGACCCACCCGATATTATTCAACTAAAAAGGAAGGTAAAGACACATGTTTGAAGTGATCAGTAACGATATCCTGGCACCGAATCTCCATAAAATGGTAGTGCTGGCACCGCGGGTGGCACTGGCACGCAAGGCGGGACAGTTCGTCATTGTCCGGGCCGACCGTGGCGATGAACGGATACCGCTTACCATCGGTGATGCCGACCCGGCCGCCGGCACCATCACTCTCTTTATCCAGGCGATCGGAGCCTCTACGCGCACTATCGTCGCCATTCCCCAGGGCGGGTTCATCCGTGATGTGGCCGGTCCACTGGGGCAGCCTACCCATATTGAAAACTGGGGCCGTGTCGCCTGCGTTGGCGGCGGAGTCGGCACCGCGGTCCTCTATCCGCTGGTCAAGGCCTTGGCCGCTGCCGGCAACCAGGTCACCACCATCATCGGCGGCCGTTCCAGCCAGTACATCATCCTGGCCGATGAGCTGGCAGCGCTTTCGGATAAAGTGCTGATCACCACCGAAGACGGCAGTGTCGGACGCAAGGGGTTCGTTACCGCCGAGCTGACCGACCTGATCGCTGATCCCGCCTGCGTCCCCCGGGTGGTGTTGGCGGTTGGCCCGGTGCCGATGATGCGGGCGGTGGCGGAGCTGACTCGCCCCCACGGTATCGAGACTGTGGTCAGCCTCAATCCGATCATGATCGATGGTACCGGCATGTGCGGAGGCTGCCGGGTCCTGGTCGGCGGGGCCACAAAATTTGCCTGCGTGGATGGCCCCGAGTTCGATGGCCATCTGGTGGATTTCGACAGCCTCTCCGACCGGCTGACAATCTATCGCAGCTTCGAGGAGGAGCATGCCCGTCATGCTGCCGGGGAGTGCAAGCTGAATCTGGATATGCCGCCTGACAAACTCAGCGTCAAGGAACGGCTTGCCATCCCGCGCGTTCAGATGCCCGAGCTTGATCCCGAAGTCAGAAGCCGCAATTTTGAGGAGGTTAACCTGGGGCTTGACTACGAGCAGGCGGTACGGGAGTCGCAGCGCTGCATCCAGTGCAAGCACCGCCCCTGCGTGGAGGGGTGCCCGGTGGGGGTCTCGATTCCGGAGTTCATTGCTGCGCTGGCTGCTGAAAACCTGTCCGCAGCCGCCCGGATCTTGCAGGGAGACAATGCCCTGCCGGCGGTCTGCGGCCGGGTCTGCCCCCAGGAAAGCCAGTGCGAAGCCAAGTGCGTGTGCGGTGTGAAAGGGGAGCCGGTCGCCATCGGTTACCTGGAACGCTACGTGGCCGACTGGGCCATGGCCAATAGCGCTGAGCTTCCCAAGGTGCAGATTCCGCCAGCCAGCGGCAAGCGCGTGGCCATTGTGGGCTGCGGGCCGGCCGGCCTGACTGCGGCTGGCGAACTGGCCCGACAGGGGCACAGCGTCACGATCTTCGAGGCGCTCCATGACACCGGCGGCGTGCTGCGCTACGGCATCCCCGAGTTCCGCCTGCCCAAGGAGATCATAGACAGCGAGGTGTCCCGGCTGCTGGAGATGGGGGTGACCATCGAGTGCAACGTGATTATCGGCAAGACCCTGACCATCGCCCAGCTCAAGGATGAATTCAATGCGATTTTCATCGC
>DBMM01000120.1 GCA_002298925.1 Geobacter sp. UBA698 | reverse complement strand
TCAAAGAATTAACTGGATCTCTTCTATACCGATACAACTCTGGCCAACGAAGAGATCGTAGCGCTCTATAAATGGCGCTCGGATATAGAAACATTTTCCAAAATGGCTAAGTCGTTATAATTGTCTTTTCCTTTTCACAGTGGGAGTATGTTCCAAAAAGTGTGCTACTTGCGACAACAGGGAAGGCAAACAGGCGGTAATAACCTGAAGCCTTCCCTTTTGCTTTATCCAGTAATAGCGGCGTATGCTATTTACATTTATTCCTTTTTACTATATAGTTCGGCTCTTCGAAGCCTGGGGTCGTGGGTTCGAATCCCATGCCGCCCGCCAAATCACAATCACGGGGACTTGAGTCCCCTTTTCTTTGCGTACTGTCTCTCGCGGGTAACCTGGCATGCTTGATCGCATCCATCAGAAAATAACCGACAGATTTTCGGTCAGCAGTCAACTCACCATCACCACCATCAGCACCCTATTCCTGCTCCTGTTCGGCTGGCTCGATTACTTCACCGGCGATTACTCGCTGATCATCTTTTACCTGATCCCGGTTTCACTGATGGCCTGGTTCGTCAGCCGAACGAGCGGTGTGCTCTTCTGCTTCCTTTCCATGACAATGCGCATCCTTACCGATTATGAATCCAAGGCGTTCCTGACCAATTACTCACGTCTGCATTACTGGAACCTGTTCATCGAGTTTTTCTTCCTCATAATCATGACCCTGCTGTTCGCGGCCCTCAAAAAAAATGTCGAGACCGAAAAGAGGCATGCCAGCCTCGACCCGCTCACCGGAGCACTCAACAGGCGGTCTTTCTTTGATCTGGCCGATTACGTCCTTTCCCGCTCACGCCGCTATGGGACTGTCTTCACCATTGCCTACATGGATCTGGACAATTTCAAGGAGATCAATGACAGTATGGGTCACCACACCGGCGACAAACTGCTGGTGACGACTGTCACTGCCATCAAGTCACACATCCGTAAAACCGACATAGTGGCCCGTTTCGGGGGCGACGAGTTTGTGATCCTTTTGCCGGAAACGAACACTGATTACTCCCTGGCACTCCTGGAGAAACTGCACGGAGTACTGCAAAAATCCATGAATGACAACAACTGGCCCGTTACCTTCAGCATTGGCGCCATCACTTACTCGAATACCCCGGCCAGCGTCGATGAGATTATCGCCACGGCAGACACGCTCATGTACGACGTCAAGCGGGCAGGAAAGAACAGGTTGCTGCACACCGTGATCCCAAAAAACGACATCGAGGACTATTCGGAGAAATTGCATGGCAAAAGGAAACTTTGACGCAACTGGCCTGATCGCCCCCCTGATGATGCGCATGCCGCTGGGATTGATCATGATGGCCCATGGCTCGCAAAAACTGCTGGGACTGTTCGGCGGACAGGGCTTGACCGCTACCTTGAGAAGCTTTGAAGACAAGCTGGGCATCCCCCCCATTTTCACCCTGCTGGCCATCATTGCCGAATTCGGCGGCGGCTTCGGAGTCCTGACCGGCTTTCTGACACGTCTCTCGGCAGCCGGCATATCAACGGTCATGCTGGTGGCCATCTACAAGGTTCACTGGCAGCACGGTTTTTTCCTGAACATGCAATGCCTGCCCGGACGCGGTCACGGCATCGAGTATGACATTGCCCTGCTGGGCATGGCCCTCTACCTGGTGATCGCCGGAGGCGGCAGATGGTGTCTTGACAGGCTGGTATTCAGAGGTTAGAGGAGCCGGGGACCCGGAACCGGGAACCAGTGACGGAAAGCGGTCCGCATCAGGAAACAAAACTTTATGGAGAACAATTACCGTGGAAATATTTAACCAGCAGGAAGTTGAAAAACGCCGCACCTTTGCCATCATCAGCCACCCTGATGCCGGCAAGACCACCATCACCGAGAAATTGCTGCTGTTCGGCGGCGCCATCCAGCAGGCCGGGGAAGTCCGGGCACGCAAGTCGGCCCGTCACGCCACATCGGACTGGATGGAGTTGGAGAAGCAGCGCGGCATCTCGGTCACCTCGTCGGTGATGAAATTCACTTACAGCGACTGCGAGATCAATCTGCTGGACACTCCCGGCCACAATGACTTCTCCGAAGACACCTACCGGGTATTGACGGCCGTGGACTCGGTGCTGAT
Organism: Geobacter sp. UBA698; assembly: GCA_002298925.1. Taxonomy (GTDB): domain Bacteria; phylum Desulfobacterota; class Desulfuromonadia; order Geobacterales; family Pseudopelobacteraceae; genus Pelotalea. The sequence continues at coordinate 19,183 of DBMM01000120.1, read as the reverse complement.
GGTGATCGACTCGGTCAAAGGGGTCGAGACCCAGACCAAAAAACTGCTGGAGGTCTGCCGTCTGCGCCACACCCCGATCATGACCTTCATGAACAAACTGGACCGGGAGGGACAGGAACCGCTGGACCTGCTGGACGACATCGAAAAAAACCTGAACATGCAGACTGCGCCGATCACCTGGCCGATCGGCATGGGCAAACGCTTCCGCGGTACCTACCACCTCTACACCAAAGAACTGACTTTTTTTGACGCCGACGCGGCCGACGGTGTTGGCGAAATCCTCACCGTATCCGGCCTGGAGGACCCACGACTGGACGAACTGCTGGGAAGCCAGGTGGAGGAGCTTCGCAATGACATCGAACTGCTGGAAGGGGCCGCCCACCCCTTTGACCGGGAAGCCTACCTGGCCGGCCGTCAGACACCGGTTTTCTTCGGCAGCGCCATCAATACCTTCGGCGTACAGCAGCTGCTGGATGCCTTTGTGGAATACGCACCGCACCCGCTTCCCCGCGAAACGACCAGTCGGGCCGTCTCCCCCTATGAAGAACCGTTCAGCGGCTTTGCCTTTAAAATCCAGGCCAACATGGACCCGGCCCACCGCGACCGGATCGCTTTTTTCCGCATCTGTTCCGGCAAGTTCACCCGCGGCATGAAGGTGCGCCACGTCCGCCTGGGACGTGAGGTACAGATCGCCAACGCCACAATTTTTATGGCCCAGGACCGCACCAATGTGGAGGAGGCCTGGCCCGGCGATATCATCGGCATCCATAATCACGGCACCATCAAGATCGGCGACACCTTCACCCTGGGCGAGGAGCTCAAATTCACCGGCATACCCAGCTTTGCGCCGGAACATTTCCGCAAGGTGCGCCTGCTCAATCCGATGAAATCCAAGGCGCTGGAAAAGGGGCTGGTGCAGTTGGCCGAGGAGGGCGCCACCCAGGTCTTCAAGCCGCTGATGGGGTCAGACTGGGTGATCGGCGCCGTCGGCCTGCTGCAGTTCGAGGTAGTCATGCACCGCCTTGAGCATGAATACAGCGTGAAAGTGGCCTTCGAGCCGGTCAGCTACACCACGGCCCGCTGGGTCACCGGTGAGCGCAAGAAAATCGAGGAGTTCGAAAAGAAGGAGGCCATGCACGTCTACATCGACGGCGAAGGCAAGCTGACCTACATGGCCGGCAGCCAGTGGCGCCTGGAGAACACCATGGAAACCTGGAAGGAGCTGGAGTTTCACGAAACCAGCGAGCACAGCTGATGATCGTGACCGGCGGAGAACAGTCCAAGCGGGCCAAACGCAAGACAGGCTTTTCCCTGCGTGCCACCTGGATGGCAATCCGGGGCCTTCCGGTCGAACACTTCCCGCTGATCCTGCCCAATGTCCATCCCATCGCCGCCTTCTTCATACTGCGTCGGCTCAAGCATTTGGGCTACTCCAACTGTCGCGTAACCACCAGTGACAAGGGACTGACTGTCTACGCCAGCAAATAAACAAATGCGCTTGACAGCAAGGGATCGCCGTTTCAAAAAAAGACCTGGGTGGTTTTAAAAACCTCCCAGGTCTGTCTTAATAACCTCTCAGCGATTTCACCAAGCCTTCATCTAACCGGCAAATCTGGCAATCTCGTAACCGATCTGTTCCAACGGCAGCACCGCATCGGCGACCCCCCCCTCCACGCAGGCCTTGGGCATGCCGTAAATAGTCGAAGTGGCCTCGTCCTGGGCGATGGTTACCCCGCCCTTTCCCTTCAGCGCCTGCATTCCTTTGAAACCGTCATTGCCCATGCCCGTTAGTATCACCCCCAGCATGGAGCCGCTGGTGGCCTCGGCCAAGGTTGATATCATCAGATCAACTGATGGAATATAGACATACTGAGGGTAGGCGCTGGTTGGCAGGATCTTGACAACCACATTGGCTCCCTGACGTACCAGGGTGGTATGCATGCCGCCCGGAGCGATCAGGGCCAGTCCCGCCTTGAGAATATCGCCGTCCACCGCCTCGCGAATGGTCAGCGAACATTTTGCGTTGAGTCGATCGGCATAAGCCCCGGTAAAAGCCTTGGGCATATGGATGCCGACCATGATCCCGTAGGGGAAGGTGGCCGGAATGCGCGACAGCACTTCCTGCAACGCCACCGGGCCGCCGGTTGAGGCGCCGATGCAAACGTAATTGATTCTCTTGCCTTTCAAATTAACGCTGGTCAGCCGCTGAACCGGCGGGACCGGCTTGGTATGATCAGGCAACGTTGCAGAACTGCGACGATAACTTGACCTGACCGATTCCTTGACCTTGCGCAGCAACTCTTCACCGAATATGTTCTGGGCGCCGCTCGAATCGGTAACATTCTTGGGAATATAGTCGATGGCGCCGGCGTCAAGGGCCTCAAAAGTGGCCTGGGCGCCAGCATTGGTCAGAGTTGACACCATGATCACCCGGGTAGGAGCCTTGGCCATGATCTGCTTCAGAGCGGTAATGCCATCCATGCGTGGCATCTCCACATCCATGGTGATCAGGTCCGGCTTGAGGGCCTGCGCTTTTTCAACCCCTTCGACACCATCGGCGGCCGTGCCGACGATTTCGATGGCAGCATCCTTGGAGAGTATGCCGCGGATAAGCATGCGCATGAACGAGGAATCATCAATGATAAGTACGCGCGTCTTTCCTGCCGTGGGAGCTAGCATCGGGGCCACCTATGGATTGGTATTGAAAATGGAACTGACCAGATTCTTCACATCGGGGATGGCATCGTCCAGCTCGTAGCAGAAACGCTCCACATCCAGATTGGCAAGCTCGGGATATTCCTTGCGGAGGACCTGCCAGGCCGGTTCTTCATAAAGATTGAAGCTGACCCACTCCCTGCCGCCGTAATTGAGTTCTCGCACCCCGCAGAACAGATCAGCCAGATTGACGATGGCACACAGGATCGGATCGATGGCCGCCTGCTCCGGATCGTGATGGCAGGCGATTACCTCACAGTAAACATCCGGAAAATTCCATTTGCGGGCCATGCAGAAGCCAATCTCGCAATGGCTCGTGCCAAATATCTTGATCTCCTCGTCCGCCAGCTTGACGGGCCGGTCCTTGATGCTGTCCAGGACTGCCAGAAAATCATCCCGCTTGAAGGTACTGAGAAACACGACGCCCAGATCATGGATTATGCCACTGATGTAAGCCTTTTCCTGGTCACGGTAGCCGACCTTTGCGGCGATGATTTTTGATACCATGCCGACGCCGAAGGAATGCTCCCAGAAGTCGGTGATATTGAAGGCGCCCGCATCATGCTCGAAGGCGCTGATGAAAGAGGTGGTCAGTGCCAGCTCGCGGATGTGTCTGAGGCCAAGATAAACCAAGGCCCGTTTGAGGGATGTAATCTCGCTGGCCGGCTTGTAGACCGGAGAATTAAGCATCTTCATCACCCGGGCAGTCATGACCTGATCGGAAAGCATCAGATCGGCCACTTGCTCAATTTCGACATCAGGCTGGTCGAGAAGCTGCAGTACCTGGTTGGCAACAGCAGGGATAGTGGGCAGATCTTCGATCTTTGCAACCAACTGCTCGGCTTTTTCTATCAACTGGGTCTTCTCCATGACACCAAACCTTTCAGGTTATTTTTTGTAGGCAAAGCCGCCCGGAAAATGCACGGTTTTAAATTTGTCATTGACACCATGCAGCGACTCGGACTGCCCCACAAAGAAGTACCCGTAGGGCTGCAGGTTATTGTAGAAATGCTGGACGACCTTGGATTTGGAGGCGGTATCGAAATAGATCAAGACGTTGGCGCAGAAAATGAAGTCAAAGCTTTTCATGAAGATCATTTTCGAGTCATCGTACAGATTGAGCTTGTTGAAGGTCACGAACTTCTTCACTTCGGGTGCCAGGATGAATTTACCGTTGTCTTCCCGAATGTATTTGCGCTTATACATATCCGGGATATTCCGGACCGAGTAGGCGTTATAGACCCCTTCCTTGGCCTGGGCGACAACGGTTTCGTTGATGTCGGTGCCGACGATCTCGATGATCCAATCCTTGAGCAGGGTAGCCCTTTTTTCCAGCAGAATCATGGCCATGGTGTAGGCTTCTTCACCCGATGACGAGGCGGCACTCCAGATCCTCAACTTGCGGAAACCCATCTTGTTCTTGGCTTCGACTATTTCCGGCAGCAGCTTGTTCTCCATGGCGTTCAACTGGGGAACATTTCGGAAAAAATAGGTCTCATTGGTGGTAATTTCGTCCATCAGGTACTTCAGCTCCTCGGTGCCGCGGGGCGACTTAAGAAGCAGGTAGTAGTCGGCATGGGTCTTGACGCCGGTTGCGTCCATCCTACGCGCAAGCCTGCTCTCCAGAAAGTACTTCTTGGAAATGTGGAAGTACATTCCGCAAATATTGTAAATGAAATCTCGTAACAGTTCGAAATCTTTATCCGATATAGCCACAATAAGTTCCTTCGCCATTAATGGTTTATCCTGTTGCTCCGTTTCAGCGTCCGACACCGCCTTCAGCACCGTCGATCAGTCCGACCGGGTCGACGATCAGCGCAACGCAGCCGTCTCCCAGTATAGTGGAGCCGGCAATCCCCTGGATCTTGGCCAGATAGTTGCCCAACGACTTGATGGCAACCTCCTGCTGCCCCACCAGGCGTGTCACCACCAATCCCATGCGCTTGTCAGCAGCTCCGACCACCACCACATAACAGAAATCATCCTTTGCGTAACGTTTCCTGATATTAAACACTTTTTCCAGCCTCACCAGCGGCAGCACCATGTCGCGCAGCTTGAGCATTTCCTGGCCGCCGATGATATGGAACTGACGCTGGTCAACCCGCAGGGTTTCCAGTACCGAGGAAAGTGGAATGGAATAGACCTCTCCCTCCACCTCGACCAGCAGCGACTGAATAATGGCCAGAGTCAGCGGCAGACGCAGTATGAACTCGGAACCGTTGTTTTTTTCGCTCTTGATCTCGATCAGGCCGTTCAGTTTTTTGATGTTGGTTTTGACCACGTCCATTCCGACCCCGCGTCCGGACAGATCGTTGGCCTTGTCCTTGGTGGAGAAACCAGGCAGAAAGATCAGGTCGAACAGTTCGCGCTGGCTCATGGCAGCCAGCTGATCCTCGCTGACCAGCCCCTTTTCCACTGCCTTGCGCCCTACCCGGTCGGTATCGATGCCGCGACCATCATCCTTGATACTTATGATTATCTGATTCCCCTCGTGAACCGCGGACAGGACCAAGGTACCCACCCGCTGCTTGCCGGCGGCAACCCGCTCGTCAGGCGTTTCCAGACCATGATCCATGGCGTTGCGGATCAGGTGAATCAGGGGATCTCCGATTTCGTCCACCACCGAACGGTCCAGCTCGGTTTCCTCTCCGAATATCCTCAGATCAACCTCTTTACCCAGGTCGCGAGCCATACTGCGCACAATGCGCGGAAACTTCTTGAAGACCTTTTCCACCGGCAGCATGCGCATTTTAAGAACCTGCATCTGCAGTTCCGATGTAACAAAATTCATCCGTTTGGTAAGCTTGCCGAATTCCTCATTGAAATCAGCCTTTTTGACATCACCCTGTTGCAGATTCTGGTTGATCTGGATCATGCGGTTGCGCTCCAGCACCAGTTCTCCCACCTGATTCATCAGATCGTCGAGCCGCTTGACATCGACACGAACCGTGGAGTTATCCGAGAGATCATCTCCCTTGCCTTCGATCGGCTTGGGAGGCGGCGTTGTTTTCCTGGGCGCCACCTCGTCAGCGGGTTTAACCGCCGGCAGCGGTGCGGTTTTCTGCGTGGGTGTGGCTTGAGCAGCCGGAGCAACCGTTTCAGCGACAGCTGCAGTCGCTGGCGTCGGCTCCACGGCAGGGGTGGTCGCCTGGGCGGCAGGAGCCGCGGCACTCTGGGGGTGTGCGCCAGCTGAATCGGAAAGCAACGGCAACAGCTTGGCGATGGTACCGTCAACCTCCCGTTCCTGGATTTCGCCGGCCTTGATGTCGCTGACCAGCACCTTGACCAGGTCAGTTGCCTCCAAGATCACGTCCATGATTTCAGGTGTCACCTGCAGTTCGCCCTTGCGCAGGCGATTCAGCACGTCCTCGGTCTTGTGGGTGACCTTGACCAAAAGATCGAACCCGAGGAAGCTTGAGGCGCCCTTGACAGTATGAATCGACCTGAATATGCGATTGAGCAGATCGGCGTCATCCGATGACTTTTCCAGCACCACCAGGTCATCATCAAGTTTCTCCAGCAGTTCAGTGGTTTCAGTCAGAAAGCCTTCCAGTAGTTCCTGGTCTTCACAATCAATCGGCGGCATTGCGGTCTCCTTGGGAGAGTGTGGGCATTATCAAACTACAGGGAACCGAACAGCTTTTTTTCATCACTGGAGAACATCTTTTCCAGGTCAAGCAGCACCAGCAGTCTTTCAGTCTGGTTGATCACTCCGGCAATGCATTCCTGGTCGATGCCGGTAGCCACCACTGCCGGAGATGGCTGGATCTCGCTGCCGGAAATCCGGATCACCTCGGAAACCGCGTCAACAATGAACCCCATCAGTTCACCATCAACATCCATGACCATGATACGGGTCTGTTTGTCGTTTTCAGCCTCCACCAGGCCGAATTTCTTCCGCATGGAGATAATCGGGATCACTTTCCCGCGCAGATTGATGACGCCGTCAACGTAGTGCGACGTATTGGGAACCCTGGTGACCGTGGGCATGCGAATGATCTCGCGCACCTTGAGCACATCTACCCCGTATTCCTCCTGATCGAGATTGAAGCTGACCAGCTGGATCAGTTCCCCCCTGGATTCATCACTTTTGGCCACCACCAATGCGTTGCTCATAGCCACCTCCCAAAGAATATTAGATACACGAACGGTAGTCATTTTTCGAAACCCGACAGCTGCCTTCAGCTGTAAAAGCCACTGAAATTACCATGCCTGTCTATCATTAATCAAGCTGGATAAACAGATGAGGCAGTATTCTAATGAGCTTTGTGGATTTCGTTTGTATACATAAAACTATCTGGCTTGCCCGCGCAGATCGAATGTCATTATCTTGACTATTCAGACAATTGACAGTAATGTGTTTGGCCGTTAAGAGAAAATCCATCAAAAATCGTATTCCAGGCAGGTAGATATGCAAGCCAGAGGATCCATACTGATTGCAGGCAACGACCAGAAAAGCTGCGACCTCGTATCAGCTTTTTTGACATACCAGGGGCACGAAATTGCCCAAAGAGATGACAGCCGATCGATTTTTGACACAATCCGCGAGCAGAGTGTCGGGATCATCATCACCGACCTGCCCTTCCTGCAAGCAATCGCCCCTGATTTCTGCCAGCGCGCCAAACAGATCAACCCGTTGCTGGCCCTGATCTGCCATGAATCCGAGCAAAATAGTCCTTCCGATTATCCCGAAGGAGACAATATCTTTTTCATGTCAAAACCGCTCAACCTGGATGAACTGGAAAGCGTTATCACGCGCGCCAGGGAATACCAGGCCATGATCCAGCGCAACAGCCAGGCCGATCATTACAGTGCCCCTCATGCACTCAGTTCAACAATCATCGGCAACAGCAAGCCCATGCTGGAACTGTTCAAGATGATCGAAAAAGTGGCGGCATCCAACGCAACCGTACTGCTCCAGGGTGAATCAGGGACCGGCAAGGAACTTGCAGCGCGGGCCATACATCAACTAAGCGACCGGCAAGGCAAAAATTTCGTTCCGGTCAACTGCGCCGCCATTCCGGAAGAGTTGCTGGAAAGCGAACTGTTCGGGCATGTCAAGGGTTCCTTTACCGGTGCCCATGCCAACCGGGCCGGGCGCTTTGAAATGGCCGACAAGGGAACCCTCTTTCTGGACGAAATCGGCGACATGAAGGCCAACCTGCAGGTAAAGCTGCTGAGGGTGCTCCAAAGCAGGGAGATCGAACCGGTCGGCTCGACCAGGTCTCAGAAGATCAATGTGCGCATAATCGCCGCCACCAACAAGAATCTTGAGGAGCTGGTGGAAAACAAGGATTTTCGCGAGGACCTCTATTACCGTCTATCGGTGATTCCGATCACCATTCCACCGCTGCGGCAGCGTAAAGACGACATTCCGATCCTGATCAACAACTTCCTCTCGCTTTTCAACAGCGACAGGAAACATGCAGTCAAAGGCTTTTCCAGCGAGGCCCTCGATATCCTCTGTAACTACGAGTGGCCCGGCAACGTACGGGAGCTGGAAAACCTGGTGGAACGGCTGGTAATCCTCAAAAACAGCGGCCTGATCACACCTGACGACTTGCCGGAAAAATATCTCGCCGGACGGGCACATGTTCAGCTTCAAATTCAGGTACCGACACTGCCGGCCGACAAAACCCAGTTACCCGAAGCAGGCATCTGCCTCAACTCGGCCGTCGAGCAGTTTGAAAACCGGCTGATCCTCCAGGCCCTGAACCGCACCAGGGGCAACAAGAAAGAGGCGGCAACGCTATTGAACATCAAGCGAACAACATTGATCGAGAAGCTCAAGAAAAAGAATCTGGTCTACAGTGAGGAATAAACTGCCATGACCATCGGCATCGGCATCGTCGAAAAACCGTCACTGCTGGCAGCCATCTTGAACGGGGAAACAGCGGGGCACTCCGCCAGAGCGGCCGCCTCCCGGCCGGACGGCATCTTTGCCGGCAAACTGGACACGATCCTGTCCGCTGGAAACCAGGACACAACGGCCACCCGGGACAAAGCACGGTCCCTGGCCGAAGCCCTCAAGCTGCAGATGCTGCAAACCACACTCTCCCTGGCCGGCGACCCCCCCGCCGAAACTCCCCGACAACTTCCGTTCAGCGGCCGTTCCCCCGCAATGCACGCCCTGATCAAGGCCTACGGAGAGCAACAGCCTGAAACAGAGCCCCTGACGCAGACAGCGATGGAAACGCGCCAGCCCCTGCCGGAACTCTCGGCGGCCACCCCACCTGGCAAAAGCCAGACGGCTGCCGGTTCTCCACAAACCGCCTGGCTTGAGCCGATCATCGCCAAGGCCTCCAGCCACTATGGCGTGGACATGGGGCTGATCAAGGCGGTCATCAAGGCCGAGAGCAACTTCAACCCCCAAGCCGTTTCCCATGCCGGCGCCCGGGGGCTGATGCAGCTCATGCCAGGTACCGCCCGCTCACTGGGGGTCAACGACTCCTTTGACCCGGAGCAGAACGTCATGGCCGGAACCAGATTTCTGCGCGACCTGCTCAAGCGCTACCAGGGCGACCTGGATTCCGCTCTGGCAGCCTACAACTGGGGGCCGGGCAACGTAGACCGGCGGCCTGAGCGTTTGCCCCGCGAAACAAGGGATTACCTCGCCCGCGTCAAACAGCTCTACAGTTCCTATTCAGCCTGATCCGCAAACCCGCCATCACCCCCATGCAACGCATTCCAGCTTGCATCTGTTCCGGTTGACATGTAATAATCCGCTCCATTTTCCTTACCTATCCGAGGTACTCTCATGGCATTACTCTATATCGTCGGCAGCGGGCCGGGTTCGATCCTGCACCTGACTGAAGCCGCGCGCCAGGCCATTGCCGAATCTAGCGTCATCATCGGTTACGACAACTATCTGGAACTGATCAGCCCCCTTTTGGCCGGCAAGGAAACCGTTTCCACCGGCATGATGAAGGAGGTGGAACGGTGCCGCGAAGCCATCCGTAGGGCACGCTCCGGCCAGACGGTGGCCCTGATTTCGGGGGGGGATGCCGGCATCTACGGCATGGCCGGCCTGGTCTTCGAACTGCTGGAGAGCGATGGCGACGATCAAGACCCGGGCTGCCGACCGGATGTACGCGTGGTTCCCGGTATCTCCGCCATCCAGGCCGCTGCGTCGGTGCTGGGCGCCCCTCTGATGCACGACTTCGCCGTCATCTCCCTCTCAGACCTGCTCACCCCCTGGGAACTGATCAAATCCAGGCTGGAAGCGGCCGCCAGAGCGGATTTCGTGATCGTCATCTTCAATCCGCGCAGCAAGAGCCGTGTCACCCAGATCGAAGAGGCCCAGCGCATCATGCTGGCCGCCCGGCCGGCCGCACTACCGGTCGGCATCGTGCGCAACGCCTGCCGCGACAACGAAACAGCCGCCACGACCACCCTGGGCGAGATGCTCTCCCATGAGATCGACATGTCCACCATCGTGATCATCGGCAATTCCAGCACCTATGTGGACCGGCAGGGGCGCATGGTCACGCCGCGCGGTTATGCCGCCAAATACGGCACGGCCGGGCCCCAGGCCACCGTCGAATCTGACCAGGCAAAACCTTTGCCGAGCGCCGGAGCGATCATGTTCTGCGGTACCGCCTCGGATGTGGGCAAATCGGTCATCACCGCCGGATTCTGCCGCTGTCTCCTCAAGCGCAACCTGACCGTTGCCCCCTTCAAATCCCAGAATATGTCACTCAACTCCTACGTCACTCCCGAGGGGGGCGAAATCGGCCGCGCCCAAGCCATGCAAGCCCAGGCCTGCGACATCCACCCCCACACCGACATGAATCCGGTACTGCTCAAGCCCAACTCCGATACCGGCAGCCAAGTGATCGTCCAGGGACGGCCGGTCGGCAACATGAATGTGACCGAATACGACACATTTAAGCCCCAGGTATTCGGGAAAGTCCGGGAAAGCTATCAGCGCCTGCAGCAGGCCTATGAATTCATCGTTATCGAAGGCGCCGGCAGCATTGCCGAAATCAACCTCAGGCACAACGACATCGCCAACATGAAAGTTGCCCTGATGGCCAGCTGCCCGGTGATCCTGGTGGCGGACATCGACCGGGGGGGCGTCTTTGCCCAGATCATCGGCACCCTGGAATTGCTGGAGCCGCAGGAAAGAGCAGCCATCAGGGGCATAATCATCAACAAGTTCCGCGGTGATGCATCCATCCTGACACCAGGCATCGAATACATCGAGAAACGGACCGGCGTACCGGTGCTGGGAGTGCTGCCCTGGCTGCCGGAGCTGTGCCTGCCGGCCGAGGACAGCGTCATCCTGGGGCAGCGTTCCAAGGTGGTCAGCATCCTCGCCAACCAGAAACGCATTCACATCGGTGTCCTCAAACTGCCGCGCATCTCCAACTTCACCGATTTCGACAGCTTCCAGCACGAACATGACGTCATCCTCAGCTATGTGGAAATGCCCGAACAGCTGGCAGACCTGGACGTCCTGATCATACCGGGCAGCAAGAACACCATTGCCGACCTGTACTTCCTGATGGAGCGCGGCATCTACGACGCCATCGCCGCATTCAAGGGGCGCATCATCGGCATCTGCGGCGGCTACCAGATGCTGGGGGCACGGGTGCTGGACCCGCAACACATCGAATCCCTGCTTAACGAGGCCACCGGACTGGGCCTTTTGCCGGTGGAAACCGAAATGCTGCTGGAAAAGGAAACCCACCAGGCCCTGGCCTACCTGGAGGAAGCGGGCCAGCTGGTCGCCGCCGATTGCAACGGCGTCCTGAGCGGCTACGAAATCCACATGGGCCGGACAACCTGGCTGGATCATCCGCGCCCCTTTGCCCGCATCTTCAAGCGGGGTGAAAACAGCGTCAGCATCGATGACGGCTGCGTTTCAGGCGATGGCCGGGTTTTTGGGACCTACCTGCACGGCATCTTCGACAACGACCGCTTCAGGGAAGTCTACCTGAACGGCATTCGCCGGGACAAGGGCATGGCGCAGCAGAGGGGCGACCAGAAGAAACCGCTGCACGACCCGTTCGATCAACTGGCCGAGCACATGGAACAGCACCTTGACATGAAACGTCTCCTGGCGATTTGCGGACTGGACTGTGCTTGCCCCTGATCCCGCCCTGATTGCATTGGCGCTGCTGCTGGACCTGTTGCTGGGCGACCCCCGCTGGCTGCCCCACCCGGTGGTTCAGATCGGACGCATGATCAGCGCCCTTGAGACCCCGCTGAGAAGCTCCATCACCAGCCAGCGTGCGGCCGGCGTGCTGCTGCTGCTGATTACCGTCCTGAGCACGGCCGGCGCCACCTGGCTGCTGCTGTGGGGCTGCGCGCAAATTTCCTCCCTGGTCGGCTTGGCAGTCGGCGTGATCATCTCCTCCACCTGCCTGGCCGCACGCTCGCTGCACCATGAATCGGCCCGGGCGGCCCGGGCGCTGATCTGCGGAGACTTCATCACGGCGCGACGCAATCTGTCGTATATTGTCGGACGAGACACGGAACATTTGAATGAAAGCGAGATCTGGCGCGCCCTGGTGGAAACGGTGGCCGAGAACACCTCCGACGGTATCATCGCGCCGCTGTTCTGGCTGTCCGTGGGCGGGCCGGTGGCGGCCATGGCCTTCAAGGCGGTCAGCACCCTGGATTCCATGGTGGGCTACAAAAACGAACGTTACCTGCAGTTCGGCTGGGCCTCAGCCCGCATGGACGACCTGGCCAACTTCATCCCGGCCCGCCTGACAGCCCTGCTGATGATCGTTGCCGCGCCTTTGGTCGGGCTCTCGGCGCGCAACGCGCTGGCAGTGACCCGGCGCGACCGCCTCAAGCACCCCTCGCCCAACAGCGCCCATCCGGAAGCAGCGGCCGCCGGTGCGCTGGGGGTGCGGCTGGGCGGCCTGTCCAGCTACGGCGGCAGACCATCGACTAAAGAATATATCGGCGACCCGCGCAACCCGCTGGACGAGCGCGCCTACCGCGGCATGATCCGACTGATGTACACCACCACGCTGCTGATGGCCGCAGTCAGCCTGTCAGCGCTCGCCTGCCTGAGGTAATTCCATGTCAAAAACGTATGACCACGGCGGCAACATCTTCGCCGTAGCGCGCCAACTGGGCATCTCGCCCGCCGACACCATTGATTTTTCCGCCAGCATCAACCCGCTGGGCATTTCGCCGCTGGTCAGGGAAGCCATCGTCAGCGCCCTTGACAGCCTGGTGCACTATCCCGACAACAGCTGCCAGGAACTGAAACAGGCCCTGGCCGACACGCACGCCCTCCCCCCGGAGCGGATCGCCGTGGCCAACGGCTCCACCGAGATCATCTACCAGCTTCCGGCCATGCTTTCCGGCCGCCGCGCCCTGATCATCGCACCGGCCTTCAGTGAATACGCCAATGCCCTCAACCAGCACGGCTGGGAGGTAAGCTACCTGCCGCTCTGCCCCCATGACAACTTCAGCCTGGATCCGGAACTGCTCGAAAAGACACTGGCCGCAGGATACGACGCCCTCTACCTGTGCAACCCCGGCAACCCCAGCGGCAGACTTTATCCGAAACAGGTCATCGAACGGGTTTACAGCGTCTGCAAAACAGCGAACGTTTTTTTCGTGCTGGACGAAGCCTTCATGGACTTCTGCGAAGAACATTCCGCCAAGAAAATCATCACCGCTGATGGCCACGGCATCGTGCTGCGCTCCATGACCAAATTCTACGGCATCCCCGGCCTGCGCTTGGGCTATGCCCTGGCCTGCCCCGAGCTGATCGGGCGACTTGACGCTCTGGGTGGTCCCTGGAGTGTCAACACCCTGGCCCAGGAGGCTGGTCTGGCGGCCCTGCACGACCGCGACTACAGCCTGAGAACGATCGCTTATGTCGCCGAGCAGCGCCGCATTCTGGCCGACCAACTTGCCGGCCTGCCGCAACTGACCGTCTATCCTTCCTGCGCCAACTTCCTGCTGGTGGAAATTGACGGCGGACTGACCTCCGGGGAATTGCAGAGCCGCCTGCTGCGTCAGCGCCTGCTGATCCGCGACTGCGCCAGCTTCTGCGGGCTGTCCAACCGCTTTTTTCGGGTCGCCGTCAGGACAGCCGACGAAAACCGGCGCCTGATCGCAGGACTGCAGGAAATCCTGGATTAAAAGTAAACCATCAACTGTTTGAAATCGCGAGATAACAGATAAACATGGAGACAATGGGTGGATAACAAAAAAAACATGCTGGTCAGAAACAAAACAATTGCCACCGGTTTGATGATCGCAGCGGCGATACTTTTTGTGGTTGCACGTACCCAGAAAGGGCATGGTGCCTGGGAATGGATTGCCGCTTTTTCTGAAGCGGCCATGGTCGGCGCCCTGGCGGACTGGTTTGCCGTTGTAGCCCTTTTCAGGCACCCTCTGGGGATTCCGATTCCGCATACCGCCATAATCAAAAACAAGAAGGAGGCAATTGCCGGGAATCTGGCCGGCTTTATCCGGGACAAGTTCCTTGCTCCCGAAACCTTGACCGCCAAGCTGAGAGAGTACAATCCGGCAGAGCGTCTGAGCGCATATCTGGTGTCAGGCAACAATGCCGATGCTCTGGCCAAAGGCTTGAGCCGTGCACTATCTGACTCCCTGGATTTTATTGACGACGACCGCGTTCAAAAGCTGCTGCTGGCCGCACTTTGCAACCGGATTGAAAACTTCGATCTCTCCTCTTCAGCAGGGACACTTCTCGATACGCTCAGAAATGGCAATCGCCATCAGATAGTTCTTGATGAAATGCTGTCTCGGTTTGCCTCCTGGATTTCAACACCGGAAGCGCAAGTCAAGCTGGCCAATTCCATCGACAATCTGGTTAAAAAGGAATATCCGCTCCTCAGCCAGTTCATCCCCAACCGGGACCAGTTTTCAAAGGGAGCCGGTGAAAAGATCGTCAGAAGCATCAACGAATATATTCAGAATGTCAGCATCGATCCCGAGCATAAGCTCAGGCAGTCATTCGACAGTACCGTGACGGATTTTATTGTCAGACTGAAATCCGACCAGCTATTGCGAACTCAAATCGAGACCATCAAGCTGGAAGCCGTACACGACACGTTTATATCCGATTACGTGAGAAATCTCGGAAACGACCTCAAAGCCTGGGTGTGCAATGATCTCAAACGGCCCGACTCAAAAATCCGGGAGAAAGCAGCGGAGGCAATTAAAGGCTTTGGAAGGACCCTGGCAAAAAACCGGGAATTGAAAGATTCCTTGAACGAGCACCTGGAAACGCTGGTAATCAACTATGGGGATACGGTCCGCACCGCAATTGCAAAACACATTTCGGAAACAGTGCAGGAATGGGAGACAGATGACTATGTCAGTGAAATTGAGTTGAGTATCGGTTCCGATCTGCAGTTCATACGCATGAACGGAACGTTGGTCGGCGGCATGATCGGATTGCTGCTCCATGCAGTCGGCTTGTTGCTACATTAATGCAAGATAAACTCTATATTTTGAGAACCACAAGCACGGTTATGTCATCAATCAATGGAGAGCAGGACACTACCATCGATGCCAGACGATCCACTATTTCATTGGCGGACGACGTTCCCGCTATTCGGGCAGCCAAGGCTTCATTATCAAGAGTAAGATCCGGCAACGCATCAATCAGCCCATCGCTGTACAGCACGAAAGCATCCCCCTTTCCAAAGACACAACCACCCTCCTGATATTCCTCCTTGGACGGGACCCCCAAAGGTATCCCTCTCGGCAGGAGCTCTTCTACGCTACCGTCACGACGTCGCATGAAAGCAAATCCATGGCCACAGTCCACATATGTCATCAGTGAAGCATCTACATTGAGTCGTGCCAGAAACAGTGTCACGAAGCTTTCAGAGTTGTTAAGGTCCTGGCGAAGGGACTGTTCGGCAAGTTGCACGGCAAGGGATGGCTGGACGCGCAGGGTGACCGCCCGCAGCGTCGCCCTGACCGTGGTCATCAGCATGGCAGCTGCCAAGCCCTTCCCCATGACATCACCAAAAGTCAGCGTCAGAATCCCCGCTGTAGTTTCCTGCCAGTCGTAGAAATCACCGCCTACCTGGCGGGCAGGCAAGCAGAGCGCCGCGATTTCAAAACCGGGCAGAACAGGTGCTTCCCTGGGAAGCAAATTTCTCTGCATTTCGGCAGCGCAATTTAATTCCGTTTGTAGTTGGATGCGGCGTATCTCGCTGTGGCGGAGCAACTCTTCAGCTTCTTTTCGAGCATGACGATCCGCGGAGTCCCTCAGTTCGCGTTCGATGGCAGGCACCAGGCGGGCAAAGTTGTCTTTCTTGATAAAATCGTGGGCTCCCGCCTTCAAGAGTGCCACCGCCTCCTCCTCTCCGATTGCTCCCGAAACCGCAATAAATGGCTGGTCTTTCCCATCCCTCTGCCATATCGCCAAAGCCTCTTCAACGGTGAAGTCCGGCATGCGGCAATCGCAGATCGCCACATCCCATCTCGCGTCCGCCATCACTTTTTCCATGGCCTCGGCAGTATCGACACGTACCGATTCAGCCTCGATCCCTCCCTTGCGCAGAGCCCGGAGCAGCAGCAGGGCATCCCGCTCGGCATCGTCAATGATCAGCACATGCAGAGGCTCTGTCATTTCGCCTTACCCCCTTCTTTGGGCAGTGGCTCATTGGTGATCAACCAGTAGCGCCCCAGCTCAGCGACAGCCCTGCTGAAGTCATCGAATGCAACCGGTTTGCGCACATAGCTGTTGGCCCCCAGCTCGTAACCGGCAATAATATCCTTTTCTTCATCCGAAGAAGTGAGAATTACCACCGGCAATCGTCGGGTCCGTTCATCGCCCCGAATCTGACGCAGGACTTCAAGACCGTCGATCTTGGGGAGTTTGAGATCCAGAAGAACCACCGTAGGTAAATCTTCCACGTAACGACCGGCATAGTCGGCTTTGGCGAAGAGGTAATCCAGCGCCTCGGCCCCGTCACGAACCACCATGATTTCGTTGGCCAGATTGCATTTCTTGAGCGCACGTAGCGTGAGGACCTCATCCTTGGGGTTGTCTTCCACGAGGAGTATGATTTTATTTTTCATGTATGCCCACTTCCTATCCCAGGGTAAAATAGAACGTAGCCCCTTCCCCCACCGCTGATTGCGCCCAGATTCGTCCGCCGTGACGTTGGATGATCCGCTGTACTGTCGCCAGACCGATGCCGATGCCCGGGAACTCGCTCGTCTTATGCAGCCGGTGGAAGGGGAGAAAGAGCTTGTCGGCGTAAGCCATGTCGAAGCCCGAGCCGTTGTCCCGGACGAAGTAAACTGTCTTGCCTTCCTGTTCGGCAACTCCGAATTCGATGCTTGCCCCGGTAGTCTGGCTTGTGTATTTCCAGGCATTGCCAAGAAGATTATCCATGACAACCTTGAGCAGACGTGGATCTGCAACTGCCTCTGCCTCCGACGCAATCTGAACGGCCACCTGCCGTTCAGGTTCCGCTTTGCGTAGTTTCTCTGCCACGGACCCTGCCATTGCCGACAGGTCAACATGTTCCACTGTTATTTCCCCCCGCGTGGACCGGGAGAGCTTCAAGAGACCGTCGATGAGATCACTCATCTCGTGGCTCCCTTCCTGGAGGTAGCGCAGATACGATTTTCCCTCCTCATCCAGCTTGTCCTGGTAATCCTCCAGCAGCGCCGCGCTGAATCCGTCAATGGCCCGCAAGGGAGCCCGCAGATCATGGGAAACAGAGTAAGCAAAGCTATCGAGCTCCCTGTTAGCGACTTCCAGCTGTACCGTTCGTTCCTGCACTCGCCGCTCGAGCCCTCTGTTCAGTTCTCTGATGTCCTCCTCCCTCTGTCTGCGCGCGATTTCCACACGGGTGAACGAGTATGCATGAATGCCGGATATCAGAAAAAAGATCGCCGCTACCTTTAAAAACCTTCCCTTCAACCCTTCCAATCTTCTTTGATAGATGATCTCTTCCCTGCCGCCACACCCCACGATCCAGTCCCACGGCTCGAAATATGCTTGATAGGCAATGAACGTGTAAACTGGTTCACCCGGGTTTTGCCATATCTGGCGAAAGACGCGGCCGGTGTTATTTATGTTGTCCCACGATTCTTGAACAGTATAGCGACCTTTAACTTGATAATTCCACCAGTTGGCGCCCTCCATATTGAACGGATGCATGGTGAGGATGCCTTTTTCATGTTTATAGGAAAAAGCCCACACATACATGTAATCATCGACCGACATTTTTGATTTCGAAATATCCCTGCTGCCATCCGCTTTCTTCGGTCCGTTGACATATTCACGGACAAGTTCCTGTGCCTCTGCTAGCGGGATTTCGCCAGCCTTGACCCGTGTATCCATCATCGCCATGAAACCGATTACGTCCTTTACAACCTTGGTGAACATCTCACCGCCGACATCCAGTATCTGCTCCTTGGCAGCCTCATATGTCATGAAATAGGTGTAGATCAATATGATTGTAAGGGAAAAGAGCAGGGTCAACGCAAGTGCAAAATGCGTTATTAACCTGTTGAGATTGGTTGAAATTGGACCGGTTGCGGAATCGGAATTATTCTTAAGGGTTGCTTTCATGATAACTGCCACCTCCCTCTTGGGAAGAGGAACTTCGGTGGGACGATGAGATTATCGGCAGAAAAGAAACACCGATTACTGGAGCTGAGCTATCCGGGCAGTGGACTAGGTGTAGTTACTCGGCGTAACTCCGTGGGCTTTGCACTTCCTGTAAAAAGTTGCTCTGGATACTCCCAGCGCTTCACTGGCTCGGGTTATGTCCTTATATTTTTCCAGTGTGGTAATGATCAGGTGAGCCTCGCGTTGTGAAATATTTGCGTTAATTCTGTAATCGACGGGCCCGGAATCCAACTCCTTTGCCACCGCCAGATTCATTTCTGTTTTTTGGGGGGGATCTTGAGGAGTTTGAGAATATTTGATGTTGATGGGCAGATCCTGGACACTGATGTTATCACCACCACAGATCATGGCCGACTCGATGACGTTCCTGATCTCGCGTCCATTTCCCGGCCAGCTGTAGCCGAGCAGTAATTCCATCGCTTCTGGCGTGACGGTCGTCGGCTGCATGTCGTGTTTGCGACATAACGACAACATGGTGCGCTGAACGAGAACCGGAATATCATCGGGACGCTCTCTCAAAGGAGGTATGTCAAACTTGGCAACACCGAGCCTGTAATACAGGTCGGCCCTGAAGGTACCGCGCAGAATCTCATCAGACAGGGACCGATTTGTTGCCGCGATAATTCTGCAGTTCGTGGAGATTTCCTTGTCAGAGCCGACCTGGTTGAAACGACCTGTTTCCAACACTCGCAAAAGTGCGGCCTGAATCTCCAAGGGCATTTCTCCAACCTCGTCCAGGAAAAGTGTCCCCCCATTGGCACATTCAAAAACGCCCTTCCTCCCGCGTGGATCAGCCCCCGTAAAGGCGCCGCGTTCATATCCGAAAAACTTGCTCTCGAAAAGTTCTTTGCTTATCGCTCC
>DBMM01000119.1 GCA_002298925.1 Geobacter sp. UBA698 | reverse complement strand
GGCGCACGCCTGATGAACTTCAGCCGTTCCGGCCTTGTGGATAATGACGCGGTAAAAACCGCCATTGCCGAAGGAAGACTGGGCGGTTATGTGATCGACTTCCCGGAGGCCGAGCTGTTGGGAACTGACAAAATCCTCTGCATCCCTCACCTTGGAGCTTCAACTCCCGAGAGCGAGGACAACTGCGCGATCATGGCAGCGGATCAGGTGCGTGAATACCTTGAGCACGGCAACATAAAGAACTCGGTGAATTTTCCGGACTGCGAAATGGCACCATCCGGCAAGACGCGTATCACCTTAATAAACAGCAATGTTCCGAAAATAATCAGCCGCGTCACCACCATTCTTGGTGAATATGGACTGAATATCGACGAAATGCTCAACAAAAACAGGGGCGAAGTTGCCTACAACATCATTGATGTCTCCGATGAAGTGCCCCAAGAAGTTGTGGATACACTCAAAAGCGTCGAGGGAGTTGTGGCAGTCCGTGTCATCCCCGACTGTCAGTAAGTTCGTTCATTCCATAATCAAACACAAAAAACCCTCATCGGCATCAAACCAATGAGGGTTTTTTGTGCCTCACTCACCAAACTTTTCTCATCACGTGGTCCGGTCGGCATTGATATGGAGCTGGCAATGGAGACATTTTTTGAGAAACAGCATGGTCATGCCATGCACATGAAAGTAGTTTCCGCAGCGGGGACATTTGCATACGGCCGCCCTCAGACACGTTGTCATAAGCAACACCACCCATATCACAAAAGAAGTAAGCATTGTCCTGAACGCTGGCGACACGCTATGAATCAACCACATGGCAGGGATATAGACAAGAATCACGCTAAAAAGAAACATGCGCCGTCTGCGAATGCGTTTAAGCGCCTTTCCGTATTTCGTCGGATTGTCCATTGAGTCCATTCCTGTCATTTTGAATGAATTGCGCCATAATGTCTATCGTGAGTCCGTGACCTCTATACCTCCGTTAGAAAGGCCCCTGCCTTGAAGCAGCGATCAGCGACAATCCAGCGTGATGTCGTTGCCATCAAGCCGCTGCAGAGTCCCCCGGCGGCTCGCCGGTCTCAAGTGTATCCACAACCAGAAGGCGCCGCCCTCAAGCACTTCCACCCCTTCAGGAATACAATAGTTGTTGTACAACCCGCCCCCCGATTCCGTCGTCTTTCATACTCAGGTTTCCGACACCCAAAACAAGAATTGGCATGTATCTGCATCTTTTTTGCGGACTTGCTCCCATGAATATTAAATTAATGCAAATGTAATCATCCGGACAATGAATTACGCAACCCTTGTGATTTAAATCACAACGCAAGCCATTTTTTGTTGACACAAATAATAATAATTTATATTTAGCAATAAGAAAAAAACAATCTAAACTCACTTAAGTACAAAATAGAGCGACAATACTAAACCATTCGCGAGGATGGGACGGAAAGCCTACAGGGTCTCGCTGAGACAGCCAGGTTACCGAAATATTACAGAATATTCGGCTACCTGGCTTTTTTTGTACACAAAATGAAAGGAGCCCACATATGGAAAATGAAGAGAGGTTTGACACAAAGCTTGAGGACAATATCAATGATCTGGTGAAAAAAAAAGGGGTAACACGCCGCGATTTCATGAAATTTTGCGGCGTCATGGCGGCAGCCCTCGGCCTGGAAACAACCGTCATCCCGAAGATCGCCGAAGCGCTGGTCAGCGGCCAGAGACCTCCGTTCATCTGGCTGCAGTTCTCTGATTGCACCGGATGCACGGAGGCATTCCTGCGCTCATCCAGCCCCTTCATCGACGATCTGCTGCTGAACAAGATATCCCTCGAATACCACGAGACAACCATGGCACCGGCCGGAGAAGCAGCCTTGAAAAGCCTGACGGAAGCCGTCAGCAACTATGCCAACAAGTTTTTCGTCGTAGTTGAGGGTTCAATCCCACTTGCCGATAACGGCAACTTTGGCAGAACCGGCGACAAAACCATGCTACAGATCGCCCAGGAGGTTTGTCCGAAGGCCAAGATGATGATCAGCCTCGGCACCTGCGCCTGCTACGGCGGGCTCCCAGCTGCCAAGGGCGGGCTGACCGATGCAAAGTGCGTTCACGGTGCGCTCAGTGGACTCAACGCCATCATGCTGCCGGGCTGCCCGCCCAATCCGGTCAATTTCGCCGCGCTAATCATCAATTACCTCATGTTCAGCGATTTCCCGAAACGGGACACCTTGGGGCGCCCGATCTTTGCCTATGGCAGCACGGTCCACAGCCAGTGCCAGCGCCAGAACACCGCTTGGTGTCTTCAGAATTTCGGATGTCGCGGACCCTCTACATATCATAACTGCCCTACCGCTCTTTACAATGACAAGACCAGCTGGTGCGTTCAGGCGGACGTCCCGTGCAAGGGTTGCAGCCAGCCCGGTTTCTGGGACGCGGGTACTTTCTTCGACTACAGCGGCGCTTACGTCGGGAGTGGCAGCGGAAACGATGACGATAGTGGCGACGAGAAAGATGATTGACCCGGCCGTGACCTGCGCTGCATAGAATTCATCGAATCCACAACGCATTGAGAAAGGAAACAGATATATGGCGAGAATAGTAATCGATCCGGTAACACGCATTGAAGGTCATCTGAGACTGGAAACAGAGGTCTCGGGGGGTAAGGTCAGCAGCGCTTGGAGCACCAGCCCACTGTTCCGTGGCATTGAACCGATCCTGAAAGAGCGTAACCCCCTGGATGCCTGGATGATAGCCCAGCGCCTATGTGGCGTCTGCACCTATGTCCATGGGGTAACTTCGGTCCGCAGCGTGGAGAATTCCCTGGGGCTAACCGTTCCGACCAACGCCCGAGTCATCCGCAATCTGCTGATGGGGGCACAATTTATTCATGACCATATTGTAAATTTTTACCAGCTCCACTTGCTCGACTGGGTCGACGTTGTCAGTGCCATCTCTGCGGATCCTGCGGCAGCAGTGAACGTCGACAGACAGATCAATTCTTCGCGCAGCCGGGATGCGGCTTACTTCACCGAAGTCAAGCAGAAGCTGGCGACCTTTGCCGGCAGCGGCCAGCTCGGCCCGTTCAAAAATGGTTNNAACTACCTGGAGGCGCTCAAGGCCCAGATCCAGGTAGCGCATATGCATGCCATCTATGGCGGCAAAAACCCGCACCCACAGACCATGATCGTCGGTGGAGTCACCCTCAACCGGGATCTCACCTCAGCCCGCATCAACGAATTCAGTAGCCATGTCACCACAGCGCAGAGTTTCGTGAGCAACTATTACCTGCCGGATTCCACCTACCTGCTCAACCGCTATAAAGAATACGCGAGCATCGGCGTTGCGGAAAACCTGATGGCATTCGGCGAATTCCCTCAGAGTTCCTCAGAACCTGCCAGCCTCTTTTTTGCACGCGGCATAATCCTCAACCAGGCAAACAACAACGTCCTTACGGTCGATGTAAACAACATAACCGAGCACATCACCCATAGCTGGTACTCGGGAAACAGCAGCGCCAAGCCAAGTCAGGGAGAAACCGTGCCGAACTACACCGCCCTTGACACATCCGGACAGTATAGCTGGATCAAGGCCCCCCGTTATCAGGGACAGCCGATGGAAGTCGGGCCTCTGGCCAGGGTCATGGTCAACTACGGCAAAGGACAATCGGCAACAGTGCAGCAGGTCAACACATTCCTGCAGAAGCTCGGTCTGCCACTTTCGGCCATGTACTCCACCCTCGGACGAACCGCAGCCAGGGCAATCGAGACCAAGGTCATCGTCGATGCCATGGTGACCTGGGCAGGCCAGGTCAAGGCCAGCAGCCAGAGCACCAGCGCCATGCCGAACCGCAAAACGTTTACCATGCTCAGCTCCGGCTCGGGCATAGGCCTCAACGAAGCCCCACGCGGCGCCTTGGGGCACTGGGTTAATTATTCCGGTCAGAAAATCACCAATTACCAGATGGTCGTACCCTCCACTTGGAACTTCGGCCCGCGCGATGCCAGTGATGTTCCCGGCCCAGTCGAGCAAGCGCTGGTGGGGGTCCCGGTCGTCGATCAGGAACGTCCGGTGGAGCTTCTGCGGGTGATCCACTCCTTCGATCCGTGCATTGCTTGCGCCGTGCATGTCTTTGATCCCGAGACCAAGACATCATATGAAGCCAAGGTACGCTTCTGATTACTATCGAAAATTTTTAAAGGAGTACATATGAACTCAGGAAAGAAACTGCTTGGCTCTCTCGCGTTCCTGCCGCTGATATTGCTGCTGTCCTCACTAGTTGCATTCGCGGACGGAGCTGGCGTGTATAACAGCAACTGCGCCAGATGCCACCGTCTTGGCACCTATGA
>DBMM01000014.1 GCA_002298925.1 Geobacter sp. UBA698 | reverse complement strand
GATCAGGAATCGGACATGGCCTTCTATGCCGGCGACCCGGCCGAAAACGTGGTGGGTCCGGGCATCTGTCGCTGCGAATACGGCGGCTTCCTGCTGGCCTATCCTCCCCGGCGCATGCTGGACGTGTGGCACGACCCGGATTACCAGGGGCTGGCCAGCAAGGCCGAAGTGCTGCTGATGGCGGCTCTGGACTATTCGCTGGAAAAGCACGTGGTCTACGTGGCGGCCCGCCCGCCCCGCAGCATCTTCCGCCAGCTGGCGGCCCGCGTCGGCCGCAAGATCGTCTACATCCCCCTCGGTTCCCTTTCCCCGCTCAAGCTCAAGCAGCTGCGGATATTGCACATCCTGGCCGGTAAGGACAAGCGGGAGATCGCCAAGGATTACATCTGGTGAGATGGGAAGTGTTGAGGTTGGATATCAGGGGCTTATATAGGTGACTTCTGCTGGGCTACCTATATAAGCAACAGACAACCTATATAGGTATTACTGGTATAAGGAAACCGTAGATTAATGAGTTCGGCAAGTAGAATTTAAAGAGGAGATAAAATGGAAAGCATAAAAGAAAGCATAAAAGGGTCAGGTCTACAGAACACAGAAAATGTGGTATTCTTTTGATGTGGTAATAAGAATGTCATCCATCCAAGGAGGAGAGCATGGCGCGACCGTTACGGATTGCATATCCCGGAGCTTATTACCATGTCACCTCAAGAGGGAACGAGCGAAAGGATGTGTTCAAAAGTCGGAGGGACCGGGAAAAGTTTCTTGAGTATCTGGCTTCGGCAACAGAACGGTATGGCGCAGCTATTCATGCCTATTGCCTGATGAGCAACCACTATCATCTACTGCTAGAAACGCCCGAAGGCAACCTGTCGCAAATCATGCGGCATATAAACGGCGCATACACGACCTATTTCAACGTCAAACGCAAAAGGGCCGGTCATCTGTTCCAGGGAAGGTTCAAGGCTATACTGGTCGAGGCTGATGAATACGTGGCGGAACTTTCCCGCTACATTCACCTGAACCCAGTGCGTGCGGGTATGACCGAGAAGCCCGGGGAATATCCCTGGTCGAGCTTCCAAAGCTACATCGGACAAAGCAAGGGGCCGGGTTGGTTAAAGACCGACTTCATTTTGGGCTATTTCGGCAAAAGTAAATTGGATGCGGGGAAAAAATATCGTGTTTTTGTTGAAGAATTAATCGGCATGGAATTCGACAGCCCCTTGCAAGGTGCCATTGGGACCGCGGTATTGGGCTCACCCGGATTTGTGGAGTCAATCATGGAGACGCATGTTGGCAAAAGAGAACTGTCGCGAGATTTGCCAGCTTTGCGGCAGCTTTCTATCCGACCAACACTGGAAGCGATTATTACAGCCGTGGATACTGTATTCCACTCTGACAAAAAGATGGCAAGACAGGCGGGTATGTATCTTTGCCGCCGGTACAGCGGAGAATTAGTACGGAAAGTTGGTAACCTGTTCAAAGTGAGTGAATCGGCGATCACTGAGGCTGCACGTACGTTTCCGTTGAAAATGGAAGCTAACAAGAAACTTGGAGAGGAGATCGAAAAGGTTAAGGCTATGCTTAATATCTGTGATCTGTAGACCTGACCCTTTGGCCTTTCCTTTGGCCTTTCCTTTGGCCTTTCCTCTTTGGCCTTTCCTGGATACTGTATTCCACTCTGACAAAAAGATGGCAAGACAGGCGGGTATGTATCTTTGCCGCCGGTACAGCGGAGAATTAGTACGGAAAGTTGGTAACCTGTTCAAAGTGAGTGAATCGGCGATCACTGAGGCTGCACGTACGTTTCCGTTGAAAATGGAAGCTAACAAGAAACTTGGAGAGGAGATCGAAAAGGTTAAGGCTATGCTTAATATCTGTGATCTGTAGACCTGACCCTTTGGCCTTTCCTTCTTTTCTTCTGTTGGCTCTGCCAGTTTTATCCGCCCTTCCAGGATGATCTCGAATTTGATGGGCTGCTCGGCCACGGAGAGCATTGTTCGGATGCCGTATTGATCTGCCCGAATGTGGCGCAACTGCGCCAAGGGCGGTTGACCGGGCTGCAAGATAGCGTTGATACCATCAGTGCCCGTCAGCAATTGTCGCAAGCTACGGTAGTGGGTCATATCCGACAGCAGAAAGTCGATGTCAACTGACTCGCGGTACTCGCCGAAACGGAGCGCAATTACCGTTCCCCCACCGAACAAGCAACCGTGCTCTTTTAGCAGTGCCCCATTCAAGGCACTGAGAACCTGAGCAATGCGTTGGTGGAGGGGCCGTTCAAACATGGCTGTCATTACCCCCAAACGCCAAACGCAACGCATCGATCAGCTGTCGCTCGTGCACCGTCAGGGCCTGTTCATCCATGTGTCGCCAATTGCGCTCGTAGATGTCCCAGGCCTCTGTGGGCGACAGGGTTTCTGCGCCGTGCACCTGCCAGGCGAGTTGCTTTAGTTGCGGATAGTCTCTCAGGCGAATGCGTGCTGGTATCCAGCCTTCCCGGTTCACGGCATTATTTGATTCGATCAACTCTGCAGACGTAACCAGTCCGAAGTTCAAGCCCAGCGCAGCCATGGCATTCACATAGGCCCCCATGGTCACGGCCGGTTCGCCTTTTTCGATGCGGTGCAAAGTTACCCGCGACATGCCCGCGGCTTCTGCTGCCGTGGTGGCGCTGATCCGCAGTGCCTTGCGATGGGCACGAATCTGCTCCCCGAGGACAATCAGTTGGTCTGCAGTAATGCTGGTGGTGACAGGTGGCTTGGCTGGCATAGTGTTTCTTATTGTATGCATTATGTTTCAAATGTCAACAATGAGAAACAAAAAGATGGCAAAGTGTGGCTGGCACCTTTCAAAACGAATTTAAATTTCTCTGGGGAATAAAAGAAAGGGAGAATTCCGAAGTTTAAGAAGAATCGATCTAATCTTTGGCAACTTAGAAAGCAAATTGGAATCAGGGTGTTTTCCGGAATAAAGCCGGTTGTGTTTTCAGCCAGCCCCGCAGCCGCCGCAGCCCTTCGTCGATGCTGACTTCCGGCTGGTAGCCGAAATCGCGGCGGGCGGCTGCCATGCTGAACCAGTGGGACGTGGCCAGTTCGTGGGCCACGAAGCGGGTCATGGGGGGCTCACCTGCTAGGCGCAGCAGCCCCCAGACGGTTTCGCAGGCACAGCCGGCAGCATAGGCCAGTTTCGGGGAGATGGAGCGGGTGACCGGCGGCAGGTCGGCGGCGGCCAGGATGCGGTTGACCATCTCCCACAGGGGCAGCGGTTGGCCGTTGCTGATGAAATAGGCCTTGCCGCCGGGAGCGGAGCCGATGCCCAGCTGATCGCCGGCCAGCAGGTGGGCGCGGGCGGCATTGTCCACATAGACCGTGTCAACCAGGCATGGTCGGCTGCCGATCCGCCGCAGCCGGCCGGATTTGGCTTTGGCGATGATGCGCGGCACCAGGTGGTTGTCCCCCGGTCCCCAGATCAGATGGGGG
>DBMM01000095.1 GCA_002298925.1 Geobacter sp. UBA698 | reverse complement strand
GATCTGGCCCAGTTCGATGCGGTTGGCCAGGTCCAGGATGCCGTTCAGAACGCCGAGGCAGGCGTTGGAAAGATCGAAAATGGCGGCATGGCCGCCGATGCCGAGGCCGTCGGCAACCCGGCAGGCGGTGGCCGGCTCGAACTGCTCGCGGCAGACTCCGGCATAGATCAGGGCGCCGATCTGGCTTGCGGCGACTCCGCTGGCGTCCAGGGCTTTTTTACCGGCGGCGATTGCTCCCTGGGAAAGCGGATATCCCGGCTCCCACCAGCGCCGCTCGCGGATGCCGGTCAGAGCCTGCAACTGTCCCGGCGCAATGCGCAGCTCACGGTAGAGCGGCTCCAGGCGTGCTTCAAGGTCACTGGTGGAAACGACCACCGGCGCCAATTGGTAGCCAAACGCCTCGATGGTAACTTTGCTGTATTTCATGTTTGGTACTCCAAAAAGATCACATGCAGGCAACTGCTCAGGGTTGCTCTATGCGCACGCTGAAATCATTCATCTGGTAGATCAGGCGGCCGTCAACGGACAGAAAACCGTCGGCCACCAGAATTTGCTGCACATCATCCGCTGCCGTAATCCAGGCCTCGACCGTTACCTTGCTGTTCGTGGGAATGATCTGACCCCGGTAGAGCCAGCGATGGCGCTGGCCAAGGCTCATGGAAGCCAGAGTGTTGTCGACATCCCATCCCCAGCGCTCGACAGCGGCGAACTTGACCAACTGGAGAAATGATTCCAGCCCCAGCGAGCCGGGTGTTACCGGATCCTGGTAAAAATGGGCTTTGAAGAACCACTCATCCGGATCCACGTCCTTGATCCCCCGCAGGTAGCCGAGTCCTGCCGGTCCGCCGTCCGGGACGAACAGCTCGATCCGGTCGATCATGGCAAGCTGCTTTTCCGGATAGGGCGCTTGCGGGGGGTAGGGCAGGCTGCGCCCGCGTCCGGTCTCCGCCGCTGTTGGCTGATAGGGCTTGGCGTCGCGGATTCCAACCTGGGAAGCCAGGGCTTCTTTGGAGAAGAAGCCGAACATGGTGTCGCCTTCGTAGAGGATCCCGTTCCGGTCTGCTACGGAGAAGTCGAACTCCTGGATGATCATGCCGCCGCTGGTGGCCACTTTCTTCAAGCAGGCCGTGGCGGTCAGAGTTCCGCTGGCCGGGGTGACAGGGCGGTGCTGGACCGCGCTGCCTCCCAGGTTGCGGAAGGAGATGTCGGTTGGAGAGGTCAGGGCCGAACCGACGTAGGCCGCCAGCCAGCCGCACGGCTGCAGGGCTGCCTCCAGCAATACCGCAAAGGGCATGCGTTGTTGACGTTCGGCTGCAAAATACCAAGCATCGGGCGGGACATCGTACTGGGCCTCGGTCCGGACTCCGGCAACCATGCGCCACGGCTCGCCCTGAACATCGGTGATCCGGTCCATGAACTGGAAAGGGGGGCCGGGCAGGCGGGCAATTTTGCGCTCGCTGTCAAAGATGCGGTACGGCTCGCCGAATCCCTCGGAGGGATTGCCGTTGCTGTAGGCCATGATTTGCTGTTTTGTGTAGATGGCCGGTTTGCGGGTGTCTGGACGAATGATTTCACTATCTCCGGAGAGTGCAGACGCAGACGTTGAGCCTTTTGTTCCTCCCCCTTGCAGGGGAGGGAGTGGGATACTTCCCTGCCAGAGACTTTCCAGCTTCTTCCGGCTGGTACCGGAGAGGCGCGCCGACATGCTGGTGATTTCCACGATCGGTTTTCCGTCGGCATACATTAAGGCATCGGCTATGGCGTATGGTTCAGGACCGTAGCCCAGTTCGCGGATGGTGACTTCGTAGGTGACCATTTTGGTGGTCTCCAGTACCTGGCCCCGGCAACAGAGCCTGCTTGCCACGCCCGGAACCGGCTCCCAGGCCGCCTGCCCGGCTTCGGCAACCCATCCCATGCGCAGCAGGAAGATCCGCAGGGTGTGCATGCAGCACTCGTACATCAGGGTTCCCGGCATGACCCGGTCATCCACGAAATGACAGGTGATGAACCAGTCATGGGGATGGATATCAGCTTCTGCTATGATCTGACCAAGTCCGTAACGTCCGCCTTCAGGGTTAATTTCCTGGACCCGGTGAACCAGCTCCATTACGCCACCGGGAATGGTCAGGGGCTGCGTCAGACCAAGGGAACCAAAGTCCGGGCCGAAACAGTCGCCCAGATCACCGGTCCTTAGGCGACCAAGTTGGCCGGCGTTGTAACCTTCGCGTACCATAGGTACCAGTTCACGCCAGTCAGCGAGGCGGTTTCCCTTGGTGGGGCGCAGGTCAATCGCCGGCCGTACGATCCCTTTTCCGGCATCCAGTTCCTGGCTGGTAAAGAACCCTGCACAGCCATCCTGCATGGTCAGCAGAGGTTCGCCGTTGACAGTGGCATCAAACCTGAAACGGAACAGATAGGTGTCTCCCTGGCGGAAGAAGCGCTCTATACGGATATCATAGCGAATAGTTTCTCCCGGTTTGGGAAGAGCGCGGTGAAAGGTGACCACGGCATCCAGCAGGCGGTAGACCGCCAGGCCGCGGGTAATGAAGTCGATTCCCAGGTAGCCGGAGAGGAACAGGTCGGCTTGGCCGGCTTCCACGGCGATGCAGGTGGGGATTCGGCCGCCATCCAGATACCAGGCACCGGCGTGGATGTCGTGTTCGGTCACCACACGCCCGCTG
Source organism: Geobacter sp. UBA698 (assembly GCA_002298925.1). Taxonomy (GTDB): domain Bacteria; phylum Desulfobacterota; class Desulfuromonadia; order Geobacterales; family Pseudopelobacteraceae; genus Pelotalea. Next base: position 12,506 of record DBMM01000095.1, on the reverse strand, counting down.
GTCATTGATTTGGCCTTACCCTCCAAGGTAACGATCCGGTCCACCAGCATCAGCGGTTCATCTGGCAGGCGCACCCGGGTGGGGAACTGGTCCACTTCGTTAAAATCGGGGCCAAGCATGCGGCTGACGCTGCCGCGGGCAAATTCCAAGCACATGGTGCGGTCGAATACACAGGGAATGGCCGGTGCGGGACTGAGGGGCGAGCTGGCTACTTTCGGACTGAATGCTACTTCCCCTTGAAGGGGAGGGAAATTGTTTGGCGATGCCGGTGGCGAGGGGAGAGTAGCCGAACTAATGTCCAATGGCACATCCCCCAGCGCCTGTTGGAGCGAAACTTGGAACTGCAGGGCCTGGGCCATGGCGCCGGTCAGGTTTTCCGAAACCCGCAGGTAGGCTTCATGGGCTTTGAGACGCGCCTGCTGGGCCGCGGCAAAGTCGCGTATGACCTGTTCATGGGGCGATAACTCAGCACTTCCCTGCAGAGAAGCGGTAGTCATCTCGTCCTGAAGAGGCTTATGCGTTGACGTTGAGCCTCTCGTTCCTCCCCCTTCAAGGGGAGGGCCGGGGTGGGGATGGGGCTCAGAGATGGCAGGAGCCCGGCGCGGCGGAAGCGATGGCTGAAACGGCATTCCTCCACAAGGGACGCGCACTATGGATTTTTTTGTTGAAACGAGAAGTTTCTCGGTTGGCGCAATAAACAGGGGCGAGAGGTCCAACGGCACCCGCTCCGCTACCAATTGTGCCAGAAGCCGCAACAGCCCCGAAACTGGGTCCTGTCCCTGATGGCATATGGACCTGGCCAGGTGGGGGCGGTTTTCCAGGATGCGGCTGATCATTCTGCTACAGGAACTTCCTGGTCCCATTTCGAGGAACAGTCGTACCCCGGTGCTATAGGCTTGTTCGATGGTTGCGGGGAAGTTGATGCCTTCCACTGCCTGGGCCAGGATTGAATCGGCTGCGTTTTCACGGTTGAGTTCATAGGCAGCGCTTCTGGCGCCGCTGTAGAAACGGATTCCTGCCGGTGGGGTGGTAGGGAAGAGATGGAGCTGCCGGTAGGGTACGGCAACTTCCCGGGCAACATCGCAGTGAACCGTGGTCACCCCGTGAAGGGGGAAGAAACGACAGGCGAGCCGTTCCACGACCTGTTTGACGCCATCGGAGTCGCCACCGATCACGCATTCATCCGGGGTGTTGATGATCAACAAATAGACTCGCGACATTCCTTCCAGAGCCTTGCGCACCTCCGGCGCGGGAGCAGCAACAACGCCGATGCTCCAATCGATCCGGCTTCCTTCGTCCAAACCCCAGGCACGTTGGGCAGCCCGGCATTCACCGGCCATATCATGCGTGAAGAGCGTTGAATTGTGCATGCGGGTCAGCATGCCGTCTCGGTCGTGCCAAGCACCCAAGGCAAACAAGGCAGCCGATTCACCCAGGCTGTAGCCGATGGCAGTCTGCGGCTCAACGCCGAAGCTCCGCACCAGGTCGCTGACGGCACAGCCAATGGCAACCTGGCCGAAGATGACGGCTCGGTGGTCGTCGTTGATTTCCGCCAAGGGCGTTCCGTTCCAGAACCGTTCCGGTTGAAACTGACTGCGCAAATAGAGGTTGCTTTCATCCTGGCTGCGGAATATCTCCGGCCAGCGGCAGGAAAGTTCCATGCCCATGCCGGGGTAATGATTTCCTGAGCCGGGGAAGACAAAGGCGATTTTTCCCTCAAGCCCGAGCGGCGTGGAGGAATAGAACAGCCGGTCATGCAGGGCAGGGTGGGCCAGGAGTTCTGCCGGTGAACTGCCTGAAGCAAGCATCTGTTTTCCCAGGTCGATAAGCGCCACAAGCTCATCCCGGTTGCGGGCAACTAGGGCCAGGGCGCGGGGAAGCAGGGTTGTTTCAGTCGTATGTGTTTCGGCGCGGATGAACCAATCGTGCGCCACTGTTGCCAAACTGTTATCCGTTGTATGGTAGGTGCGTTGGCGTAGCAGGTCAAGTCCCCTGATCAGGTCGGACGGGTTTTCGCCGTAGACGGAGAACAGGAATTCCGATCCAGCTCCGAGCGGCGCGATACGTTCCGTCTCAAATCTGGGCGGAGGAGAATCCCATCCTTCCAGAACCACATGGCTACAACCACCATCCATACCAAAGACGCTGATACCGGCCCGGCGCGGTCCCTCGGCCCGGTTGCGGAGCCAGTAACGCGGAGAGCGGGGAAGATAGAGCGGGCCGGGACCGGAAAGCTCCTGGCAGGGAGTTTCCATGCCGCGACAGGGGGGGATGATTTCCTGATACAGGGCCAAGCATCCCCGCACCAGAGAGGCCAGCCCGGAGGCGGCGCCGCTGTTGCCTATATCGGCGGCAATGCTGGAAATGGCACAGGACCGCTCTTTGCGTGGAGGGGCGTCATCCGTTGGCGTTGTCCCGAAAAAGGTCGCCAGGGCGGCGGCTTCCATGCGGTCTTCGGCAGGGTGGCCGCTGGCGTGCGCCTCCACAAAAGCCACGGTGGCCGGATTGGCCCCGGCATCGTTGTAAGCCCGCTCCAGGGCTTGGCAATAGGTGTCCCGGTCCGGTACGGTTGTGGTGCCGCCGGAACTGCCGATACCGCGGACGACCGCATAGATCCGGTCGCCGTCCCGCTCCGCATCATCGAGGCGCTTGAGTACGACACAGGCCGCTCCTTCACCTACAATGGCGCCGTCTGCCCGCTGATCAAAGGGAAGTCCACGACCTGAACGTGAGAATTGCTTTCCGGCATGCTGCCCCAGAACTGCGCGCAGGTCACCGGCAAGGTCCACTGCCCCCACCACTGCCCGGTCAATCTCATTCGACTGAAGCATGCGCAGTGCCGTTTCCAGGGAACGGATGCCGGAATTTTCTTCACTGGCAAGGGCAAAACTCGGTCCCCCGACCCTGAATTCTCGCGCAATCCTGCTTGCCACGATATTGCCCAGGGCGCCCATGGTGCGGTTGGCGGTCAGGGGCGGACCGGCGTCATCCCGCAGTTGTGTAGTCCAGGCAGTCAGTTCTTCCGCTGATAACTCCCGTCCCATCTCTTTGGCCCAGGCTGCGGCTTGTTCGGCCAAGGACCAGCGGAAGCTGAAATTGGTGCTGTTCAGATCCAGGGCAATTCCGACAAAGACCCCTGCCCGTAGATTGTCTTCGCGGTCAAGCCCAGCGTCGGCCATGGCTGCCGCTGCTGAGGTGAGCATCATGATCTGCTGCGGTAGCATCTCCTCGATCTCGCGGGGCGGTATGCGGAACTGCTCGGCGGCAACCGCTATTTCATTAATGTAGAAGCCGTTGAAAGGAGTTTGCGGCAGATTCTGTTCATTGAACCAGGCGCTTTCCCCTGCACCCCACCATTTTGTCGGGGGCGTCGGGGTGGTTTGTGACGAATCTCCCAAAACCCGTTCCTGAAAAGAACGCAACGACTGCCAGGGGCCGAAGCGGGCATCCATGCCGACTACTGCCACCGGGATGCACGGTTTTTGTTTCTGCTCATATTTGGTTTGACGAACATGCCCGCTTTCCGGTAGCCATTCCTCAACGAGCAAATGGGCATTGATGCCGCCAAATCCGAAGGCGCTGACTGCGGCCCGCCGTGGAATGCCATTGCCCCGGCGTTCCCAGGCGATTCCTTCCGTCAGTACCCTGAAAGGACTGTTGTCAAGGTCCATTCCCGGTTGGGGCGCGCTGAAATTGGCAGTGGGGGGAAGGTGTTCCTCGGCCATGGCCAGAAGCACCTTGGTCAGGGCGGCTGCGCCGGCGGCAGTCAAAAGATGACCGATGTTGGACTTGATCGAGCCGATGATGCAGGGATTCCCCTGCGGCCGGGCATTGCCCCACAGTTCCCGCAGGCTGGCTACCTCGGTGGCGTCTCCAACCTGGGTGCCGGTTGCATGGCATTCGATCAGGTCCACGTCCCGCGGGTCCCAGCCGGCTTTGGTGTAGGCGCTGCGCATGGCGCGCAACTGGCCTTCCGAAAGGGGGGCCAGCAGACTGCCACCCACATCGTTGGTCAGACCGATGCCCCTGATGATTCCGTAGATTCTATCACCGTGGGCCAGGGCGTCCTCGGTTCGTTTGAGCAGAAATATCCCGGCTCCTTCGCCCACTACCAAGCCATCGCCGGAAGCGTCAAAGGGGGAGCAGATGCCGCGTCGCGACAGGGCGCGCAGTTGGGAAAAGCCCATCTGGGTATAGAGTGGGTCGGGACGGGATAGGCCGCCGGTCAGCATGGCGTCGGCGCGGCCGGAGAGCAGCTCGTCTGAGGCAAGCTTGATGGCGTAGAGCGAAGATGCGCAGGCTGCATCCAGGGTGCAGCTTCCTCCGCCCAGACCGAGTGCGTGCGCCAGCAGCCCGGCCGGTAGCCCGGCTACATAGCGGTTGATCGGGTTGATATCGAGCCGAGTGGAGGCGTGCCCGAGGAGTTTTTCCTCAAAGGTTTTGCCGAGCCATTGCCGGGCAAGTTGGGCAGAGGTTTCGCTGGGCAGGGCCAGGTTACCGATGATGACGCCGATGCGGGAGCGATCCAGCGGTTCGGTGACGCCGTCGTCAAAGGCGCGCTTTCCCGCGTGAAGCAGAAGGTGGAAGAGCGGGTCCAGGCCGGCGGGCGCTTCGAATCCCGGGGCCAAGCCGGACAGGGTGGTCAGAGGAGGAATTTCTTCGATAAAGCAGCCGTATTTCGAATAAACATGATCCGCCTTACCCACTTCGGGGTGGTAGGCAGCATCGACCGGGATATGCCAACGTCCTTCCGGCGCTATCCGCGCGGCGCTTTTCGCCAAGCGGATGTTTTCCCAGAAGCGGGCGAGATCCGGGGCATCGGGAAAGATGCCGCCGATCCCTACAATTGCGACAGATGATGATTGATGCATCCTAGGCAGCTCTCAGCGTGTTGGGATTCGCCTGGGACAGTTGGTTGTGCTGAAAAGCTTGCGCCAGCGATGGATCGATGATGCATTCGTATCCTTCCAGGCGCGCCACCAGTTTTCCCGTATGCCGGTCGAGAAATTCCATGTCGGCGGTAGCGCCATGTTCGCGTTCCGAGGTGACGCGAATTACTATCTGGACTCCGTCGGCAGGGAACCGGTCATGGTATTGGCGGTAGCGTCCCGCAAAACAGGGCAAGGACCCGGCGCCGAAACGGTCGAAGCTCCACAGGATCATGAGTTGGAAAGCGCTGTCCATGGATAGGGGGTCGCTGATCCAGTCACTGCGGAAAGGCTGCCTGATCCAATTGGATGGCTGTGGGGCTGCCTTGACCAAGGCAGAAACACCCTTTGCGGAACAACTGTCCACTTGTTCGATACCGTGCAGGTCCGGTCCGTGGAACAAACGTTGCGGATCGTAAATTCTGCCGTTGTGCGGCGTATAGGGGGCTGCCGGAGGGTCGGGAATGGAGCGGATTCCTTCGGGGAGTTTTCTGGCCAAAACGACTTCGCCCCTGGCGTGCAGCATGGGGCGGCCTTCGTAGCCTGCGCCGACCAGTTCCACTGTTACGTTATAGAGCGAGTCGCGTTTTTCGGCGCGTCCGGCCATGATCCGCACGTTGTAGGGAGTGGTGTGTTTGAACACAACTCCTTTGCAAATGCGCAGGTCATTGAAACCGTGGAAGCGGAAGCCGGGGTTGTCGTGCAATGCGCCATGGGAAAGCCATTCCACAATTATGGCCATGGGGAGCACAGCTTTGCCATCCATGACATGGGAGCGGAGAAAGGGGTAATCATCGACAGTGAGGGTCAGACTGAATGCTTCCGAAAGTTGTTTTGTTGATGCCGGTTTGGGAAGTACCAATGCTTCCTGGGTGGTGGCGGCCATGGCGACTACTTCCACCGGCGCATCCGTTGCAGCTATTTCGCGGATCAGCAATTCTCCGCCCTCGGCAAGGCCGATTAGACCGATGCCTTCTCCGGCAAAAACTTTTTTCAAGGCTGGGGTGACCATACCGCCATCCCACGGTCCCCAGTTGATGCTGACGCTGCGGCAGCCGGGGCGGCGGCGTGATTCAGCCTGGGCCAGTTTGTTGAGCACTTCGTTTGCCACGGCGTAGTCCACCTGACCGGAACGGCCGAAGCGCCCGGTGGTGGAAGCGAAGAGGGCGATGAAACGCAGATCGTCTCCGGCAGTGGCCTCAAGCAGCGAGCGCAGTCCTCCTACCTTAGTGCCATAGACCATGGCGAATTGCTCCAGGGTCTTGTCCGTTATCAGGCGGTCGGCCAGAACACCGGCGCCGTGGATGATGCCGCGGATGGGACCGTGATCCTGGCGAATTCGTTGCAACAGATCGTTGACTGCCTGACTGTTGCGGATGTCCACGGAACAGTAGAGTGCTCTGCCACCGGCAGCTTCGACCCTTGCCAGGGTGGCGCGCAATTCACGTCCCGCCATCAGTGCCCGGTACTGCTCCTCGATGGCTTTGGGATGAAGCTTTTCGGTTGCGTGTTCCAGAATAGCCCGTTTGATCTGACCTTCATCGGTAAGGTTCGTCAGCCAGGCCGGTTCGTCAGCTTGTAGGCGGCTTCTGCCGAGCAGAACCAGCAAGGGGCGATATGCCTGTGCCAAAGCTACGGCGGCTTCCGTAGTTACCCCTCGGCCTCCTCCGGTCACCACAACAACTTCTCCTGCCCGGATAGGTGGCGTTTGGGGTGTTTGCAGCGGTGGCAAGGCGACTAGGTCCAGAGCCATTCGTCCCGATGGGGTAAGCCCAACTTCAACCGGTCCGCTGAGCAGCAATTCGTCGGCAACGGCGCGGGCAGCAGCGCCTGGGGTGGTGAATCGTCCCAGGTCAATGGCCTTGCACGTTACTTCTGACCATTCGCGGGCAGAGGTTTTCACCAAACCGGCCAGACCGCCGGAAAGCGGATCGCAGAGTTCGGTTCCGGAGCTACACCCAAAGGAACCGTCCAGACGGGAAATGGTTGTAAACAGTGCGCCTCCTGTCGCGCCTGCCCGGCGCAAGGTGGGGGCGGCGCTTTTCAGCAACAGGAAGGCCTGTTCGAGGAAAGTGTCGTCGGTTCCTGCTGCTGGTGCGACGATGACGAGTCCGGCGATATCAGTCGTTGGCGCGATGTCCTGGGCATCTTCCACGGCCAGTAGGCGCACCGTGCGGCCGTTGTGCGCCAAAAGGTCGCGAAGATCAGCAGAAAAAGAGGAACCGTCATCCGTCACCCAGATCTCCCCTTCTGTTGTCAAGGCGATTGGGGCGGTTGCGTTGTCGAGTGGCACAGGAACAATGGTGCTGCGATTGACCGGTGCTGCGCTGTTGGCAGGCTCGGCTTTCTGTCCTGGTGCCGATGCTGGATGGGGGGCGGATTGTTCCGTAGATGCTGCTACAGGAGTGTCACTGGTAGCCAGATGCGCTGCGATCTCTCCCAGCGTGCGCAGTGTGCCCAAATGCTCGGGCCCGATGGTGGGTGCTCCGGGGAGACGTTCCTGAAGCGCGGAGAGTATTTCGACGCGTTTTATGGAGTCGATGCCCAGGTCCGAATCCATGCCCATTTCCAGTTCGAGCATTTCCACGGGATAACCGGTTTTTTCGCTGACCACCGCCAGCAGAGTTTCGGTGACAGTGGTTAAGGAAAGAGCTGGTGCAGTGCCGGCGGTTTTGGCGGTGGCTGCAACCGGAGTTGCGCCAGCTGCCAGATGCGCTGCGATTTCTCCCAGTGTACGCAGCGTGCCCAGGTGTTCGGGCCCGATGGTAGGTGCTCCGGGGAGACGTTCCTGAAGCGCGGAGAGTATTTCGACGCGTTTTATGGAGTCGATGCCCAGGTCCGAATCCATGCCCATTTCCAGTTCGAGCATTTCTACGGGATAACCGGTTTTTTCGCTGACCACCGCCAGCAGAGTTTCTGTAACGATGGATGAGGAAAGGGCAAGTGCGGCATTGATGGTTTGAGCGGTAGCTGCAACCGGAGGTGCTCCGGCTGCCAGATGCGCTGCGATCTCTCCCAGCGTGCGCAGTGTGCCCAAATGCTCGGGCCCGATGGTGGGCGCTCCGGGTAGGCGTTCCTGAAGCGCGGAGAGTATTTCGACGCGTTTTATGGAGTCGATACCCAGGTCCGAATCCATACCCATTTCCAGCTCGAGCATTTCCACCGGGTAGCCAGTTTTTTCACTGACTACTGCCAGCAGGGTTTCGGTAACAGTGGTCAACGAAAGGGCTGGCACAGCGTCGGTGACTTGAGAGGGGGCTGCAACCGGAGGTGCCCCGGCAGCCAGATGTGCCGCGATCTCTCCCAGCGTACGTAGCGTGCCCAAGTGCTCGGGCCCGATGGTGGGCGCTCCGGGGAGACGTTCCTGGAGCGCGGAGAGGATTTCAACGCGTTTTATGGAGTCGATGCCCAGGTCCGAATCCATGCCCATATCCAGTTCGAGCATTTCCATGGGATAGCCGGTTTTTTCACTGATAACCGCCAGCAGGGTTTCGGTGGCGTTATTACCGGGAGCCGGTGCTGGTGTCGCAATAATGACTGGATGCACCTGTGCCGTGACCGGTGCAGCGACTGGTACCGGTTGCGGAGGCGTGATTAATGGAACTGCGGCGGCCTGGTGCACGGGAGAATTTGTTCCGCCCTGCAGCAGGGCGTGTTGCTGTTCCAGCAAAGTCTGAATGGTACGGCTGGCGGTCTCTTGGCCTTCCAGGAAGCGCCGGTGGAGTTGGGCGGTTTCCTCCTGCATCTTATGCAGGACTGACATGCCTTCCCTGGTTATGCGTAGCGATTCCACCAGTGCATCACGGGAAACCGGCAGAGGCGGGGACTGGGGGCCGGGGGCCGGGGACTGGGGAGCTGGGGCCGGGGCGGCAACAGTATTGGGTGCCGGCTGCGGAGCGATGGCAGGAGCGGTTGACGACGGAAGTGAAACTGGTGCGGATGCCGGGGCGGGTGTCTGTGCCAGACGGGGCTGAGCCAGTGGCGGCCGCTGTGGTTTTTGTTTTACATAGTTGGCGCCACAGATCGGTATGGTCATGGCCGGTTTTTTCCCGGTTGCAACGGGAGGTTGATAGTCACCATCCCATGCGGCCAGGCGAACAGTGTGGCCAAACACGGCCAAACGCGCCAGGGCGCGGGCCAAGTCGGCCATGCCGGAGCGTTTGCCTGCCGAGGCGTCTATTGCCAGAGCTGTGTGATCACGCTCGCCGAGAATAGCCGAAACCAGACCGGTGAGCCGTGCACCAGGGCCGACTTCAACAAAGGTGCGTGCGCCTGCTGCGTACATGGCCTCGATTTCGGCAACGAATTCCACTGGCCGGGCAAGCTGGTTTGCCAGCAAGGACTTGGCCTGAGCCGCATCGGTTGGGTATTCCGCCGCGGTACTGTTGGCGTAAACCGGTATGCGGGCCGGTTTGAATTCCATTTCTCCGAGGGCACTCAGGAAAGGGACGGCGGCATCGGCAACCAGGCTGCTGTGGAAGGCGGCTGCTACCGGAAGCGGCTTGGCGTTGAGGTTATGGTTGGCAAAGACCGTGACGGCCCGCTCGATTTCGGCGCTGCTCCCTGACAGGACTGCCTGCAGAGGGGCGTTGCGGTTTGCGATCACCAGGTCGAGCTTTGCTTCTGCAATGATGTTCTCTACTGTAGCCAGGGGGGCCTGTACTGCCAGCATGCTGCCCTTGTCACCCACACCTTCAGCCATCAGGCGGCCGCGCAGGCGGGAGAGCTCATGAAGTTCCGTCTCGCCGTAAACACCTGCGGCGTGGAGAGCGGTCAACTCTCCGTAACTGTGACCTGCTACCGCTTCAGGAAGAATATCGAATGCCGCCAGAATCTTCAGGGCAGCCAGGCTGACTGCGCCGATGGCCGGTTGGGCGGCCTGGGTTGCCCGCAGTGCTTCTTCCTGGCGCTCCCGGGCTGTATCGTCAAAGGAGCTGGCCGGATAGATCAGATCTGAGAGCAATTCATTGCCAGCGGAATGGAAGCCGCTGTCGGCGGCGGTAAGTATTTCCAGCGCCTGGGGAAAACGACAGACCAGATCCCTGAGCATGCCGGTATACTGGGTGCCCTGGCCGGGGAAGAGCATGGCAAGGCTGCCCGCTTTTTCTCCGCAGGCAAAGAAGGCGCCGTCCGGCGTGTTCCAGGCGCTGTCCGGATTTTTCGCAAGCATTGTCCGGGCATTGGCGACCAGTGTGGTCAACCGGGTCTGGTTACGCTCAACCACCAGAGCAAGGCGGCAAGGTGCGTTGACGTCAAATGAGGCTCGGCCTGCCGCCGCAGCTTTTCTGATTTCGTTCCAGGATCCATTGACCGGCAGACTGGCGAGAGCTTGTTCCAGTCCGGCTGTATTGGCTCCGGAAAAGGCGATTATTTGGACTTGGCCGTTCCATTCGGTGGCTTCCTTGGTTGACTGGTATTCTTCGAGTACCAGGTGGAAGTTGGAACCGCCGAAACCGAAAGCGCTGACTCCGGCGCGGCGCGGAGCTTCTCCATGGGGAAGCCAGGGGCGTTTTTCGGTTGCCAGGTAGAAGGGGGTTGCTCCGGCGGTTACTTCCTTGAGCGGATTGCTGACCTTGATGGTGGGAGGCAACACTTTGTGGTGCAGCGCCAGGGCGGCCTTGATCATGCCGGCGGCTCCGGCTGCCGCTTTGGTGTGGCCGATTTGCGATTTGACCGAGCTGAGTGAACACCAGGGAGTTGTTGCTTCGCCGAACACATCGCGCAGAGCGCTGACTTCAACAACATCGCCGACTTTGGTGCCGGTGCCGTGCGCCTCTATCAAGCCGATGGTGTCCGGTGTGATTCCGGCGCGGTCATAGGCATCAAGCAGTGCTTTTTTCTGACCAGAGGCACTGGGGGCGTAGATGGCGTCTCCTTTGCCGTCGCTAGAGGAACCGATTCCGCGAATCACCGCGTAAATCTTGTCGCCGTCACGTTCGGCATCGGCAAGCCGTTTGAGAACCACGATTCCCAGGCCTTCACCCAGAATGGTGCCGTCCGCCGAGGAGTCGAATGGTTTGATGCTGCCGGTGGGGGAAAGGGCCGGAGTCTTGCTGAAACACATGTACATGAAAATATCGTTGAATGTGTCGATTCCACCGGTGATAACCATGTCGGACTTGCCGGTGGCAAGTTCCATGGCGGCCAGATGTAGGGCGCTGAAGGAACTGGCGCAGGCCGCGTCCACCACACAGTTGGTGCCGCCCAAGTCGTATTGTTTGCTGATCCGACCGGCCACCACATTGCCGAGCAGGCCGGGAAAAGAGTTTTCCTGCCAGGGCACATAGGCATCGGAGATGCGCTGCACCACATCATTGGCAACGCTCTGCTCTACGCCTGCTTCCTTGAGCGCCTGTTTCCAGATGGGGTGGCCGAGTCTGGCGCCCAGGGGGATTACCAACTCAAGCGTGCCGGTAACACCTAGGATAACGCTGGCCTTGCTCCGGTCGTACTCCCGCTCCGGGCCGTAACCGGCATCCTTGAGCGCCTGGCCGACGGCAATCAGGCCCAAAAGCTGTGAAGTATCTATGGCTTCAAGAACATTGGGGGGGATGTTGTACTCCATGGGATTGAAGTCAACTGGTGAGATGAAACCGCCTCGCTTGCCATAGGTACGATCGGGACTTTTCTGGTCTTCGTCGTAATAGTCCGCGACTTTCCAATGGGTGGATGGAATATCGGTGATGGCATCGATTCCCTCTGTTATGTTCGACCAGTAGCTTTGCTGGTCATTTGCCTGAGGGAAGAGACAGCCGATGCCGATAATTGCCAGTGGTGCGGAATTGCCGGAAAGGGACGGTTTACGATCGTGCGCATTCACCTTGATAGATACTCCTTGATCTGTGCGAGTTCGAGCGGTTTCATCTGCAGGACATCCTGCGGGATCGGGACGCCCTGGCAGCGAAGAATGGTGGCGCGCGTCAGCAGTGCGGCGCCGTAAAGGATATTGTATGCGACTGTTTTGATGGTTCGCCGGGCAGGGGTTTCCAGAAAGGAACCGGCAACCCATTCGTTAAAGGAACCCATGGCTGGCCCGCACCAGATCTGGTAATCGATCTTGCGCGACGGGTCGCCGTTTTTCGACCAATGGGCCGCTTGTCCCAGATACCAGCGGAAAACAAGCGCCATGCGATGCTTGGGGTCCTGTTCGGCGCGTTGTACCTGCTGCGGGGCGCGCCGAAGGAAGTAGTCGCGGGTAATCTTCCAGATCTCTTCCAAGGGGGCGCGGAAGATGGTTTTTTCCAGTTTTTCCCGTTCTGCGGCCGGGATGTCTTCCAGGCTTGAGCAGGCCCGGTAGATCTCGTAGAGTTTTGCGGCGCGCATGGGGAACATGGTTCCGCGCTTGAGGACCTGTACGTTGACTCCCATTTCGAACATGTCGGCAGAAGGAGCCATAGTTACATCGGCCTGGCGTGTCTCTGCCAGCATGGCGCGAACTTCATCCGAAGTGCCGGATTCGACGCAGGCCTGGTTGATGGAGCCGGTCATGACATAGGCCGCCCCCATGATAAAGGCTGATGCCGCTGCAGCAGGAGTGGAGATGCCTCCTCCCAGTCCGACACGCAGCTTCAGATCGTA
>DBMM01000009.1 GCA_002298925.1 Geobacter sp. UBA698 | reverse complement strand
CTTTGATATGGAAATGGAATAAGGTCCGTACAACGTAACGCCAGGCGGGGTGCAAACCCCGCCTTTTTTCATATCTCTGATCCAAGGATGTAGACACCCCATGAACAACAGACTAACCATCATCGGCGGCGGCCTGGCCGGCTGCGAGGCGGCCTGGCAGGCCGCACAGCGCGGCGTTTCCGTCACCCTGCATGAAATGAAACCGGACAAGCTCACCCCGGCCCACCATATGCCCGGCCTGGCAGAGCTGGTCTGCTCCAACTCCCTGCGGGGCGATTCCCTGGAAAATGCCGTCGGACTCTTGAAAGAAGAGCTGCGGCGCTGCGCTTCCCTGACCATGGAGGCGGCCGAGGCCACCCGCGTGCCGGCCGGCGGAGCCCTGGCCGTGGACCGCCAGCTTTTCTCCGACTACGTTACCGAAAAGATTTCCGCTCACCCCCTGATCACTCTGGAGCGGGGCGAGGTCAGCGCCATTCCGGCCGAAGGGACCGTCATCATCGCCTCCGGCCCACTCACCAGTGATGCCCTGGCCGAGGCGCTGGGCGGTCTGACCGGCGACCGGCTCTATTTTTACGACGCCATCGCTCCGATCGTCACGGCCGAATCGCTGGACATGGGCCAGGTCTTTGCCGCCTCGCGCTACGGCAAGGGAGATGGCGACGACTACCTGAACTGCCCCCTCAATCAGGAGCAGTATCAGCGCTTTGTGCAGGAACTGCTGACCGCCGAAAAAGTGCCGGCCAGGGATTTCGAGAAGGTGGTCCACTTCGAGGGGTGCATGCCGGTGGAAACATTGGCGGAGCGCGGAGTGGAAACATTGCGCTTTGGCCCGCTGAAGCCGGTCGGGCTAGTCGACCCGCGCAGCGGCAGCGAACCCCACGCCGTGATCCAGCTGCGGGCCGAGAACCGCGAGCGGACCATGTTCAACCTGGTCGGCTTCCAGACCAAGCTGACCTGGCCGGAACAGCGCCGGGTGTTCAGGATGATACCGGGGCTGGAACAGGCCGAGTTCGTCCGGCTGGGCTCCATGCACCGCAATACCTTCATCAATTCGCCGGCCCTGCTGCTCCCCAGCCAGCAGCTGAAAAGCGATCCGCGCATCCTCTTCGCCGGCCAGATCACCGGGGTGGAAGGCTATGTGGAATCAGCCGCCAGCGGCTTTCTGGCCGGCATCGCTGCCGCCCGGCTGCTGTCGGGCCGGGAACCTATCGTTCCGCCAGCGGAAACCGCACTGGGGGCTCTGATGGCCCACATTACCAACAGCGATGCCCGCCATTTCCAGCCGATGAACGTGAATTACGGCCTTTTCCCGGAGCTGGCCGGCCGTGTCAAGAAAAAGGAAAAACGGGGCCTGCTGGCTGAGCGGGCCCTGGCTGCACTGGATTACTGGAAAGAACAATTGGAACACAGAGGCACAGAGACACAGAGCAAAGTCTGATAATGCTTTCAATAAACCGGACTATTACGTCTTGTGATCTGATACTGTTTTGTTTACCATATAATCTAGTTGTGCAGTTCTCCTAGTTGTGCAGTTCTCCGTGTCTCACTGCCTCAGTGTTGAACAAGAAAGGTTTTACAATGCCAGACAAAACCCACGATCCCTTGCAGCGGGTAGCTGACCAGCTCAAAAAATGCGTCAAGTGCGGTGCCTGCCGGGCCAACTGTCCGGCCTTCACCGCCTTTCAGCGCGAGCCGGCCGTGGCCCGCGGCAAGGTGGCCCTGGCCCAGCATATCCTCAAGGACGACCTGGAACTGGATGACCAGACCTACCTGGCCATGTCCAAGTGCCTGCTGTGCGGCAGCTGCGTCGAGAAGTGCCCCAACGAGGTCCCCACCGACGAGATCGTCATCGCCGCCCGCGAGTCCCTGGCCAGGAAACGGGGACTGACCACCTTTCACGCGGCGGTCGGTCAGGTCATCAAAAACCGCTCCCGCATGAAGATGGGGGCCAAAATGGCAGCGCTGCTCGGCCCGCTCTTTTTCAAGAAGATCCCCGCCACATCCGGCCTACGGCTCCGCTTCCCGCTACCTTTCGTGGGCAACCAGCGCCACATTCCGGCCATTGCCAAAAAACCGTTCATGGACCGCCACCCTGAGGTGATTCCGGGTGAACCGGGCAAACCGCGCATCGTCTTTTTTGTCGGCTGCATGACCAACTTCGTCTACACCGAGGTGGGAGAAGCCGCCCTGGCGCTATTCCGGCACCTGGGCTGCACGGTGATCATCCCCAAGGGGCAGCAGTGCTGCGGCCTGCCCGGCATGTCCGGCGGCGACCTGGATACCGTGCGCGCTCTGGCCGAGACCAATCTGGCCGAGCTGGAAAAGTATGAAGCCGATTACGTCATGAGCGCCTGCGCCACCTGCGGCGGGGCCCTGCATCGCTTCTACCCGCTGGTGGTGGGCAAGCGCAACCCGGAACTGAAGAGCCGCCTGGAGGCTCTGGCCGCCAAAACCGTGGACGCTTCGCAACTGCTGCACAAACTGGGACTCAACCCGGTCGAGACCTGTGCCGGCGACGACATCCGCGTCACCTACCACGACCCCTGCCACCTGCGCACCCGCGGCCTGACCGGCCAGCCCCGCGCCCTGCTGAACAGCACACCCGGCGTGGAACTGGTCGAGATGGAGGGCGCCGACCGCTGCTGCGGCCTGGGAGGAACCTTCAATGTCTATCATTACGATTCTTCCATGACCATCAACGAGGCCAAGTCCCGGGCCATCGCCGCCACCGCCGCCCAAGCCGTGGTTACCGGCTGCCCCGGCTGCATGATGCAGCTCTCCGACGGCCTCAAGCAGCATGGTTCAGCGGTCAGGGTCATGCATACCCTGGAGCTGCTGGCCCGCAAACCGGGGGTTATCAAACGCTGATTCCGCTTATAGCGCAACGGTAGCCCCTGCTTGTGGAAAAAAAACTTCCCGAACACGGGCCGGATCATTCTTTGAAAAAATAATGTTTTTAGCCGTAATAAACTAATTTTAGGCCTTCTACAGGCCTTTTTTTATTGGTATTAAAATTTCATTGACTTTATTCGGTAAATTGTATACAAAGCCGCAATCAAAACTGGTTATATTTCAGACAGGTGAAAGCATGACGGATTTCAACATCGGCGCAAAAATAAAGAAACTGCGTCTCGCCAAGAAACTGACGCTCCAGGCGGTAGCCAAGGAGACCGGCTTTTCACCTGCACTCATCTCCCAGATCGAGAACAACAACGTCTCTCCACCGATTGCCACGCTCTCCAAGATCGCCAAGTTTTTCGACGTCAAGATCGGCATGTTCTTCGCCGAGGATGAAGAAGAATGCCGCTTCGAGGTAGTCCGCGCCAGCGAGCGCAAGGCCATCCCGCGGGTCATTTCCCGGGCCGGGACCAGCCAGGGTTATTCCTACGAGTCACTTTCCTTCCATAAGCTGAACAAGAAGATGGAACCCTTCCTCTTAACCGTGACTGAAAAAGTTTCTGAAGAGAACACCTACAGCCACGACGGAGAAGAATTTCTTTTTGTCATGAAGGGTACCGCCGAACTGCTGCTGGACGAAAGACGCATCACCCTTTACGAGGGAGACTGCGTCTACTTCGATTCCGCCCTCAAGCACCGCCTGCTCTCCAAGGAAGGCGACGAAGTCAAGGTGCTGGCGGTGGTCACACGCTAAACCACGTTTCGCCTCCCCGTACAGCCGCGAGTAAACATACCATGGCACGCTCGATTTCAGAGCATAAGTGGCGTTTATTATAAAACGGAGGACAGTTGATGAACATCAGGTGTAAGCTGACGCTGTTGAAAAAATCCAATTACCGGAAGGATGGCAGGCATGTCCAAGAAAGCGATTAAACCCTCACTCAATAACCCATTTGTTACAGCTGAGAAGGTCGAATTCAACATTCCGGGTGAGATCTCCCGGGCGGCCGGCGGCTACGAAGAGGCCATGAAGGAAGGCTACGAACTGATCCAGCGGCCGATCAAGTCGGTCAAGATCGATCAGATCGAAAAGCAGCATTTCAAAAAACGGATGACCGTCTGGGAACGTCTGCGGGTTCTCTCCGACAAGGAGCCGAATGTCCTCTTCCAGAACTGGGGCAAGAACCTGGACGGAGCGTCTCTGGTCACGGCCATCCTGAATATCGGCGGCCGGGACGTGGCGGTGTATGGCCATGACTTTACCGTGCGCGCCGGTTCGATGGATGCCACCAACGGCAGCAAACTTGCCAACCTGTTCAACCTTGCCGGAGAAAAAGGGATCCCGGTGATCGGCATGAACGACAGTGCCGGCGCCTTCGTTCCGGCCGGCGTCGGCGGCCTGGACGGCTATGCCGAGGCATTTACCGCCCTGCGCAAGATCAGCGGCATTGTCCCCTCCATCATGTGCATGTTCGGCTTCAATGCCGGCGGCGGCAGCTACCTCCCCCGCCAGGGGAGCTTCGTGATCCAGCCCAATGACACTTTCTTCGGCCTGACCGGTCCGGGCGTGGTCAAATCGGTTCTGGGCGAAGACGTGACCCCGGAAGAGCTGGGCGGACCCAAGGTACACGGCAAATCCGGCGTGGCCGATCTGACCGTAGCCGATGAAGTCGGTGCCCTGCGCACCGCAGTCCGCCTGCTGAGCTACATTCCCGGCAACAACAGCGACCTGGCCCCCTACCAGGCCACCAGCGACCCCCTTGACCGCAAGACCTGGGAGATCAACACCCTGCTGAAGAAGGCCTTCAATTCACCGACCGGCTTCAACACTCCTTTTGACATCTCGATCATCATTCAGCAGATCTGCGACCATGGCGATTACTTCGAGCTCCAGCCGGACCGGGCCCGGAACGTGGTTACGGCTTTCGGCCGTCTGGGCGGCCAGGTGGTCGGATTTGTCGCCAACAATTCGGCGGTGGATTCAGGCCAGATCGATGTGGATGCCGCACTGAAAATCGCCCGCTTCAACCGTTTCTGCAACATCTACAATATCCCGATGATCTTCATGGAAGACACCACCGGCTTCCTCCCCGGACGTGAGCAGGAGTCACGCGGCATAGTCCAGGCCGGACGCTCCATGCTCGACTCCATCGTCGATATCAGGACTCCGCGCATCCTCCTGATTATCCGCAACGCCTACGGCGGCGCCTATGCCTCCTACAACAACTACCCGACCGGCGCCGACCTGGTACTGGCCCTGCCGACCACCCGTCTGGCCGTCATGGGTCCGGCCGGCAAGGAATTCGTCTACAAGGATGAACTCCGCAAGATCCGCTCCGCGGTCCCCGTCCGGATCAAGGAAGGCACCCAGCAGCGCATCGCGGCCGGCATGGACGGCAACGAAGCCAAACAGGATACCGAACGGGAAACCGCCGATTGGGTTAAAACCCAGGAAGCCGCCCTCAACACCCGTTACGAGAAAGAGCTCATGAATCCCAAGGAAGGTCTCAGCCTCGGTTCCATCTCCTCAATCGTCATGCCGACCGACCTGCGCAAGGTGCTGGGTGAAAACATGGCCTTCTTCATGCGTCACTACAAGCCGGGCCCGATGATGGGACCACAGCGCGAATTCCATTAATCTATATTCGACGAATTGGAGATATATACACTATGAACGACCTCTACATGCACAACCCCCTGATCCACAGGGACCGCCGCCTGGGCAAATCGACCTCCGAGTGGGTGCGCTCCTTCTCCTGCGAAGACCTGAAACCGCTGATCGTCTGCCGCGGCCCGATCCGCAAGGAGGCCATGGACGTCTACGAAGAGATGGGCATCACCCATTTCGGCATCCTGCTATCCGAAAAGGACTCCATCGTTTACCCGAACGCCCTGGCTCCCGAACTGCGCCAGCTGACCGATTCCACCCGCGTCCACCGCGTGCCCGACTACACCGGCGCCAGCAAGGACGAGCGCGTCGAGCGCATCAACCAGATCATCCAGACGGCCAAGGACAACGGCTATGACTCGATCTTCGCCGGATACGGCTTCATGGCCGAAGACGATGAGTTCGTCGCCGCCATCGAGCAGGCCGGCCTGAAGTTCATCGGCCCCTGCTCCGCCACCCAGGCCGGCGCCGGCAAAAAGGACGAAGCCAAGCGCACCGCCCTCAACGTCAATGTCAGCGTCACCCCCGGCATCGACAACGCCACCGCCCGTACGCTGGTAAAAAAACACCCCACCCGTGAAAGCCTGCTGGCGCTGGTCAAGGCCGAGGGGCTGGAGTGCAGCGACAAGGTTCTCAAGGACAGCACGCTTTCGCTGGAAGCCCTGGCCGATCAGATCCTGTTTGCTTCCTACGCCAAGGGGATCGACCTGTTCACCATCGAAGAACTCTGCGCCCAGGTCACCAACGAAGTGGTCGCCATGTTCAAAAAATATCCCCGCAGCCGCATCCGTCTCAAAGCCATAGGCGGCGGCGGCGGCAAGGGCCAGCGCATCCTGGGGGCCTCGCTGCTGGTCGCCAAGGAGGCCGACGACGCCAAGATTGCCGCGGCGGCCGCGGAAACGCCAGGCCTGGTGCGCGAAATCCTCAACGAAGTCAAGGCCAACGGCGTGGGGGACAACAAGAACATCCTGATCGAGCTGAACATCGAGCAGACCCGCCACAACGAGATCCAGCTGCTGGGGAATGGAGAGTGGTGCATCGCCCTGGGCGGCCGCGACTGCTCGCTGCAGATGCATGAGCAGAAACTGCTGGAGGTTTCGGTAACCCAGGAAGGGCTGGCCGAGGCGATCAAAAAGGCCAAGGCAGCCGGCAGGAGCGAGGAAGCCAAGGCCCTGGAATCCGACCTGAATGTCCTCAAGCGCATGGAAGAGGAATCCGAACGTTTCGGCAAGGCCGTCGGCCTGGACTCGGCTTCGACCTTCGAGTGCATCGTGGACCGCGACCGCCACTTCTTCATGGAGGTCAACACCAGGATCCAGGTGGAGCACCGGGTGACCGAGCTCTGCTACAGCCTCAAATTCACCAACCCCAAGGACAAGAAAGACTTCTTCATCGTCGAATCACTGGTGGAGGCCATGGCGCTCCTGGCGCGCCACAAGGAGCGCCTGCCCCGCCCGGAACGCATCACCCGTTTCGGCGCCAGTGCCGAAGCGCGTCTCAACGCCACCGACGCCTCCCTTTCGCCCCATGCCGGCGGCATGATCCGCTACTGGTCCATGCCGATTGAAGGCGAGATCCGCGACGACCAGGGCATCAGCCTGGTCAATCCGGACACAGGTCTGTTCATGCGCTATAAAGTGGCCGGCGCCTATGACTCCAACATCGCCCTGCTGCTGACCAAGGGCGAGAATCGCCTGGACAGCTACCTGCATCTCTCCAAGGTGCTGCGCAACACCACCCTGCGCGGGACCGACCTGGCCACCAACCTTGAATTCCACTATGGCCTGGTAAACTGGTTCATCGGCACCAACGTCATGGCCAAGCCGACCACCCGCTTCGTAGTGCCCTACCTGACTCTGGTGGGCATGCTCAAGGATGAAGCAAACAGGCTGGACCCGGTGGTGGCCTTCCTTGAAATGAAAAAACATTATATCAAGCAGGCCGGCGAGGAAGCGGAGATCGCCAAGGCGATTGCCCAGATACTGGACCGCAAAGGCACCCTGTTGACCCGCCCCATTGAAAAACTGCTTGAAGATCCGCACCTGTTGTCCGGTTGGCTGAGCATCAACAAGCACTGTTTCCGCATCGTCAAGGGGCGGCTGGTCTGGCTGAGAAACCCGCTGACGATCCTGGCGGAAACCTACCAGTACCTGAATATGGGCTACCGCGCCGGCGCGCCGGCCGCCGAGGTAATCTGGGAACACGACCACGAACTGCTCCAGAAGGCCCTCAGCTTCTACGACAAGCTGCGCGAGACCTTGAAAATCGATCGTGACGACTATGAGAAACTCCAGACCTTTCTTCAGAAGGACAAGCCCCAGGGCGGCTTTGACGAGCAGACCTGGGAACAGATCCGCTCCGCCCACTACGGCTACGAGGCCGGCAACGAGCTGATCGGCATCCTGTTTCTGATCGCCCAGAACACCAATTTCTACGACCTGCGCGTCGAGGACGACCTGGAGGTCACCATTCCCGACTTCCTGAATGACCCTGACCTGCAGGCCCGCATGAAGAAAATCCTGGTGCCGCCGCCAGCCACCAAAGCCGATGAAATAGTGGCCGCCTGCGGCGGCATGTACTACGGCCAGGAAGCCCCCGGCATGCCGCATTTCGTCACTGATGGCATGCATTTCGAGAAGGGACAGCCGCTGTACATCATCGAAGTCATGAAGATGTTCAATAAGGTCTATGCGCCCTTCTCCGGCACCATCGACAAGATCCTGATCACCTCCGGCGACGGAACGATCGTCTCCAAAGGGCAGCCGCTCTTCAAGGTCTCCCCTGACGAGAAATTCGTGGAAGTGGATACCAAGGAAATCGAGCGCCAAAAGCGCGCCAGAACCTCCGAGTATCTCAAAGCGATTCTATAGTTCAGCTGCAGCAGACCAGAGGGCTCCAGACATCAGTTTGGAGCCCTCACCGCATAATGGAACCCCGCAGCGACTGGCGGGGTTTGTTGTTTGACATCAATACTAGCCCTCCAAGGAGACTGATATGAGCATTTCAGAAAAAAAACAGAAATGGACCGCCACGGTCGTAGCCAAGAACATCGCCCGTGCCCCTGAGCGCAAGGAACAATTCCTGACCACCTCCAACATCGAACTGGAGCGCTGCTTCACCCCCGGCTTCGACTATCCCGGTTACGACCAGCAGTTGGGCTTCCCCGGCGCGTATCCCTACACCCGCGGCGTAC
>DBMM01000045.1 GCA_002298925.1 Geobacter sp. UBA698 | reverse complement strand
TCCTCTGCTTCGAACCAACGAAGCCCTGGTTGCCCGGCATGGGAAACTGACGGAACACTGTTATTTGTTTTTCTTATTATGCCAACAGATTATTGACCGGTTTACGCGCACATGCGTGAACCGGTCACTTTTTCAAACCGGATATTTAGTCCGTGAACATGAAAAAAACTAACGAAATGAAAACACTTCAATCAAAATAATGTATAACGCCAACTCGCTCTTGTCAAAGAAGAACAACATATTTCTAATCCTGAATACCGATACACCCCGGCATGATGTTTTTCCCTAAAAAATTCAATAACGTGACGCCTCCCCTTACTTGACACCATCTCCCCAAAAGAGTATCACCCCCGATATCCCCCAAAGCCCCTTTCCGCCCACTCGGAAAAGGGCTTTTTTCTTGGAAAGCCTTCAACTCCACTCTCCCCTACCCCCCTGTTACATTCCTCCCTACCATTTGCACCTCGGCTCAAAGTTTTAACCACAAACTCTGAACCCTGAACAAATCTCAAAGGAGGCCTCCATGCGCATCATTTTCGCCCTGTTTTTTGCCCTCACCCTGTCTGCCCCGGCATTCGCCGCCGACATTCAAAAATCCCTCACCGTGGTTTTCGGCCACGAAGGCGGCCTGCAGTGCGACCGCAACGATCCCGGCAACTGGACCGGCGGCAAGGTCGGCGTGGGCCGTCACGGCTGCACCAAATACGGCATCGCCACCAACACCTACCCGCTTGAGGACATCCGCCACCTGACCCTCAAACGCGCCGGAGAGCTGTACAAACGCGACTTCTGGAACCCGCTGCATCTTTCCGAACTCAAATCCCAGGGCATTGCCACCGAAATCTTCGACACTGCCGTCAACTGCGGCGTCGGCATGTCCGGCAGAATCGTCCAGCGCGTTTGCAACCATCTCAACGGCCGGGGCAAGGATTACCCGGTCAACGGTCGCATCGACGCCGAAACGGTCCGCTGGATCAACCAGTACACCCGTCCCCGGCCGAACCGGGTGCGGTTTTACAAACTGCTGAACGGCTATCAACTGGGACGCTACCTGGACATCGTCGACAAAAACCCGCGCATGGACAAATACCTGAACAGTTGGCTAGGCCGGGTGAACTGGTAATGAGCTTTCTTGTCAACCTCATAACCCGCTCACCCTGGGGTCTCCAGGCACTGCTCTACGCGGCTGCAGCACTCCTGATCGCCTGTATCGGCCTGGGTGTCACCGTGGATATCCAAAGCGCCAGGCTGGATACCGCCAAGGCCCGGCAAGCTGCCCTGGCCAACAAGATCGCCACCCAGAACCAAGCCATAACCACCTGGAAAGCCGAAGCGGACAAACAGACGCAGCGCATCCATGAAGCTGCCCGCAAAGCAGAAAAAGTCCGAACCGTCACCGCCATGCGTGTCCGCACCGTCTCCGTGGCCGCTATCCCCACCGCCTGCCCGGATGCTGTCAAATGGGGAGCGGAACACGCCCTGGAATTCAACAAGAGGTGGACCCAAAAGGAGGATCAGGATGAACAATGAAAATCAAATCCCCCTCAATTCCCCTTTTACCAAGGGCGACTTTAAAACTCCCCCCTTTGTAAAAGGGGGGCTGGGGGGGATTTGCCTTTTGCTTCTCTCCGCCTGCACCACCCTGCCGCAAACCGTCGAGGTGCCCGTTGCCGTCCCCTGCACCGCACCGCCCGAGATTGCCCGGCCGCGTCTCGCCATCGGCGCGTTACGGGCCGATTCGCCCCCGGCTGACGTCATTCGAGCCTATGCCGAATCCCTGGAAGCGGTCGCAGGCTATGCCGAACAGTTGGAGACCATTCTAAACGGCTACCGGGAGGGCGGCCGTGCCCGATGAACTAGATCTTGCCCAGACGATTAACGAGCAGTTTCTCGCCGATGCCCTGGCCGAACATCAGCGCAACCGGCCCACCGGCCCGGCCGCCATTCTCTGCGAGGAGTGCGGCGAAGAAATACCAGAAAAACGGCGGCGGATTATTCCCGGCTGCCGCAGATGCAGGGAATGTCAGACAGTATTGGAGAACCGGAGGCGCTGCAGATGACGATCACCTTTTCAATGATTGCCTGGGTGCTGGGCATACTGGCCGCCTGGACCGGCATGCTGCTGGGAGCCATCAAATACCTGCTGAACCGGCAGATAGCCGCCTTTGAGGCAAAGGTGGCCGATGCCGATGCAAAGGCGGGAAAAGCGCTTTCCAGCCTGTCGGAATACAAGCAGACCGTTTCCGGCGACATGGCGAACCTGCGGCTGGAATTCGAGCGCAAGGCCGTGTGCGGCAATCACCCGCGCATGGAAGACAACGACGTGCGGCTGTTTCAACGGCTTGACCAGTTACATGGCGATATTCGCGAGCTGGTCGGCGGCGTCAAGGGGCTGGCCAACTCCCTGGAACTCGTTAACCAGCATCTTTTAAATGGAGGCAAATGATGCCCTTTTCCGAACTTCTTACCCAAGACCAGCGGCTGGTCATACTTCGCGCTCTGGCGCAGGACCTTGGCTACAGCCATAACGAATCCATCATCCACAGCATCCTGGAAGAATTCGGTCATAAATGCAGCCGCGACAAGGTGCGCACACACCTATCATGGCTGGCGGAACAGGGACTGCTGACCCTGAATGACGTGGTCGGCTACTACGTGGCCACCATCACCCAGCGCGGGGTGGACGTTGCCAACGGCGCCGCCACCGTACCGGGTGTCAAGCGACCTGGGCCGGGGCGCTGACATGGCCAAGCAATCAACCATCGATCTGCTGCCGCCCGAGATCAAGGCCGAGCTGCAAGCCTGGCTCCAGGACCCGCGCATCACCCAGCTGGAAGCCACCGGCCGGGCCAACAGCCTTTTGGCCGCCATGGGTCTGCCGGAACGGGTGACCAAGAGCAGCGTCAACCGTTACGCCGTCAAGATGGAAGAGGTTGGCCAGAAGCTGCGCCAAAGCCGCGAAGTTGCCCAGATGTATATTGCCCAGGTCGGCGCAGCGCCCCAGGGGCAGACCGGACTTCTGATCAATGAAATGCTGCGTTCAATGGCCTTTGAACTGTCATTGAAACTTCAGGACGCCGATGTGGAAGATCCGGAATCCATGAGCGCCACCATAGACCAGATCAAGAACCTGTCCTTGACCATGCAGCGTCTGGAACAAAGCGCCACCATCAACGTCAAGCGCGAAGACGACATCCGCCGCCAGGAACGCGAACGGGCCGCCAACGAAGTCAGCAGGATCGCCAAGAAAGGCGGGCTCACCTCCGACACCGTGCAGGAAATCCGCCGACAGATCCTGGGAATCGCCGCGTGATTCCGTCCAGCCTGCCAAACACTGCCGTCCTTGACGTCCCTGTTGTCCTTCTTCCGTACCAGCAGGCCTGGATTGCCGATGCATCGCCCTTGAAGACCTGCGAAAAATCCCGCCGTACCGGCCTCACCTGGGCCGAGGCTGCCGACGATGTGCTGATCGCCGCCGCAGACAAGGGCCAGAACGTCTATTACATCGGCTACAACCAGGACATGGCCATCGAATACGTCGAAGCCTGCGGCATGTGGGCCAAGGCCTTCAACTACGCCGCCAGCGAGGTGGAAGAAGGACTCTGGGAAGATGACACGGAAGACCGGCACATCAAGACCTACACCATCCGCTTCCCCGACTCAGGCCGCCGGATCGTGGCGCTCTCCTCTCGCCCCGCCAACCTGCGCGGCAAGCAGGGTGTGGTGGTCATCGACGAAGCCGCCTTCCACGACAAGCTGGGCGAACTGCTCAAGGCTGCCCTGGCGCTGCTGATCTGGGGCGGCAAGGTCCGCATCATCTCCACCCACGACGGTGATCAAAACCCGTTCAACGAACTGATCCAGGAGATCCGTGCCGGAAAGCGCAAGGGCAGCGTCCAGCGCATCACGTTTCAGGAAGCCATCGATCAAGGCCTGTACCGCCGGGTCTGCCTGCGCCTGGGCAGGGAATGGAACGCAGATGAGGAAAAGGCCTGGATGGCGGATGTCTATGCCTTCTACGGCGATGCCGCCGAGGAAGAGCTGGACGTGGTCCCATCCCAGGGAAGCGGAACCTATCTCACCAGGGCCATTATCGAGCGCTGCATGCGTCAAGACATTCCCGTTCTGTCCTGGGAATGCAAAACCGAATTCGCCCTGCTGCCCGACCATATCCGCCAGGCCGAAGCCAAAGAGTGGTGCGATGAAAACCTGCAGCCGCTGCTCGCCCTGTGCAACCCGGAACACGCCCACTACTTCGGCGAAGACTTTGCCCGTTCCGGCGACCTGACCATCTTCTTCCCCCTGGCCGAACAACGAAAGCTCACCTACCGAGCACCGTTCGTACTGGAACTCCGCAACGTGCCTTTCAAGGAACAGGAGTTGATTCTCTATTACATCCTCGACCGGCTGCCGCGCTTCACCCACGGCTGCTTCGACGCACGTGGCAACGGCCAGTACCTGGCCGAGCGGGCCATGCAGAAATACGGCATCCAGCGCATCACCCAGGTCATGCTCTCGGAGGCCTGGTACCGGGAGGAGATGCCGCGCTTCAAGAGTTTCTTCGAGGACGGCACCATCGAAGTTCCCGCCGATGCCGGTCACATGGACGATTACCGGGCCATCAAGATGATCAGGGGCGTTGCCAAGCTCCCGGACATCCGCACCACCGACAAAACCGGCAAGAAACGCCACGGCGACGCCGCAATCGGCTGCGCCATGGCAATTGCCGCAACCAGAAACGACACCGGCCCTGCCTGGGCCGCAACCGCACCATCCGCCGTGAACCGGGACACATTCACCGGTTTCGGCTGCGGCAGATCCGGAGACATCCTTGCGGGGTACACCTAAATGAAAAACGGCCTCTATCTCCCCGACGGCACCTTCATGCGCTTCTCCGAACCGGCGGCCGCCTCCGGCTCGCTCAGT
>DBMM01000071.1 GCA_002298925.1 Geobacter sp. UBA698 | reverse complement strand
GACACATCCAAACCGGACGGTACTCCTCGCAAGCTGGCTGATTCATCAAGAATCCATACCTTGGGGTGGAAACACAGAATCGAATTGGAGGAAGGGGTGTGGGGGGCGTACGAGTGTTATCAAGGGCAGTTGATACAGTGACGGGCGATAAATGAATCAGGCTTGGACCGCATACCTTCCAGCTTTTATTAGAAAGCGGGTAGAAGGGCGGCAGGCTTTGCAAAAAATACTCGGTAATGCCGCCTGGCTGCTTTTCGACAAGGTTCTGCGCATGGGTGTGGGGCTTGTGGTCAACATCTGGGTGGTGCGTTATCTAGGGCCTGAGCAATTTGGGCATTTGAGCTATGCGATTGCCTTTGTCGCCCTCTTTGGAGCTTTTGCGACGCTGGGACTTGATGGCATAGTCATACGGGAAGTGGTTCGCAACCCGAACCAAGCGGATGAAATCCTGGGAACTGCGTTTTACCTTAGGCTCGTTGGCGGCGCGGCAACACTCCTTATCAGCGTTGCCGCAATCTTTCTGCTCCGTCATGACAACTCTCTGAGTTGGATGCTGGTGGCAATCATCGCTGCCGGCACAATTTTCCAGGCATTTGACGTCATTGACTTCTGGTTCCAGTCACAAGTGTTGTCACGTTACACGGTAATTGCCAAGAATAGCGCATTCCTGGCGATGGCAATGGTGAAGATCGCTCTCATTCTGGGGCATGCTCCTCTCATGGCGTTTGCGTGGGCTGCATTGGCGGAAATTGTTGCGGGAGCAACGGGCCTTGTGCTTGTTTATCGAAAATGCGGTCACCAATTCGGTGATTGGCGAATTACTCTTGAACGCAGTCGTCGTTTGCTGAGTGACAGTTGGCCGCTGATTCTCAGCGGGCTGTCGGTTGCCATATACATGAAGCTCGATCAGGTAATGCTCGGCGAGATGTCCGGCGACGGTGCTGTTGGCATTTATACGTCAGCCACAAAGCTGACGGAAATTTGGTACATGATACCGATGATTATCGTTTCATCAGTCTTCCCTGCCATGGTCCAGTCCAAGGAAAATGATGAAGGGCTCTACTACCGGCGTATCACCCGGCTGTTCAGTGTAATGGCTGCCGTATCACTGCCGATTGCATTGCCTATGTCGCTCGCGTCGAACTGGCTGGTGATCCAGCTGTACGGGATAAACTACCAGGCTGCCGGGCCGGTGTTGGCGGTGCACATCTGGGCGTCACTGTTTGTCTTTTACGGGGTTGCCCAGGGACCGTGGGATCTGGCGGAAAATCTGACTCGGCTGGCAATGGTTCGTATCGTAATTGGAGCAATAGTCAATATTGGGCTTAACGTATGGCTGATACCACGGTACGGTGCCTTGGGCGCTGCAATTGCCACGGTCGTTTCCCAAGCATTGGCCGCAGTTTTCCTCAACGTGATTCATAAAAAAACCAGACCAATATTCTTCTGTCAACTGAAGTCGCTGTTGTTCATGCGATACCTGCGCGGCCTTTGATCGCTCCAGAATACCCTTGGGAGATTTATGAAGGGAAAAATATTTGCAGTCATTGCCACCATATACCGGAGGCTTTTTGCACGTCCTGCCTTCTACCTGTTCAATAAGTTTCTTTTCGATCTGAGCATTCGCGGGATGGGACTTCTAAACTACGAGAATGACCAGATCAGCGGTGAGTCGTTCTTTCTGAAGCAGATCCTGGGCTGTCACGTCAGGCCGCTCGTCCTGGACGTGGGTGCTAACCGGGGCGCGTATGCCGAAAAAATCATGCAGAACTCCGCCGCTGCCGTTTTGTATGCTTTTGAGCCCCATCCGACAACGTTTCTGGCCCTTCAACAGGTTGCAGAACGCTATGGTTTCGAGGCCCTCAATTGCGGAATGGGAGCTGAGGTCGGCACTCTTCAGCTCTATGACCGGCAAACTGCCGGCGACGGAACGGAGCATGCCAGCCTGTACCGTGAGGTCATCGAAGACATACACAAAGTTCCGGCGACTGCCGTGGAGGTTGGCGTCAGCACGATCGACACGTTTGTTGCGCAACGGGGACTCGAACGGATCACCTTGCTCAAGATCGACACCGAAGGACATGAGTATCAAGTACTGCTTGGCGCAAAGCAAGCTCTTGAACGAGGCATGATCGATATGATCCAGATTGAGTTCAATGAGATGAATGTTATTAGCCGGACTTTCTTCAGGGATTTTTACACGTGGTTGGGTGGCGCATACGATATGTACCGCTTGTTGCCCGACGGTCTTTTGCCCCTCACCAAATACCGTCCGCTTCATTGCGAGCTTTTTGCCTTTCAGAACCTGCTGTTTGTTCGGCGGGAGCAGGGCATACTCTCGCCTAGTGGTGATTGATCATGGGCTTGAAGACTCCCGTTGCTTTTTTGGTATTCAACCGCCCCGATACCACGGAGCAGGTCTTTGCGGCCATCCGTCAGACTCAGCCAGAAATGTTGCTGGTGGTGGCTGACGGCCCGCGCTCTGGTCTACCTGATGAAGGGCAAAGGTGTGCCCAAGTTCGGGCCATTGTCGATCACGTTGATTGGCCTTGCCGGGTATTGAAAAACTATTCCGACATCAATCTAGGCTGCAAACAGCGCGTGTCGAGCGGCCTCGACTGGGTATTTGCCCAGGTTGAGGAAGCCATTATTCTAGAAGACGACTGCCTGCCCAACTCAAGCTTCTTTCCGTTCTGCGAGAAACTCCTTGAATATTACCGGGATGATGAGCGGGTTATGATGGTTGCCGGCTCAAACTTTCTGCTTGAAACGCCTGAGCTCAAAGAAAGCTACTGCTTCTCACGCTACTTCCCAATTTGGGGGTGGGCGACCTGGCGACGGGCCTGGCAGCACTATGATTTGTCAATGCAACAGTGGCCGCGCTTGCGTCAGGAGCGGCAAATCAAGGCACTTTATTCTCAGCCTTATATGTGGCGGTATGTTTCTGCCATGATGGACAATTGTTACCAGAACCGGATAAATACCTGGGATATCCAATGGGTTTACAGTTGTTTATTTAACAACGGTCTGAGTGCTGTTCCGCGGGTGAACCTGATTTCGAATATCGGACTGGCTGGCACTCACACTTCCGGTGATCTGACATACAACCTGCTTCCGGTTAACGAGCTCGATTTGAATAATTTCAGCCATGCGCCGCAGGTACACCCAAACTATTGTTTTGATAATGCATTGTTCAGAAAAATGATGAAACCGACCATCACTGGTAGCTTGCGAAAGATTTATTACGCATTGCGAAAACGGTTTTTAAGAACGTCTGGACAAGCATGATCTGTCAATTCATGTGGACAACCGGAGGGGATAATTATTTTGAACGGGTAGTCCCTGTTCTCTGGCATGGGGAACATCTTCGGCACAATGGCTGGAATAATCCGATAACACTTTGCTTTTTAGAGGGATTGGAGCTTCTCACGGCTGACTATCAACATCGGTTAACCGACATTGGATACACTGTTATTGATTGTGCCTCCATGATTAATAAGATTGTAGGGCGCTATCCAGAAAGTCTGAAACTTTCTACCACTTCCCGTTACTGGTTCCTTCGCTGGAATGTTTTGAAGGAGGTAGCTAGAACGCGAAACACGGAGAGCGTTGTTCATCTCGATGGGGATGTGGTTCTTATGGCCGACCCAAACAAACTCTACGAGGATGTGTCCGGCAAAACATTCATGCTGCAGGGATGTCCAGCCTGGACCACTATCACTGATATGTCGTGGTTCGAAGTATGGGAAGAGGAGTTAAGCAGATTTTTTACAGATCGTTCCACATATGTGACTGCGGCACTTGACGAAAAAAATAATCCCAGACGGCCAGACCGTGAATACTGTAATGTCTGTGCCTATGGGCCTGACCGTTTTGAAGACCAGGACATGCTGGAATATCTGATCGCCGCCGGACGATTACCCCAGGCAACTTCAGCTGAAATATTTAAATCTGCGTATTACTGGATCCAGAACCCTCTGCTGCCTGGGGAATGGCATGCGGAGCAGGCCATTGGGGAGACGCAACAGATTTTGGAATGTAACGGCCATGCCTATGTGGGTAATAAGCAGGTTGCTTTTTACCATTTTCAAACTGATTTTGCGAAATACTGTCGGACTTGGCGACAATTTTCCAATGTCGGTCTGAACAATGTGGCAGCACGGCTAAGGCCGGCTGGTCCCGGACGACGTACTTCCGGTTTCTTGTCAGCAGCCGGAAAATTCATGGATATACTTAATCGACGGATAAGCCGGCGAGCGATTTATGAGGCCGCATTTACCACAAACCCAGCAACAGGAAACCGGTACATCACCGATATCATCAACTCCTGCTGGGAATGAAAAGGATGGGACAATGGGTATTACGGCGTCGAACATCAGACTGGTAGCAAAGTCGTTACGCGGAAAGAATATAGCCGGTCAGTCGGCTCTTATCTACTCGGTCCTGGGTGTACAGGGGACCTATGATGAGGTTGTCCAGCACCTGGCGGCTGAGCGCTATCCAGTACGCAGTCTGAGCAACAATGAAATCATGCTCGATTCCATTACGCAGTTCGGTACCACCGTACATGTCACAACGCTCTTTAAAATGCTTGGCTATGAGCAAGTCGATACGCTCGATCTGTTTCCCGATGAGCATCCAGCCATCATTGCAGATTTGAATATACCGTTACCAAGAGAGCTCTGGAACAGCTACGACTTGGTTTTTGACTCCGGCACCGCCGAGCACTGCTTCAATGTTCTGGAGGTATTGGGAAATGCGGTGCGGGCACTCAGGATCGGTGGACGGGTGATTCATATCCTGCCAATGTCCGGTTTTGCCGGCCACGGGTTTTACCAATTTTCGCCGGACCTGTTTGCCGCTTTTTACGGAAAAAACGGTTTTGACGAGATTGACATCAAGATCGAACTACGTATCGGACTTAAATCCTGGTACTTCGACTTTGACCAAGACAAACCGCTGCCGGGTGACTTCTGGGGGATTCCAGCCCAGGTTTTTTTTGCTGCCCGAAAGCAGCATCAGCTTGATGAAATAGTCATGCCGAACCAGAGTGTATTTGAGTTGCCGCTCGATCACCCCCTGCGGGCTGAGCGAAAAAACTCCAGCCTGACGATTCTAGCCAAGCAACTGCTCCCTGATGTCCTGAAAAAGTATCTACTCAGAAAGCAGTTCTTTTCACGGACCAGTCTTTACCCCTTGTGATTGAGGTTTTATGCTGTGCCCTATCTGTAATGTGCCAACCAGAACAATAGCTTCAGCTACCATTCTCGGAAAGTTTGATGCTGCTTACTTCCAATGCCCTCAGTGTGGGTTTATCCGCACAGAGGAACCCTACTGGCTTGAAGAAGCATATGCTTGCGCCATTACCGGCAGTGATACAGGGCTTGTCAAAAGAAATATTCAACTGGCCTCGATAGCCAGAGTAGTTATCACCACCTTCTTTGGCCATTCCGGCTGTTTTGTCGACTATGCCGGCGGTTATGGCCTGTTTGTCAGACTGATGCGGGACAGCGGTTTTAACTTCAGATGGTACGACAAATATTGCGAAAACATCTTCGCCCGCGGATTCGCAGCTTCAGAGCCTGGAATGGAAACGGTCAAACTGCTGACCGCTTTCGAGGTCTTCGAGCACCTGACCGCTCCTTTTGAGGAACTGGAGAGGATGCTTGCCTATTCCCGTAATATTCTCTTCACCACTCAACTGCTGCCTGAACCAACTCCACGTCCCGGAGAGTGGTGGTACTACGGTCTGGAGCACGGACAGCACATTGCCTTCTACACCAGACGAGCGCTCTCGCTGCTGGCAAAGCGGGCAGGCCTCTACTTCTATACCAACGGTAAATCGATGCACCTTTTCACCGAAAAACGAATCCTGTCTCCACTCTTCTTCTGTCTGGCACACTACAAGACTGCTCGATTGATTGCACCGTTTGTCGAACGGGGATCGTTGGTTTCGCAGGACTATAATACTGCCTCGGGCTCTGTTCTCGATGGAGGGAAATAATTCATGAAAACAGCACTTATCACCGGCATTGCCGGACAAGACGGCTCCTATCTGGCCGAACTGCTCCTGGAAAAGGGGTACGAAGTGCATGGCATCGTCCGGCGGATCGCCATCGAAGACACACAGCACAAGCTCAAGAACATCTATCACATTCTCGATCGGATACAGCTTCACGTCGCCTCACTGGACAACGTTCTTTCCATGATCAAGATCGTCAAGGATCTGGTGCCGGACGAATGTTACCACCTGGCAGCGTCCAGTTTCGTCAGCTATTCCTTCGAAGATGAGATATCGATCCTCAATAACAATGTCAACAACACCCACTATCTGCTGGCGGCGCTGCGGGAGTTCGCCCCCGCTTGCCGGATCTATTTTGCCGGCACCAGCGAAATGTTCGGCAACGTCGCGGCATCACCCCAGGATGAGTCGACGCCGTTCAATCCCCGCTCGATTTACGGTATCTCCAAGATGGCCAGCTATCATCTGGTCAGAAACTACCGGGAGCAGTACGGCCTCTTCGCCTGTACCGGAATTCTCTACAACCATGAATCAGCCCGCCGGGGGTACGAATTTGTAACGAGAAAAATCGTTTCATCAGCGGTCAAGATCAAGCTTGGTCTGCAGAAAACGCTCTCCCTGGGAAATCTGGATGCCTATCGGGACTGGGGCTATGCTCCCGATTACGTGAAGGCCATGTGGATGATGCTGCAGGGGGAATTTCCTGACGATTTTGTCGTGGCAACCGGTGAGACACACAGCGTGCGGGAATTCGTCGAGCTGGTTTTTTCTTCTCTGGATCTCGACTACCGGAACCATGTTCGCGTTGACCCCCAGTTTTTCCGGCCAACGGAGAAGGTACAGCTTTGCGGCAATCCTGCCAAGATCGTCAAGACACTCGGTTGGGAGCGAACCGTGCCATTTGCCGAGATCATCCGTTCCATGGTTGATGCCGAGTTAGCCAGGTACAGCAATCAACGGGAACAACAGGCAGAATGAACATCGGCCTCAATGCCATCAGTTTCGTGCCGGGAAAAATCGGCGGCATGGAAACCTATTTCCGGAATCTTCTCCACTACCTTCAGCGCCTTGACGATGGCAACCGCTACACGCTTCTCTGTGACAGGCGCTACGCAGCCGAGTTTCCACTGGAGAGCGACCGGGTCCGGGTGCGTTATGTGAATTATGCGCGCCCCTCCTGGAAGTGGTTTGTTCGCGGCCTACTCCGCAACAGCATCAAGGTGGACATTCTCGCCAGGGAGATGCGAAACCTGGGGGTTGATTTCATCCATCACCCCTTTACGGTTCTGACTCCGCTCGGCACAGGTATACCGTCGCTACTGACTTTCTGGGACATGCAGCACGAGTTTTTCCCGGAGTTTTTCGATCGGTTGGATATCCAGAGGCGCCGCCGCAGTTACCAGGCTTCGGCCCTAGAAGCAAAGCAGATCATCGTCAGCGCCGGCTTTACCCGCGACTGCCTCGTTGAGCGTTACGGCGTGCCAGTCGAGAAGATCGAGGTCATTCATACCGGTTACGGCCCCCAATACCGGCTGCTGGATGATCAGTCTGCCCTGGGTCGTTTCCGGGAGAAGTACGGTCTGCGCCGCCCTTTTCTGTACTATCCGGCAGCCACCTGGCCGCACAAGAACCATAAAAACCTGCTGGCGGCCATGAAGATTCTCAAAGAGAGGCACCGTTTTGACGGAGAACTGCTCTTGACCGGTATTGCCATGCAGTCCCATGGGGAAATCCTGACGGAGATCGACCGTCTCGGGCTCAGGGAGATGGTGAGGGTTCTCGGTTATCTTTCCGCAGATGAGCTTCCCTTTCTGTACAATCTTGCCAGAGTGATGGTTTTCCCGTCGTTATTCGAGGGGTTCGGCATCCCCCTGGTGGAAGCAATGGCCTGTGGTTGCCCGGTCATCTGCGCCGATGCGACCTCACTTCCCGAGGTAGTCGGTGATGCCGGGGTGCTGTTCGATCCCCGTTCCGCCGAGGATATTGCCGATAGGATCCGGGCGCTATGGAATGATGACGCCCGCCTTCAGGAGATGCGGATCAGAGGTCTGGGTCGTGCGAAACATTTTACCTGGGACGAAACGGCACGGCGAACGCTTCAGGTATACAACCGGATGGGTGACAGCCGATGACGTTTTCCATCATAACCGTCACCTTCAACAGCCGGGAATACCTGGAAGAAACCATCGCCAGCGTCCTTTCCCAGGATTTTCAGCAGCTGGAGTATCTGTTTATCGATGGCGGCTCCACTGACGGCACTCTCGACATCATCAGCCGCCATGCAGCTCTTGATCCCCGCATCAGGTGGATTTCAGAGCCTGACGATGGAATCGCCGATGCCTTCAACAAGGGGATCAGAATGGCTCGCGGAGAGATCATCGGCATCCTCAATTCGGACGACAGCTACACGCCGGGGACCCTCACAGCGGTGGCCAGTGCATTTGCAGCCGATCCGCGCTGTGATGTGGTTCATGGCGATATGCTCCGCTGCCAGGGGAAGCGACCACTCTTCAGACTGGTGCCGGCGCCGCTCGATGAACGGGTCTGGTACGAAATGCCCTTGAACCATCCTGCCACCTTTGTCAGCAAAGTGGCCTACGAGCGGGTCGGCCTGTTCGACAAAAACCTGAAAATTGCCATGGATTACGAGCTGGTGTTGCGGCTTTATCTGGCCGGATGCCGTTTCTGCTATCTGCCGCTGGTCCTGGCTCACATGCGGTATGGCGGAGCAAGCGATGAACGCTTCCTGGCGGCACGCCAGGAAGTCTTTGCTGTTACGACCCGCCGCGGCTATCCTCGCTGGCGGGCCGCTTTCTGGTTCTGTTGGCGAATGGCCATGGGCAGCATAAAGAATTTGTTGCGACATTTGGGGCTTCATGGGCTGATAAAGCTGCACCCCAAATTCCGAGGCAAGAAGGAGGGGAAGCAAGCAGATGCGGATTGCCATTGACGCCTCAACCATTTCTACCCAGGGTGGACCGCGCACCTATGTCCTTGGCCTGGTTGACGCACTGCTGCGGGTCGACCGAGAGAATACGTACGTGATCTTCTACAACGACCCGGTTCATCTCGGCCGGTTCCCGCAGGCCAGGGAAATCGTGCTGCCGGGTAAAAATCCGCTGGCCCGGCTCTGGCGGGAGCATGTGCTGCTGCCGCTCGCCTGTCGCCGGGAAAAAGTCGATCTGCTCCACTGCCCCAAGAGCGCCATTCCCTATTTTTCCCCCTGTCCGGTGGTGGTAACCCTCCACGACCTGATCCCCATCAAACATCCGGAGACGGAGAAATTTGCGGCACAGATGTACTGGCGGCTGCAGATACCCATAGCTGCTCGCCGCAGCAGCTACATCATCACCGATTCGGAACATGCCCGCCAGGAAATTCTGACTGATTTCGGCTGTCCGGCGGATAAGGTCAGGGCAATCATGCTCGGGTTTGACCCACGCATGCTAAAGCCGCGGGACCGGACAACCGGGGAAAATATCCACCGCAAATACGGCCTGCCTGAAGAATACCTGCTCTATGTCGGGACGATCCAGCCGCGCAAGAATCTTGACACCCTGATCGAGGGTTTTGCACTGGTAAAGAAAAGCGGCAGAGTCAGCCACAAGCTGGTGATCGTCGGCCGCAAGGGCTGGCTCTATGAAAGGTTCTTTAAGCGGATACAGGAGCTCTCCCTGACAGAGGAAATCATCTTTACCGGCTTCGTTCCGGACGAAGAACTGCCTTACCTTTACGATGGAGCCCGGTGCTTCGCCTATCTGTCTCTGTTCGAAGGGTTCGGCTTGCCGCCACTGGAGGCGATGGCCTGCGGCGTGCCGGTTGTCACGTCAAACACCACCTCACTGCCTGAAGTCGTTGGAGAAGCCGGAATCACGGTTCCTCCGACCGACATCGAACGAGTTGCAGCGGCGCTGGAGCAGGTATTGACCGACCCGCTGCTGGCTGCCAGAATGCGCGAAGCTGGAATTGCGCGCGCCCGGCTTTTCTCTTGGGAAGCGGCAGCCCGGGAAACCCTTCAGATTTACACCAAGGCCAGGCAACACGATATATGAACGATACACGTCAAAGGGAGCTGGCATGACCGATCGGAGAAAAAATATACTGATGCTGGCAACGCTGCTGGGCATCATGATTCTGTTTTTCGCCAAGATCCTGTTCACCCACAAGATTATCCGGGCACCAGACATCATCAATGAATACTACTGGACAGTGCTGAATATCTCCGGTCTACCATTTGCGGACGTATTCCATCTCAATCTGACGGCAAACTGGGATATTTACAGCAATAGCGGCAATACCCTGGAAGGGGGCGGACTCGGCAGTCAGTTTCTGGTCTGGCAGAAGCTGCTCTACCATTTCATCCAGCCCCCGGCGAGTGTGGCCTGGTTTATCGTGCTCCACTATTTCATCGGTGCCGCCGGCGTATACGCCTACTGCCGCACGATTGGCACCAGCTGCGTTGCAGCCTTGTTGGGGGGCATCATCTTCGCTTTTGCGCCAGAGATGGTTTCGCTGATCAATGCCGGTCATGTTCTGAAGATCGCCACCATCAGTATTGCCCCCTGGGCATTTTTTATGCTCGAGCGCGGCCTGCTAACACGTCGCGTGACCTGGTTCATGGCTACCGGTTTTGTTCTGGCGCTTCAGTTTTTCTATACTCACTGGCAGATCGCCTATTACACCTGTCTCTGCGCTGGCACCTATGGGATCTGCAGTTATATAGGCATTGTTATCCAGGAGCGGGAAAAACAAGCTGCCGCCCGGCTGTTTGCACTAAATCTGGTAGTTCTCTTTTTTTTCCTCTCCACAGTGGCAATTGACCTGTTTCCCCTCGCCAATTGGTCGACCAACACCAATCGGGGAGCTCAGTCAGGAGCCAATCAGGGTAAAGGAGGGCTTGAGCGGGAAGAGGCCATGTCATGGTCGATGCCGCCCGAAGAGCTTGGAACTTTTGTTATCCCCGGGTTTTTCGGATTTTCCCGCCAGGAGGGGGGAGAGAATCCGACCAATATCCGCTCATATTACTGGGGCCGGATGGTCTTTACCCAAACCACCAGCTATATCGGATTGCTTCCCTGGCTGCTCATGCCGTTGCCGCTGATCTTCCGCCGCGACCGATATACGCTCTTGGCGACTCTGGCCATCGTCGGTGGAATTGTTTTCTCAATGGGAAAGTACACCCCGGTTTACAATTTCCTGTTTGACTACTTTCCCGGCATCAACCGCTTCCGCGTTCCCAAGATGATGATGTTCATTCCGGTCATCGGGCTTGGAGTCATGGCCGCAAGAGGATTGGACCTACTGAGGGACGATCTGGTGCGTTCCTCGGCAACATTCCGGAGATATCTGGCGGGGATAGCAGCCCTGCCAATCATCCTGCTGCTATTACTGGTGATGTTGAAGTTTGGCAAGTCCCACTGGCTCTCGCTGTTATCGGAGATGATCACTCAACCGACCCGCTACGAACAAGGCGCCTATCTGCTTGAACAACGCTGGGGCAATATCATCTCTGAAACCGGAATTGCGACCGGATTGTCAGCCTTGTATGCGGCAGCCATACTGACAAGCGGCCGCGGCTTATTGCCCAGCAGGTTGGTGCCGCTGGCGCTCATGGCAATTCTGCTGCTGGATGTTGGGCGGGTAAATGCCAAGTTCATGCTCCTGACCGATGTTCCTACACGTTCAACAGGCATGAAGACGCCGACGGTTGAGTTCCTCTTGCGACAGTCAAACCAGTACCGGGTATTGCCGCTAAGTCAGGATCCCGCCTATTTTGCCTCACATCGTATCCCGGTTTTATTTACCCCCATGCCTGTCCAACAGGTTCGCTGGCAGGAGATCCTGAACAGCTTCAATCTGAACTCGGTTGTTCCCGACATGCTGAATATACGCTATTTGGTGATTTCTTCCGACGCCTACCGCCAGGAACAGCAGCAGTTCGGTGGCCGGTATGTACCGGTATTCACCTCCCCGGATGGAAGCGAGATTGTCCTGGAAAACAGGAATGTACTATCCAAGGCATGGCTCGTTTCTTCGGTACTGGCAGTTGAGAACCAGCAGCAAACACTGCAGCTGCTTCAGAACCCGGCCTTCAACCCACGCCAGATCGCCATGGTTGAGAGTCCGCCGCCGCTCCAGCTCGGAACTTACGGGCAACAGACATCATCCCCACCTGGTAAAGTAATAGTAAACCGGTATGAAGGAGAACGGATCGAGCTCTCTGTAAAATCCGCCGTCAACAGCTTGCTGGTAATTGGCGAGAAGTATTACAAGGGATGGCAGGCAACCGTGGACGGAAAATCCACGGAAATAATCCCGGTGAATCACATCCTACGCGGAGTATATCTGACACCTGGAAACCACCATGTGGAATTCAAATTTGACCCGCTCCCCTTCAAGATCGGCAAGTACCTGACGCTGGGATCATTCGCACTGTTCGCTGTCATGCTGGTGCGGGAGTGGCAGTTGCGGCGGAGAGGAGTGGGAAGTGAGGGGTGAGCAGGTCACCCTTGATCAACTGAGGCGTTTCGGGTTGAAGCTGGCCCAACCGGCCCATGGTTACCGTTTTTCCCTCGACCCGCTGCTGCTGGCCGACTTTGTCATCTGCAATGAAAACGCCCGAATAATCGATCTGGGGACCGGCAGCGGCATCATCCCGTTGATCCTCTGCCGACGTTTCCAACAAACAACGGCCGTGGGGCTGGACAGCAATCCAGACATGGCCGCAATCGCCCGGGAGAATGCGGCCAGCAACGGTTTGGCGGAAAGAATCGAGATGATTGCCGCCGACGTAATCTCTGCCCGAGCATTGTTCCCGGTCTCCAGCTTCGATACGGTGATGGCCAACCCCCCTTTCCGCACCGCCAACAGCGGAAAAATCAGCCCGAAAGCCGGACGGGATGCGGCCCGCCATGAGACCACCGCCGGCCTGGCCGACTTTCTGTCGGCAGCCAAATATCTGGTCAAGCCCTCCGGCCGAATCTGCTTCGTCCATCACCCAGATCGTCTGGCCGAGTTCATTCACACTGCAGCGGAGCTCAAGCTTTCTCTGCTGCGACTGCGCATGGTGCATGGCACACTGGCGGCTCCCGCCAGGATATTTCTGGCGGAACTGGCCAAAGGGCGCAGGAGTGCATCAACAGTACTCCCGCCGCTGATCATTTACGATAACAACGGAGAGTACACCCCGGAGGCGCGATCCATACTGGGAGATGAATCATAATAACAAAAAGGGGCGCCGTTTAGAGCACCCCTTCATCGTACCTATTTACCAACACCAGCTCAGTTGTGGATCAGCAGGATCAGTTCCAGCTTCTCCCCATCGCCCACATGAATGGGAAAGCAGAGACCAGTGTGCCCAGCGGGCACCGCAACGCCGGCTGCAGGCGGATGGATGGATACCGGCGGATTGATATTCAAAATTCTGCCCGTCTGGGATGCCTTGGCGGCCACGTTGCCGCAGACCACGTTGACAAACTCCATGACTGTGTCTTCCAGCACCTCGACCGGTTCATTATCAACGTTTTCCTCACGCAGAATAGCCTTGGCAACCGTCTTCTGCAGTCCCGCGGACACGGATATGATGTAACGCGCCTCTAGATCGCCACTGAAATCCATGGCAGCCATCATGAAGTTGCTGTCGATGGTGGTGATGGTACGACATTTTCCCGGACGGAACTGCAGACCCAGTACGCGGGTGATCATCTTGTAGGTCAAGTCGGCAGTCATCTCCCAGGCAGCGGCATTGGCAATGCCGTCGGGCAGATCGATCAGGTCGGAAACATACTGGGCCTGGTCAGCCTTGAACGCCTCCAGCTGCTGCTGCAGCTGGCTGCTGGTCAGGGCATTGACCAGCACCAGGGCCTCACCGATGTAGAGGTGGGTATTCTTCTGACGGGTAATGACCTCGTTGAGTTGTTCAAGGGTCAGAATCCCCATCTCCACCAGCATGTCCCCCAGCTTCAGGTCCTTGGAAAGCTGTGCATTGTGGGCACGGTCAATATCGGTCTGGGTAACATACCCCATCTCAACGGCCATCTCGCCCAGTTTAAGGTTTTTCTGTTCCTGGAGCTCTATTGCCTTGAGCAGAGCTTCGCGCGAAACGCTCCCCTGCTCCACCAGAAACTGCCCGAAGAATTTAACAGCCATCATTGCTCCCCTTATTATCGTGATTATCTTGAAAAGGTCAGAGTTCCCTCAGGATGCGCAAAACATTGTCAGCCTCGAACGGCTTGGAAATGACATTTTTTGCCCCCAGCTTGAGCGCCTCGGTGAACTTGTCGCCCACTCCGCCCAGCGATGTGACCATGACCACCTTAACATCCTTATCCAGCACCGCCAGGCTGCGCAGAGCGGTCAGACCGTCCATGCCGGGCATATTCATATCCATGCAGATGATGTCGGGATTATCCGAATGGTTCATCTTGATCGCCTCTGCCCCGTTCTTGGCATGACCAACGCAGCTGAAGTCGCCTGATTCATTGATAATCTTTTCCAGTTGGCGTGCCACGGACAGACTATCGTCAACAACCAGAACCTTTTTCATCCTAGGTATCCTCCTCATTCTGAAACAATCAGGCAGATCGTGAATTTTGCCGTGATTGATAGGTACCATTCAGAGCGCAAAATGTATCGTAAACAGGCCTAAAAGTCAAAACTATGTTTAGCTTTCCATGGTCTCCGGAGTATGCTATAAAATTGCCAATTTACACCATCAAAGGAGATCGCAATGTCAGCAAATAAACACCTGACGCAAGCGTCATTGCTTGCAATTGCAGCACTTTTAACGTTCAGCGAAGCTGCAACCGCGGCTGAAAAGGAAACCAAGCCGGTTAAACCGGCGACCACTGTTGCAGCAAGTGCGCCACAAGAGGTCATCGCCAAGGTCAACGGCTCTCCGATCTACGCCATTGAACTGAAAAGAGCTCAAAAAGTGATCATGTCGGGCCAGCCGAATCTACAGGTTCCGCCTGAACGGCAGAAAGAATTCGATACCCAGGCACTCAACCAGCTGATATCAGCCGAACTGCTCTATCAGGCCGGCAAAAAGCAGGAGATCAAGGATATCGAAAAGTTGGTCGACGATAAAATCAACCAGGGCAAGACCAGGTTTTCAAACCAACAGGATTTCGAAAAAGCCATCAAGGAATTGGATATGACGGAGGCAGACCTGCGCGAGTATACCCGCCGCGACCTGCTTATCTCCACCTTCATCCAGCAGAATATTGCATCCAAGGTCAAGGTCAGCGAGGAAGACAGCAAAAAGTTCTATGAGCAGAACCAGGACAAGTTCAAACAGGAAGAAAGCGTCAGAGCGAGCCATATCCTGATCGGTGTCGACCCTAAGGCCACTGACGAAGAGAAGAAAAAAGCCAAAGAAAAGGCTGTCAAGCTGCGCAAGGACCTGGCAGCCGGTGCCGACTTTGCCGCTTTGGCCAAGGGCAACTCGACCTGCCCCAGCAGCCAGCAGGGGGGCGACCTGGGCTACTTCAGTCGCGGCCAGATGGTCCCGCCTTTTGAGCAGGCTGCTTTCACCCTCAAGCCGGGTGAGCTGAGCGATGTGGTCGAAACCCAGTTCGGCTATCACATCATCAAGGCAATCGACCACAAGAAGGCTGAGACCGTCGCCTTCAAAGACGCCAAACCCCGCATAGACGAGTTCCTAAAGAACCAGAAAACGTCCGCTGCGGTTGCCGAGTATCTGACTGAAAACCGCAAGAAGGCATCGGTTGAGATACTGCTGAAATAGCTGAAACAGTATCATCGCTTCAAAATCACGGCCGGCTGAGAAATCTCTCGCCGGCCGTAATTATATTGGTCATGTAACCATGGTAATGTGAAGAGAAACAGGTCAGGTCGTCGTCCGTTCACGAAAAACGAGACAACAGGCGAATACAAAAATAAAGCCAGCCAGTATCGATAGTTTACCGTAAAGAGATGCTCCCGCCGCCGTTGAAGCGATGCCCCACGACTGTGAGAGTGCGCCGCCAATGAACATCCCTACCACTACCAACCCCGCGTCCGCGTCCCCTTCACCGGCCTTGATCATCTGCCGGAACGGACAGCCGCCGATCAGGACGGAAATCCAGCCGACCAGGCCCATGCCGAGAAAACTCCAGAGATAATCCAGATGGGCGCCGGGTTGACCGTACAGGCCGGGATGGAATCTGCCCGTGGCGATATTCAAAGCCAGCGCGGCC
This sequence comes from Geobacter sp. UBA698, assembly GCA_002298925.1. Taxonomy (GTDB): domain Bacteria; phylum Desulfobacterota; class Desulfuromonadia; order Geobacterales; family Pseudopelobacteraceae; genus Pelotalea. Next base: position 48,042 of record DBMM01000071.1, on the reverse strand, counting down.
ACCACAAAGGCCAACAGCCCCCACAGGGCCGGCACCCTGAGTCCCATCAGAAACGTATTCCTGATGCTGCCGGTAATACAGAAGCGGGTGCGCTGGGCTAGGGCCCCAAGCCCAACTCCGGTTGTTAGCGCGATCAGCCAGGGGGCATGCTGGGCAGCACCGCCCTTGGTGGAAAACAGCAGAAAGCCGGGGCGGGCCACAAAAAACAGCAGTAGCAGCACAAACAAAGCCGGCATCAGATGTCCGCCGCTGGCGGCGCCGCTGCGCTGCTTGACAAGCTCAACACCGTTGGCCAGCCCCCTGAGACCGGACCAGACCCCCAACAACAGACCGGCAACACCAGCCACAGCCGTAAGATCGCCGGCAGTGAGACGCAGAAACAGCTTGATCGGACAGCCGATAAAAACAGCGCAGCCGAATATCAGGAAAATCCCCAGAAAGAGACGCGCCAGCGGTGAGCTTCCTCCACGGGACTGAAAATCGCGACAAGCAAGGGCGCTGGCCGTAGAACCCAGCACAAAACCGATCAGCTCCGGTCGCAGGTACTGCATATTGCGGTTATCGTGAAAGCCGAGCGCGCCGGCACTGTTCTCGATGAAACAGGATACGCAGATTCCCGAATTTTCAGGGTTTCCCCAGACCGACAGCAACACCCCCAAAACGCCGAGGGCGGCAGCAGAAACAATCATTATCCAGAATTCACGACTGCGCACCATTTACTCGCATCCCCCGGCCAGACGGCTCTTGAGATAATTGAACTTCTGCAGCGAAGCCTCCAGCGTTTTGTTGCCAGGATTGGCGGCCACCCGCACACCGGCATCCTTGAGCCCTTCAGTCACGAGCCGTTGGATCAAGTCGCGCCGCGAAAGGGGACTCTTGTCGTCCACATAATCCCCGTTCAGTTTGACCCCTTCCACAAGGGAGGCAGCCGCTTCATTCATAGCCCCCATCTCCCACAAAATCTGCCCCTGCAGGATGTAGCCATGGCCCTCGCCGGGGTACTTTCTGATCAGTTCGTCCAGCTTGAGAAGGGCGGACTGGTTGTTGCCCTGCTTGTGCAAAAGCTCCACCGGCTCATAGATCTTGCGGATCAGCTCGACGCGGGCACGGTACGCCATCTCACGCTCAAACGACTTGTCAAGAGCGGCATCGCGTTTATCGCCATTGGCACCGCTGTTGATGAGCAGCAGAACCGCCAGGGATACAATCGAGGCTGTCAGAAGTGACCAGCACAGCTTGTCAAAGAGATCCTTGAACATAGGTACTCTCAGTATTTCTGATAAGGCGGCATATTGACCCGCTTGGCCATCTCCCTGATCGGGTCGTAATCACTTTCCAGCAATTCTTCGTAGCCATCGATCCAGGCCGCCTTCATGACCTTGAGCTGTTCTCCGTCAACCATGGCTGTATCCGAGGCTTTCAGCGCAAGCAACGCATCTTTGACCTTTTTGACCAAGGCCGGGTCGGTTCCCTTGGCCACACCAAAGGTGCAGTAGGGAATCGGCTTGCTCTGGGCAAGAACAACAAAATCATCGGATGTTATCTTTCCCTCCCTGGCCATGGTTTCCAGATCCATGACCGGGGCGGCGGCCACATCATACATGCCGTATAGGACACCATAGATCAGCTTTTCATGTTTGTAGGAACCGGTAGGAATCGTGTAATGAGCCAGGTCATTCTCGGGATTGATGCCGGCAGACAGCATCAGATCGTACTCCGCCAGGTAGCCGGTCGGGGCCAGCATCGGTCCGAATGCCATCCGTTTTCCACGGATATCAGCCAGTTTCTCGATACCACTCCCCTTGCGGGCGATTATGGCACCGGCCGTGCGCGAGCCAAACTTGCCCCGCTTTTCAGCGGCGAGCAGTTGCAGGGCTTCATTTTCATGGAGAATCACGTAAAGAATCGAGTTGGAATGGGTAAAAGCGAATTCTCCGGCCTTGAAGCGCTTCTCGAAATCATGGGTATCCACCGGCACCATCACAAAGTCAACTCCCACCTTGTCCGACAGATAGCGGGTCAGGGGCAGGAAACGCTGGGTAGTCTCCTGTTCGCTGTTGCAGAGCATGTAGCCGATCTTGACAACCTGTCGCTTGCCTTCGCTCTTGCAGCCAAAGATCAGGCCGAGCACCAATACAGTCGTAAACAGGCGAACCATCCGAAATGAAGACATAATTGTTTTCCTGTGTCTGATTAATATAGAAGGTTTATTACGTCCTGTTATTGACAGGCCGGGTCTATTCCGTCAAGTGAACCATGCATGACAAAGGCTCTTCCCCGGCACCCCCCCCGGCATTCGTCAAGCTGATGGCATTGCCGGCAGGCGGTTGGAAAATCCAGCAAGCTGCGTCTGAACTCTTTTTTGGACGGAGATGTTATGATCTGCTTCAATGACGTTGTGCCCAGATTGCCGAGCATTTGGGGTAGAGTGGGACAGGGATATACCCCGCCCTCGGATGAAATTGCTATCATGGTGTTGCCAGCCTGACAGCCTCCCTGGGGAAATGGCACTCCCGGATTGAAGGCCCGCCACAGAAACGGATCGTGGATGGTGAGATTAACCCCCTGAGTGCCGCCGGCTGCGGCCATGACATGCTCAAGATCAATCTGTTCGTATCTGGAGAGTAGAAACGGCACTTCACCATGATAGAGACGCTGCATGGGGAACACCAGATGCAGAAAACCCCGTTCCCGGCAGACACAAACAACATCCGGGAGCGTGCGCCAGTTTTCACGGGTTACCGCACAGGATACGCCCAGCCCTGTCACGGCAGGAGCATCTGAAACATCTCCAGGTTGCTCTGCAGCCAGTAACAGTTCCCTGACGTCAAGGTCGCTGACAGCTGTTATACCAAGTGTTTGCAGACAGGCTGGGGTGATGGTCAAGAAAACCGACACCGGTTCGTTGGCGAGCCGCTTCAGAATCATGCGAGTCCCCTCCCCCATCTGCGGCGATGGATCATTCAACTGCAGCATGAGCGGACGACAGGCAATGATCTCGTCGCAAATCCGATCAAGCTGGCCTCCGGCGGCAACAGCAGGAGCGAGGTCCCAGAAAACCGTTATAGGCGCAGCCAGTTCCATGGGATCCACCTCAAAAACAAACCTTCGACATTAAAGGCATGCGAAGAGCAGCCATCGTCGTCAGGATGGCTCACTGCCCCAGCAGTGCGGGTCGGGACTGTTCATATCACCGGTCAGAGCCAGGGCCCGGGCGGTGCACCCCCCCAGGCAGTCTTCGTACTTGCTGCAGCCACTGCATTTTCCGGTCGGCTGTTTGTTGCGCATCTTTTCCAGTACGGCCGACTCTTTCCAAACCTGGCGCAGGTCATCACGGACGATATTGCCGATCACGATCGGTATGAAACCGCAGGGGGTCATATCGCCGTTAGCTTTGATGTTCAGTGAAAGCTTGCCACAGACGCTGCCCTTGACCAGACTGCCGGCATCACGGGCATCCAGCAGGGCAATGATCGGATCATCCAGCGAGATATCCAGCCCTTTTACGCTATGCTTGGCAGCGATGGCGCCGCGATAAAAATCCTTCCACTCCTCTGGCGACAGATCAAGGGAATCCTTGTTGGCCATGCCGAGACCGGAACATTTGAAATTATGAAAATTGAGCTGTCCGACTTTACTGTGCTGTGCCAGGGCCACCAGTTCGTCTATAGTCGTACTGTTGATGCGGCAGATGACCGTGGAGATGGAAGTGACAATGCCGACCAACTTCAAATGCGCGAGAGCGGACAGTGCCCGGGCGTGGCTGCCGGCCACGCCGCGAAAGCTGTCATGCACATCGGGCAGATGGCTGTCAACGCTGATGCCGACCTTGCTGAATCCGGCCTGTTTGAGCGCAGCCGCCTTGTCATGGTCGATCAGCCAGCCGTTGCTGTTCATGGAGACGCGCAGCCCCAAACCGCTGGCAAAAGAGGCAATTTCCAGCAGATGGGGATGGAGCAGCGGTTCTCCGCCACCGAAGTTGATGGAAAACACGCCGGCTTTGGACACCTTTTCCAGACAGGCGTAGAGCACGTCCCGCGCCAATTCTTCATGGGTGTCTTCCCGGCTGTAGCAATGACTGCAGGCAAAGTTGCAGCTGTTGTTGATGGCCCAGTTGATGGTCAGCGGAGCCTGCAGTTGGGGCATGGCGTCATTCGGCATATTCGATGAAACCTTTCTGTAACAGTTGCTGAATAAATTCCGTCACATCCTGCCTGAGCAGCTCCTCTTCCACTTCAAACTGCGTCAACAGTTCAGCCACGAGCTGATCGACGCTGATGTTGTCGCACAGTTTCCAGATTTCCATACCCAGATAATTAACCGAAAGCATCGTTCCGCCGGAAAACAGAACCGCCGTACCGACATCACCGACATCATCCCCCCGCTCGAGCCCTTCCCGGGCCTCGGCCAGGGCCTGATCCTCCTCACGCCACATGACATTCGGATTGCGCCGGATGGTCGTCATAACTGTTCCTGCCTGCCCGCATCCTTCACACGATCTCTCAAAAACGGTTCCACGATGATTCTGGCAATAGAGGGATCGGCCTTGCCGTCAAAGATCATTTCTTCGATTCGGGGCCGGTCAGTCATGCCGAACCAGTTGCCGGCCACCACAATATCCTTGGCCTGTTCATCGGCAATGGCCAGATTGTAATCCAGATTGTCGAAGATGTTGTTGTCCCTGATGCTGATGGCGCCGGCCTTGTAAAAGAAGATACCTTTCTGATTGGCAGTGATGTCGTTGCGGCTGATTTCACCGGGACAGGCGCCCTTGATCCAGATGCCGAAGAATTTGTTGTTGCGGATGGTGTTGTGGCTGATGGCCGCCTTTGATATACGGACATTGATGCCGCCCTTGTTGTCTTCAATCAGATTGCCGGTAACGCTGATATCGGCAGAAATACCGAAGCCGGGGGTGCCAACCGCTTCGTCTTCCTTCTTGACGCTGATGGCCACGGCACACTTGCGCAAGGTGTTGTTTCTGATCAGGACCTGGGCGCCATGGGCATGGACGCCGTTGTAGGCATACTCTATCCGGCAGTTTTCAACAACATTGCCCTTGCCGCCAAGGAAGTTGAGAGCAGCCCAGTCAGCGGTCTGGGGTACGGACTCGGCCGAAGTGAACACAATCGGCTTGTCCGGCGTTCCCCTGGCAATCAGGCTGCCGGTGACGATAATTTCCGCCTGTTCGTAATAGGGTGACTCAGTGCCGAAAAGATTGCGGTCGCTGTCCTGGCCAAGTTTCTTAAACTTGACCACTGTGCCGGGCTTGATTGTCAGTGTCACCCCGACCGGCACATGAACATCGCCAGTCACAAGGATCTCCCCCTGCCATTCGGTATTCCCGGACAGAGTTTCCTTGCCGACCTCCCGTACAGCAGCCATGCTATCCACTGCTGTTGCCATGACAGCGACAACGCAGGAAAACGTCAGAAATCGTCGCAACACACTGATCATACTCATAAGCCACCCTTTGATGTTTTGATTCGGCCACGGATATTCTGCAAAGCGGCCAGCAGCGTATTCTTCCGTTCCAGTTCTTTCTCGCGGTTGACACCCTTGCGGAGCAGCCGTTCGTTTACCTCCAACCCTTTCCTGTAAGAAGACTCCGCCTCCATAAATCGTCCGGACTGTTCAAGGGCCATTCCCAGACTGTGGTGCACCATGGTGTCCTCGCCGTTAAGGGCGATGGCCTTCTGAAACCAGGCAATGGCTTCGGGCAGGTTCCTTTCCCTGAGTCTGACCAGCCCCATCACATCGTGGGCATCGAAATCCTTCGGCATCGTCCGCAACACTTCCGACAGTTCCCGCTCCGCTTCCTTGAGCTTGTTCTTGCGGTAGAGAACCATGCCGAGCTTTGTTCTGGTCGATACATCCCGCGGATTGATCTCCAGAACGATCTTGTACTCGGTCTCGGCAATGGCATCGGGCAGCAATCCGGTCTCGGGATGGGCGGTAGCCCTGTTGGGCAGGCACAGCGAGGAGACCAGAATCAAAAGTGAAAAATATCTCATAGCTGCCTGAAATGTGTGAGCGAAGTATACATAGTCACGATTCCGATTAGGGTAACCAGCAAAGCGCTTACAAAAGCCACCTTGGGTGCGTAGCGTTCCGTGTCGATGAAGCGCCGGGTAGCTTTGACGCCATTAACCACAGCCAGACCGATGGCAACCAGACAGCAAGCCAGACCAAGACTGAAGACAAGCACCATGGCCAGCCCCTTGCCAACCTGACCGACCGAAACCGATGCCAGCAAAATGGCCAGTGCAGCGGGACACGGAACGATACCGCCAGAAATGCCCAACAGGATCAAACCGGACAATCCGAGTTGTTTTTCGCGGTGTCCGTGCCCATGTACATGTCCATGAGCATGTCCGAGAGAATGTCCGTGTCCTGTAGCGTGATCATGTTCAACAAGGGAGTGCTGACCACCGCCATGGGAAAGACTTTGGGAGTGAGCCTGAGCGTGACTTTGTCCATGGTCGTGTCCATGGTCGTGGGGATGGGGATGGGGATGGCTATGCCCGCCATGACTATGGCCGTGATGATTGTCACGGTCATGGCTCTGCGCATGATTATTTCCATGAGCTTTACCATGGCCATGTGAGTGGCCGAAACCGAACAGATGGGTATGGTGATGGGCTTTTGAGGGGTCCTTCAGTGCGGCCCAGCGCTGTCTGAGCATCCAGAGTCCGATGCCGAGGATGATGACGCTGGCTGCGATACCCAGATAGGCATGAATCTCCTGCTCGGAAAGATAGCGTGCCGAATATTTGGCCAGCAGTCCGAGCAGAATGATGCTGAATGAGTGGGTAAAGGTTACCACTAGTCCCAGGATGATTGCGTCGATGTTCCTCCCGCGGGAAGCGACCAGATAAGCTGCAACCACCGTCTTGCCGTGCCCTGGCTCGAGAGAGTGAGCGCCGCCGAGTAGAAAAGCGGCCGCATAAATGCCGAACATGCCGGAACTGGTTATATCCATTTGCCCTTCCTGAAAAAACGTCGTTTATATGACAGCAGTGCACCCAGCCCCATGACGGCAAATCCGCTAAAGACAACCGGCCGCCCCGGATCCCTGACAATCTGGATACCGGCATACGACTTGCCTGCCTGATCACGGTTCACCTGAGTGTTGTAAAAGTACAGTCCCCCCCATTGAAAGGGGTTATTCACCTCGGAAATTCCTTCTGCGATCACATTGTTGCCGTTGAGCAGGGCTAGGTCAACCCACTGCCGCAGCAAACGGGGATTCTGAAAGGCAACCAGTTTGAATTCATACGGAAAACCGGTGGGCAGTTCTGATGTACCTGAGGTGAGGCAACTCCCGATTCTTCGGCCCTGCTCATATATCGTAAGCTGCAAGACTTCCGACTGAAGATCCAGTGAATCCGCCGTAACCCGATAGGGGGGCAGCTCGAAACTCTCACCGGTTTTCAGCTGATGGAGTCCCTCTTTACGGCCATCTTTCAGCACCCCTACCCTGATCGGGGTCGGGGTGAATTCCATATTTATTTTTTTAACCACCAGAGCAAAACCGAGATCTGCATCCTGCTCCCTGTCCCAGCGAAAAAAACGGTCAGCCACAATATTTTCATAAACATTAACAGTCGCCACGAAGCCGGTCGCGGTAGCAATACAACCGACGAGCGTCAGAACAACTCCGCCATGAAGTATCAGTACCGGCCTGGAAATCGTCCTGAAACGCTTGGCAGTACAGAGCACAAGATTCAAGGCAAACAGGCCCAACAGAGCCAGAAAAAAAGGGCTTGTATAAAGCCCGCTTTTTCTTGTGAAGGTTCCGGGTATTGCAACTGCTGCAATGCCGAGAAAAAGCACAACCGCACATTCTGTTGAGGCGAGGTAATCGACTGTCTTCCGAACCGCAGTAACAACTGACAAACAGGCAATCTCCCTAGATCAGCTTCTTGCTTTTAAGAAAATCCCGGGCAACTTTTTTTGCCTTGTCATCGGATTCGACCGACTTGAGCAATTTCGGGTAGGTGTCATTGGCCAGTACACCGGCCAGCTTGTTCAGCAGTTTCGGCAGAGCGGGGTAATTTGCAAGCGTCTCAGGAGTCAGCACCGGTGCATACTGTTGCGTGTTCCCGAAAGGCTCCAGCCAGATCAGATTCAAGCTTTTCCTGTACTCGCCCTTGACAAATTCGAATGTTGAAGCCGATGCTGCGCCCTTGTGCTTGCCCAGTACCTCAAGAGCATGATCCGTATTTTCCACAATGATGTTGACTTTGCCCTGCTTCATCGCTTCGTAAAGTTCCCGGGAGTCCTTGTAAGTCTGGATTTTCACACTGCTTCCGGTCCTTTCGGTAATTAGCAGGGATGCCATTTCCGCCACGAGTTTTTCATTGGTAGCGGCAGAAATGCCCAAGAAAATTGTCTTGCCGACACAGGCCTGGGAAAACTGCACCGAAATGAGAAGAAATGCAACAACCACCAGAGAAATCAATTTTTTCATAGTCAACTCCAAATTCAAAGGGGTGACAATCTGAAACAGATTGTCTGGCATTTTTGAAACATTTCATTTTAGCGTTAATTCAAGATCCATGGCAATATCTAATTTACCTCTTTCAGCGTCCAACTCCCTGACGCCGGAAAGCTTGGACTCCGGCGGAAATTGGGTGGCGCTCCCCAGAAAATACTTTGCGCCGGCAGGAAGATACAGCGAATATGTCCCGGTTTCATCCGTCCAGGCCGAAATAAAATCAGGCAGGTACAGCACATCTTTTGTGCGGTGGGCAAACACATAGACATTGGTAAGCGGAAGCCCATCTTTGTTCAGTACACGTCCGTTCACCTTCATAACATCCGGCGTGCTGGACCTTTTCTTCTGGCTGATCTCCTGAATATCGGCAACCACAAAATCGGCCAGTGACTCCTTGCCGACAGATACCTCGATTTCTAGAGGTTCACCCGAGTGTCGGTCACCCGGCATGAGCGGCCCGAAAGTATCATCCTTTTTCAAACGAGCCACAGCCCAATACGTCCCAGCCGGCAGTGTGGCCTGAACTCTACCGCCATTATCGGAAGGGGGCGAAATGAAATCGGCCGGCATCCTAACGTTTAAGGTCTTGTACATAAACAGTTTGACACCGGCTACGGGTTTTCCGGCCACGTCGACAATTTTAGCCTTCAAAAGCGCCGTTTCAGCAGCATTAACTCCGCAAGCAGAAACAAACACCAGCAGCAGGGCCGGCAATAGCAGTTTCATGGTTGCGCACTTCATGGCACTGCCCTCACACCTGCAGCCACAGGTTCTTTGAGATACGGCTCAAACAGCACTTTTCCAATGCCGGGCTCGTTTCTGCCATCAAATATGGCCAGAAGCGGATCACCGGGTCCCCACCAGTTATCCCTGGCATTCACATCCTCGGCATTAAAATCACCGACCCTAACGTTATAGTTGCTGTTATCGTAGATGTTGTTGCGAGAGATCAGCAGACCGCCGCCCTTTTCCCTGACAAAAATGCCGGTTTCATTCTTCGAAATAACATTGCCGCTAATGACCGCATTCCCCAGATAGGCTCTGATGCCGATGGAATTTTCCTCGAATGTCGAGTTTTTCACCTCGACGGGGCCGCTTCTGAACCTCATGCCGCCAAAGTTGCGGAAAAAATGACTGTCCGTAATGGTAAGATTGGTAAAATGGCTATGGACTCCCCAGGTAGCGTATTCAAAACGGCAATGGGCTATCTCGCTGCCGGTGGCATATTCAAGCTGCAATTCATCCCAGTCGGAAGGTCCCTTCTTTGCCATTGATGTAAAAACGATCTGGCGATCTTTGCTGCCCCTGGCAATCAGCTTGCCTCTAACTGCAATACCGGTGCCGTCGGCAAACGCCACCATGGTACCAGGCGCAACGGCCAAGGTCGCCCCCGGAAGAACAGCAATGGTTTTGTTGACAACGACACTTCCGCACCAGGCTGTATCCGCAGCAATGACCTGCAAGGGCCAGACAAAACCAAGCGGACTCGTGGCGGGCCTACCGTAATCCACCCTACCCCTGGTAGGGTCACGCCGTTTGTCGAATACAACTTTTTCAGGGGCATCCCCGCCCCACCAGTTGGCAGGCGCTGAAACATCCTTTACGCCATCCAGGTCAATGGCGTAAAGCCCGTTATTGGCAAAGTTATTAGCCGAAATCACCCCGTCAAATGACAGCAACCCGATGCCGCGCTCGCCGTTGTCGGAAATCAGGTTCCCCTTAATGACAGCCCGCGACTCCTGGAGATTCAAACCGTTAATGCCGTTTGCAGCAACTATGTTTCCGGTAATCTGGACATTGTCCGCATTCTTCAGGGACAGCCCGGTTTCGAGGTTGTTGGAGACACTGTTGCGGCTGTAGTCGCCGTAAAACATGTCCGAGACCATCAACCCCTGGCGGTTTCCGTCAAAAAGATTTTCACGCAGGGCGGAAACACCTTCGCGAACCCTCAAACCTTCTTTCCAGTTACCAACGAACCGGTTGCCGCTGGCAGTCAAATTGGTCCGAAAAAAATTACCACCCAGATAGTTGTTGCTAACGAGATTGTCTGAAAAAGTCACATCGGAATCGCGCCCCTGCACACCGCTCTTGTTTCCGATCAGATAATTGTCCCTGACATCGACCAGAGACTCCTGAAACTGAATGGCGCGATAATTGTTGGCAATGACCGAGTGCTGGACCGCCACATTGGAAAAATGGAAATGCAGGCCCCGGTAGGCATCCTCGATCCGGCAAAATTCAATCAGATTCTGGGCACCGGCGCTGTTCATGATGTTGATGGCGTCCCAGTCGCCCATGTTCCTGACTTTTTCAGCCGACCTGAAAACAATCGGATTTCCCCTGGTGCCCTTGGCAATCAGCTGCCCCTGGATCATGAGACCGTTTTCGCCGATACCATCACCATTGGTATCCTTTTTCAAAAATTCCACAATTGTTCCGGGCACGATGATCAGGCGGCTCCCTTCCGGCACCCTGATCGTTCCGCCAACCTCGATCCTCCCCTGCCAGACAGTATCACCCCGGAACACGGCATCATCATAGCGCCTGCTGACAGGTATCTCGGCAATGGTATCGAGCCTGCTCTCAATGCTGAATGCCTTTGAACCGGCAGTATAAGCATCTTTTTTCCGATTACCCTTGATCACCCCCGCCGCAACTGCCAGACGGGCTCCCTGCAGGGTGAACACGCCATAGTCGTTGCCGCTGACCCGCGACGACGCGTCAACAGCAACATCAGCCTTGCCCCCCTGAGCCACCAGGCCGTAGCGGTTATCCTGGATTACCCCCCCCCTGACCCGCAAAGTGCCATCAAAAACATGTACACCGGCCTCGGCGCTCAGAATCCGGAAGCCCGCCATATCGGCAGTACCATGATCCACGATTATCCCGGCCCAACTGCCCGGCTTCTGCTCGACACCGGAAAACTCCACCGGAGACGAGGAACTACCCTCCACCCTGAGTGTGCCCCTGACGGTAATTTCAGTCAAAGGTGACATGTATTCCGGATCGGTCTTGGTGCTTTCGGCGGCAGACACCCTGACAACCGTGCCGGGCCGGATGGTAAGCGTAACCCCCTTGGGAACCAGCACATCCTCGACGACCTTAACCTCACCCTGCCAGACAGTATCCTGTAGCAGAACCTCTGCCTGCACTACAGTGGAAGACATCATGACCGTCAAAAGTGCTGCCGCACCTAACAGAACGGTATTAATTACCTTTCTCATATCAGAGCCAGACATATCCTTTCCCCGCAAGCAGTATGGACCAACACACAAAAGCTATCTTTTACCTAACTTCAAATCTGTACTATACTACAGACTCATGGTACATGAGGTAAACAATTATGTGTATCACTATGCCAATTCAGACTCTTCATGTATTCCATTCAACGGAGCCTCCATGCGCACCATCATCCTTTCACTCCTCCTGATCTCGCTATGTGAGGGACAAAACCCGGTCGAGGCCGTCTCAAAACATAGCTCTCTTCCAGTTGAGAACATAAACGGCATTGAATATGTCGCTGTTCCAGCCGGTTGCTACCCCATGGGAAACCCATTCGGAGACGCTTACCACATTGAGATGCCGGTACATGAGGTGTGTGTCAACTCTTTCGCTATTGGCACGTTCAGCACAACCAGAGGTGACTTTAAAAGGTTTGTCGAAGAGAGCGGTTACCGGACCGAGGCTGAACGCGGCCATGGCTGCCATGTCTATGATGGCAAAGAGTGGAAGATTGACACTGCGGCCACCTGGCGGACGCCAGGTTTCCCCCAGGGTGACGACCACCCGGTAGTCTGTGTAAGTTGGAACGATTCCGTTGCTTATGCTCAATGGCTTTCCCGAAAATCTAAGCGTACGTTCCGACTGCCAACCGAGGCCGAATGGGAGTATGCTGCCAGAAGCGGAGGCAGACTGGAGAAATTTGCCGGAGGCAATGATGTCAAAGTTGCGGCCTGGTATTCGGAGAACTCTGACAACAGAACCCACCCTGTTGGCCAGAAGATGCCGAACGGTTTGGGTTTGTACGACATGAGCGGCAATGTCTGGCAATGGGTACAGGACTGGTACGGTGAAAACTATTACCGCGAAAGCCCGCGCAGAAACCCCACCGGCCCGTCATCAGGCTCCAAGCGCGTATTTCGCGGCGGCAGCTGGTTTTACGACCCCAGAGGGGCGCGAACAACGTACCGTGAATTCCATCTTCCCGGCTATAGCAGCAGCCATGTTGGATTCCGGCTTGTTTCTTGTGCTTAATTCAGAAAATTTCTTCCCAGGATTTCATGGGTTAGATCGTAACAATATTCTTCTGATTCATAAGGATACCCGATGAAATACTTCAGATTAATACTTTTGTTCTTTTTGGCAGCGGTTCCCGCTTACAGTGCCGTGTCCCCGACTCATAATGGGGGCGCAACGGTACCTGACGCAGCCAGTGCGACGACCATTTCCGGCCAAGTGCTCATCAAGGGCAAAGCCCCGATGACTACCGGAGTGGTTTTGCTTTATAATAAAGCTCTGGGTCCCCCTCCTTCTACCAAATACTGGCGGGTTCCTGACATGATAACCGGGACTGACGGCGAGGGGAGATTTGCAATACGGGTTCCCAAAGGCGTCTACTATTTGCAGATTGCCCAGAAAAAACCTGACGGTGAAATAGGGCCACCCCAGGAGAGTGATTATTTTTATTCTCACAAAGATGCCCATGAAAAGCTGCTTCCAATAACTATCACCACCGGCAGCCACGACCTCGGCATATTGAAAGCGTTTCTTTTTGCGCCAAGCATAGAGGAGCTCACTAAAGACATCACTTCAATCGAAGGGATTATCCTTGACAACAAGGGTAATCCTGTTGAGAAAGCGCTCGTTTTTGGTTACCTGTCAGAGGAAGCGACCGGAAGACCGACTTTTGTTTCGGAGAGAAGTGACAAAAATGGGAAATATATGTTGCGTGTCCATGATGGCGGGACATTTTATCTTAAAGTGAGAAGCGTTTATGGAGGAGGTAAACCTCAGGAAGGTGAGTTTCTTAATGTTACTAATGAATTCACACCACTCAAGGTGTCTCTTGAAAAACACCAAAAATTGAAAGGGGTTACCTTGAACGTCATTAAATTCAGTAGACCTGGATCCGGCTCTGAAGCCATATCCCCACCACCGCCACATGAAAAGGTTTGGAAAAATATAGGGAACTTGCAGGCACAATAAGCATCTGGCATCTCACCGTTTTTCAAAAATCAGGAAATAATGATACGGTAAGAAAAAATACTCCGCATACAGTTTTAATCCCGCCTTTCCCGCCTCCTGTACTGCCACATCTCTGGATATCCGCCTGTGCATTGGGGGGCGCCCGTCCGGCGTCTCCGCCATGGTATAGGAGAGGAGCGCCAGGCGGCCGTTCTTCTTCAGGATCTTATTGACCCGAGCCAGGTACTGGACACGATGGTCAATTGCAGGATATGTGTTGAACATCAAAACCAGATCGGCGGAGGCAGCCGGTAACAGTGGGTCGTCCGGTTTACCCAAAATGCTCCTGATGTTGTCCAGGCCTTCTTTGGCTGCTCGTTTTTCCAGATATTCAACCATCTCCGGCTCAATATCGACAGCGTAGACGAGCCCCTTCTTGCCGGTATCTCTGGCCAGTAGGGTCGAAAAAGAGCCCGTGCCTGAGCCAAGATCGGCAATGGTCTCACCGGGCTTGATAAACAGCTGCTTGACAATCTCCTCCGGCTTCAACCAATCTTTTCTGCTTTCTGCTTCCAGGTACTGGATGTTGCCTTCGGTTGTCAGGCTGTTCGACCACTGACCTTCTGAGCCCGACTTTTGCTGTTCTTGACTCTTCTGGGCAACGCTCCGCCCCTCAATCTGCGCGTTGGTGTCGCCGTGGTCGTTGCCCGAGGGGGATGATACCCTCTCATTTGCCGGTGTTGGCAGGACATTTAAAATCTGCTTGTCCGCCATCATGGTGACGGCGATGTTGACGTTATCCAGCACTTTGCTCTTTTCGTAGGTTACAGCATGCCTGCTGTTGCCATTGAAGAGGCCGTACAACTCCCCTGTTTGAGGGATTCCGCCGAGGGTTTCCCTCGCGACAATATAGTAGTCCCCCGAGATATCAACCGGGATGTGATAGGAGCCATCAGCGCCCGTCTCGGTCCAGTAATCGGCGCCTTGACTGAGGTAATGGGTCAGGAAATTCGGCTTGAAAGCACGGAAAGCAAGTACTAGCAACCCCTTCGCTGGTTTGCCGTCCTGGCCGATAACACGACCCCTGATGCCATTGGTGACACCGGCCGCCAGGTTGTCAATGGTCTTGAACGAGGCGGGCTTTATCTGTGCCGTATCGACAAACGCATTGCGATCATCCTTGGGATAGCACGGGACCTCAATCCGGGTTGTCATGCTTTTGCGGACTTCTACAGGGTTTACGGGACAATAGCAGAACAACTCCCCATTCTTCAGCGGCCGGTTTCCCTTTGCCCCATCTCTCTTTCTGGCAATCACAACATAGTTACCGACTGGAACGTTGAGCCGGAAGGTGCCATCATCCGCCACCGATTCCATCTTTATCCCGGGACCCTTGAATTTGCTATCCGACTTGTAAAGGGTGACGACCCCTTCTGTCAGGGGCTTACCCTTGTAGGTGACTACACCGGTGAGTGCCGACTCCCCTTTCGTGTACACCGGTTGCTTGACCTCGGTGGCCAGCAGAGCAATCCACATGTTCTCCTCGGTATCCACCTTTACGGGGTTGTTACCGTGAAAGGCGAAGAATTCCTTCCCCTTCAGATGGCCCCTCGCCACGAAGTAGTACTCCCCCTTTGGCAGTCTGAAACTGTAGGAGCCGCGTTTGTCGCAGTCGGCGGATCCCACAGCCTGGCCCCCACCACTGATGTCACCGTAGCTGGCATAGGCATAGACCTTCGCACCTTCGAAGGATCCGGCAACGGTAACGACTCTCCCTCCTACAGTCGTTTCGCCTGCGGCATGGGCAGATGGTGATAACAACAGCACAAGAATCATGAGACCAATGAGAATCATCATGGGCTGGCTTACCTTTGGCGGCATACTAATCTCCAGTTGTGTCCGGCCCAAGCCTTTCATGACTGCTGTCCGCGGTAAGGATTGAGCGCCCCGGGTGCATAGTCGTCACAAGGAAAGGGGAGATACTCGACTTTATGAAACTGCTGTACGACTTCGTCCGCAAAAAACGCTCCCAACTGTGTTGTTTGCACTTTCACATCATCCTCGACCAGCAGGCCATACTGTTTCAATTTCTCGATAGTATCCCGGAAAAACTCGATTGACCCTCCGGTGTCTTCCTGGAATCTGCTTTTCAGCACAAAGCTGTTTTTGAGAGGCAGTATCATCCCCCAGCGCATTTGTTCTTCCCTGCTCCTGACGAGGCCCCGGTTAACAGGAAGTTTTCCGTCTGCAATCATCGCGTAGTACTCATCAAAGCTCTGGGTATTCAAGACGAAGCGGTCCCGCAGGCTACTGAACGCCGTTAAACCGAAGCCAATCTGGTCATACAACAGACAGCACTGGTTCCAGGCATAGCGGGAGTAATCAGTCACCGTTCTGCTGAACACCCTCCTGATGTTTTCTTTAAACCCATGACTCGTGAGCAGGTCGATCGCCGTTTTTTTCATCGGCAGGGTTTCATCATCATCCAAGGCGTTTACCGATCTCTTTTCAATCAATTCCCGTATCGGTCCCTGGTAATCACCATAGGCCCTGACCTTCAATCGGTAGAGCTGAATCTCGTCGACATCAAGGGTCATCGCCATTTCGATATCATCGAGCCAGCTTGCGAGGGTTTGGCCGGGGTAGCCAAAGATAAACTCGATATTCAGTTTGAATCCGAGTTTTCGCGACTCTTCGATGGATTTAAGTGATTCGGCAACGGTGTGGTGCCGATTCATGTTGGCAAGCGTCTGGTCATTGAACGATTGGACGCCAATGGTCAATCGGTTTACACCATGATCGCGCAGTATGCGCAATCGCTCCATGCCGTCGCTACCTATCAACGTGGTTGGATCGACATCGTAGCTGAACTGCTCGCAACAGGACATGTCAAGCCGCTTGACGAAGAAACCGAGAAACTTTTTCAGTTGTACCGGAGAGAGAAACGTTGGGGTCCCCCCCCCGACAAGAATCGATCTGGTTTTTACCTGCCGGAGCCCCAGAACCTGAAGATAGAGGTCCATTTCCTTTTCCAGGGCATTCAGATAGATATCTTTTTCGCTATCCCTGTCGCCCAGTCTTACAGGATAGTGGCAAAATAGGCAGCGCTGCTGGCAGAACGGGAGATGGGCATAGACATCAAATAATCGATCGTGCGGGAGTTGATACGAATAAAAGAGGTCGGTCTGAGTGGCACGCGGGTACATAGTGATAGGCGGATAGTGAACCGATGGGAAGAAATTCCCCCTGCGGCTGATGAATCCGGCTTCTTTTAGTTTGTAGTACTGCCCCATGAACTGCTGGGATTTCGTGATCAATTCCGACCTGTCAGTTTTCAGCATGTTAGCCATAGAAAGAATCCTTTTATAATATAAATCTTTGATGAGCATTGGGCACCTGGATGCAGCACCAGTCCTTTTTCGGTCATGCCCCTTACGTGACGATACCGCTCGTACAAAGGATAACTACCCCCACTGTGGCGATGACCGCGCCTGCTATCGACTGGAGTGTCACCTTCTCTTTGAGAAAAATAGCCGCCATTGGGAGGACAAAAATCGGCTCAGTGGCAATGAGGCTGTTGGCCACCACGACGCTTGTGTACTTGAAGGCGACGATCGCCAGCCAGAAACCGCCAAAGGTAATTACAAAGACGGAGAGGGTAAACTTCCACGCGAGCCGCGCATCCCGAAACGGCGAAACCCAGCCTCCCAGTCGCCGTGTCGCGATCCCTACCAAAAGCATTCCGGCAGTGCCTGCCAGCATCCGTAAGAAGGTGGCGTAGAGGGTGGACGTGTCATGCAGCCCTTTCTTCGTCAATATGGCCGCGACCGCCATGGCTAGAACGGAAATGAGGCCAAAAAGAATGCCGCGTAAGGATGAATGTCCTTTGTCCGCAAGACTCTGCAACATGCCAATTGTGATACCGGTGATGATGATGGCAATGCCCGCCCATCCCAGCGGGGGAAGCGTCTCGCCCAACAGGAGCACCGCAAGAAGCGCCGTAAGGACCTGCCCGAAGGTAAGCAGGAGGGCAAGCGCCTGGGGGCTGACCTCTTTCAGGGCGCTGAAGAAAAAGGTGTCTGACAGGGCAACCCCCAGTATCCCGCTCAGGATGAGATAGAGATAGGCATCCCTGCCTATGTCCGAATATCCACCGACCAGCAGAGTCGCGAGTCCCAGGAGCACGACGCTCACCGCTCCCTTCATCAGGGTCATGGAAAAGGATGAAAGGGATTCTCCCAACTGCTTGAACAGCACCGCACCGATTGACCAGGAGGCTGCCGAGCCGAGTGCTGCGAGTATCCCGATTATGTTCGAGTCGCTCATGCCTGGTGACTGGCATGAGTGCGCTTTTGGATACGCAGTCCGGCTTTTTCAGCAGTCTGCTGCACATGATCAAGACTGACGACAAAGCGCTGCTCGGTATAGATTTTGTATAACTCCCGTTTTTCTCTGGGGGTAAAATTGATCGTCATGACATTGGCCCCGGCATCCAGACCCATTCGCTGTCCACCTTTTTGGAGAGTTTCCAGAGCGCTGACCGTCGGAATGAGAGCGGATGGCATGAAAATCCGATAGATCGCCATCGTGTTGAGTGTCAGGGAAAGACCGCCGGCGGGAAAGTGCTGAAACGGGGTGTTACCGCCCGGTGTAAAGGGGGAGCAACTGATGAAATCGGGTTGGATCCTGAGGGCAAGTATAATGTCCTCGGCAATGGTGTTCAGGGTCTGGTTCGGCAGGCCGATGATATTTCCGGTGCCGAGCTTCAGGCCTGCTTCCTTGATCCAGGAAATGCACTGCAGCCTGTTGGCGAGGGATGCATGGGCCATATCCTGATAGAGCTCAGGGTCAGAGGTCTCGAATTTGAGGATATATGAATCCGCTCCCAGCCGAGCGAATTTTTCATAGACGGATTTGGGACGTTCTCCCAGGCACAGCAGTACCTCCAGGTTCATATCATGCTTGATGACAGGAATCACCTGCTCAAGACATTGATCATTAAAGGGATTTTGCCCCCCCTGCAGGAAAACGGTCTCAAGCCCCGCATTACTGATGTTCTCTGCCAAGGCAAGTATTTCTCCGGGATGGAGCGAATACCGGTCAAGGGATTTGTTGGCGGAACGCATGGTGCAATAGCTGCAGTTCTTCTGGCAGTGACTGGATATTTCGATGACACCCCGGAGCAGTACTTTATCTCCATGGTGTTGCCGCCGCACCTCTCGTGCACGTGCGAACAATTCTTGCTGCAGGCCTCCTGCAGCCGTAAGTAACTCGACTAGATCCAGTTTGCTTCCCCTGTTTTCTCTGATTTTGTCTAGTGAATACATAAATCCTCATGGCACACGGACAAGGGCTGTCCAACGGAACTACTGTAGCACAATCTGTGCCCAGTCTTAAAGATTTTGGGGACCAACTGCCCGCTTATAAATCTTTCGTAATTTCTAAACACCGGAACCAACCTGCAGATGAGACTTAAGGCAAACCTACTAGCGGAACATGTTATACCGGAAAATACACCAGATGGCTCTGATGCCGTCACGCCATGTAATTTTTTTACCCTCGGCGTAGGTCCGCCCCGTGTAGGAAATAGCAACTTCGTAGATCCTGGATCTGAGACGGGCTGCTTTGGCGGTAAACTCCGGTTCGAACCCGAAACGGTCCTCGACCAGCACCAGTTTTGATAGTACGTCACGGGTGAATGCCTTGTAGCCGGTTTCCATGTCGGTAGGATTCAGGTTTGTCAGCATGTTCGACAACAGCGTCAAAAACTTGTTTCCCAGCATGTGCCAGAAATACATGATCCAGTGCGGTACGTCTCCGGTCATGCGTGAGCCGTAAACCACGTCTGCCTTTCCATCCAGGATCGGGCCGAGCAGCCTGGGATAATCGCGGGGGTCGTATTCAAGGTCTGCGTCCTGAATGATGACCACATCACCAGTACAAATATCGAAACCGGTTCTGAGCGCCTTTCCCTTGCCCTGATTGAGGTCGTGGTGAATTGCTATCAATCCCGGAGTATTTTTGAATCCCTGCAGGATCTCGCGCGTGCCGTCGCTGGAACCGTCATCAACGACAACAATTTCCGATGCAACGCCGGAAGCCTGGATTCTCGCGATTGTTTCCGCCAGGAAAGGCGCCTCGTTGAAGACCGGGATGACGACAGAAATCCTCGGTTGACGAGCCTGTGCGGCCGATTTTGAATGAGCTGGATTCATGCTGTCAGAAGTCCTGATTGCAGATTGAATGGTCATGTTTATTGAAACGGCTGCCACTTTATCGGTCCGGTCTCCGTCCCTGCCTGCTTGAAATCCTCTTCAGACGCTTTCAAATTCCCCAAAGCCTTCAATGCAAGCCCACGGTGATGGAAATAGTTAGGAAACGGATTTAACAGGATAGCAGAAGTGAATTCCTTAACCGCTTCTTGATAGTGCCCGGCCTTGCTGAGTGCCTCGCCGCGAAGAGCATGCAGATTGAACAGCCCGGGGAATCCGGCCTCTTGTCCCATTCGAATGGAAACAGACAAATCTTCCGCTGCGGCGACATATTTTCCTTTTTGCAGGTAATAATCCCCCCGAAAATAGAATGCTCTTCCGGAGGGTTGAATATCAATGTTTCTGGACCACAGCGTTGCCGAATTCTTCCATGAGCCGATAAGTTTTACCGTCATCGTTCCATAAAACAATAGTAGAACCGCGACCAGGCAAATAAAAATATTTCGTGCAAAACAAGCGGGTATTTAAGCTGATTTTCTGTATAGTGCGGCAATAATCGCCGCCACGGCAATGCTGGGGGCGACTGCCGGAAGATAGGTAAAGCGTGCGGCATGGGCCTGGGCGCCATTCTGGAGGAAGCCCAGTACCGGCAATAGCGGAAGAATGAAAGCCGCCCAGGTAGCAAGTAGCCAGGGCCTTTTTCGGCAGTCATAGACACAGTAACAGCTGATGGTGATGGTTACCGCCATCGCCAAATAGTATGAAACCGGGAAAAGTCGCGGCAGCAGGTACAAATGGGTGATTCCGACCGGATAAATGCTCAGGCTGACGTACTCGAAAATGGAGTTACCGGCCAAAACAACTCTTTTTACCAGTGGAAAATCCTGAAATGACACCAGGATGGTCGCACCTGAAGCAAAATAAACGGTTGCGATTGACAGTGACGCACAAAGAACCAGAAAGGTGTTTTTTTCGGCCAGGACCGGCAGGATTCTGCCCCTTTGCAAGCGCCCCAGCGGATACCAGTCCGCCACCAGCAGCATCGCCGGAAGGACAACACTGACCGGCTTGGCCATCAGCGAACAGAGGAAAAGGAGCAGGGAAATGAGGTAGTCGCGCCTTGCGGCACCCTTGGCTCCCGGAGCGTCTTTTTCTTGAAACTAGCGCAGGTACCAGAGGACGCATCCAAGGGAAAACACACCGTTCAGGACGTCCTTGCAAGCCGAGTTCCAGGCTACCGAATCCACCCGCAGCGGGTGGATGCCGAAGAGAAGTCCGGCCGTTATCAGCGCCGCCGGAGAGAGGTATCTTGCCGGAAAAGCGTTCCCTTTCTCGCCAGGTCGCGGACCCAGGAGACGGCCGGCGATCAGGACCACCAGGAAGGTGTTCACTGCGTGCAGCAGGATGCTGGTCAAGTGGTAGCCCAGAGGGTTCAGTCCCCAGATGCGGTTCAACCGCGTAGCAAATGAAGGTTAGCGGTGTCAAAACGATAACCGAAACTCTGCTCCCACTCACCATGCCTGGTGGGAAATGCGGTCACCGTCACATTGGCGTCCCTGTAAATCACCCCGGCCTTGATTTCATGGGCATTCACCCGCACCCCTTCCGGTGGCTCATGCTCCATGCCATCCCGACGGATGCCGATATCTTCACCATAGGCAGCAAGAATATGATCGGTCATGTTTTTCAAACCCTTGAGGCCGTACACCTCCAGAGGTGTCCTGCGCCCCATGGCCCAGGGGGGCAGGATCAGGTCCGGATAACCGGCGGTGTGGTCGGAATGCAGATGGGTCAAAAACGCCACCCGGATATTGGCCGGCTCCAGTGCCGCTATCCCTTTGTCAAGCCGGGCGGCCGCAGCGCGCCGCACCACACCAGGGCCGAAATCAACCAGATAGGCACTGCCGTTGACAACTATCGCCGTTGCAGGCCCGGACCGATCCGGGTCTGGCTGAGGATTACCGGTACCGAGCAGCACTACTTGGGTTACAGGTGCCGATGGATTTTGAAGGCCAGTTGCCAAAGAGACGTCACATGGCGTCATAAGAGAAAGAGCAATTACAATCCCCGGCAACACCAGAAAGCTATCACGTATATCTTTCATGGTACTAATTTCTTTTTATTTCCGCCGCCCCGGCCGGTAAAGCGCTGGCCCTGAATATCAACACCCTTCAGTGTCTCACCCGTTTTGACTGTCAAAGGCAATGACTGCTGGTTATTACCATAGGCACCCATAAAGGCTCCCACACTTTTGGGTGCGCCACCACCATACACATCCCGCACTCTTATGTAGTACGTTCCTCCTTCATGCACCCTCAGGACATACGAACCGTTCTTGCCGGTCTTTTCGGATACAAAGAGGGGGATCTCAGTCATTTTCGGAGTCAGGCTGGCAAAAACCAGAGCTCCTTCCACGGGCTGTCCTGTTTGGTCAGTAATGACACCCTCAATTATGGTTGTGCTACCGGCCACTTTATGGATCTTGCTGTCATAGGGGACAGCCCTTGCAATTATGCCAATATCGGTAATCTTGCCAGCACTGACTGAATAGTTTTTTTGCACGGCATCAGCGGTATGTTCTGTTAAGAAAATATCTCCCTCTTGCGGCGGGCCGTATTTATCTTTTGATTTCCTCTTGATCGCCCCGATATAGTACGCACCTTCCGGGAGTTGCACGGTGAAACGCCCCTCTGAATCAGTATCGGCAATTTCATCCGGTACCCGTGCATATTTGCCATGCAGTGGCGGAGGTCCGGAGGCCCTGTTGAACAAGAACACCGTTCCCTCTGCCATCGGCCCACCCTGCTTGAGCATTATTCTTCCGGTCATGGTGCCAGTATTGACTGTATCAGTGGACACTACTCCGGCAACCGTGCCGGCACTGCCCGCATCAGAAGCTGCCAGAAGCTCAGGAATAAACAACGCTGCAAACAACACTAAAATAAGAAAACGACTCATAGTCATTTCTCCAATCACAACATACTGTTTCCTTGAGTTATCTTGTCTGGATTGCGCACAGACATACACGATTTGGTAACCGCACTATCCCGACAGCCACAATTTATCCACCTGATCCCCTCAGGTTATACTTAAAGATACATCGTAGCGCCGAAAAACCATCCCGCCATCCGACCTTCTTACCTTCCCGGTACGTTCTGCCAGCGTACGAAATACCCACTTCGTAAATACGTACATTCAGTTTGGCAATTTTTGCTGTAACTTCAGGTTCAAACCCGAAGCGGTCCTCCTCAATGGTTATCTTCTCCAATACCGAACGCCGGAAGGCCTTGTGGCCGGTTTCCATATCGCTCAAATTGAGGTTGGTCAACATGTTCGACAACAATGTCAGGAACTTGTTGCCAATCATGTGCCAAAAGAACAGCACCCGCCGGAAATCCCCGGTAATAAAGCGGGAACCATAGACCACATCTGCCTTTCCGTCCACGATCGGTTGGATCAGCTTTGGATACTGGCCCGGATCATACTCTAGGTCCGCATCCTGGACGATGACAATATCCCCTTGCGACCGGCTGAAACCAGTTCGCAGGGCAGCCCCCTTACCCAAGTTGCGGTCATGGGACAACACCTGTACACCATCAGCCGCCAGCCCCTGAAGTACCTCGCGGGTGCCATCGGTGGAACCGTCATCCACAACTATGATTTCTTTATCCATCTCCACAGCCAAAACAGCCGCCAGGATCTGCCCAATGGTCTCTTTCTCATTGAACACCGGTATGACAATAGACATCTTCACGAGGACTACAGATCCTCGCCGGTGGTAGTCATGACCAGCTTGCCGTGCTTGACCCCCTTGACGCCGATCAGTTCGTGGGCGATCTGCTTGATATCTCTGACCGCCCCCCTGATAACCAGTACCTCCAGGCAGTTATGGGCATCCAGATGCACATGCAGGGACGAGATGATCTGGTCATGGTGGGAATGCTGATGCTCGGTCAGTTTATCGGACAGGTCGCGCACGTGGTGGTTGTACACCAGCGTCACCGTGCCGACCGCCTGCTGCTCCTCGGAGCCGAGGCGTTCCTCCACCAGCGAGGCCCGGATCAGGTCGCGGATGGCTTCGGAGCGGTTCATGTAGCTTTTCTGTTCGATCAGCTGATCAAAACTGTCCAGCAACTTTTCATCCAGAGATATGCCGAACCTGACGGTGGTACCCATGCCGTGCACCTCGTATCGAGAAATGATAGGTTGAAGTCTACATGATTGTGCGGAAAATTAAAATATGTTCCGTCTCTGCCACGAGATTGGGGCAACCCGTCATTTCGCCCGATGGCCCAGCGAAATAGCCGCAGGTTATTCTGCCGCCCTGTCCTGCCAGTTCGTAGCTACCTCTGAACTGCCCGTTAGCCACCATGCATGGCATATATATTTTGACATCACAAATCTTGACACACAGTTTGCATAAAAACACCCGGCAGGTGTCACATTTTAAATATTTGTGTTATCATTTTATGCACTCAATCCGGCAGCACCGTTTTTAGCGTCATCGGAGATATATCATGCATATGGCAGATGCACTGCTTTCACCTGCCGTGGGCAGCACCATGTGGGCCGCCTCCGCCGGCACCATCGCCTACTGTTCCCACAAGGTCCGCACAGAGTTGGATGACCGCAAGGTGCCGCTGATGGGCGTTCTGGGCGCATTTCTATTTGCCGCACAGATGATCAATTTCACCATCCCGGCCACCGGCTCCAGCGGCCATCTGGGTGGGGGTTTGCTGCTGTCGATTCTGCTCGGACCCCATGCCGCCTTCCTGACCATCGCCTCGGTACTGATAGTGCAGGCGCTGTTCTTTGCCGACGGCGGCCTGCTGGCCCTGGGATGCAACATCTTCAATCTAGGTATCTTCCCAGCCTTCATCGCCTATCCCCTGATTTACAAGAAACTGACCGGCAATCAGCCCAGCCAGGTAAAAATTACGTTTGCCACCATCACTGCCGCTGTGGTAGGCCTGCAGCTAGGCGCCTTCGGCGTCGTGCTGGAAACAGTTGCCTCGGGCGTATCATCACTCCCCTTTTCCAGCTTCATACTGATGATGCAGCCGATCCACCTGGCAATCGGGATCGTGGAGGGTATTGTCACCGCCGCCGTAGTCTCGTTCGTCTACAAGGCACGGCCCGAGATCCTGCAGAGCTCGCTCCAGCAGCGGCCCATCGGCGACCATCCGCTGCGGGCCCTGCTGCTGACATTCCTGGCAGCAGCAGTTCTGACTGGCGGCTTTGTCTCATGGTTTGCCTCCAAGAATCCCGACGGACTGGAATGGGCCATCGCCAGAGTCACTGGCAAAGACGAACTGAAGGGGACAGAACGGGGTATTCACGGTTCATTGGCCGAATTGCAGGAAAAAATTGCCTTTCTGCCCGACTACTCTTTTAAAAAACCTAAACAAGCCGAAAGCAGAGCCGAAGCTGCGTCTGCACCGAACGGAGTAAAAAAGGATGAAGGCAGCAGACTCGGCACCAGCCTTTCAGGAATCCTGGGTGGCTTGATAACACTGACTCTGGCCTTCGTGATCGGCATCATCCTCAAAAAGCGCTCACATTCAGCCTGACACGATGCAGTTGTAAATCTCATATCTATTTGGGACACGGCCAACAGGCGAAATTGCCGTTTTATATGCATGGCAACGCCTTGACAATGGCACCACATTTTGGCATCATTATTCCATGAAACGAAAGAACCGCGCAACACTTGAGATGATCTTTCATCATCCAACCAGTGCAAACATCAAATGGAAAGAGATCGAGACGCTCTTAATTTCGTTGGGCGCTGAAATATCAGAAAGAGAAGGTTCTCGTATTGGTGTTCGTTTGTTTGGCGAGCGCAGGGTTTACCACCGTCCGCACTCCTCGCCCGATACCGACAAACGCGCGGTGGCAAGTATCAGAAAATGGCTTGAAGAGAATGGAGTGAAACCATGACAAATGTTATGGAAATTAATGGAGTCAAGGCAGTGATTGCATTTGATCCGGAAATCGACATGTTTCGGGGTGAGTTTATAGGTCTGAGCGGCGGAGCGGATTTTTATGCTGCCGATGTTGAAGGACTTCATCGTGAAGGTGAAATTTCGTTGAAGGTTTTTTTTGAAATGTGCGCGGAAGAAGGAGTTTCCCCCTTCAAGAAAACATCCAACAGATACAATCTGCGTCTTCCCAAAGACCTGCACGACAAGGCAGTTACAATGGCCAAGGCATCTGGTAAAAGCGTGAATGCGTGGATTGCCGACGTTATTCGCCAGGCCGACAGCTTCCCCGTCCATTGATGCCAGCTCACTGATTCAACTTCGACACATCCAGAATCAAATCCCCCTCCCCCTTTTGCAAAGACGGTTGAGGGGGAGGTGCCGTTACCTGGCAGTAGTCTGACAAAGTAAACTTAGTTACTGTTCTGATCAGCTGTAAGGACCCCCCATGGCTTCAATCGACAGCGCCGTACTGGATCTGAAACGCCTTGACCTGCTGGCGAATGGCGACTCCGCCATCCATCGGCTCGATGCGCGGGCCAAGGTTCTGGTCACCTTCGTCTTTATAATCTGCGTCGTGTCGTTCGGCAGATATGAACTGTCCGCCCTGCTCCCCTTTGTCATCTTCCCGGTCGCCATGATCGCACTGGCCGACCTGCCGCCGCTCTTCATCGCCAGAAAGATCGCCCTGCTCTGTCCGTTCGTACTGTTTGTCGCCATATTCAACCCGATCTTCGACCGGGAAACGATGCTTCAGATCGGCTCGTTCGGCATCTCTGGCGGATGGATATCCTTCGCCTCGATCCTGATGCGTTCGATCCTGACCGTCGGGTCTGCCTTCATCCTGGTGGGGGCGACCGGTTTCACAGCCGTCTGCCAGGCCCTGGAACGGTTGGGCATGCCCCAGGTCTTTGCTGTCCAGTTGCTGTTTCTCTACCGCTACATCTTCGTGCTCAGCGAGGAAGGGGGCCGGGCCTCGCGGGCCCGCAAGCTGCGCTCCTGCGGCAAGAAAGGGCTGGGCATCCACAGTTTCGGATCTCTGGTAGGCCACTTACTGCTGCGCACCTGGCAGCGGGCAGAACGCATCCACATGGCGATGCTGGCCAGGGGCTTTAACGGAGTTTTCCACGCCCATCGCCAGTCCCGCTTCGGCACGGCCGAACTGCTGTTTGTCCTCGGCTGGTCCAGCCTGTTCATCTTCCTGCGGCTGCAGAATGTCTCCCAGCTTCTGGGTTCGCTGTTCACGGGGTTCCTGTCATGAGTCATCACATCGTTGAAGTCAAGCATCTGCGGCACGTTTACTCAGACGGCACCGTCGCCCTCAAGGACATCTCCTTCCGCATCACCCATGGCGAGTCCGTGGCCATCATCGGCGCCAACGGCGCCGGCAAATCGACCCTGCTGCTGCACCTGAACGGCTATCTAGAACCAACCTCCGGCAACATCCGCATCGGCGACACTCCGCTCTCAAAAGGCACCCTGCCCGACATCCGCCGAACGGTCGGAATGGTCTTTCAGGATCCTGACGACCAGCTTTTCATGCCCACGGTCTTCGACGATGTCGCCTTCGGCCCTTTCAATCTGGGGCTATCCTTGCCAGATGTCGAGCAACGCGTGGCCACTGCATTGGATCTGGTCGGAGCCGCCCATCTCCGCAACAAGCCCCCCTACCATCTTTCTGGTGGAGAGAAGAAACGGGTGGCCATCGCCACGGTGCTGGCCATGTCGCCCGACATCCTTGTCATGGATGAGCCGACCAACGGCCTTGACCCGTTCGCCCGGCGCCAGCTGATAGAGCTGCTTAAAAACTTTGAACACACGAAAATATTCACCAGCCACGACCTGGACATGGTGCTGGAGTTGTGCAACAGGGTGATTGTGCTTCATGACGGGGAGGTGCGGGCCGACGGTCCGGCACGGCAGATTTTCAACGATAATGCGTTATTGACAGAATGCCGTCTGGAAAGGCCGCTTTCCATGCAGGGATGTCCGGTGTGCGGGAGAGGAAATTAAGGGCCTGTCGCCCTTTTTCGCAGCCGAAGGTTCTCCCCGGTGCGCGTTAGGAAACCATTGTATAACAGGCTATTAAAAGGTGGACTCTCCCATAGTCCCGACACAGTCTGGTGCTCCAGATGCCCGCCACACAGCGTATTCCCACTCAGGGGGAGTCGGTCGTTTCCGTGGTTGTGCAGCTTGTATTGAAAGAGTGGAGTCCATACAACAGGAAGATCTCATTACCAGTGTTGGTGCTGGTTATAAACGCAACACCACTCCAGAGGGCTACCCGGAATCAACCGAACATTCCGGATATACAACATCTATTTTAATTAAAATAACTGCCACTTTATCGGTCCGGTCTCCGTCCCCGCCTGCTTGAAATCCTCTTCAGACGCTTTCAAATTCCCCAAAGCCTTCAATGCAAGCCCTCGGTGATAGAAATAGTTAGGAAACGGATTTAACAGGATAGCAGAAGTGAATTCCTTAACCGCTTCTTGATAGTGCCCGGCCTTGCTGAGTGCATCGCCGCGAAGAGCATGCAGATTGAACAGCCCGGGGAATCCGGCCTCTTGTCCCATACGAATGGAAACAGACAAATCTTCCGCTGCGGCGACATATTTCCCTTTTTGCAGGTAATAATCCCCCCGAAAATAGAATGCTCTTCCGGAGGGTTGAATATCAATGTTCCTGGACCACAGTGTTGCCGAATTCTTCCATGAGCCGATAAGTTTTACCGTCATCGTTCCATAAAACAATAGCAGAACCGCGATCAGGCAGATAAAACTATTTCGTGCAAAACGAGCGGGTATTGAAGCGGATTTTCTGTATAGTGCGGCAATAATCGCCGCCACGGCAATGCTGGGGGCGACTGCCGGAAGATAGGTAAAGCGTGCGGCATGGGCCTGTGCTCCGTTCTGGAGGAACCCCAGCACCGGTAGCAGCGGGAGGATGAAGGCCAGCCAGGTTGCGAACAGCCAGGGTCTTTTTTTGTAGGTGCAGATGCAAAAACAAGTAAAGAGGATGGCTACCGCCGTTGCCAGATAGTATGAAACCGGGAAAACTCGCGGCAGCAGATACAAATGGGTGATGCCGACCGGATAAATGCTCAGGCTGACGTACTCAAAAATTGAGTTGCCGGCCAAAACAACTCTTTTTGCCAGTGGAAAATCCTGAAATGACACCAGGATGGTCGCATCGGAAGCAAAATACACGGTGGCGATGGACAGTGACGCACAAAGAACCAGAAAGGGTATTTTTTCGGCCAGGACCGGCAGGATTCTGCCCCTTTGCAAGCGCCCCAGCGGATACCAGTCCGCCACCAGCAACATCGCCGGGATAACAACGCTGACCGGCTTGGCCATCAGCGACAACAGAACTAAAACCAGCGAAAGTATATAATCCCTGATCGCCCCATTGTTTTGTTCAGCTGATTCCTTTTTGTGTGCATAGCACAGGTAGCACAGTATTGAACCAAGTGAAAAAATGCCGTTCAGCACATCCTTTCTTTCCGTCACCCAGGCCACCGACTCCACCCGCAACGGATGAATTCCCCAGAGTAATCCTGCCAACAGGAGTGTCGCCGGGTACAGGTAGAGGCCGCTGCTGTCCTGATCTGCTTCGCTTTCCATTACCGGCCTCAACAACCGGTCAGCAATCAGCACTACCAGGGCGGTGTTGATTGCATGCAGCAGGATATTGGTCAGATGGAAACCCAGCGGATTCAGCCCCCAGAAGTGGTAATCAATCGCCAGGGAGATCCAGGTCAGCGGCATCCACCAGCCCATGTAGGATGTGGAGAAAGCCTCGGTTAGAAATTGCCAGTCCAGGATTCTGATGGCTGGGTTCTTCAGGATATAGTCAGGATCGTCGTAATTGACAAAGTCGCAGGAAAGCGCCCGCAGGTACAGTAAAAGGCATATCAGGCCTGCTGACAGAGCTAACGTGAGGGTGCGGTTACTAGTGAGGCGCATCAATTCTCCATTGCAACGAAATCCTACCCGGCTTACAGGGGTGTTTGAACCTGTTTGATGCGTTCTGCGATTTTGGTATTCCCTTTTGCCAGTGCAATATCCAGTGCTGTCATGCCGCTATCAGTTTTAGCAGTAAGGTCCGCTTTTTTATCAAGCAGTTTCAGGGCAATTTCTTCATTTCCTTCGGCAATCGCAATCATCAACGCCGTGACGCCGTGCTTGTTCCGGATATTGATATCGGCGCCGGCATCAATCAAGCGCTGGGCAACCTTCGTATGCCTCCAGGCCAGGGCAAACATCAGGGCACTGTCACCTTCCTTGTGAACCAGGTTGATGGATGCCTTTGCGTCAAGCAGGCAGTTGACGACATCATAGTGGCCTCGCATGGCGGCAGCCATCAACGGTGTGACATCCTCAAAATTGCGATTATTGATATAGGCCTTGTTTTTCAGCAGCTGTTTGACTGTTTCAAGCCGGCCGCTGCTGGATGCTATCCAGAGTGCATTGACGACATCGCCGTTCAGATAATTGACCCAGGTTCCGGCCTTGAGCAGAAGCGTCATCATTTCGGTATTTCCATTCAATGCTGCCCACATCATTGGCGTCCAGCCATCAATGGTACGTTGATTTTCCCATGATATTTCCTCGGAATAATTCACATCCGCCTTGCGACCGATCAGCTCCCGAACCTTTGCCGTATCATTATTTTGAGCTGCATCAAATAGTTCGCCGTTAATCGACCTTTTGGATGAGCTGCCGATGATCTCGCCATTCCGGACCATGATTTCATCATGCCCGTCACGGGTGGAGCCAGGCTCACGGCAGTTATTGTAATCAGCGGTGAAAATCGTTGCATTGCCAAGAGTTGAGACTGTCACTTTTTTTGTGCCGCCATGAATGCAGCGGAACAATTTACCGTTGTTCTGCTGCTGAACATCTGGAGCGCCAAGATCGGCCAGCATCTTTTGCGCTTCTTCGGGCAGCTCGGCGGCATAAACCTGGCCACAAAAAAAAGTTATCAGAGTTGTTGTCAGGAAATGGTGCATCCTCATGAATCCTCCGCACATTTGAGTTAGATATCTCTGGTTCTACACTCAAGGAAAATATTGCTGCAGCAGGTAGTTGAAGCGCGGCTCCTGCCACAGAGCTGACAGACGCCGATCGCCACGAAGCGCACCGTAATCGCGATAACCGCTTTGCAGAGCTTTTTCCAGCCATGCCAGGGCATGGTCTTTTCGACCAGCCTGTGATTCGAGGCAGGCCATCTGGTAAGCGCTTAGCGGATTACTGGCTTCCCTAGCTTCCACCTGCTTGTAATAGTCACGTGCCAGATCAAGGCGCCCCTGCTCAAGGGCAAGATTCCCCAGCAGGATGACAACCTGCATCGCCTCGGGCTGCAGATTCTGGGCGCGCTTATAGGCCTTTTCCGCTTCAACGTACTTGCCGCGCTTCAAATAGTTGTTTCCCAGGCTGGCCCAACCGGTAACGTAGTTCGGTTTAATCTCCAACAGTTTTTGCAACAGCGCGAGTCCTTTATCAAGCTCCCCCTCTTCGGTATACAGATCACCTAACCCAGCCAGTAACTCAGTGTTGGAGGGACCAAGTTTCAATCCACGCTCGTAGGCTTGGCGAGCTGCATCTACCTGTCCAGATACCCTGAGCGCCTCGCCATAGTGTTCCCAGGCCTTGTTGCTGTCCGGCTCCTTGGCCACCGCATCGCTCCAGAGGGTCAGGCAATCCCGCCAGACGGCAAGACGCTGGACGGAAACAACCGAAAGAACAAGTAGTGGCAGTCCCAGCAGCAGGAATAGTACTACACGGCGACTCTGCCCAAGCCGATCCCGAAGCCACACGGCTGCGGTTCCAGCCAGGGCAGCCACCCCCACGATCGGCAAGTATAGATAATGGTCATACATCAGAAAGATCATCGGCACGATTTGCGCCACCGGCAGCAGGCCGATCCAGAAAAAGAAAGCCCAAAAACCGGCTCGCCGGTCGATGCGATAAAGTCTGAACGTCAGTACTGCCACTCCAACAAGGACAAATGCCGCTGCCAGTACCGTGGCATCGATAGTATGGTGAATGGGCGGCGCATATTCCGCACTCAGGCCTGCCGGCCATACCAGCATTCCGAGATACCGGCAGAAGACCGGCACCATGGTCAGCAAGGTCGCCCAGGGGCTTCCTCCGTGATAACCGGCGCGCCCTCCTCCCCCTATTTCCGGGGTCTGGGCGTAGATGGTTAAACCAGAAACCACGCCGGCAGCGAGCACAAAGGGGATCTTGTCTTTCAGCCACAACCGGTTCTTCTCTCCGTAAAAACAATGGTCGTATGCCAAAAGTATCACAGGAAAGACCACAGACATGGACTTGGCCAACAGGGAGAGTGCAAAAGCAGCCACTGAAGCGGCATATGCCAGCCTGCCGCGCTCTGGTGCGGCCTCCCGGTAACGGCAATACCCCTCCCAGGCCAGCAGGAAAAAGAACATGGACAGCAGGGATTTTCGTTGCGAAATCCAGGCGACCGTTTCCACCTGCACCGGGTGCAGCAGAAACAGCGCTGCCCCGACCAGCGCAAACAGACGATCTACCTGCCAGCGCCTGAAGAGTCGGTAGATCAGCATGCCGTTTATGGTATGAATGATGATATTGGTCAGATGAAAACCGCCGGGCGCCAGACCCCACACAGAGTAGTCCAGCATATAGGAAATAACCTGCAGCGGCGCATAGTGCCCAATGTAAAAGTTGCTGAACGCAGCCTGGAGATGGGCCCAGGAAAAACCCCTGACGGCGTCGTTGTAGAGGATGTACCAGTTGTCGTCAAAATTGCTGATGAAATCGTGCCCCAAGCTCCTGGCATACACAGCAGCAACCAGGATGCCCAGAATCAGCATATCGACCGACTGCCTATAATTGTGTGGTGCAGATTTCACGGCATAAGCTCCAGTGCTCCATCGCACTTTAAGGGTTTGTCAGCTTGCTTGTCTCTTTCCATTTGTTTATCAGCGCGCGTGCGTTATTAAAAAAAATGAGGATACGGTGAGGTGACTTCAGGGCAAGTAACATGCACCGCAATATTTTTCCCGGCCTGAGGTAAAAGGACTTTTCAACCCTGTCTCTAAGCCGCATTTGCTCCGGATCAGCTGAAATCAGTGAATCACAACCCTGTTGGTCGATTACATTTGGTATGCCGGCGGTGGCGGCACTCCCTGTTCTCTTCGCCAGCAGATTAACAGCCAGATAATCGGGGTCGAGTTTCCTGACATACCGTTGTGTCCGCACTGGATCCTCACCGGGAAACCCGAAAATCACGCTGATCAGTACCTCTATTCCCGCCACCCTGGTAAGCCTAACTGCCTCCTGAATCGCTTTTGTATCCAATTGTTTGTGAGTCCTGGCAAGGATATCATCATCCCCACTCTCCACACCGTAGGATATCAGGTAACAGCCGGCCTCTTTCATGGTGTGTAACACGTGTGCATCCACCAGATCCGCGCGTGACCAGCAACTCCATGCCAACCGGATATTATTACGTTTGATTTTGTCACAGAGCTGGTCAACATCTGACAGGTTGAAGGTGAAATCCCTGAAAATCACTTCCCGAATACCGACTTGCTGGATATGGAGAAGTTCGTGAACTATCTCATCGATGTCTCGCTTTTTGAATGGTATTCGATTGGAATTGCAAAACGTGCAGGGGAAAGGGCAGCCGTAATTGGTTAGTACCGATGTTATCCCGCGGTACAGGGAATAGGGCATGGCATAGTCATACCCGCGCAGCAGTTCATGGGGAAAAATGCCGCAGCTGAATGGTGCTTGGCTATCTTCTTCAACAACACCCGATGTAACATCACTGTTCAGCATCCCAAGGATGCCGGAGCGATTGGTCAAATCGCGTACATATACATCTACTTGTGCATACTTTTCCGTTGTGAAAAAAACCAGGTCGCCGCTGGCCCAGATCCGCGCCATTGGCACAGCATTCCGTACTTCGTTGAGACGTTCAAGATCACTCGTCAGGGTAATCGAGGAAATCATGGTGAAGATTAGATCCGGCTGGATATCGTTTATCCGGCGCAGACACTCTGTCCAGGCGAGTTTGCCTGCCAGGCAGTCGATATAGCCGAGCTCACCCGCATCACGGGCCATCGCCCCAAATAGCAGCAGATCGATGGGGGGCCAGGAGTAATCCGCTTTTGCACCATGGGGGCAGCCGTAATCCCTTTGAACAGGTCGTTCAAAGGGAAGGTTGAGGAGCAGGATTTTTTTCATGTACAACAGACTTTCAAGGTGATTTTGAAAGGAGTCAGCAGCGGGTGTGCCATAATTAATAGTTAATACTTCATGCTCTTGTGGCTGTAAGATCAGTTACTTTCTGTCTATACTCAGGTATTTTTTTCCTGGGCCCCGTGCAAAATCGATCAGTTTCCTCACGCCAGGGGACGGTTCCCCGAAGGTGATAATGCTGTATGTCATGGCCATTTCCGGAGTTGCCACGACTTTGACGGAATTGTCCACACGGATGGCCGGCATGACGGCGATCGTACCGGGCTTGCCGGGAGCAAGATCATCCTCCGGCAGCCCAGCGTCACGCACTACAGGGGCATATGCCTCCCCATCCATAATCAGATAGCGAAGAAAACTCGTGGTGGGATATCCCTTCGGCATGATGGGGCTGATCGGCATTTTTGCACCGCCAACCTCATGCCAGTTTGTTATTTTACCGGTAAAAATCCCCTTCAATTGGCTTTTGGAAAGCTTGGCCACCGGATTGGTCTTGGCCACCACTACCTCCAGGGGGATTTGGGCAATGGTGGCAGACCGGAACAGATCACCACCTGACTTGCCCTCGTGGTTTCTGAATCCTTCCAGAAACTCCTCCATCGGTAGATTGCCTGCAACAGCATCCAGGGTCCCCTGCTTGAGATCCCGGAGCAACTGGTCAATTTCAGCTTTGGCAAAAGAAAGCGTTACACCAGCGGCACGTTCGAAATCCTGTTTGAACGGTTTAGTGGCATCATTGCTCGGGATAAAGCCGCTGGCGACCCGGATCTCTTCTCCCTGAACCTGAGGAGCAGCTTCCAGTAAGGCCAAAGCAAAAGTCACGATCATCATCAACCTTTTCAGCGTACGTTTCCACATGTCGCCACCTTCTTTCTCTATGAACAGGCACCGCAGTACGACAACCTGTTACTGCCAGTCGATAACATTCTATAACAGGCAAAGTTACTATTGCATATCTATCATAGCATTCAAGATAAAAAGAGGTGAGGCCTTTCTGCGCCTCACCTCCCTGTCCAGCTTGGCTCAGCAGGGATGAACGTTAGCTGAACCAACAATCCTTGGTTTTACATAGATGCGCTTCTTCATCTTCTGATCTCCTTTCCGCAAAATTTGCCTCCGGGCAGGTCAAATCGTTATTCAGGATAATACCTACCATGGTGTTTTATTGTTCCATTGTTCGGCACCCAGTGAATATGTCGTCCCGCCGGCCTGGGCATCGTCGTGGCAGGTTACAATTGCAGCTGCTGGTTTGCCCGCCTGACCAGTACCAAAGAACCAAGGCCCAGGGTTTATGGCACTATTGAGATCATTTGAGCCGCCACCACCCGCTGGGAAACGACCTTGACCAGCGCCACTGGTGCCGGTACCGCTCTGAGCGGTTGGATTGCCACCCGAGGCACCCCGGCCCCTGTGCTTGGCGTCCAGGCAGTTGGTAACCAGCAGGCGCGGCAACCGGTAGTTGTGCGGCGTGTGACACTTGGAGCAGGTGTAGGCATGGATGGCGTTGCTCTTGTTGCCGCCGCTGCCGGCCGTGGAGGCCCAGCCCTTGACGCTCATATGCACCCTTCTCATCTTCTTCCAGTTGCCGGTCGAGGCGCTGGTTGTGTTGGGATAGACCAACTGCGCCTTGGCATGGCACCCCGTGCAGAGGCCGGCAAAGTTGGTGTCGGCAATGGTCTGCAGGGTATTGGCGCCTGACAGGGCAGGATAATCCTGCAGCTGGGATGGCTTGCCATTTGCCATGGTGCCCAGGGTGTTCTGGTCGATATGGTAGCCAGGCGTACTGCCAACGTTTTTGACAGCCTGTTCGCCGCTCTTGGTGGTGCCGCCTCTGGCCTCGTTGGTATTTGCTGGGGCCGCATCTTCCTTGTAGAATGATGTGGCCCAGGTGCCCTTCAGAAGCGGCACTGCGTTAGCCTGGGTCAAGGTGGGGCTGACACCGTGCGGATCGTGGCAGGGTGTGCAGAGGCCCTTAATGGCTGTCATGCCGGCCTGGGGCGTGACGTCGAAGGCCCGCTGGGTTATGGTTGTTGTCAGGGCACTTGAAGCGCCGAAATGTCCGCCCTTGTTGCTTCTCATGTTTTTACCGGCAGCACTGTAGCCTTTATAAGTGGTGCCGAATCTGGTGACGGTACCGAAGGTGCCGTTGCCGAAGTTGGCGGTGTCGTTGTAGCCGTAAATGGCCTGGGTGGCCCCAAAGGTCGCGTTATAGCCCCAGGGTGTCGTAGTGGCTGCGGAATTGTTGTGGCAGTCGAAGCAGAGCGCAGCACCTGGGTTATAGGCGTTCTTGTTAGGCACTGCCGCGCTGCCGCCAGCGGTCGGAATGTAGTTGACGCTATAGCCGCCTTTACCGGCGGTGGTGGACTTGAGGATACCGCCCTTGAAGCGTCCGGTGGCGCTGGAGTAGCTGCTCATGACGCCGGTGGCCGAAGTGCCGTGGGAGTTGTGGCAGTCGTAGCAGCGCACTATGGAAGTAGTTGCGTTGTTTCCGCTGGTATCCGGCCAGGTCTCGCTGGTATCCCAGCCGCGCTTGTTCAGATCGGCCCGGCCGTGGGCGGAGAAGGCCTTGGTCTGGGTGCTCTTGGTGGCTACGTTGGTGCTGGCTGCATCTGTGTAGCTGCTCCAGTTGGTGGTGCCGGCCTGTGAATAACGCTCGTTGATGCTCTTTCCATCCCAGGCATACTGCTGAGGAACCTTGCCGTCGCCGAAGGGGGTCCAGGCAGCGTTGGCAAGATTGTGACAGCTCAGGCAGGTGTTGTTAATCTTGTTGATCTGGGCACGCTGCCTGGTGGCATTGGCGCTCACCGCCGTGTAGTTGCTGAAGGTTGTGCCATGGGTAGCGGTGGTCGGACGGCTGGTGGTGGCGTTAATGACCAGAGTAACCGCCGCATTGCTGGTGCCGGCCTGGTGATAGGTGTAGTTGATGGAGCCATCGCTGTTAGCCTCCCAGTGACAGAGATAGCACTTGGTTCCATCAATGGTTGCGCCCTGAATATGGTGCGACTGTCCGGAGAACTGCGCGCCGATGGCGGCCCGGTTGTTGATGCTGTTGCTGTGGCAACCCAAGCACGGCACGACGCCGGTGCCGCTGGCCCAGGTGGCGGTACCGCCACCATGGCAGGGGATGTTGCTGCAAGTGCCGTAGGCAACATTCGGCGTAATCGGGCTGGCCTTACTGTAGGTGGTCCCTGTGGCTGTACCGGAAAAGGAAAGCTCGATAGTGCCGTTGACGTGGTTGGCCGTACCGCTGCCGGCCCCGTTATGGCAGGTGCTGCAGGCATAGCCCAGGATATTGGCGTGCACATAGTGTGCTCCCGGTGCAGTGGCATCGGTGGCCATGTTCTTGTGGCAGGCGCCGCAGGTGGGGGATCCGAGCGAGCCGCTCCCCCAGACCGGGTTGGCGAAGGTGCCACGGGCATCGCTGTGGCAGTATACGTTGCAGGTGCCGTAGGCGCTGCTGGGGGCCAGGTTGCCGGTGCTGCCGCTGGCGTTGAAGAAACTGGCCCCTGATGGTTTGTATCCTGTGGTACCATAGCCGGCCGTGGCGTTCATCCGCTTGACCGTGGAGTAGAAACTCCACTTGACGGAACCGTTGACATGGCTGTTGTCATTGTGCGGGCCATGGCATTTTTCGCAGGAGATGCCGGGGCGGTTGCTGGTGCTGCCGGTATGGCGGCCGTGGGAGCCGCGGGACGAATAGTTGGCGTAGGTGGTTCCGTGGCAGTTGCCGCAGGAAGCCTCGACCGCACCGTTCTCCCAGAACGGCGTGGTCTTGCTGCCGCCGCCGATGGCCGGAACCACCTGGCTGGACGGGGCCACGGTGCCGCCGCCATGGCAGTAGACATTGGCGCACTTGTTGACGTTGTTAGAATTCTCGGTGCGGCGGATGGTGGTGCCGGCGCTCCCGGATTTCCAGACCTCGCCGGTCAGGGTTGAGTAGCCGTAGAAGGTGCCGCTCTGCATCTTGCCGCCAAAGACGTTGAAGCCCAGCAGCATGTTGCCGGTCTGCATGCTGGTGGCCACGAAGCCGTTGTGGCAGACGCTGCAGTTATCGCCGATAGCCGGGTTGTCGGCGTGCTTGTTGTGGGCCCCGATCATGCCGGGGTTGAGGGCATTGATCGGCGGGTTGGCCAGTGTGGTCATGTCCACCGGTGGCCGGCCGTGGCAGTTGTAGCAGCTGTCCACCTGACCGTTGACATGCTTGCTGGGATCAGTGAAGCCGGTGGCGGTTGTGTTCAGGTGGGTATGGCACTTGGTGCAATCCGGACCGACGGTGTAGCCGTAGTGGCGGTAACCGGGCAGTGGCGCTGCCGGCGGATAGGAATGGCACTTCGTGCAGTCGCCGCCGGATGAGCTGGCCGGCCCGGATGCGCCGGCATTCCCGGTTATGAATGGCTGGTTCCAGGTTGGAACCAGCGGAGTTCCCAGGGTGCCGCCATCGTATAGCTGTCCCAGCGGTCCGGTCTGTCCGGCCGGCCCGACCGACTGGTACGGGCCGGTGCCTTCGTTGGAATTCATGCCGGAGCCATGGCACCAGACGTTGCTGCATTGTCCGGTTGCGCTGTTGTAGGAAGGATCGTGCGCTGCGCTGGTGTAGCTGTTATGGGCCAGAGCACCGAATGTCAGCGTGGTCGACAGGCCGTTGTTGACGCGCCCCTGGTCAATGTGGCCCGGGGTGTACGGGCTGTCCGGCTTGGCGTGGCAGGCGCTGCAGTCGAAGGAGGCGCTGTACTTGACATTGGCCGGGGCCGGGCTGTTGGCCGAAAGCGAGGTCAGGTGGCGGAAATGGGCGCCGACGTGGCTGTCGGTGTTGGATATGGTCGAGCCGGGGCCGAGGGTGTTGTAGAAACCGGCGGTAGAGGCTGAACCATGGCATTTTTCGCACAGAGCGAGGCCGGTGGACGGGCCCCAGGTCTTGGTGGACCGACCGTGGCAGTTGCTGTTGTAACAGGTACCGTAAGGTCCTGATCCGGGCGTTTTTACGGAGCTATAGGAATAATGGGTATTCTGCCCCAGGCCGGCGAACTGGAAGTTGATCTGGCCGTTGGCATGGTTGAAGGAGTTGGCATCACCGCCGCTATTATGGCAGACGCGGCAGTCGAAGCTGACCTGGCTGACCGCAGGGTCGCCGACATGCTGGGGGTGCCCGCCGGTAGTGTTGGGGTAGTCATGGCAGGAGCCGCAGGTGGTTGAGCTGCCCCAAGTCGGGTTGCCAAAGCGGGTACCGACCACCGTGCTGGCTCCGACCGTGGTCTGGTTATTCTGGGAGTTGCTGTGGCAGTACAGGTTTGCGCAACTGCCGTAGCTGGCCGATGGCGCCACGTTGCCGGTACTCCCGGCGTTTTGCGCCTTGTAGGTGGCAGTGCCGGAAATAGCGGAGAGGTCCCACTCCACATTGCCGTTCAGATGGGCCTTGGTGGTGGAGTAGTTGCGGAAGCCGTGACACTTGCCGCAGGGTATGGCGTTGTTGCCCGGCATGGTGCTGGCGTGTTTCTGATGGGAACCGAGGGCGATATTGGGGTTGGAGTTGAAGTAGGTGTCATCGCCTCTGGCGGCATGGCAGGAGCCGCAGGCCACCTGATTGTCCCCCACCCAGGAGGGTATGTTGTTGTAACCGTTGCTGTTCACCTCATAGCCGGCGTTGTTGTAGTTGATGTTGTGGCAATAGACATTGCAGGAGACGTTATTGGCCTGATTGAAAAGAGTGGTGCCGCTCCCTGGAGACCAGGAGTAGCCGTTGCCGACATTGCCTGCGTTGAATGTGCCGGTGGTTACGCTGCCAGCAAAACCGGGCAAGGTGGTGCCGTCCACCTTGAACTGCATGTTGATCAGGCTGTCCGGCGTATTGTTGGCGATATCCCGGGCATGATTGGCGCTGTTGTGGCAGGCATAGCAGGTAATACCCCTGTTGTTGTGAATGGCATGCTTGCCGGCATAACTTGCTGTGTAGGGTTTTAAGGCATAGGTCGGCGGGGATGCCATGGTGGCAATGGAGGTCGGCGGATTGCCGTGGCAGTCGGAACAACCGGCAGCGCCGGTGGACTTGAAGCCGTTGTTGTGCTGGTGGCAGACCATGCAGTCCCGGCTGTTGTTATGGCTCTTGACTGTGGTATTGGCGCTGTAACGGTGATAGCGAGTGTTGTGATGACAGACCTCGCAGACGTTGGTGCTGGATGTGCCGACGCGAAGATCATTGCCGAACACGCCCGTGGTGACGCTCTGGGCGGCTGAAGTTGTTGTGAAGACCACCGGCCGGCTGCCGATGGGTGTAACGATGGCGCTTTTGACCTGCTTGATGTTGGTGCCGACCGGGGCATGACAGGTGTTACAGTTGTAGCCAACCCCCCAGGAACCGTACTTGATGGTGCCGAGCTGCTGGCTGCTGTGGATCATGGAGCCGGAATTGTTGACGGTGATCGTGACCGGATCGGGACAGGTGGCTGTGTACGCGCCGCCGCCGTTCACGCTGACATGGAACGTGTTGGAGATATTCTGCGGCGCCGTACTCTTGGCGGCGACGGTCAGGTAGGTAGCCTTGGATCCGCTGTTGGACTTGAGCGTACCGGTATAGCTGTCAAAAGCCACGGTAAAGTTGGTCGTATCCGCGCCGCTGGTGGAAAGGGTGAACGGGACCGGGCTGCAGTTGCCGGTATCATTGTTGGTATAGGCCACCCGCAGCCTGACCTGGCCGCCGACCTTGACGAACTGCGACATCGGGTTTATGAACAGCGCCGGGGCCTTGTTACAGGCAGTGGGAGTGGATGAAACAGCGGCAACCTTGGCACCCAGGCTAGTATTGCCGACATTGTCCACCGAGCAGATGCGGTAGCCATAACTCATGGCGGAGTTCAGGCCGCTGTCTGTATAGCTGGTAGCTGTCGGGCTGGAGAGGGTGATGGCTGTCCCGCTGCTGCAGCTGGTGGGGGCCGGTGAGTTGGCAGCCCCGCGCACCAGGATGTACTTCTGCAAGCCGGAGCCGGCCAGACCGCTGCCGGGCGTACTGGGTTCCGTTGCCGCCAGCCAGTTCAGGTTTATCGAGCCGCCAGCATTTCCGGTGTCGGTTGTGGCCGAAAAGCTGCCCGGGTTGGGGGGAGCCTGGCCGTCGATGATCACCGTGGAACTGGTGGCATCGTTGACCGACAGGCCGTAGGTGGTCTTGCTGTGGGCAAGCGCTGTGATCTGGGCCGCAACGTCGTAGGTAACGGTCTGGTTGGCCTTGGGGGTGATGCGAACGTAGTAGCTGGTCGGCGTGGTCGTGGCATACATGGCGGTGGTGGTGATCGGTATCTGCCAGTCATCGCCAGACAACGGGGCGGTCTGGGAGCCGTACACAACCGTGCCAGTGGCGTTGACGATCTCCACCTTGGCTATATAGTCCGAGATGTGGCTGTACTGGGTAGAGGCGATGGCGGAGGTGGTGGCCAGGGTGACAGTCAAGTCCCTGATGGTGTCCTGGACGCCGCCATTGATCTTGAGACTGAAACCGTCCACAACGGTTGCCGCGCCACCAGGCTTTACATAGGCGGGCGTACCCGATTCGGCGACGTCGCTCAGATAGGTGCTCGGCAGGATGGTTACGGAGGCGCCGTTGGCATCGGTGTTGTTGCCGATCGCCCCCACACTTGCTGCCAGGTCGCTGACCAGGCCGGTCAGAACGATGTTGACGTTGGGCGAATCGGCGATGTCGTAAGCCACGATATAGCGCTTGGCCACCAGCGACATGGCCTGGGGCGTACTAAGCGTCACCGCTACGCTGTTGCCGCTGATGGAGCTGCCGGCAGCCGTGCCGATCAGGGTATCGCCCGAATCAAGCACACCCGGCTTGGTGCCGTTGTCCAGATAGATCTTGACGTTCTTGATGTTGGTGCTGTTGAACATGGCATTGCCGAGGATGGTCACGCTGGTGACGTTCTGGGCCTGGCTGGAACTGAGGGTGAAGCTGTCCACCGGCACATCGGTGGCCGAAGCGTTGACCGACGAGTTGGCGATGGTAGAGCCATCGCCCACATCCACACCGTTGTTGGCCGCAGCGGATTCCTGAACCGTCAGCTGGGCAGCGACGGAGCTGCCCAGGCCGATGCCCATGCTGGCCGCGCTGACGCCGATCTGGATGCCGAGGTGTGCCCCCATGGGGACATTGGAAAAGGTCTGCCCCCCCAGGGAAACGGTGATGATCTGGCTGGTGGCCGCCGTACCGGCCGCCACGGTGTATTTTGCGGGTGTGGTTGCGTTGACCTGGGTGCCGCTGGTCGGATCCACATAGAACAGGGTGTAGGTGAAGGTGCCGCCGGCGGCGGGCACCGAGATGCGATGGGTGAATGAGACCCCGGTCAGTGTTGTCAGAATGCTGGAGTAACCGGAGGACTTGCTCATATAGAGCTTGACGAAGCTGCTGTTGGCGGCGTTGGCCGTGTAAAACTGGCCGGAGACGCTGGTGCAGGAGTGAGAGGGATAATTGAGGTAGCCGATCAGCGAGGAGGCCGTCGACGTCGTACGGGTAATGCAGGTGGAATTTGTCGACACCGAGGTAGGTACGGTTGACAAGGTCAGGGTATGTCCGGTATCCCAGTCGGCGGCATAGTTTTTGGTGACCGTGGAGCCGCCGCTGCTGATGGAGGGTAAGCTGGATGACGTGGCTGTGACGTTGGTCACGCCTCCGGCAGCGCCGCTGACGGTGAAATAGGAACTGTCGGCAATACGGGCGCCGACTGTGGTGCCGGTAGTGGCCCCGGCCAGGTCGTAAACGACAAAGTAGCGCTGCGGAGATGTCGTCAGGGTCTGCGCTGTTGTCAGGGTATAGGCCTGGCCGGTGGCGCTGCTGAAGGAATAGGGCCCTCCGATCTTGGTATCGGTGCTGGAATCAAAGGCCCCGTCGCCGTTATCTTTCCAGATGGAGAACTGCACCTGGGCACCAGAATCGGAGTTGGTGCCGATCTTGTCCAGCTTTCCGGAGGTCCAGCTGGGTGAGGCTGCATTGGAATACATGTCGAACTGCAGCATCGCTATGTTGGTCTCGCTGTTCAATACGGCGGTCAGGGCGCCGGCGTTGGCGTCGGCCAGGTTGTCGACCGTCACCGAGTTGGCGACGTAGTTTGCTTCCGATACGGACAGAAAGGAATAGTTGGTCGTATTGCCCCAGTAGAGACGGGCCTGGGAGGTGCTGGAATTGGCCATCTGGGCGGTGATGACGACCTTCAGGCGATGGCCGGAAGCCACCATTTTGGCGGATTTGTCGCTGAAGGGGAGATTGAGCGGCGTCTGCACAGTCGGGTGCGCTTCTACCAGGCTGGAAGTCCACAACAAAGTGCCGTTATTGGCCGTTCCGGCCGGGTTGTAGTCATAGACCTTGGCCTGCCAGTTGATGGCGCCAGTGCCGGCAAGCGCATTACGGACACCGATGCTGACCGACGGTGACGTTACCGTTTTGTTGGCCGTGTAGGCCGGACCATAGGCGTTTAACATGGTCTGGGTTGTGGTGTTGGCAGCTGCGGTAACCCGGCGGGAGGTGGCATAGACGCCGGGTTTCATGGATATCTTGCCACCCAGAGTCTGGGTGGTGGTAGTACTGCCGTCAGCCCCCAGGTTGACCGCCACGGTGTCGAGGGTGAAGTAATAGGTGTTGGTGGCCGAGTTGAGGAACTGGGGCCGAAACACGCCCTGGTAGACGAGGATGCCAGTGAGCAGCAAGAAGATGACGCCGATCTTCGACCACAAACTCATTCCCCTGATGTTCTTAGCGAGTATCGTTCCCATATATTCCCTCGTGTCGTAAATAGAAAAAAGTACGTATATACCCGTTACAGTGCCGTATGGCAACTGATACAGGTTGTTGTCCCATTGGTGTCGCTCCACTTGACGGTCTGGCCGTTATGGCAGGCGATGTTGGAACAGGTCTTGGTGCTGCCGTCCCACATGGTGGCCGTGTTGAGCGGAACCTTGGCCGTGTCATGGGCGCCGGGCACCTTGTAGCCGAAATCCCGTCTCCAGATACTGCTGTAGGGCGCCTGGGTGAACCTGTTGTTCCGCAATTGGGCCTTGGAGTTGATGGTCATGTTCTTGAAGACCACATCGACCTTTCCGTTGACATGGCGGGATTTGTCGGCAATGGCTGCCGCATTGCCGAAATGGGCGCCCAGTGAATTTCCGGAATAGTGGCAGGCGATGCAGATCGTGTTGTTGTCGTTGTACTTGGCAGTAACCGTGGCGTTGTGACAGACATAGCAGCTGATAACCGATTCAACTGCATCAT
Organism: Geobacter sp. UBA698; assembly: GCA_002298925.1. Classification (GTDB taxonomy): domain Bacteria; phylum Desulfobacterota; class Desulfuromonadia; order Geobacterales; family Pseudopelobacteraceae; genus Pelotalea. The sequence continues at coordinate 3,664 of DBMM01000071.1, read as the reverse complement.
TGCCGTGGGTGGTGTCGCCGCCGGTGCCGGCGGTGGCCAGGCCGCTGCCACTGCTGTAAACCCGGAAGGCATGGATGCCGACCTGGTGGCCGCCCTGAGTGCTGGTGTAGCCGAGGAATTTATTGTTGTAATGGGCACTCGATCCGGGGATGGTGCTGTTGGGGGAGTTGCCGTGGCAGTTGGCGCACCTGTCGCCGGTGAAACTGCCACCGTACCAGTTGGGAGTGGTGGCATACACCAGGTTGGAGACATTGCCGTTGCTGTGGCAGTAGGCCGCCGAGCAGATTATGCTGACCTTGGTCGTGCCGGTGATGCCACTACCTGCCACCCCGATGCCGACCGCGGTGGCGCTGTTCTTAGTGCGGAGCGTGCCGATCCCGGCTTCATCCTTTTTCAGGGTAACATTCAAAAAACCGTTCATGTGATTGGCAACATCAAGGGGATGACAGTTGGAGCAGCCGAAGTTGTATTCGCCGGCGGTTGAGCGGTTGGCCGTGTAGTTGTACATGGTCGGAATCAGACTGTTGCTGATGTGCTTGGAATGGGCTCCGCTGGCCATCAGCTGTGCCAATGTATGGCAACCCACGCAAGTAATGGGTGTTGCCGTGCCCCAGGTAGGCGTGGTGGTATTGAAGTGGCAGGAAACATTGGAACAGCTATTGAACCCGGCCCGGGGAACGGTGGAACCATTATAGACACCGGAGGCGCCGAACAAGGGGTTGATGAGGACATCGATCCTGCCATTGGCATGTTTGGCCGGTGCGGAGTTGTGGCAGAAGGTGGAATCGCAACCTGCACCCAGGGCCATGGTCTGGCCGCTGATGTTGTGGCAGATGACGCACTTCATGACGTTGGATGTGCCGCTGTATGACTGGGAGAGATGCGCCGTATGGCTGCCGGTGGCCATGACAGCACCAAAGGTATGCCCATTGTCGCCATCATGACAGGTGCCACAGGCGCCGCTGCCAGCGTTGCCCCAGGTGGGCGTACGGTAGGTCGGCGCGCCGGTGCCGGTGGCACCTGACTGGATCGTGGAATGGCAATAGACGTTGGTACACTGGCCATAGGCCGTGCCCGGGTCTTTGGAGTACGGCGTTGGCTGGCCGCCGTAGGTGCCGTTAACGGCGGTGGTCAGGCTGTTGAACTTGATGCTGACCTTGGCGTTGACATGGGATGATGGGTCAATGATGGTCATGCTGCTGGCGCTGACCGTGGCCGCATGGCATTTGCCGCAGGAGATCGTGTTCAGGTTGGCGATGTTGACGTGCTTGTCATGACTGCCGCTCTTCATGATGGTCCCGGAAGCGTTGTCAGCCCGGTGACAGCCGGTGCAGTTGGCCGGCAGCGGTGTTCCCCAGGTGGGCACCGTATTGGTTGAGAAGTTGCCCAGGGCCTTTTGTCCATTGCTGTGGCAGTACAGGTTGGTGCAATTGCCGAATACGTTGGTCTGGCTGGGCAGATAGTCGTTAACCGGCCCGGTGTAGGCACTGCCTGCCGAGATGACATCTGCCGCATTGCGCAGTTGAAGAACCAGGTTACGATGTCCGGCGCTGGTGGCATGACTGAACTTGCTGCTTTCGGCAGTGTGGTCGGAATGGCATTTCACACAATTGTTGGCGCCGGGGAAATAGGTATCGTGCTTGGCATGGCTGCCGGCGGCGCCGTTGGAACCGCTGGGCGGCGCGCCGTGGCACTGGCCGCAGTCATTGACCGTTGGTGAGGTATAGCCGAAGTAAGCGCTGCCCCATGTGGGAGTGATTGCTTCGAAGTGGCAGTTGACATTGGAGCAGGAACCCGCAACCGGCACAGAGCTCTGATTCTTAAAGGTTATGGCGACCCCGGCCAGCTTGTACTGACCGCCGCCAGGGGCCGGCGAGGTATTGATATTGGCTGAAAACTGAATTTTACCGTCACGGTGACTCGAAATATAACCAGCGTTGTCGTGACATTTGCTGCAGTCAGCCGCAGCCGCGGGAGAAGCCAGGTGGGTCAGGTGATTACCGGCAAAACCGCCAGTGGATATGTTGCGGTAGGGTGCATCGACCGGCGGCATGCCGTGACACCCCGAGCAAGAGGTGATGGTGCCTGCCTGTGCGGCCGCCTCCAGCACACACAGCATGGCAAGTGCCAGCAGCAAGCAGAGGAAAGGTTTGCTTTGTCCAATCCTGTTTATCCCTACCATGACTGCCCCCAATCTAAAAAACAGTGCCGGTTGTTTGACGTTAGAGCCTGCAGCAGGTCAAAACATCACCATAGTGATCATGTCCGGTGACATAAAAAAGCAAATCGCTAAAAAATTACGTCAAAAAACGACACGGCTGACCGCACCCTAAAATCCCGCGAACGACACAATGCGCATAACCCATTGATCTTTTGAAAACAAAAAAACATCGCTACGATCTGAAGCTTGTTTTACATATAGAGGAATCCACCAATCTCATTAAGAGCAAATCTTGCGCCAAAAGGACTGGCATTAAAAATATAAAATATGGTGATTGGCAGTGAATTTCAGAAAAAGCGGAAGAAACAAAAAAAGGGGTGCCCCAGGCATGTACCTGGCTGGGAGGGGAATTGCTTCGCATTGCAAAACAGGAAGTAGTCACTGCTGATGAAACCAGCAAAAAACTGTGGGGGAGATCATGACATCCCCCCCACCCTTTTCCTGCTATTTATCGTTGGACCAACGTGGTGAAGCCTGGAAGTGGCAGCTTACATTCCAGCAACTGCCGGTGCTGTCGGCTGTAGCCTTCCGGTACTGGCTTGCATCGAGCGGTTTGCTCAAGTTGAACTTGTAGTTAGCATCCACACGTACGGTTGTGTTGGCCTTCTTCTGAGCCGTTGTTGGCGACGTCATTGAATCGAAGATTGCTGTCCTGCCCACATGGGCGCTGGCTCCGTCGTTATGACAGACGACACACGGGGCGAAGCCCTGGGATGGTCTGACATTGGCCAGGATGTGGCCGGCCTTGACATGGGCACCGCCGCCGCCAGAGTAGTTCTCAAGTCTGGCCGTGGAGAAGTTGGCCTGGGTCGGCACAAAACCCCTCGGGGCAGGCGGGTAGCCATGGCACTCGTTACAAGCCTTGGGCTTGAATGCATATGCACCCTTGTGGTTATGGCAATTCAGGCAGCCGCTGGTGGGGTGATTGGCCCCTTCGTTAACATTGCGTTTGTAGTGGTTGGTCAATGTATGGCATGTCTGGCATACCCCGCGGTAGGGCGGAACCAGTTGGACCAGGTCGTTGGACGAGCCGTAGCTGATGGTCGAAGTCAGGGCACCGAAGACGATGGTGGTTTTCACCATCTTGATATTGCTGGTGCCATGAATATCGTGGCAGAGCTTGCAGTCCATGACAGGATTGTCGTCCTTGGCAATTACATGTGACAACATGTTCTGCTTCGTACTGGTCGGGACCTTGGCTGCATCGTTGTGGCAGCCGAAGCAGAGCGTATTGTCATTAACCGCGATGCGCTTATAGGTGCCAAGAGCATTGGATATGTGGGCGCTGTTGGGATCATGACAGTTGCTGCACTGGCGGCTGGCATTGAAGTTGACGGATGCCTGACCATGACCGCTGGCAGTAAAGTTAGGTTTGGTAGGAGCCGTAATGCTGTTGATAACCGAAGCAGTGCCGGTGTGACAACTCTCGCAGGTGACCCTGCC
>DBMM01000068.1 GCA_002298925.1 Geobacter sp. UBA698 | reverse complement strand
CAATTAATTGGTAAAACGAGGAGTGTCCCTATTTATATTCATTGCCCTACGGGACAGGATTTCAGACAGTTGAAACAGAAGTACTGAAAGCCGATGAATCCGGCCTGGTACAGTTTCCAGTACTCCGGATCCCTGAGCATGGCCTGCCGTTCTTCACCTCCAGCTCCGGCAAACCGTGACCAGAAGTTTATTGTGCCGCCGATCCCGTAAGGCTGACTATTGCCTAGACACCGTCCGACATTGGTCCGGCCCGGGACCGCCAAAGCATCGACTGGGCAGGCGCGGACACAGGCATCGCAGTGGTTGCAGAGATCGTCAGCTATCGGAATGTCCGAAGGGAGTTCGAGGCTGGTGAGAATGGCGGTAAAGATTACCCGGGTCCCAAGCTTCGGGTGAATCACGATGTTGTGACGGCCGAAGGTTCCCAACCCTGCGGCAACTGCAGCGTGCCGCAGCGAAACCTCGCCTATGGAACCCTTGGTGCCCGCACTCATTTCCATCGGGTACGATACCGGCACCGTCATCGCCTTGCCCCCTGCCCGCTCCAGAAAACCGGCCACGCGGTAATTGACAGACCGTGAGAATTCCATCATATCCATCCTGCCGGACATGGCAATCTGCGGGCTCTGACTCTCACAGGTGGACAGTTCTCTAAAGGCCATGACAACCAGCGACCGTACCTCTGGCATCAGGGTGCTCAACACCGGCGATCGGGGGCTCTGATAGTCTTCAGCGGCGACAAACCCGACATCGTCAACACCCAAGTTCATGACAAACTCTCTGATCTGTACCTTGTTCATTAGATGTCCTTTCCGTATAGAGTCGAGTTGCTAGCGCGCACACCTATGAGTGCCGAGGGGATGTTGGTATATAGTTTTAAGTTATTGCACCATCTCCACTCTCTGCAATGGTTTTCTTGTTCAATAAAGACCTGCGGACCAATAAGTTTCTTAACGTATCCACGTCCACTCAGTTAACCCTTACATCCCATAAATCATTTACCTTGCTTGTGCCAACGGTGCGGGGGACCACCTGACGGAATTTAGGTCAAGGACATTTTCCTGGATACTTCTAGAGTTACCTCAATATATCGGAAATTGAAATCATGATATCCAGTGACCTCCATTGAACGGTGTCGTGGATGACCTGTGAGCGAAGAGAAACAGGTCTATTCGCTAGTTCGGCATTATTTCATGTCAGGAATCATGGCAACTATTAAGTGGAATATGGAACTAGGCAACATTGCTTTGCTTATTTAAGGATTGATTATGCAATCAGTTTCCTTCCCTTCAAAGCGCGTGCTCACGATTTTACGAGATTTTGGATTTATTTCATAAAAATATCTACACGTTCCACGAAACTTATATTCATTCTCTATATTACCGTTTGACAGGATTTTAGACCCAATTAAATCTTCCTTGTGTGGTATCTGGAATGGTGGGACATCATCAATGTTCTCACCTACTTGAACATTCAGATGCCCTTTGAAGATTTCGTGAGGAGATTCAGCAAAAATGATGCATCCCGACATTGAAAGCATGCAAGTAACTAATAGGGAACACTTGTTGATCAATTGAATGAGCTCAATCTTTTTTCTTATAGTCATTGTTATCCTTCGCCGAACGGTCGGCGGGTGAGCGGCGGAGCGGCTATGCTTTCTCAGGCTTTTACCCGCCCTCACTGACCCGCGGAGTCCGTCTCCACCCGTTCTGGTTGGGACTCGCCTTGTCTATTTCAGAATATGTCTCATGTCCAGGTTTGACCCCTTGGGGGCTTGTGACCCCTTGGGGGCCTTCGACGACCTAACAACTTACACAACTTACCAACGTCCCCCCTGCTTCCCCTTGATATGTTATGCGTCCCTTGTCCTCACCCGGTTTGCGTCCCCTCGTCCTCACCCAGCTTCGCCCAGCGTCCGTTTATTGAATTCGGTCTGCTCCTCAGCAATAATGGGCCTGCAAGTTCCGTCGAGCACACGTATAACCTGAAAAAATGGTGGTGACTTCTTCCCGAGATATGGCGTCATGCCCTCCTCGCAAAGATCCACCAGGTGCAGGACCTGTTTTCGACGTAGAGGAGTTACCATCAGCCTGCCAATTTCAGCCCATCCAGCTATTCCGAGCTTCCCGTTCATGGCCCTCCGAATCGATGTCGTTAAAATATCAACGATTTGAATGCCGAGATTTGAATGGGAACTCTGAAAACTTATATTCTTACCCAAGATGCCCTGAAGCTCGACATACTCAAACGGTGAAGCCCTTTTTACATGTTCTCGTATGTGTTCGGGCGCAATTTCATCAGCTTTGCAAAATTTTTCAAAATGTGAGTAATCTGCACCTTCGAGGGTTATCAGGGGCTGTTGGAAAGAGCGTGACTGCTGCATTGGCAGTACGATCATCGTCCATAGCTTTTCATAAGGTGTAATTTCCTTGTCCTTCGCATCCACGTACCACTGGAAGGAACCCAGCTCAGCAGGAACCCTCTGGACATAATAAAGCGTTATCGTCTGAAGCAAGTCCGTTAGCAACTCCATGGTACATACTGCCTGGACGTACAGTTGCAGATTTAAAGCCTCCAGCTCTTTTTTCAGCTTATGAACACCTTCTACAAGCCCAGCTTTGTGTTCGGGAGTCAAGTTTTTCGTCAGGCTTTGCCCTTGCAAGCCCCTATGGTTGGCTAATCCCTTGTTGTTTTGTGCATTCATATCGATGGCGATGATATCGAATATAACATCATGCTTACGCAACATGGAGATCAGAGATGATACCTGCGGTTCTAAAAGCTTGCTACCCTTGATCTCACTAGCACCGATCCCCCAAGACTCCTTAAGCGCTGCGAACTCAGCAAATACAGCCTCCGTTTGCCTTGTTGGGATAGCCAGCCCTCCAACACAAGAAACGCAACACTTGTCTTTGCTCGAGACTACAAAGACGCCGGCTTCGTCGATATATATGTTCATGACTCGGGCCCTTAGCCTTGCAACGGGAATTGATAGAGGGGTTTGCGGTCCAAAGGTTTCGGGGTTCGCCAACGCCTCAACTCTTTTGGCTCGGCCCCTGCCTATGATTCATCTTCCATCGGCCCTGATCAACTCTCACGCACCCTCACGTACTTCCTGAGACTTAATCCGCTGTCTTTGCAGAGCCTTGCCGCCAAGTTTTTCCAGTTGGTGGATCGCAAGGTTTTAGCATCAGCTCTCAGAAACTCATCCGGCTAAACTTCCACCAGCTTATTCATCCCTCATCGGCTTTCAATTACTTCCTGGAGCTTACGAAACTTCATCAGGCTCAAGCTCGGTTTTACCTGTTGTGTCCTCTGTGTTTTAGGCTTATGTCTGATCCGCGTCAATCCGTGCTTCTGTCAGATTTGATCCGCGTGCAATGGTTTTGACTTTATCTGCCTCTATCTGTTTTTAGGCCAACGGGGCCGGCCATGACCCGCCCGCCCAAGTTTTTCGGGCGGTCGGCGTCCATGGACGTGGTTATATCGTCATTTTGTCTTTGTCCAACCAATCAATTTTCTTGCTGAGAGGTTATAAACAAATACTTTTTCCTCTTTTTCAGCTTCGTTAAGTCGGGACATATATGTCCCAGATATTTTGACGAAAATTAGATTTTTATCTCTTGGTTGTCTCGCCTCAACTGATTGGATAAAGTGGGTATGATAGATTTCCCTTTGCGTATTCTCGTCTTGGAATGTTAAGGAAATAGAATCAATTGATGGAGAAAAAACTGTTACATTCACCCCTGTTGATGTTTTTATATTTATTTTTTCTTCGCTGTTTCCGATGGTTCCGATAATTGTTGCATTTTCATATTGTGTGTTGTCAAAATCTCTTATCTCTCCGTTGCAGCCAGCAAGAAAGATCACAGCAAAAGCCCATAGTGCTAATAAATCTCTCATTTATTCCTCTGATATAACATCTTATTATGCAGTTAGAACCTGTCATCTACCTGTATATGCTTGCATCTACAGGTAGATACTTGCATCTACAGATAGATGCCTTTTAAGCATATACATATAGATGTTTTTTCGGTTTTCCGGGTTTATCTCTTTCATCTACCTGTATATGCTTTTCCAATATGGTACCTGCTATATTTCCATATTTCACAAACCAGAGTTGCTTCTCCGGGTTCCAGCGTCCGCCTGCCGCTTTCAACCTGTCCCGTAGAGCTTTCATGGTGTACGGGACCATCACAGCTACAATGTCCTGATCCCGATACCGCAAAGGCGGCTTGCACGGCCTTTCCTCAACAATGATTTCGACAGTCTTCATCCTGACCTGCCGTATCTCATCATAGCGATACCGGACACAGAGGAGCTTGTCTCCGAACTGCTCCAACAGTCGCCTGGCACCCTTCTACCCCGGTTTCAGGTGGGTGTGTCTTCATGTCCTTCAGCATGGGACTATCCTCACATCATGAGTAAAAATATAAAAAGCCGCTCAAAGCATCAAACGCCCTGAACGGCTTATCTTGGTATCTCGAATTGAACCATAGCGAACATGCCCCTCCGGCAAGCAAAAACAATCATAATTAAACTGCGCTAAGCTACGCTTTATGCCCTGGCAAGTCAAGCAGCCATTGCTCTGCGGAAATGGGGGAGAAATGATTATTCCCGAATAGAAAAACTGTCACATCCGGTCAAACTCTTCCGGTTCAACATCAGGCACTTTTGCCAAGGCAGCTCGGAACTTGTCAACAGACCCGCGAGCGGCACGCTGAGCCAGGTATGTTTCAGTGGTAATAGCGGATATTTTTTCCGCCACTGCCGAGGCAATGAACTGATTGAGGGAAACATGATCCTCACTGGCAATTTCTCGGGCCATTTTATGGATCGAATCGGGAAGACGGACGCTGATTGCGCTCATGGTTGTACCTCCAGGGATGCAAGAAATTCGCGCGGGGTCATTACGATAATATCGAACCGCGCGGTGTTTTTAAAATCGGCTACGTTCCAGGTGACAATGGTTGCATTGGCTTTCACCGCCAGTTCCAGAACAAAATCATCGTCCGGGTCTTTCAGCACCGGTCGCCACAGGTAAAAGATTTTGTCCAACACTGCTTTCGAACAGAGGAAATCAATGACATTGTCAATTTCCTCAGCCAAAAGCGCTGTTATTCCACGTTTCAGAACCGCCTCGTATTCCGTGACAAGCGGTGTGGATACATGCAAGACGAAACAGTCACGTTCCACCAGAGAAAGCAGACGAAACGAAACACCACGTGACGATTTGAGCGCGGCGACGAGAACATTGGTATCCAGCACGATGTTGGGCATCATAAATGGTAGTATAGGTAATACCAAACAATGTGTCAACTTATATCAAAACTGAAGAAACTCCGCATGGGAAGTGTCCCTATTTTTCTGTATGGTTACCTGTCAACGATGGCTGCCGATAGTTTCAGCGGCGCGATGACATCTGATGTCACCGGTGTTTTTCCGGGTCGAGCCCCGATTGTATGGTCGCGCGGGCCTGTTCCCGCGCGACTTGTTTTTTGTAAATTGACTGGTATCGTTTTTTAGTGCCGGTCATTTTTTTATTCTGATGAGAACCTGTCTGCCGCCAGCCCCTTCTCCCTCAGAAAGAGAGGATCGTATTCGCAAGACAACTGAAAAGAGATCAACCTGGGTGCAAAGAAGATTTTAAGCGTGGACGGCAAGCTGGTCACCGCGCCGGCCTGGCCTGTTCATCCTGATTGGCCCGTAAAATTCCTGCAAGTGCAGGGAACGAAGATTGAACCATAACTGGCATCACCGATCACGCAACCGGAGGGGACAATGACATCCATCCGTAAGATCAGCAAAGTCTGGAAGAGCAAGCCAACCATCGAAGGTGCCGGTGTCCATCTGAAACGGGGCTTCGGCAATAACCAGGTGCCCCTGTTCGACCCCTTTCTGCTCCTCGACGACTTCCATTCCAGCTACCCGCCTGACTACCTGAAAGGATTCCCCTGGCACCCGCACCGGGGAATCGAGACGATCACCTATGTGCTGCACGGCCGGGTGGAGCATGGCGACAGCATGGGGAACAAGGGGATTATCGAGTCGGGGGATGTGCAGTGGATGACCGCCGGCAGCGGCATCATCCACCAGGAGATGCCGCTCGGCGACAATGACGGCCTCATGTGGGGGTTCCAGCTGTGGTCGAACCTGCCCGCTTCCCACAAGATGATGGATCCCCGCTACCGCGGCATCACGGCCGGCGAAATCCCGGAGGCGATCCTGTCGGGGGGCATCCGGGCCAAGGTCGTCTGCGGCGAGATCGGCGGGGTGAAGGGGCCGGTTGGGGACGTGGTCATCGATCCCGAGTATCTGGACGTGACGGTGCCGCCGGAGACGAACTTCACCCATCCGGTCAAGCGCGGGCACAAGGTCTTCGCCTACGTGGTGGACGGGGAAGGGTATTTCGACCCGCAACGGAACGCCTTTGGCCACGAGGTGGTGGGCAGCAATTACTTCGAAATGAACCGGCAGTGCGCCTGCAGCGCGGAGAACCTGATACTCTACGGGGACGGCGATGTTGTGTCCATCTCCACCCAGGATCACCCGGTCCGTTTTCTGCTGGTTTCGGGGCAGCCGATCGGCGAGCCGGTCGCCTGGTATGGGCCGATCGTCATGAATACCCAGGCGGAGCTGCAGGTCGCCTTTGAGGAATACCAGAAGGGAACATTCATCAAACACAAATAACGCCATCGGCCCTGGAGCCAGGACCATTAAGAAGGAGAACCTGCCATGCCGTCTATTTCAAAAAATGAACCCAGCGCATTGTTAACTCCGTTCGAGATGGATGGACTCTTGCTGAAAAACAGAGTCGTGATGTCCCCTTTAACACGGTCGCGGGCGGGTGTGGAGAGGATGGCGAACAGCTTGATGGCCGAATACTACTGCCAGAGGGCCTCGGTCGGATTGATCATTACCGAGGCGACTGTGGTCTCGAAGCAGGGTATCGGCTGGCTGAACAGTCCCGGCATTTACACCGACGCACAGGGCGAAGCCTGGAAGAGTGTTACCTCCGCGGTACATGCCAAGGGGACGCCGATCTTTCTGCAGCTTTGGCACTGCGGACGGGCTTCCCACACCTCCTTTCACGAGCAAGAGGGGCTTCCGGTCGCTCCTTCAGCCATCAAGCTGGATGGTGACGGTATCCATACCCCCATTGGCAAGCAGCCGTATGAAACACCACGCGCCCTTGCAATAGAGGAAATCCCGGTCATCGTGGAGGACTACCGCCGCGCCGCCGAGCGGGCGCTGAAGGCCGGATTCGACGGCGTGGAAATACACGCGGCCAACGGCTATCTCATCGATCAGTTCCTGCAGTCCAGAACCAATCACCGAACCGGCCGCTACGGCGGGACCCTGGAGAACCGCTTCCGGTTGCTGGATGAGATCGTACGGGCGCTACGTTCCGTCTGGCCGGCTGGCCGGGTCGGGGTGCACCTTGCTCCGAACGGCAATTTCAACGACATGGGGTCGCCCGATTTCCGCGAGACTTTTCTCTATGCGGCAAGACAGCTGAACCAATACAAACTGGCCTACCTCCACATTGTGGACGGTTTGGCCTTCGGGTTTCACGGACTCGGAGAGCCAATGACCCTGGCTGAATTCCGGACAGTGTTCAATGGCCCGCTCATGGGGAACTGCGGCTACACGCAGGAAACAGCTGAAGCTGCAATTCAGGGCCACCAGGCGGATATGATCTCCTTTGGTCGGCCAATCATCAGCAATCCCGACCTCGTGGAACGCTTCGCCAACGGCTGGCCCTTGAATGCACAGGCAGACATGAAGGTCTGGTATTCTTTTGATGCGGCCGGCTATACCGACTTTCCAAGGTATGGCGACCCGGCAGCCGGTTGAGCGGAACAATGCGAACCGGGACATCTTCTATCAGTCTGGCCTGAGGGGTAGGAGGGCGTGGCCTTGCCGAAGCTGGGACTCTTTATGCCACCGCGACTTCGCTCCGGGCAGGAAGCGGAAGTAGAGCGGCACGCCAGCTGGCTGGAGCTCTTCTACGACCTGGTTTTCGTGGCGGCGGTGGCGCAGCTGGCGACCAGCCTTGGCTCTGATTACTCGTGGGGCGGCATTCTCCGTTTTTCGGGGCTATTCATTCCGGTCTGGTGGGCCTGGGTGGGACATACCTTCTATCTCACCCGCTTCGACACCGAGGACGTGGGACACCGGCTGCTGACCTTTGCCCAGATGACCGCGGCCACTTCGCTCGCCGTCCATGTCCCGGCGGCACTCGGCGCAACCTCGGCCGGCTTTGCCCTCTCCTATGCCTCGATCCGTTCCATTCTGGTGGCGGAGTATCTGCGCGCCGGCCGCCACATCCCGGAGGTGCGGCCGCTGACCAGCCGCTACGCAGCCGGATTCAGCGCTGCCGCTTCACTGTGGGCGTTATCGGTGCTGGTTCCAGTTCCCTGGCGGTTCGGACTGTGGGGGACCGCACTTGTCGTCGACTTCCTGACCCCGCTGACCGCCGGCCAACTGCACGTAAGGTTTCCGCCCCACCTCATGCACCTCCCGGAACGGTTCGGGCTCTTCACCATCATCGTCATCGGCGAAGCAGTGGTGAGCGTTGTCACCGGAATCGGCGCGGCAGGGCTCACCCTGGAGTCGGGCATGGCGGGGATGATGGGGCTGCTGGTTGCCTTTGCCCTCTGGTGGGGGTATTTCGAAGGGGCAAAGGGGGCTGCGGTGCGGGCGTTGAGTGCAAAAAAACACGTGCGGCGCTACCAGCTGTGGCTCTACTCCCACCTGCCGCTCCTGATGGGAATCACCGCCACCGCTGTGGGGGTCAGGCACGTCCTCCATCTGGCACCGGGAAAAGCGCTCCCGTTTCCGGAAGGATGGCTGCTTTCACTTTCGGTCGCCGCAAGCGTACTCGCCCTGAACGCCATTTTTCTGGCGGCCTTTTCGGGGAGTACCCGGCACCTCCACCGCTTCCTCATACCCTATTATGTCATCGCCCTGCTCGGCATCGCCACCGGGACGGTGAGCGGCATTCTGCCGGGAATTGCCCTGCTGGGTATATTGTCTCTGCTGTGCGTGGCGCAGATTATCTTCTCGCTGCGGGAAATGCCGACTGCGGATGCGGATTGAGCAGCCAGGCGAAGCTTAGAAATTCCAATTCCAAATCAAAGCGCCCTCTTCGTTGACTCGTCTTCGGCTCCTCAACATACTGACTGTATGCCTACGTCGCCTCAATTCTCGTCGCCTTGATGGCATCTCTGATTTGAAACCGGAAAAAGGAGGCGCAGATCTCACATACGTCATAGGTGTCGCATCTACACGGCAGACCGGGAGTCTGACTGAAACGACCGAAGGCCGAAGAATTCAATTCTCCGGCCTTCATATTTTCTGGCTGATGTTGCGGCTTTTATGGTGCCGGCAGCTTCACGATTGTTTCCATTGCTGCCGGCGCCAGTTCATCGATGACTGCGGATACATTTATTTCATTTCCTTGTTCAACTTTATCTAGGCCTTATTCTTCAAGTTCTCAATCGCTGCGATGATCTCTGCCCTGGTGAGAATGCCTTTCTTCTCAAGCACGGTTATCAGGCCCAGCATTTCATAGGAATGACTGATAACCAGTCCTTCCAGGGTGACAGCATCTTCCTGGGGTTGTTGCTCGCTCATGTTGATCGCTCCTTGTCAGTCTCGAAATTTTGGTGTTCATAAAGCTCGTGAGGATTCGGGGCGCAGATTTACCTGGCCATGGATCGCTGCATCCAGCAGCGCCAGTGCCCGGGTTTTGCCCTGGGGCATCTCCACCTTCAGCGGCAGATAGTTGGAGGCGTGGTTGGCCATGAACAGCCCTTGCGATAACTCGGTATGGGCGAGCATTTCCCGCAATTCCATTAGAAGTTCCACCGGCGTCAACAGCTGGTGTTCTCCCTGGCGCACCAGTTTTTCCAGTTCGGTGCCAGCGCACAGAATCACCGAAAGAGCGCCGACGTAGTCCGGGTCCATGGCTGTGAGCATCTGACCGGTCTGCCGTCCGTGGTCGAGGCTACGGCCGCGGGGCGCGATTCCGAGCAGGACCGTCACGGAAAGCTCGATACCCGCCGCCTTGACCCTGTGTCCGGCTTCTATCTGCTGCTCGACGGTGGACTCTTTGCGGACATAGGCCAGAGTCTGCTGGTCGCCGCTTTCGCCCCCCAGATAGATGATACCGAGACCGTTTTCGCGCAGCCAGATCAGCTCTTCGGAAGTTTTTTTGCGGATGGCCCGACCGGTGGCATAGACCCCCACCCGTTCGACCCACGGCAGATATTCCCTGATGGCCGGCAGCAGCCAGCGCCAGTGTTCCATCGGCATGATCAGGGCATCACCGTCGGCGACAAACAGCCGCTTGACTCCCGAATAAAGGCGGGCGGCCTTTTGCAAATCCTTCTCGACGATGGTCCGCTCCTTGATTCGAAAGCGCTTGTCGGTGAAGCTGGTGCAGAACGTACAGCTGTTATGGGAGCACCCCACTGTTGCCTGCAGAATGATTGAGCGGGCTTCGCTGGGGGGACGGTAAATGGCGCCTTCGTAATCCAGGCTGTCAGGATTCCACATGGGTTCATCTCCTCGATATGACACGTATACTGTTGAATGCTACTGTATCCGGCCAGGGCCGATTTATCAAGCCGCATCAGCCAAGGCCAGTCAGCGCGCCTGTTTGGCATCATAAAAACTCGACTCGTCACATGATGATCCAGTTCGCCGTTTTTTCCCTTATCGCTCATTGGTGATGGCTGTCACATCCAATTAAACGTTTCTTTGCGATAAGGTAAGTACATAAAAGCGGTAGACGACAATACTAAACCATTCGCGAGAATGGGACGGAAAGCCTACAGGGTCTCCCAGAGACAGCCGGGTCGCCGAAATGCCAACACTGGTATACGGTACCCGGCTTTCTTAATTTTATGAAACAAGTTCAAAAAGCCGGATTGTGGCGAAATCACAACTCGGCTTTTTTGTGTACATCGGTCAGGAGAGAAAAAATGAACAGGGGAATTGAAACCAGCAAAGGACGGCTGATCACGGGCAAATCATTCCTGGCAATGCTGCTGTCCGGCATCCTCTTACTGGCTGGGCAGGGCATCTGTTTCGCGTCCACTGCGGTCCTCAAATGGGATCCCAGCAGTGACGCGAGCGTTACCGGCTACAAGGTCTATTACCAGGCCGACTCACCCAGCCAGCCCTTCACGGGAACAGGGGCTGCCCAGGGTGCTGCCCCCATCAATGTCAATAACCAGACCACCACAACCATCAGCGGTCTCGATCCGGCCCATGCCTATTACTTTGCAGTTACCGCCTACAATGCCGCCGGCGTGGAAAGCCCCTACTCGAATATTGCCAGCATCACCGAACTGCTCGCCCCGACGACTTCACTCAGCAGCCCGGCAAACAACGCCACGGTAAGCGGTACGGTTGCGGTTACCGCAACTGCCAGCGATAACGTCGGGACAAGTAAAGTCGAGTTCTATGTAAACGGTGTGCTCAAGGCCACCGATACGGCCACACCCTACGTTTATTCCTGGAACACAGCCTCGCTGACATCCGGGAGCTATACCTTGCTGGCCAAGGCCTATGACGCCGCCGGCAACGTCGGCCAGT
This sequence comes from Geobacter sp. UBA698, assembly GCA_002298925.1. Taxonomy (GTDB): domain Bacteria; phylum Desulfobacterota; class Desulfuromonadia; order Geobacterales; family Pseudopelobacteraceae; genus Pelotalea. The sequence goes on along the minus strand of DBMM01000068.1, from coordinate 6,747 downwards.
CGAGCGCGGTGTCAGTTTCGCTCGTTAATGACACCACAACTCCCACGGTATCCATGACCGCACCGGGCACCAATTCAACACTGAGCGGCACCGTCACGATCTCCGCCACTGCCAGCGACAACGTCGGGGTAAGCAAGGTCGAGTTCTACAAGGACGGCGCACTCCTCTATGCCGGCAATGTGGCCCCCTTCAGTTACAGCTGGAATACCATGTCTGTATCGAACGGCAGCTACTCGCTGCTTGCCAAGGCTTACGATAACAGCGGGAACATCGGCCAGTCCTCTTCCGTTGCAGTCACGGTTAACAATGCTGTCGCCGATACGACCGCACCGCTGGTCAACACGTTCAGCATGCCGGCCACGGCATCTTCATTGACCGTTCCGGTCACAGGCCTTGCTGCCGGCGACGACATGGCTGTCAGCGGTTACATGGTCACCGAAAGCGCCGCCGCCCCGGCCGCCGGTGCTGCCGGCTGGAGCGCTTCCGCGCCTGCCAGCTTCACCTTCTCGGCAGCCGGCAGCAAGACCGCCTATGCCTGGGCCAAGGATGGGGCCGGCAACGTGTCTGCAGCCAAGAGCAGCAGCGTCGTGATCACTCTGCCAGACACGACCTCCGCGTTGACGATCAATGACGCCTTGCTGGCGTTGCAGATAGCGGTCGGCAAAGTTCAGCCCACCAACGGCCAAAAGGTGCGAATGGATGTGGCACCATACTCCAACGGCTCGTCTCACCCGGATGGTAAAATCGATCTTGGCGATGTAGTTGTTATCCTGGGGAAAGTGACCGGAAAGATTGCCCTGTAGATCATAAAAACAAAATCTGAAGAATCGTGAATTTCCAAAACAACTGAAGGCCGAAGGAAGCAATTCCCTCGGCCTTCAGTCTTTTCTATTCAGTGATATATCGACTAGTACCGTGTAACTTTTATTCTTTCGCAGCAAACCCCTCTAAATCTCCCCTTATCAGGGGAGACTTCAAGGCTTCCCCCCTGACAAGGGGGGATTGAGGGGGGTTGGTTTTAGATGTTACATCGCACTTGCGTCAGGGTTCATTCTTCCGACAAACTGCGCCGGTGCAGCAGGATATTGACACCATCGCCAGACCGGCTGAACTGAAATGCCAGGTCGTGCTCGAAAGCCAGGCGCGCCAACGGCTCCAGCTGGGCCACGTCCCGCAGCTTGAACAGCACCCGCCTCCCCTTTTCCAGGTAATCCAGGAAGTCGACATTGACATCGAACTCGATCGCGCCCGGCTCTTCGCTCAGGTCCACTACATCAGCCTTACTGCCAACAATAGTCTCAGACAGATCAATGCGCCTGGCCGCAGCCTCGAGCCCAAAGAAACTTTCCAGCGAATCGTCTTCCCGGGCAGCCGTGATCACCATACCGGCTGCCACGGTGGCGTTGCTGAAGCGGTCGATCAGAATAAAGCTGCCGGTGTCCTGGTTCTGGCGGTAAGGATCAAACGGAAGCGCGCGATCCAGCTCCAGTCGTCCCACCCCGATTTCGTTCAGCCCCAGCGTACTGGTCTGCTTCTTCTCCAGGGTATTGACATCCACCGCGTACTGCACGGCGGTGACTCGGCCAGGTGTCAGGGCCGCAGCACTTTTGACCAGGTAGCTCTGCCCCAGTTTCATGGGCTCGTCCTGAAACCAGACCAGGTGCACCTCCGCATGACGTGTGTAAAGTGGCGGCGTGTCAGGAACGGCCAACAGATCCCCGCGGCTGATGTCGATCTCGTCCGCCAGGGTCAGGGTTACCGCCTGGCCGGCAACCGCCTCGGGGAGATCGCCATTCATGGTGACAATCCGGGCTACGCGGCTGGTGCGCCCGGACGAAGCGACCTGCAGTTCATCCCCCGGACGGATGGTGCCAGATGCAATTGTGCCGCAGAAACCGCGGAAGTCGAGATGGGGGCGGTTGACCCATTGGACCGGCATCCGGAAGGGCAGTTTCCTGTCCTTTGCTTCAACCTGGACGGTCTCCAGATGGTTCAGCAGGGTGGAGCCCTGGTACCAGGGGGTATTGGCGCTGGCTTCGATGATATTGTCGCCGTTTAAGGCCGAGATCGGGATGGCGGTAATCGAGGCGAAACCGAGCGTGGCGGCAAACTGCTCGTAATCAGCCAGGATCGCGTCGAAACGCTTTTGGTCGTAATCGATCAGGTCCATCTTGTTGATCGCCAGCACGATATGGCGGATGCCGACCAGGGAGACCAGATAGCTGTGGCGTCTGGTCTGGGTAAGCAGCCCCTTGCGGGCATCCACCAGGATCACCGCTACCTGGGCGGTGGAGGCTCCCGTAACCATGTTGCGGGTATACTGCTCGTGGCCGGGGGTATCGGCGACGATGAACTTGCGCTTATCGGTGGAGAAGTAGCGGTAGGCCACGTCAATGGTAATCCCCTGCTCCCGCTCGGCCTGCAAACCGTCCAGCAGCAGGGCATAGTCAATGGCGCCCCCCTGGGTGCCGACTTTCTTGCTGTCCACCTCCAGCGCCGCCAGCTGGTCTTCGAACACCATCTTCGAATCCCAGAGCAGTCGCCCGATGAGGGTACTCTTGCCGTCATCGACGCTGCCACAGGTAATGAAGCGCAGTAAAGATTTTTCTTCCTGGCTTTTGAGATAGGCGAGGATATCCTGTTCTATTAATTCTGACTGATGTGCCATATAAAACCTCGATTTAGGCTGAAGGTTGAAGGCTGAAGCGGAGTCATTCCAACCTTCAGTCTTCAGCCTGTTATTAAAAGTATCCTTCCTGTTTCTTCTTCTCCATGGATCCGGCCTGATCATGGTCGATCAATCGCCCCTGGCGCTCCGAGGTACGGGTCAGCAGCATTTCCTGAATGATTTCCGGCAGGGTGTCCGCCTCTGATTCGACGGCGCAGGTCAGCGGGTAGCATCCCAGGGTCCGGAAGCGGACCGATTTGTGCTGCACCACCTCTCCCGGCTTAAGTTCCATACGGTCGTCATCCACCATGATCAGCATGCCGTTGCGCTCCACCACCGGCCGAACCGCGGCGTAATAGAGCGGCACGATCGGCACCTGTTCCAGGTGGATGTACTGCCAGATGTCCAGCTCGGTCCAGTTGGAAAGCGGGAAGACGCGGATGCTTTCCCCCGGTTTGATGCGGGTGTTGTACAGGTTCCAGAGTTCCGGGCGCTGGTTCTTCGGATCCCAGCGGTGGTTGGCGCTGCGGAAGGAGAAGATCCGTTCCTTGGCCCGGGATTTTTCCTCATCCCGGCGGGCGCCGCCAAAGGCGGCATCGAACTTGTACCGGTCCAGTGCCTGCTTCAGCCCCTCGGTTTTCATGACATCGGTATAGAGCGCCGATCCATGGGTGAAGGGGGAAATGCCCTGCTCCACCCCTTCCTTGTTCACATGCACGATCAGGTCGAGTCCGCATTCGGCCGCCATCTTGTCCCGGAACTCGATCATCTCGCGGAACTTCCAGGTGGTGTCCACGTGCAGCAGTGGAAAGGGGGGCGGTGCCGGGTAAAAGGCCTTGCGGGCCAGGTGCAGCATGACCGCCGAATCCTTGCCGATGGAATACAGCATGACCGGATTGCCGAATTCAGCCACCACTTCGCGGATGATATGGATGCTTTCCGCTTCCAGCTGCTGCAGGTGTGTCAGTTTTTCGCTCATTTTAATTCGTTCTCCGTTACGTCCCCCCTTCTTAAAGGGGGACTTCAAAAATCATGCGTCTGTTTTATCTTTTATGCAGGCCACATTCCTTATTCTCCGGGTTTTCCCACCACCAGCGTCCCGCCCGGGCATCCTCCCCCGGCTTGACCGCCCGGGTGCAGGGAGCGCAGCCGATAGAGCGGTACCCTTCCCTGAACAGCCGGTTTGCCGGCAAGTTGTTTTCTTTGGAATAGGCCAGCACCTTTTCCTCGCTCCATTCGATCAGCGGATTGATTTTGAACAGGCCGCCGTTCAGCTCGTCGCGCTCGATGGCGGCCAGATCGCCGCGGGTGACGCCCTGCTGCCGGCGCATGCCGGTCACCCACCCTTTCAGATCTTTCAGCGCCCTGGAGAGCGGCTCCACCTTGCGGATATGGCAGCACTCGTGGCGGTTTTCCAATGATTCCCGGAAGGAGAACAGTCCCTTCTCCCGCTCCAGCTTTTCAACTTCCTCATGGCGCGGGAAATACCAGTCGATCTTGAGGCGGTAACGCTCGGTCAGCGCTTCGGCCACCTCGTAGGTTTCCTCGTTCAGGCGGCCGGTATCTATGGCGAAGACACCCAGTTTCAGACCGGCCTTATGGGCGATGTCGATGATGGCCACATCCTCCAGCGAGAAGGAGCAGGCCAGGGAGACCGGACCGTTGGCGGCTTCGATGCCGAGACGCAGGATTTCGGCGGCAGAAGTATCGGGGGATATGGTTATGCTCATGACAATTCCTTTCTTAACCCTGATAAACTTACTAAATCTTCAGCCCGATCAGCGGCCAGATGAAATATGCCGAAAACAGAAACAACAGCCACGACACCAGCATGATCAAGGCCCCGGGGATGATTATGTCACGGCTCTTAAGATAGCCGGAACCGTAAGCGATGGCCGTGGCCGGTGTGCCCATGGGAAGGCAGTAGGCCAGGCCGGCCGGCAGAGCGATGGAAAGGGTCATCACTTTGGGGTCCATCCCCATGCTCGCAGCCAGGCTAAGACCGATCGGCATGAAGATAGCCACCACGGCAGCGTGGCTGATGCACTCGGTCAGGATGATGGCCACAAAGGAGATGACCGCGATCAACCCAAAGGGCGATGGGGTAAAGACATTCAAAACCCGCTTGACAATCCAGAGGGCCGCCCCGCTTTTCTCCAGAGCTCCGGCCAGGGCGATGGAACCACCGTACATCAGGATAATGCCCCAGTTGACATATTCTTCGATCGATTCCCAGCTTACAACACGGAAGGTGAACAGCACCACCGCAGCCAGGATGGCGATGGCGGCCAGTCCCGTTTTTTCCCCCAGCGTCATCCAGCTGACAATGGTGGCGAACATCACCACAGCAACTATCAGCTCGTTGAAACCCATTTTGCCGACTTCAAGCCGCTTGCGGTTGAGGTAGCGCATGCCCCCTTCCACGCTGGACACATCCTGGGGGAAGAAGCGCAGCAGCAGCGGAAAGCCGATCAGGATCAGCGGCAGGACAATCATGCTGGCGGCGGTCATCCACTCCAGAAAGGAGAAGTGCAGCCCGGTGGATTCCTTGAGGATACTGGCCGCCAGCGGTGCCCGTGCTCCCCCCAGGAAGGTGGCGATGCCGCCGATAATGCAGCCCCAGGCTATGGACATGAAGAGCAGCCCGGCATAGCGGCTCTTGCCCTGTTCCAGACCGAGGCTGGCGACGATTTCGGACACCACCGGGAACATCATGGCGGCCACGGCATGCTCACTCATGCAGTAGGAAAGCGCGGTGCAGAGCAGGAAAACGGTCAGGGCCAGCGTACGGGGTGTCCGGCCGAAGCGGGCCAGCATGGCCCGGGCCAGACGGGCCGACAGGCCGCTGCCGGTCATGGCCGCCGCCAGGATGAAGGCCCCCAGAATGAAGAATACCGCTTCGTTGCCGAACTGGGCATAGGTGCTCTTGGCATCCATGATCCCCAGCAGCGGCAGCATCACCATGGAAAGCAGGGCCGTGGCAGCGATCGGCAGCAGTCCAGAAACCCAGAGAAAAATCGTCGCGCCGAACAGGACGATGGCATGATAACCGTTGCTGCTCAATCCCTGCGGCGGTGTGAGATTGAACAGAACCAGTACGGCGATCACAAACACGCTGATAATCTGGTAGCGCCCGGTGCGGTCGATGACGATCATCCAGAGCGGTCGCGTGTCAATCTTGAGCGGCTTGTCGAAGGAGATGGGTTCCATCACAGTCCGGAAGATTCGAAGGAAGCTTCGGCCCCGCTGGTGCGCAGGTGACGGCGCAGGTCGGAAGAGACCATCATCCGGCGGTCATGGAAGCGATCGATGGCGCTGCGCAAGAAGCCCCCGCTTTCGCACGGTTCCAGCGGTGTCGACAGCCGGATCAGCGGCAGCAGGGGTTTGACCGGCACATCATAACGCTGCCAGGCATCGGCCAGGTAGCCGAAGAGTCCAGTCGCATCATCGCGGCCCACAGCGCCTGCCCTGGCGGGCATGGATAAAAGCGGAACGAGCCCCTTATCCAGCAGGTTGTCGATGGCGATGCGTACCGCTTGCACCTCCATTTCGTCCGACAGGATCGATGAAGTCAGGGACCAGCGCGGAAAGGCGGCAGCGGCCTTCACAAGGGCCGGCAACCGATCATGACCGGACGTGCGTGTAGTTCCTGCCAGCACATGCCAGGGGATATCGAGCAGATCCAGGCCGGCCAGGTAGAGCTGTTCAAAAAGCCTATCCGGCAGGTCGTAGTTGATGCGCCCCATCATACGCACGGAAAAGTTTTTCTTAATCTGTCGCACCAGTTCCAGATTGCTCTGCAATTCGTCGCGACCGGAAAAAGTGACGTGGAACAGGCCGGATGATTCCTGGCAATGGCTCTCGTACATGGTTTCCAGAGTCTCGAAGACCGGCAGGCTACCGCCAATGAAGAAAACCGTTCCCTCTCGCCGCAACTCATGGGGCGAGGGAACAACAAATGGTTCTTCGATCAGGGCTTGCAGCTTATGTGTATTGATTGCCAGTGCCATAAACGTGTAATCCCTGTTTATAAGGTAAGAGGCTAATTATATTATATACTCAACTTTCGCAGTTGCATA
>DBMM01000094.1 GCA_002298925.1 Geobacter sp. UBA698 | reverse complement strand
AGACAGGGAAATGATCGACAAAAACGACTAGAGTACGCAAGAGAGTTTACAAACAGAAAGAGGGGTCAGGCGAACAGCCTGACCCCTCGTATTATATGGTTCCCGAACGCGAAAAGATTCGGGCGATGGCACGATGAATACGGATTTAAAAACCTATAAACGGCAGTTTAACCGCCGAAGAACACCGATAACACCTGAATTTACAATCAAAAACCAATTCACCTTTTAGGTTTGACCATGCTTTTTCTCGCTGTTTAGCAGAACTTATGGATGGACTTAGGTTCTGGCAGTTGTCCAAGTGTATGATATAGCGCCGTTATTAGACCATTGAGCGTTCTGAAACTGTATGCTTTTTTGATAGTCAGTTTCGCCTTGAGGTTCAAACCCTCGACCGCGCCAGATGAAAGTCGCCCTTGAGCCTTGAACCAGTCAAGAATGAGGGGTTTGTGGTTCTTGATCGTGTTGGCCACCTCCTTCATCGGTTCAAGATTGCCCTGCAAGGTACGGGTTATCCAGTTGTCCAGGAAATGACCGGCCCAGCTCGGATAATGGTAGCTCCAGAATCTCTGGAAATAATTTTTATGTAAAGTTCTTTGCACTTTGCAATCACTCAATCTAAACTAATTACAAAAATTATTAAAAAGGGTATCCATAATCTGTGATTGATAGAGGGTCAAAGCAAACCTTCCTCAATCATCTTAACCAGAGTCAATATGTCGGCTCCGTAATCCAACTCTTTGATATTGCAGATAAATTATACTTGAATCGCCGTAAAACACAATGTAAATAATGATGTTTATATTAACGATATCAGCAGGTTATTCGAGTTTGTCAGACAATTCTCTGGTCAAGTGTCACGGGAAAAGTCCGACAGACTCCTAGAGCTTAAACCATTTAGCTGATTCATTTAGATCGGTAGCTGTCACGGCCAAATCTTGAGAAGACCGCTTAACATCGGAAAAAGCCGCTTTAATCTCTCCGGAAGCCTCTGCAATCCCGGTCATTACTTTAGTAATTTCCTCAGAGGTCACTGATTGCTCTTCAGCTGCAACCGCTATTCTATTGATCATTTCGGCAATGTTTTCCATATCTTCTACAATTTTATCAATGGAAAGCATGGAGTCATTAACCAGCGTGACGACATTATCTACCGCCCCACTCTCATTTTTAATAAGATCAACCGTTTCCTTGACACTGGATTGCATATCGTTGATCCCCTTAACAATATCGCCAGTCGCATCACTAGTTTTTACCGCCAACCTGCGTACCTCGTCGGCCACGACAGCAAAACCACGCCCCATGTCACCGGCACGGGCTGCTTCGATAGCAGCATTAAGGGCGAGAAGATTGGTCTGATCGGCAATATCATTGATCAAGGAAATGACACTGCTTATTTCTTCCGATTTCTCACTAAGGGATTCAACTTTTTTCGCTGAGTCCTTGATGGTTTCGGCAAACTTTAGCAGCTCACTCACCGCGCCATGCATTTTTCCTCTACTGTGTAGAGCAGTTTTTTTCATGGAAGATGCGGTCTCTGCCGTACTATTAACATTGTTTGCAACTTCGTTGATGGTTTGAGACATTTCAGTCATTGCTGTTGCTGAATGTTGAATCTGGCCGGTCTGCTCATCAGTGCCATGCTCAAGTGAGATGGCAGTGGCAGAGAGTTCTTCTGAACTACTTGCCAGTGTATCTGTTGCCTGACCAATTTCCTTGGCTATATGTCGGAGGCTGACTACCATCTCAGCCATTGCTTTTTGCACAAGGCCTATTTCGTCATTTTGATTAGCATTGACAGAGCAATTGAGATCGCCGGAAGCGATTTGATGAGCGGTACTTAGGAGCCTTGAAAGTGGAGACGAAATTGCTCGATACATCCAAATTCCAAAAACTATACCGAATAATATTGCCGAACCTCCTATGATAAGAATCAGTGAAAGGCTCTTGCGAATCATACCATTTACCGCTGTTATGGATTTTTCCTGTTCGTCATGCGCAGTTAATTCTGTCTGTTTCCCTTTTTCAGCCAGTTTAATTACTATTTCACGAAGCGCGGTAGTCTCTTTGGCTGCCTGTTCGTGTAAGGATATTTCCTGTTTTACTTTTGCGGCAATGCCATCAGATGCAATAACCGTTGACTGAATACCGGCAAGGGCCACGGATGCTTTTTTCAAATTACCAAGCTCTTTGGTTGCCTTAATTTTTTTGAGATCCCGTTCAAGATTTGCGGTAGACTTGGATATTTTGGCATACTGGGAATTAATCTGGGCGACGAGCGCATCGACGTCTTTAGTCGAGTTTGTATTAAAAAGCCTAGACACCATCCCGTCAATGGCCGTACCGTTGGCAACCAGTTCTGCGTTGCTGGACAGTGCGTTTACGGCAACACTTGATTGGGTAAAGTTGCTCCCCTGTTTACCAGTGGCGTCGGCTACTTTTTCATTCACCTTTTCCAAATCTGTATCAATCAGGGTAATTAGCGCATCGAGTTTTTCCTGAAGCTCACTCAGCATGCCATCGGCTTTGACGCTATCACCACCTGTTCTCGCGGCAAAATATTCCTCGGTTTTTATAGCCAGGTTTTTTATTTCTTCTCGTATCTTCTGACTGCCACGCACGTTGTTATTTTGTTGGACTCTGTCTAGAAGGGCTTTTGCTTGTGATCTGTAGCGTTTGGCATTACCGCGCTGGGATTGGAGAACAACTACCATGATATCCCGGAGCTGGGTTTTGGCCATGGCAAGACTAGTCTGCTTGTCCGACATGGAGTTGCGGTCTTCAACGGAGGATTCATAGGTTGCGGAGCTAGTCAGGCGAAGTGCCTGTACTTTGCTGTCCAATTCTTTCAGAGCGGCAAGCGCATAGTTGAGTCGCTGGGATATTAATTTGGCAGCGTTTGCGGCATCCTCGTCAGCCGTAAGGCTGCCCTCAATTGTCTTGCTGAGGTTGGTATGTACCGTTGAGAGTTCGGCATAGGCACTATATTTCTCACCTGACATGCTTTCCAGTGAATCCTGAACTTTTTTGACGGCGTCGAGAGACTTTTCCGCATCTGCCTTGAATGTTGTAAATTCGGGTTTGTTCCTAGCGGCACTTATTTTAACTAAATCGGCGGAAGCGCCTTGAGCTGCCCGTTGCAATTCGAGTGTCCTGATCTGGAACGGGGTGCTTTTCTCGGTCAAGTATGCCAGTTTGCCTTTGATAAAGGTCATGCCGACATAGCTGGTGGCGGAGATTGCCACTGAAATGCCGACAACGATGGCAACGTTCAGAGTCAGTTTGGTTTTAATTTTCATGTTCTGTCCCTGTATACAAAATAAAGGGCATTGTTCGCAATGCCCTTAGTGTTAGTTTAACCGTATAAAGAGGCCACTACTCAACAGGGTTACCGGCCTTTTTCCAAGCTGGTATTCCATCACGATACCAATAAATGTTCTTGAATCCCAATTGAGAGAGCATCATAGCAACTGCTGGTGATCTCCAACAATGTGTGCCGTTGCAATAGAGCAGGTATTCCTTGTCTTTGTCGAGGCTTTTGGCCTGCCCAGGGTTATCAATAAGAGTGTCGCAGAAGAACCATTTAGCTCCAGCGATATGTTCGGTGTCGAATTGTGTCTTGATACGATTGTCGAGAAAAATGACCTTTTTATCTTTAAACATCTTCAAAGCTTCAGCCGTATTTACGACTTTTGCGCCAGGAATAGATGCAGGCATATCCTTTTTGATTTCGGCGTCAGCCTTCATCGCCATGATTTTATCCATCATGTCATCAGGATAGCCTTCTTCAGCAAATGCGCTTAATGCTGTCATCAGTACCATTATTCCTACCACCATCAGCAATACTTTTTTCATAAGTCTACCCCCCTGATATTGAACGTTATTTTGCTGTAAAGCAAATTCATATTTTAAAGCAAAAACAACTTAATTTCTAATTTCCATGTGGCAATCAATCATTTAATATGGTTTCAATATATCTTGCCATACTGCAACTATCAGTCACAAAATGTGTTTTTTTGCAAATCACAGGATGCGGGACAAAGTGCGAAATCAATCATGGAATATGGATACCCCTATTTTTTCAATGTTCGGAGTAAGCGGATTATTACCGCTGATGGCACACTTAACCAGCGCGCGCATCTCCTCCAGCGCTCGATCTTCTTGCGGTACTTGTGTCTTCTCAGAATGTTCAAGCTTTTCAGCTACCTTCTGTTTTAACAGCATTTTCTCACCAAGCTGGCCGTAAGTCTGCTTTACGCAGTCCGGGCAGATACCATAACTGAACAAGATGTCGGCATGACTGGCAAAATATTCATCAAGGCGCTCCCAGTATTCATTGGGAGTGCATATTTTTTCTCAAAATAGTTTCTGCTGATTTGTACAAGATGATCTTCTTATCGGACGAAGCATCAGAATTTTTAGACATAATGGCTGACAGTTGAAAAAAGGCGACAGCAAAGTGGTATAAAAATGATTAGCAAGTTTGAAAAAGATATAGCGCAAGCATTAACGGTTGTATACAGTTTTTTCTAATGAACCATAGAATCTACATCTTATTGCCGGAGTCATTTTCTCACACCGTGAAAAGCTGGCCATAGCCCGCATGCTGGACAGTATCGGCGTGCTGGTGCGTCCTACCCTTACGGTTAGCTCTTTTCAGTTAGGCCACAGTGCCCACCAAATTGTCAAAGGGGCCAATTTGCTAGCTCTTATACATTTGAGGCATTTTGTAAAGAGTTGCACATAATGGTACTAAGCGGCCATTTTTAACTCGCCATCAATCAATAAGCGCTTCTCCATGTCGAGATCAAAACGCCCATATGGATTGATATGGGCGTAAATTAAAGGCGATAGTGTTCGATAGTTGCTGCCAACTCGGTTCAGCCAGTACCCGCTGAATCATTAATGTATTCACGTAGACCAGACAAAGCTGCAAAAGATGCAGCGAGAGCACAGAGAGTTCTTGGTCTTCCAAGCGATTACTTGATATTTCGCCGCCTTCACCATAGAAGAAAAACCCATTGGCGCTGTTCCAGTTCTCTACAACGTTCAGAGCCGCATGGATTTCGCACCTCACCGACTCCTCGTGTAAGTAACGGCAGAGAAACGCTGTCTTTAACGCTTAACCCAGCTCCGCTAGAGCCTGGTATGTTGGATGTTGTAGATTGGCACGCGTAAAACGGCGCAGTATGGCTTCGGCTTGCGCCGTGCCCAGACGCAACGCTGTCGCAAATTTTACCATCTCGTCATACTGCTGCCGAATTAACTCCCAGTTGATCGGACGTGTCAATACATCCTTCAGATTGGCGTAATCTCCGGCACAGCCAGATTCTGGCAGGTGAAGTTTTTGCCTTGCAATAGCCTTGAGCCGCGGCATGAGATCAAAGCCCAGTAAGTGGGTAAAGGCGAATCCCACCTCGCTTTGACCATGGCTATCTGTATAGTTTTTCTGAACTTCCATGTCGGTATCATGCCTCAGCACCCCCTCGATCATCGCTGCTACCTCCGAAGACGAGCAACGCTTCAATTGTGAATAGATGCACACCGATTTGTCTTCGCAATGCCAATATACGACAACACCTCGCCCGCCATAGCGAACATACCATTCGGCAGTCAGGTTTTGATCATAGGCGCCGAACTTTTTCGAGTCGGAGGCACAAGTCGTGCTCCCTTCGCCCCAAATTTCCGGTTGGCGAATGGCAAATGTGGCGTTGGCAACTTTGGCAATCGCCTCACGCAGAGTGCTTCTACGAATGAAGCGCTGTCTGACGTACAATAGCTCTTTGTAACTGGTGTTCTGTTCCCCGGATAAAACCCGTTTCAGTCCCGTGTTGGTTCCCATAAAGACCAGTGTTCGCAAAGCTCTTCTTCCTGCCAATGCCATTTCATGTACGCCCCCCTTGTCAGATATCATTCTGAAACAATAGTCAGCGTGATATTTCAAATGAGAGGTTTACTACAAATTCTAAAAATGCCATTTGGAAACAACGTTTAAAAAAATTGGCAGTTTTGACAGCTATGTGGTCACTGGGCCAAGCTGGCGTAAATTCCGGGTGGTCAAACGCCAATTGGGGTGTCGCTGGAAAAGCAGGACAATCAATAGTCGGAAGATAGATGATGAACAACAGGCCGGGATATGCATTCCGGCCTGTGTTCGTAATAGAGGGGTTTGATTCTTCTTGGAGCAGCGATAGTTGCTCAAATTCTGTGCAGACCCCTCACGGCAACATCTGTGTTGTTACCCTGTAACTGTTCAATATCATGAAAAATAAAACTATTTTGTTGTTGGCACAACCAGTGCATCATAACAAGATAAGATTTTGGCAATGGCGCCGCTATTCAGACGAATAGGGCGTTTTTTCATTTAAAGCCAGTTACCTTTTTACAGGGCAGGGAGGCGAGCAATGACAGAAAACAGTTTGAATGCGGACATCATCATCGACGACACTACCCTGCGCGACGGCGAGCAGACCGCCGGCGTGGTGTTTTCAAAACGTGAAAAAACAACGATCGCCCGCATGCTGGACAACATCGGCGTCCAGGAGATCGAGTGCGGTATCCCGGCCATGGGCGCAGAGGAGCAGGCCAGCATCAAGGCGCTGGTGGATCTTGGCCTGAATGCCCGCCTGATTACCTGGAACCGGGCTTTGGTGCCCGAAATCAAGGCCAGCATAGCCTGCGGAGTGCAGGCGGTGGATATCTCCCTGTCGGTTTCCGACCAGATGATTACCCACAAGCTGCGCAAGGATCGTGGGGCGGTCAAGGAACAGTTGAAAGTGGCGCTCGGTTTTGCCAAGCAGCACGATCTCTACGTCTCCGTGGGGGGCGAGGACGCCAGCCGGGCCGATCTGGCTTTTCTGGTGGAACTGATGGAGATCACCCGCTCGCTGGGGGGGGACCGTTTCCGTTTCTGCGATACCCTGGGGATCATGGATCCCTTCACCATGTTCGACAAGGTCTCCTTTCTGCGCAAGGCGCTGCCGGAAGTGGAAATCGAGGTGCATACCCACAATGACTTGGGCATGGCCACCGCCAATGCCATCGCCGGCATCCGGGCCGGAGCCCGCTTTGTCAACACCACGGTCAACGGCCTGGGTGAGAGGGCCGGCAATGCCGCCCTGGAAGAGGTGGTGATGGGCCTCAAGCACGCCTGCGGCATCGAGACCGGCATCGACACCCACCGCTTCCGGGAGATGTCGCTGTTCGTCGCCAAGGCGTCCCATCGGCCGTTGTCCGTATCCAAACCGGTGGTGGGGGAACGGGTGTATGCCCATGAATCCGGCTTGCATACCGACGGAGTGCTGAAAAATCCGGCAAACTATGAAGGCTTTGACCCGGCCGAAGTCGGCATGCAGCGCAGTATCGTGGTGGGCAAGCACTCCGGCACCAGCGGTCTGGTGGAACGCTACCGGACCATGGGCATCACCATGGACCGCAAGCGGGCCGAACCGCTGCTGGAGAAGACCCGCAGCATGGCCTGCAAGCGCAAGCGGGAACTGACCAACTGTGAACTGATGGCCATCTATCTTGAAAACGAAGCGCTGCCCAAGGCAGCCTGAAAGGCGGGAACCAACCATGTGCGGAACTGAAACTTCATTCATTACAGCCGCGGAGGCAGCTCAGCTCCTGGAAACAACCGAGATGCGGATTTTGATGATGCTCAAGAAAAAGGAACTGCAGGGCAGGCTGGAGGACGAAATCTGGTATGTCGACCGGGCCTCCCTGCAGCTGTGCGAGAAACCGAAGGCGGCCGATATCGTCAGGCCCGGCGGCTGCGGTGGCGGTTGCAGCAGCGGCTGCGGCGGGCATTGAACCTGCTTGCCGGATGGCCCGGAATTTGAGATGATTTTCCGCAACTGAATTATAGGAGCCATCCATGCTGCACATTATCCAGAACGATCCGGAAGTGCCCCCCGGAAACATCGTCCAACATCTGCCAATACCCCATAGCGTCCATCACCCCTACCGTGGCAGCCGGCTGCCTGAGGCGGAACAGATCTCCGCCTTGATAGTTCTGGGGGGCGCCATGGGTGCCAATGACGACCGCAAACACCCTTTTCTCGCAGATCTGAAACAGCTGATCCGTCGGGTGGTGGCATCCGCTGTCCCCTATCTCGGCATCTGTCTGGGGGGGCAGCTGCTGGCGGCGGCCCTCGGGGCAAACGTGGCAGCAGAGCGCTGGGAGGAAATCGGCAGTTTCACTGTCTCCCTGACGGACGAGGGGCAGCGGGACCGGCTTTTCAAGGGCATCTCACCGGAATTCCGCACATTTCAGTGGCACCATGACAGCTTCGATATCCCCCGGGACGGAATCCTGCTGGCATCTTCGGCGGCATGTCCCCACCAGGCCTTTCGGGTTGGCCAATGTGCCTGGGGAGTGCAGTTCCATCCGGAGGTGACGGAAGGGATCATCCGTAACTGGTGCGCCTGGGACCGCTCCCTGTCATCAGCGAGCGAATCGATCGTGGCGGCCTTCCAGGCCGATTCCGCTGACTACGGCGCTAAGGCCGGGCAGCTCACCGGAAATTTCCTGCAGGCTGCCGGCCTGATTCCGTAATTCCATTTCCATATCAAAGCGCTCTCTTCGTTGGTTCGTCTTCGGCTCCTCAACATACTATTTGTATGCCTTCGTCGCCGCAATCCTCACCGCCTTGAGCGCATCTCTGATCTGAAATTGAAATAACCCTTTCAGCCTTGAGGCTGCTCCACCCGCTCCAGCTTGACGGCGAAGGTCAGCTCACAGCCTGCCAGCGGATGGTTGCCATCCAGCGTTACCTCATTTTCGTTCAGAGCGATCACCGCCATCACCCGTGAAGCCTTTCCCGCGAACTCGATGCTCAACTTTTGACCAATCACGATCTCTTTTCCGGCAGGAAACATGCCGCGGCCGACCGTAATGATGTTCTCACTGCGGCGTGGACCATAGGCCTCCTCGGCGGTGAGCACGACGTTCTTAACCTCACCGCTGCCCATGCCGATAATTGACCGCTCCAGGGCCGGAAACACCTGGTTTGCTCCGATCGTGAAGGTCAGCGGGCTGTGCTGTTCGGTGCTGTCAAAGATCCGGCCGTTATCCAGGGTACCGATGTAACTGATGGTGACGCTGCTTCCATTTTGGGCCAAAGTCATACGCTTACCTCCTGTTGATCAATGCTTCATGCTCCTGCAACTTCGCTGCCGTTTGTGCCGGACAGAACAGATCTGGATCTTTTTTGTGCAATCAATCAGTTACAAAAGCTACGCATCGGCCGTCATGGCCACCCCTGGCAACAACAAGGCATCTCTGCTTAAAAATAGTGCATCCCATCCCCGCCAGCCGCTGTCGGATTGGGACCCGAAAAACAATATCATGTAATTTCAGCTAGTTACAAAATTGGCACGCCTCATGCTAAGAGTAAAGCACAGAGCAACAACGGCAAGACACAATTAGGATGAACTCGGCAAAGGCGCCGCCATTCAAAAAAATGGGGCGCCTTTTTATTTGCCCCGAAAAAAACCCACTGGCCACGGATTGGTGGCCGAAAGGAGCAACACAAATGAGACAGATCGCAATTTACGGCAAAGGCGGCATCGGCAAATCAACCACAACCCAGAACACGGTGGCGGGTCTCGCTTCTCTTGGCAAGAAGGTCATGATTGTGGGCTGCGACCCCAAGGCCGACTCCACCCGTCTGATCCTGCACGCCAAGGCACAGAATACGGTTATGGACCTGGTTCGTGAACTTGGTACCGTTGAGGACCTGGAACTGGAAGATGTCATGAAGGTCGGCTACGGCGACATCAAATGTGTTGAGTCCGGCGGACCCGAGCCGGGTGTCGGCTGTGCCGGCCGCGGCGTCATCACCGCCATCAACTTCCTGGAAGAGAACGGCGCCTATACCGATGATCTCGATTTCGTGTTCTACGATGTTCTCGGCGACGTTGTCTGCGGCGGGTTCGCCATGCCGATCCGTGAAGGCAAGGCCGAAGAGATCTACATCGTCACCTCCGGCGAGATGATGGCCATGTATGCTGCCAACAACATCTCCAAGGGCATTCTCAAATACGCTTCCTCCGGCAAGGTCCGCCTGGCCGGCCTGATCTGCAACGCCAGAAAGACCGACATGGAGTTCGAGCTGATTTCCGAGCTGGCCCGCCGCCTCGGCACCCAGATGATCCACTTCGTCCCCCGCGACAATCAGGTCCAGAGAGCTGAGCTTCGCAGGATGACGGTCATCGAGTACTCGCCGGAACACCCGCAGGCACAGGAATACCTGACCCTGGCCCAGAAGATCGCCGACAACAAGATGCTGGTGGTTCCGACCCCGCTGGAGATGGAAGAGCTGGAAGAACTGCTGATGAAGTTCGGCATCATGGAAGCGGAAGATGAGACCATAGTCGGCGTAGCAGAGAAGGCAGCTGCATAGATTGGTATGCGGGGGCGGCCCAACCGGGTTGCCCCTGCAGCAGGCCATCACCATAATAAGGAGCTTACCATGTCAGATAAAATTCGAAAAATTGAGGGCATAACCAAGGAATCGACCCAGGCCATGATTGACGAGGCGCTGTCGGTCTACCCGGAGAAAGCCAGGAAGAAGCGCGCCCCGCACCTTGCGCCCAATGATGCCGCCTCCGGCTGCGCATCGGTCAAATCCAACAAGAAAACCGTTCCCGGCGTCATGAGTGCCCGCGGTTGCGCCTATGCCGGCGCAAAGGGTGTTGTCTGGGGCCCGATCCGCGACATGGTGCACGTATCCCACGGTCCGGTCGGCTGCGGCTGGTACTCCTGGGGCACACGCCGCAACATGATGAGCGGCATCACCGGCGTAACCAACTTCGCCATGCAGTTCACCTCCGATTTCCAGGAAAAAGACATCGTCTACGGCGGCGACAAGAAGCTCAAGACCCTGCTGGAAGAGGCCCACGATCTGTTCCCGCTGGCCAAAGGCATCTCGGTTCTGTCCGAATGCCCGGTCGGTCTGATCGGCGACGATATCAACTCGGTGGCCAAGCAGTCCGCCAAGGATCTGGACATTCCGATCATCCCCTGTAACTGCGAAGGTTTCCGTGGCGTCTCCCAGTCACTGGGTCACCATATCTCCAACGATACCATCCGCGACTACATCATCGGTACTCGCGAATTTGCCGAGCCCGAGAGCCCCTATGACATCGCCCTGATCGGCGAGTACAACATCGGCGGCGATGCCTGGTCGACCAAGCCGCTCCTGGAAGAGTGCGGTCTCAACGTCAAGGCGGTCTGGACCGGCGATGGCGAACTGGAAAAGATTGCCGCCACCCACAAGGTGAAGCTCAACGTGATCCACTGCTACCGCTCCATGAACTACATGTGCAAGGTGATGGAAGAGAAATTCGGTATTCCCTGGATCGAGCTGAACTTCTTCGGTCCGACCAAGATCAAGCAGAGCCTGCGGGCACTGGCTGAACTGTTCGACGATACCATCAAGGAGAAGGTTGAGGCAGTGATCGCCAAGTACGACCCGATCATGCAGGCAATTATCGAAGAGTACAAACCGCGTCTGGATGGCAAGAAGGTCATGCTGCTGGTGGGTGGTCTCCGCCCCCGTCACACCATCGGCGCCTATGAAGATCTGGGCATGGACTGCGTCGGTTCCGGTTACGAGTTTGCCCACACCGACGACTACGACCGTACCGCACCGGAAATGCCCGATGCCACCGTGGTTTATGACGACCCCTCCGAGTACGAGTTCGAGAAGTTTGCCGACGCACTCAAGCCGGACCTGGTTGGCAGCGGTATCAAGGAAAAATACGTCTTCCAGAAGATGGGCATCCCGTTCCGGCAGATGCACAGCTGGGATTATTCCGGTCCTTACCACGGTTACAAGGGCTTCGAGGTTTTTGCCCGGGATATAGATATGGCGATCAACAGCCCGACCTGGAATCTGGTCAAAGCGCCGTTCTAACCCCCCTCAATCCCCCCTTGTCAGGGGGGAGGTTTAAGCCCTTACTCCTCCCCTGACAAGGGGAGGCCGGGAGGGGTTATATCAAAATCGAGGCTGTGTAACGGATGAGTTTCCGGCCCAAAAGGAGTACACCATGTCAAACCTACTAAACCTTGAAGTTAAAAAGATTGTCGAGACCCCACCGGAAGAGATTGAGCGGGTCAAGAACTGGATCAATACCGAAGAGTACAAAGAGAAAAACTTTGCCCGTCAGGCGCTGGTGATCAACCCGGCCCATGCCTGTCAGCCGCTGGGCGCACAGCTGGCCGCCCACGGTTTTGAAGGCACCCTCCCCTTCGTGCATGGCTCACAGGGTTGTGCTTCCTACTACCGCTCGACCCTTAACCGTCACTTCCGTGAGCCGGCTCCGGCCGTATCCGATGCCATGACCGAGGACGGCGCGGTGTTCGGTGGACAGAACAACCTACATGAGGGCATGGAGAATGCCTACGCCATCTACAAACCCAAGATGATTGCAGTCTTTACCTCCTGCATGCCGGAGGTTATCGGCGACGACCTGACCGCATTCATCAAGAATGCCAAGCAGAAAAAATGTGTTCCCACGGAGCTGCCGACTCCCTATGCCAACACACCCAGCTTCAACGGCACCCATATCCACGGCTATGACTCCATGCTGGTGTCGATCCTGCAGACCCTGACCGAGGGCAAACAGGTGGAGGGGCGCTGCACCGGCAAGCTGAACCTGATCCCGGGCTGCGACTTCAATACCGGCGACTATCGCGAATACAAGCGTCTCTTGAAAGAGATGGGTGTTCCCGTCACGGTTCTGGCCGACATTTCCGACACCTTCGATTCACCCTGCGACGGCAGTTACCATATCTACGCCGGCGGAACCAAACTGGAGGACGCAGCCGACTCGATCAACGGCAAGGCCACCATCACCTTGGGACCTTATGCCACACCCAAGACCTTCGGCTGGATCAAGGACAATTACTCCGGCAAGCATGTTTCCATGCCGCTGCCGATGGGTATCGCCAAGACCGATGCCTTCCTGATGAAAGTGGCCGAGCTGTTCGGCAAGGAAATTCCGGCTTCGATCAAGAACGAGCGCGGTCGTGCCGTGGATGCCGTGACCGATTCGCACCAGTACATGCACGGCAAGAAGTTCGCCGTCTACGGTGATCCGGATTACCTGATGGGCTATGTTTCCTTCCTGCTGGAGATGGGCGCCATACCGCACCACATACTCTGCAGCCGCGGCACCAAGAAAGTTGAGAAAGATCTTCAGGCGTTGCTGGACGGTTCAATGTACGGCAACGGATGCAAAATCCACATGAACAAAGACCTCTGGCATATGCGCAGTCTGCTGGTGACCGATCCGGTCGATGCCGTCATCGGCGACAGCCACGGCAAATTTGCCGCTCGCGACGCCAAGGTGCCCCTGTTCCGCTTCGGCTTCCCGATTATGGACCGGGTCAACAAACACCGTTACCCGCTGGTCGGCTATCAGGGGGTCGTCAACATGGTGACCGAGATCTGCAACAAGTTTATCGAAATGAAGGACGAGACCTGTGAGGATCAGCAGTTTGAACTGATGCGCTAAGAGATGTTTCTGGCCGGCTGAGCTGAAAAAAGAGAGGGGCAATTCCCATGAGCGGGAGTTGCCCCTCTTTTTGTGTGCTGCCGGGATGTTTGCGGCTACATCAGCAGCCGCGTCAGGAAGTAATCCGCCACCAGGATCAGCATGAAGGAGAGCACCACCGCGCGGGTGGTGGCGATGCCGATCCCCCGGGCTCCGCCCGAGGTCTTGAAACCGACGTAGCAGCAGATGGTGGCGATGATGCCGCCGAAGACAAAGGACTTGGTCAACCCGACGGTGACCTCCTTGAATTTGAGCGCCATGCGCAGCGAGTCGGTGTAGGTGGCGTAGGAGATGAACAGGCGCGGGTGCAGATGGCTGATGATCGCTCCGCCGGCGATGCCGACCACATCGGCGTAGATGGTCAGGATCGGCACGCAGATCAGGGCCGCGATCAGGCGCGGCATGACCAGGTAGCGCACCGGGTCGATCTCCATGGTCTTGAGGGCGTCGATCTCTTCGTAGACCGTCATGACCCCCAGCTCGGCCGCCATGGCCGACCCGGCCCGCCCCGCCACCAGAAAGCTGGTCATGACCGGCCCCAGCTCGCGCACCATGGAGAGGCCGACGATACTGCCGATGATGTCCTGGGTGCCGTACTTGGAAAGCTCCACCCCGGTCTGCAGCGCCAGCACCATGCCGACGAAAAAGGCCATGACCGACGCCACAGGCAGGGTCTCGTAACCAATGATGGCCATCTGGGTCAGGACCGAGGGGGTATTGCGGGGGAGCTCGCGGCATGAGCGCAGCGTGCCCCACAATAGCAGCAGCACCTCGCCGGTGATGCGGCACAGGTACAGCACCTTGCGCCCTATGAATGCCAGAAACATATTCACTTGCTTCCCCCCCCGAACGGTATCCAGAAGATACTCAGCGATGATGACCCGGCCGTGCCGTCATAGCCGAACAGCCCCTTCAGCAGCCTGAACTCCGTTCCGGCCCTGGTCGAGCGCCAGGAGAGCAGCGGAGAGAGCTCCCAGGCGCTCTCGCTGCCGCGCTGCTCGTACCAGAACAGGTTCCAGAGCAGTGAGGCGGCCCCGTTGCCCTTGTCGTCCCACTTCGAGATGAACAGCCGCCAGAGCGGCGCCCAGTTGCGCTCGATCCCATCTGCCGAGAAGACCGGCTCAACCGGGGCCAGCAGGGAGAGTGTCCGCTCGCCGTTTTCGTCGCGCTTCCAGGTATACAGCGGCCACAGGGCGCTGCGGGAGCGTTCCTTGCCGGTCTGGGGCCAGGATTCATCCGAACGCCTGAAGAGGAAATACAACAGGCTGGTCTTGTCCTGCCGGAACGTGGCCGAATCGATGCTTTCATGGTGGTAGATCGGCCACATGATCCAGCTGCTGCTGCTGTCCTTGACCCTGGATTCGGCGTAAAAGGGGATGAAACGCTGCGTGCTGGATTCCTTGCCCTGGGCCGTCATCCAGATGGGCCACAGGAAATCCCGCTCGATGACCTGGCCGCTGCCGTCCCGCACCACACCGCAGAAGGGCCAGGGGGCGTAAGTGGCTGTGCGCCGGGGTGATTCCGATGAGGAGTAGAACGGCAGCAGCGAGACGTTGCGGGTGGGATTGTCGCTGTCCTGGCCGAGCTGCTCGCTGATGAAGAAGGGCCACAACACAAAGCGCTTGGCATAGACACCGCGCTTGGAGGCCTGGCCGTAGAGCGGCCAGAACTGGAAGCCGCTTTCGTTTTCACCGCTGACGGTATTGAAGAAGGGGTACAGATAGTTGCTGGAGGTGGTGCCCTTCCTGACGGTGCGGCCGTAGAGCGGAAACAGGATGAAATGGTACTCATCCCGCCAGAAGCGCTCGTAGATGTCGCCGTAAAACGGGAAGAACGAGCTGTAGGGGCCGTATTTTTCCGATTGGCCGCTGATGTAGAAGGGGAACAGCATGGCAGCCCGCTTTTCTTCGGGGGTCCCGGCACGGCTGACATGCTTCTGGTAGAGCTTGAGTACCTGGGTATCGCTGTCGCCCTCCGAACTGCCGGTGGAGGCGAGCGGATAGAGGATATCGCTGTCCTCCGAATCGGGCGAGGAACTGCTGAAAAAGAGCGGGCGGATAGCCGTTGTTGTGCTGTCGCCCGCATGCTCCCGCTTGAAGAGCGGGCCGAGGATGGAGAGGTTGCTGTAGCCGCTGGCCGGGCTACTGCGGTAATCGAACAGCGGCCAGAAGGTGGCGATTGTGCCGGAGGCGCTGGCGGGGTGCTGCTCAGCCATGTGTACGGCCGGGTCATCCGCCGCCGCCGGCCGGACAGTGACTCCTGCCAGCAGCAGGACCAGGGCGATCTGTGCGGAAAACTTCTTCATCCAGGCTCCTTTGTGCCGATGCGATCGCCGGCATTATTCCTTATCGAACCGGGTGAGTCAATCAGGAAAGGGGGGCTGACGGCTTCTGCTTTTACAAAACTATTACATTAAAACCCGCTGGAGTGCTGGTAGTATGGCAGGAGAATCTTGATAGTGCAGCAGGAGGAGCCCATGACACAGCCGCTTCGAATCGGAAAGCATCTTGTCCGTTATCCCTTGATCCAGGGGGGCATGGGGGTACGCATATCCGCCGGAAGCCTGGCCGGACATGTTGCCAAATGCGGCGGGGTCGGCCTGGTGGCTGCACCGGGAATCGCCCTCAACAGCGGTCTCTACAATGGCAGAAACTATTTTCAGGCCGATGCGGCCGCATTCAAGGCCGAACTGGCCAAGGCCTATGAAATTGCACCGGACGGCATCATCGGAGTCAATGTGATGGTGGCCCTGTCCGACTACGAACAGCTGGTCAAGGCTGCCATTGAGGGTGGCGCCAAGGTGATCGTCTGCGGGGCCGGACTCCCCATGAACCTGCCCGAACTGACCGCCCATGCGCCGGATGTGGCCCTGGTTCCGATCGTATCGTCACTGCGGGCAGCCCAGCTGATCGCCAAAAAATGGCACAAGACCTTTCACCGGCTGCCGGATGCGGTGGTGGTGGAGGATCCGGATACGGCCGGCGGCCATCTGGGCGAGAAGCTGGAGCACATCGGTACCGGCGAATACGACCAGTACGCCACGGTCCGCCAGGTCAAGGAGTTCTTTCGCAACGAATTCGACGCGGAGATACCGATTATCGCCGCCGGCGGCATCTGGGACCGGGCCGATCTGGAGCATGCCCTGGCGGAAGGGGCCGACGGCGTACAGATGGGCAGCCGTTTTGTCTGCACGGAAGAATGCGACGCCGATGACGCCTTCAAGCAGAAGTATCTGGAGTGCCGCCAGGAGGATATCGGACTGATCATGAGTCCGGCCGGACTGCCGGGTCGCGCCATCATCACCAACCAGGAAGAGATCCGCCAGTACGACCTGGATCATCACACCCCCTGCCGCCTGGGATGCCTGAAGAAATGCACCTACAAGGAAACCGGCGAGCGCTTCTGCATTGTCTCGGCCCTGGACCGTGCCCAGCGGGGCGATACGGAGACCGGCCTGGTCTTCTGCGGCAGCAACGCCTGGAAGGCCGACCGGATCACCACTGTCCAGGCCATCTTTGACGAGCTTTTCGGCTGACCGGATGAGCTGACCCGGCCTTCCTCGCGCCACACTGATTGCCATGACTCG
>DBMM01000067.1:936-2562 GCA_002298925.1 Geobacter sp. UBA698 | reverse complement strand
CCTGACTCCGCTGAACGAAACGCGGCCAAGCGGCTTTGAGCGCGTGGAATTGCTCTTTTCTCCCAATGCCGGTGAACCGCCGCGCCCCCTGGCCAAAATCGCTTCAGGAGGCGAACTGTCGCGCCTGATGCTGGCATTCAAACAGGTTCTGCCCGAAGGAGACGTTCCCACCCTGGTGTTCGATGAGGTTGACAGCGGTATTGGCGGAGCGACCTCCGAAACCGTGGGCCGGAAACTCAGGAAAGTCGCCCAGCGCCAGCAAGTGCTGTGTATCACCCACCTTCCCCAAGTGGCGGTCTTTGCCGACCAGCATCTGCAGGTGGAAAAACGCACCGAAAGCGGCCGGACAGCCACCACCGTCACTCCCCTGGACAAACCGGCGCGAATCGACGAGATCTCCCGCATGCTGGGAGGCGCCGTCATCACCGACACAACCCGCCGCCACGCCGACGAAATGCTGGCAACGGCGCAAGCTTCCGTGTCATGACCACTCCCCTCGCCATCGGTGTCAGCGCTTGCCTTCTGGGTGAGCAGGTCCGTTACGATGGCGGCCATAAACACGATCCGTACATCACCGATATGCTGGGACGATTCTTTCGTCTCGTATCCGTCTGCCCCGAGGTAGGCTGCGGGCTGCCCACACCCCGGGAAACAATGCGCCTGGAAGGAGACCCGGCCGCCCCCCGCCTGATGACCACCCGGAGCCGTGTCGATAAAACCGGTCAGATGCTTGCCTACTGCAATGCCAAGGTTGTGGAACTGGAGCAGGAGGATCTGTGCGGTTTTATCTTCAAAAAAAATTCCCCCAGTTCAGGACTCTTCCGGGTCAAGGTCTACAATAACGGCATGCCGGTCAAACAAGGCAGCGGACTGTTCGCCGCAGCCGTGGTACGGCATTTTCCACTGTTGCCGGTGGAAGAAGAAGGCCGATTGAACGATGCCGCAATCCGCGAGAATTTTCTCGAACGGGTCTTCAGTTATCGCCGCTGGAAGGACTTTTTGGCAGACAAGCCCGATATCGGCGGTCTGGTCGATTTTCACACCCGGCACAAACTGTTGATCATGTCCCACAGTGTCCAACAGTATCGTCAGATGGGAGTCTTGGTGGCGCATGCCGTCGAGATGAAGAAGACGGATCTTTTTGCAACCTACGAGGAGCAGTTCATGAAGGCATTGGCTCTGCATGCTTCGGTCAAGAAGCAGACCAATGTGCTGATGCACATCATGGGGTATTTCAAACGCGACCTGACCCGCGCCGAGAAAGAGGAACTCCTTGACGTGATCAACCAGTACCATGACCGGCTTACGCCGCTGATCGTGCCGCTGACCCTGTTAAAGCATTACGTCAACAAATACGATCAGCCTTACCTGAAACAGCAGATCTATCTCTCACCGCACCCGGCTGAGCTGATGCTGCGCAACCATGTCTGAGCAGCCCGTTCACAACACACCGCAACACCACGAGGATTGCGCCATGCAATTCCGTCCTTCCCTTATCACCAAGCTTACCCTGGCAATATCCCTGATCCTGATCGGGTTCATGGGAGTCCTGGACTACATCAATCTGAGAAATTTCCGCAACGTGATGATCGAGTATGCGGCCACCAACGCCGATCAGGCAGCCGA
>DBMM01000067.1:0-830 GCA_002298925.1 Geobacter sp. UBA698 | reverse complement strand
TCCAACATCGGCAACGAAGTCGGCAGGCCCATCAATAAATCCGCCGAGCGCACTATCATGGATCTGATCTCCACCAGCCAACGCCAACCGCCTGACAGTAAAAGCCAGAGCAGGATCTACTGGACGGATGATGGCAAGGAGGTGCTGGGGTTCACCAAGGCAATCTACAACCAGCCGGTCTGTTCAACCGAAGCGTGCCATTTTCACCGCAAGGAAGACACGGTCCTGGGCGTGCTGGACATCTCCATCTCTCTGGAGAGCCTGCGCAAGAAAGCCAATGAGTACCGTCTGCAGTTTATCGTCATGACCTGCCTGCTTCTGCTGTTGATCGGCATGCTGATAACCTTTCTGATGCGGCGTCTGGTCAACCGGCCGGTTCAGCACCTGATGCGGCACACGGCCCAGGTCGCCTCGGGCAATCTGGAGGCGCGAATCACGTCAACCTCAAAGGACGAATTGGGAGAACTTGCCGTCGCATTCAACCAGATGACGGAAAATCTCTTGAAGGCCAGCGAGGAAATCAATCAATGGACCATCAGCCTGGAACAAAAAGTGGAAGAGCGCAGCCGGGAAATCCAACTTATGCAGGCGCAGTTGCATCGCTCGGAAAAACTGGCTTCGCTGGGCAACTTGGTGGCTGGTATTGCTCATGAAATCAACAACCCGTTGACCGGCATTCTGCTGTATGCCTCGCTCCTGGAGCAGGACAAGCGTCTCAATCCGCAGCTCAGACAAGACCTGGATAAGGTCATTTCCGAAACCCGCCGCTGCGCCAATATAGTCAAACAGTTGCTGGAATTTTCCCGCGAGGCGGTTCCCCACAAGGACGC
>DBMM01000036.1 GCA_002298925.1 Geobacter sp. UBA698 | reverse complement strand
GGATCGAGATCGGAGAGATCGAAACAGTTCTGTGCAATCACCCGGAAATCAAGAATGCAGTTGTTATTCCAATTCCGGATGAGCTCATCGGCAACAGGATTGCTGCTGTTGTGGTTCCTTCAAAACCTGGTAACATTAAGCATGAAGATATTTTAAACTATTGTTCCAAAAAACTTCCGAAGTACATGATTCCTGAGACTGTCAGGTTTTGCGATTCTTTGCCCATAACTTCGTCGGGAAAAGTCGACAGAAACAAGCTGAAAGATCTAGAAGTAACAGGTTTTTATTCTTCTGACCAGTAACGTAGCAATGCATGTTTGACAAAATTTGACTTACCCATGCTGTCATGTTTTGGACAGACACAAGGAGGTTGAGACCGTGCAGAAACTTATCAAAAACAACTGGCGCCGCGAATCTGGAGAACTGTTCGATAGAGCCAGGATTCTGAGTCACGAGACACATCCGGAAGGATTGGATGTAGACCGACTTCGGTTCAACGCTGCAGGCAGCCTCGCACTAAAATCGGACGTAGGTCACATTATCAGTGTTCTTCGCGGAAGCGGAAGACTGTTGCTTGCTGCTGACAAGAAAAGCCCCTTACATTTGGAGTCAGGTGTCCACCTCTATCTGCCGCCAGGCATTGATGCTGTTCTTGAAGCGGATCCTGGAACCGATTTTTTGCACGTATCGAGTGTTTCTGATTCGCAGGCACGCGGCAAGCGCCTGCTGCTGCGCGACGAGAAATTTCTCGCGGCGTGCGCTTCCGGATCCCAGGCGCTTCGCTGGGCGTTTACCCCCCAGTACCTGAGTCGCCGGATCTTCCTGCACCATGACCCGATCCTTTTGTCCAAATCCGGTAATCCAGTTTCCTGGTTTCGGACAACGATGTTCGATGTTGCCGGACTTCCCCCAAACGAGGACGGGGAACCGGTGTTCAAAATGTCCTACAACTCCAGAACGGAATTCAATGTCTGCTACGATGTGGCCGGAATTGCCCGCGTGCGCATGTCCCGGCATCCCTATAAGAAAACACAGCAGCTCTGGGGACCATGGTTAACCCTCGACGGCGACTCAACCTACCACTTAAACGAGGCTGCCGGGAGCCCCGAAGAGGAGTGCCATATCGATGAAACGACTCTGACCCCCCAATTCTTTCGCAACAAGCATGAGGTCTACATCGCAGATGGGCATGTAACGCTCTTCTGCATGTTTGATCCGGCACCAACCGGTGTTGAGAACCATCGCCCTGGCGAGTACAGCGATTATGAACCCTTGCAAAAGGTGCTTGGCACCAAGTCGTACGAAACTCACCAGCGAGAGATCGCAAAATTCGATGAGATGGTGGACAGCCTCTCCTTGGCCAAGGCGATGGGCACCTTAAATACGTTCCATGGAACTCCGGCCTGGGAACTGTACTTGCGTGGCCGGGAAGCGCAGGCGGCCATCGAATCGGAGCTTGCTAAGACCCTGTCTTCTGAGGGCACCGGACGCGAACGGGTCCTTGCCCAATGGATGCAGCCCGCAACAGACTGAGATCCTCTGGTCGTCGGAGGTATGAAATGAAAGAGAATATTGATGATCTGACTGTATTCGGCGGTACTCCTTCCTTCCAGGAACCACTTCATGTTGGACGTCCCAATCTTGGGGACCGGGAGCGATTGTTTGAGCGCATCAATGACATGCTGGATAGAAAATGGCTCAGCAACAATGGGCCTTATGTTCAGGAATTGGAACAGCGAATTTCCGAATTGATCGGGGTAAAGCACTGCATTGCCATGTGCAACGGCACCGTTGCCCTTGAGATTGCCATCCGTTCGCTGGAGTTAAAAGGTGAGGTCATCCTACCTTCCTTCACCTTTGTTGCCACCGCCCATGCCCTGCAATGGCAGGAGATTACCCCGGTATTCTGCGATATTGACCCCAAAACCCACACGATTGATCCGGCCTGCATCGAAAAGATGATCACACCTCGTACCACCGGAATCATAGGAGTGCATCTCTGGGGGCGTCCCTGCGATATCGTGGCATTGGAAAAAATCGCAGACACTCATCACCTGAAACTACTGTTTGATGCAGCCCACGGTTTTGGCTGTTCTTACAAAGGCAGGATGCTCGGCAGCTTCGGAAACGCAGAGGTTTTTAGCTTCCATCCAACAAAATTTTTCAACAGTTGTGAGGGAGGAGCAATAGTTACAAATGACGACGCCCTGGCCGCAAAGATCCGCTTAATGAAAAATTTTGGATTCTCGGGATATGACAACGTCATCTATATCGGGACAAATGGAAAGATGAATGAAATGTCGGCACTGATGGGATTGACTAATCTCGAAAGCATGGCTGATTTTATCGCAGTAAATTATGAAAATTATAAGTCCTATCAGCGAGGACTTGATAGCCTGGCCGGAATCAGCCTCATCAATTACGACCAGAAGGAGAAGTGCAATTATCAGTATATCCTCCTTGAAATTGACGAATCTGTTACACACGTGAACAGAGATCAGTTAGTTGATATTCTCCGCGCTGAAAATATTCTGGCCCGGCGTTACTTCTACCCGGGCTGTCACAGGATGGAACCCTATCGTTCCTACTTTCCCAACGCAGGTCTGATGTTGCCAGAAACCGAGAGACTTGTAAAACGTGTGCTTTCCTTTCCTACCGGTACTGCTGTAGGTCCGGATGAGATCAGCAAAATCTGTCAGATCACCAGGCTTGCGGTTCAATATGGTCCCGAGGTCAAGAAGAGGTTGTCGGGATATGCTGCAAACGAAACCACAAAGAGTATGGTTTTTGAAGGATTTGCAGTTTGATGGGGTCTAACCTGATTCGTTAGATCACAATTGCTTTACCAGGAGGGACCGGGCTATGAAAGAATCAACTTTTCGGCTCCGTAAGGATATCTTGCAACTCTCCATGGTAATGCTGAGTTTCCTCGTCATGGGATTTTCAGCTGTTCCACAGCTAGCGATTGCCCTACAACCTCCCGAGCCTTTCGTAGCCATCCACGTCTCCGAGTTTACCCAAGCACTCGAAACTACCCCTGCTGTCCCACCAACCCCCACAGGGCCGGGAACTACCGGCAAGCAGTGGTGGTACACTTCCTGGCACTATTTTGTTGCCAATGAATCATTAAAAGAGGCGCTTCGTTCGGATGGCACACCATTTGTAGTGGTAAGCGATAGCGATATCGCAGCGGGCAAATTGCGTAACCCGGATGGTTCGCCGCGCTACCCAATTCTGATCAGCCTGGCCTCTGAAGCGATTGCCGACAACGAGATTTCACCGCTCCGTGATTATGTCAATGCAGGAGGATTCCTGTTCGCCGGTTCGTCCGCCTTCACACGTTATCCGGATGGCACCAACCGTGGTGATTTTGCCTTGGCCTCAGAAATGGGACTGCACATGGCCAATGCCACCCTGACCGCTTCCAACAATTGGAACTGGAATCAGAACCTTCATTTCACCAAAGCTTTTAATCATCGACTGGTAGCTCATATCCCAGATGGCACACTCACCTGGAACGGGCCGATAACTGCAGACGAGATTCCCTGGGGGATTATTCCAACCAGCGCCCCTTCGCACCCGAGCTGGACTTGGACGGTCATCGCCAGTGGTGCTACGGTTGTTGCAAATGGCGATTCAGGCCCGCTTCTGGTGTCCAGGAATTACGGGCAAGGACAGTTTATCTACCACGGAGCAATGCAACCGATCATCGGCCATGGAATCACTGCCCCCAGCACCCATGCCTATTTCATCTATCGCAAGGCCATCGAGTGGGCCTTCGAGTCCCTTGGAGTTCCGATCGTAAAGCTTAGCCCCTGGCGATATCCTTATGACGCGGCTTTACTTATCCGTCACGATTTAGAAGTGTATATAGATCGAATAAAAGGTATTGAATCCTCGGCCCAGTTTGAACGCTCACTGGGGGCCGTGGGTGATTATTATTTTTCTACAGGTGCCCTTCGCACTTATACGGGTGCGGATAAAAACGCCATTATTTCGGGCTTGCGGAATGCTGTGTCGCTGTATGGGGCTACAATCGGATCGCACAACGGAGGTCTTGGCAATCCTCTGGTACAGCCTTCTGATTATCACTACTGGCATTGGGGACCGGACGAAGTGCTGGACCTGAATCCAGCGGGTTACGCAAACGGCAAGGCATATGCATCCGCTTCTATCCTGGCTTCTTTTCAGGATATTGAAGGATGGCTGGCAGGGTTCGACAATGGCCGGGCCGGCTGCGGAGCGTCCAGAACCTGCCCCAGGACTTTTGTAGCACCATATTTCAATGCCACTCGTGAAGATTCCAAGGACATCTTGCAGCAACTAGGCTCGATAACTGCGGGCGAAGAAAAGATCGGACCGTACCCACATTTTACGCTTTCGTATAACGTACCTGGCAAGCTTTTTTCTCACATTTCGATGCCAACAAGCGATTGGTATGTTAACAGTTCAATTCCTTCAGCCATCGACATGGGTCACACTTTCGATTCCATAAGAGCATCGGTTGATTTCTTCCATGACAATGGCGGATTGTTGCTCAACAACTACGGCCACTACCTATCAAATGATGGCGCACTGGAACAAGAGTACGTGACATACAGCATGTCTAAGCCCAGATTGTGGT
The DNA here is from genome assembly GCA_002298925.1 of Geobacter sp. UBA698. GTDB lineage: Bacteria > Desulfobacterota > Desulfuromonadia > Geobacterales > Pseudopelobacteraceae > Pelotalea. The sequence goes on along the minus strand of DBMM01000036.1, from coordinate 1,369 downwards.
CGACCAATGCCGTGGGAATTCGTGACTGGTGGCTTTCACGCTCCAATGTCCTTGTTACTCCAACTATCAGTAAGACGGGCAACACTTACCTTGTTACAGCTTCTGTCTCCGGTGCAACAGATACTGACACGGCCATTGAGCTGGCTCTCCCAAATATTTCTGGCCAAGCCATCGGCAACATGAGTGTATTTCTTAACGGCACACCAGCTACCACGTCGCAATATCGAACCACCAACTATGGTGTAAAGATTCGGGTAGGATCTACAACGACAAACGCTACGGTGCAATACTCGCTGCAAGCTATCACCCCGCCCCCCGTAGCGGTAAATGATGCCTACAGTACAACCACAAATACAGCTTTAAATCAAACTGCCCCTGGTGTTTTGAGTAACGATACAGATCCCGCGACAGCGCTCTTGACGGCTCAGCTGGTAAATGGCCCCTCCCATGGCACCCTCGCGCTTAATACCGATGGATCTTTCTCCTATACACCGATCGCCAACTATGTAGGGAGCGACAAATTCACCTACCTGGCCAACAACGGGACAACAAACAGCAACATTGCCACCGTGACCATTACCGTTACATCGACCAGCGGAGTACTGTTCTCGGATGACTTTACGCGAAGTCCCAATGCACCGGATCCTTTGTCTCCGTGGGTCAACGCGCTGGGGACATGGACTGTAACAAATGGAGTTATGCAAGGGTCGAGTACGCCTTCGACATACGCCTCCATCTACACTTCCACCATTCCCCTCTGGACCGACTATACGGTGGAGGGACGAATTCAGTTTCCAGCCGGAGCATTCGGCGGTGGACTCGGTGGTCGTGTAAATCCTTTAAACGGTGCTCGATACAGTGCATGGATCTATCCGGACGGATCGGCGGCTGGCGGCAACATGTTGAGACTGGTCAAGTTCCGTGACTGGACGACCTGGAATTGGACAGCGATGCAACAGGTCAGCCTTCCCAGCGTCGGGACAGGCTGGCATACACTCAAGATGGCCTTTAATGGCAGCCGGATCCAGGTTTATTACGATGGAACTGCGATGATTGACGTGACAGACAATAACTACGATTCCCTGGCACCCTATTTGAGTGGGGGAATCAGTGCTGATTTATGGACAAATACAAATCCTTATGCAATGTCAGTGGAAAATATCGTAGTGGTTAATACTTCAGCGACAATGACTTTAAGTTCACTGTCGCTGAATCCAACCAGTGTCACCGGCGGAACGGCTTCCCAGGGAACGGCAACCCTGAGCGGTCCGGCGCCGACCGGCGGAGCGGTTGTATCGCTCAGCAGCAATAACACAGCAGCGGCCACAGTCCCTGCCAGCATAACGATTCCGGCCGGCAGCAGCAGCGC
>DBMM01000126.1:578-3701 GCA_002298925.1 Geobacter sp. UBA698 | reverse complement strand
TCAAAGGATAATTATTTCGTCTTGCTGAGATAATCTCCCAGGATGTCGCGCGAATGCTCATCGTCGTGGCAGTGGATGCAGAGATTCTCCCAGTTGCTGCCGTCGGGCGGGTTGTTGTTGTGGTTGCCGTCTTTGTGATGAACAGTTAACTGGTCAAGGTGGGCGGCGTCGAAGCTGCGGCCGCACTTGGCGCAGACCGGGCCGTGGATTCTCAGGGATTTAGTGCGGTAATTTTCATTACTCTCCACCGCGCCCCGCATTTTCTTTATGAGAGCGTTGGCCTCTTCGGCGCTGGGTAGGATTACAGTTTTCGGTCCTCGTGATCTCATAGGGCATGTACCTCATGAAAATCGAAAGATTCCGGCACTCCACGTTAATCTGTCAGTCCGTTGAGGAGCTTTACCGTGGTATAACCGTCCGCATAGTAGTCGATGATGTTATGACACCCGAAATTCTGTTCTATGTTGAACATTCTGGCCAGGGGGGCGCCAATGGCATTGAGCAAGATAATGCGGTTGACGCCGCCGTGGCCCACCACCAGAACTTCCTGCCCTTGGTGTCGCTCAACAATCTCGGTTATGACCGGCATGACGCGGGCTTCCACATCCAGCAGGTTTTCTCCTTCCGGTACCCGGTAGTTGACCAGATCGGCCAGCCTAGCCTGCCATTCATTGGGCCAGCGTTGCGAGATCTCTTCCCAGGTCATTCCTTCCCAGATTCCGATATTCAGCTCCCGCAGTTGGCTGCGCTTTACCGGCTCTATGCCGAATTGGGCACAGATAATGTCCGCCCCGATCACGCAGCGTGAGAGATCGCTGGTATAGCAGGCGGAAATCCGTGTTGTTGCCAAGCGAGCTTTGAGGCGGTGATACTGCTCGATTCCCAGGTCAGTCAGGGCCACATCGGTCTGGCCGTTGTAGCGCGGCTGGTCGTATCCCACCACCTGGCCATGACGGATGAGATGAATACGGGTGGCAGGGGTCATACGTCTCCCCGGTTTTTGATATACGGGCCAAGGATCATGTCATTGTATCCCTTACCTTGGGGAATCAGCGGATACACAGCTTCTTCCCGGTCAGTCACGATTTCCAGGAAGCAGGGGCCTTCTGCTTCCAGAAAGGCGTCCAGAGCGTCTTCAAGATAGGGGCGGCTGCGTATTTTGCGGCACCACTCGAAACCGCATTCCCGGGCGATATGGGCGAAGTTGGCGTCAAAGTCGCGCTCTGAGGCGGTGTATTGCTTGTTGTAGAGCGTGTCCTGGATTGATCTGACCATGCCGTCTGCATGGTTGTTGATCAGAAGCACTTTGATCGGAATACCGAGGGAACCGATGGTGTGTAGTTCCCCCATGTTCATCTTGATGCTGCTGTCGCCGTCGATGGCGATGATTTGTGCTTCGGGGTTGGCGAAGTGTGCTCCGATCGAACAGGGAAGAGAAAAACCCATGGTGCCGAAAGCGCCGGAAGTCAGAAAGGAGCGCGGCTGGGCGGTCTTGAGATACTGGGCGGCCAGCATCTGGTGATTGCCGACGCCGGTGGTGATGATGGTCCTGTCGGTCAGTCTGTGCGACAGCAGGTCCATGACTTCGGCGGTCTGGATCATCCGGGCTTCGCGATTGCATTCGAGCGGGAAATTACGTTTCAGGGTTGCCGCTTCCTGCTGCCATTCCTCGATGCTCAGCGTGATCTGATGTTCACGCGCATAATCCACCAGGTCCTGCAGTACGATGCGTGCGTCGCCGATGAACGAGAATTTGGGGTTTCGGGTAACCCTGACTTCCTGCATTTTTTCCGCGTTGATATCGATATAGGCAATCTCGGCATTCAGGCCGGATTCGCCCACCTTTTGGACAACACGGTCATTCCAGCGCACACCAAAGGCAACGAACAGGTCCGTTCTCTGGATGGCCATGTTGGCATAGGGGGTGCCAAACATGCCGAGCATGCCGAGGGATGTTTCGAGCGATTCGTCCAGGATGCCCTTGCCCATCAGGCTGTTGATGGAGGGGATGTTGAACATGCGGTTGAATTCGCGAATTTTATTGCTGGCCGCACGGGAATTGAGTCCGCCGCCGATATACAGCAACGGGCGTTTAGCCTGCTGCAGCAGCTCGAAGAACAGACGGCATTGCTTGTAGCCGAGATGGGACTCTTGATCGTATTTATAGCGGTATCGTTCGATATCGATTCCATGATAAATGCCGGTTTTACGCTGGGAGTCCAGGGGAAAATCGATTACCACCGGCCCCGGCTTGCCTGCCTTGGCGAAAAAGTAGGCATCCTTAACCGCATCCTCGATGTCGGTGCTGTCGTTGATCAGAACGACTTTTTTGGCGGCCCTGGCAAAGACGTCCTTGACGTTGATATGTTGAAACTCGTCAGTATCGAGCCTGCTCTGTTGAACCTGGCCGGCAAAGACCAGCAGGGGAATAGAATCGGCAAAAGAATCGGCAACAGCGGTCAGGGTGTTAGTGATGGCCGGCCCGGACGTGACCACCGCAACGCCCACCTGGTCGCTTGACCGCGAATAGCCAGCCGCACTGAATGCGCAGGACTGCTCATTGGCATTGACGTTGATGGCCAGGGGGCTCTGCCCCAAGGCATGGAAAACCGGGAGAATAGCGGCTCCCGTGTACCCGAAGATCCGGGTGACTCCCAGATCCTCCAGGCTTTTGACCATTATTTCAGCTCCCGTCAGTGTTTGCACCGTGGGTTTCTCCTCATATCTGTTTGGGATGATGTCTGTCACAGATTGTCATAGCACATTTTTCAGGCTGGGTCCATGCGGGGTTGAGGTGTTTATTGCCGTTTTTTTATTCACGTTCGAAGGTGATTTCTCAGAAGGGAGGAAATGCCCAATGAAACGTCATAAAGAAAACCCGGCGCGGCAGAAAAGAGCCGGGCCGGGTTATTGTTCACCATAGAGTACAGCTTACTAGTACTAAATCTTGTCACCCTTCAGGTCAGCGGCAAACAGCTTGCCTGCTCCGCGCGAGGCGCAGAAGTCGCCGCACATGGTGCAGGTGTTCTCATCTTCGGGGGTGCGGCTGGCGCGAATGGCCTGGGCATCTTCCGGGAAGAGGGCCAGTTCGAATTGCTTCTGCCAGTTCAGGTCGCGGCGGGC
>DBMM01000126.1:0-545 GCA_002298925.1 Geobacter sp. UBA698 | reverse complement strand
ACATCTTCTTCGTTGGGCAGGGCCAGGTGCTCGGCAGGGGTGATGTAGCAGATCAGGTCGGCGCCGAAGCGGCTGGACTGTGCTGCACCGATGGCGGCGGTGATGTGGTCGTAGCCGGGAGCCACATCAGTAGCGATGGGGCCGAGCATGTAGTAGGGGGCATCGCCGCTCATGCGTTTCTGGAGCTGGATGTTGCCCTGGATCTCGTCCAGAGGCACATGGCCGGGGCCTTCCACCAGCATCTGGCAGCCCATGTCACGGCCGATTTCGGCCAGTTCGCAGTTGATGAGCAGTTCCTGGATCTGGGCGCGGTCGGAAGAGTCATGGATAGCGCCGGCGCGCAGGCCGTTGCCCAGCGAGAGAACAGTATCGTATTTTTTGAGGATGGAAACCACGCGGTCGAATTTTTCATAGAGCGGGTTTTCCTTCTGATTGGCGATCATCCAGGCCACCATGCTGACGCCGCCCTTGCTGACCAGGCCGCCGTAACGGTAGCCCTGTTTGCGCAGGCGCTCGATGGTGTAGAGGTTGATGCCGCAGTGAAC
>DBMM01000144.1:20257-57526 GCA_002298925.1 Geobacter sp. UBA698 | reverse complement strand
GTCATCCAGCGTAATCCTGCCCCCCTTCCCTGTTCCGGTGACTGAGTCGGGAGCGATGCCCCCTTCCCGCATTTCGCGCCGCGCTGCCGGTGTGGAGACCGCGGCCCTGATCTCCTGCTCGAGGTGCACCGGATAACTGTTGGCAGCCGCTGCGGCTGGCTGCGGAGGCTGAACCTCACCGGAGCGGTCGCTGATGGTCCCGATCACCGTGCCGATCTTGATCGTCTGCCCCTCCGCCACCTGAACCGTCAGGATGCCGTCCTGATCCGCATTGAGATCAAGCGTGATCTTGTCGGTTTCAAGTTCGCAGAGCAGGTCGTCTTTACGGACGGCATCTCCGTTATGTTTAAACCACTTGGCCAGTAATGCCTCATGCACTGATTCACCAACATCCGGCACTTTGATTTCCATGATTAGCGGCTCCCTCCAGTGTGACTGATTGCGGCTGCAGGCATTTTAACGCATTTTAACGGTTTCTCCAGTAAAAACAAAGGGCGACCATCCGGACGCCCCTGTTTTCCTGCCTATCAATAGCAGCTCCCTGCTAAGCCTTGCCCTTGAGGAACTCCCTGCCAAAGGGAGACATCAGACGCAACCGCTCGACAATCGACGGCAGTTCACGGATGACGAGGTCGATCTCTTCGTCAGTGGTATAACGCGAAAGTGAAAAACGGATGGAACCGTGGGCACAGGTGAACGGCACCCCCATGGCGCGCAGCACGTGGGACGGCTCCAGAGAACCGGAGGTACAGGCACTGCCCGAGGAGGCACAGACTCCCAATTCCGAAAGGTACAGCAAAATCGACTCCCCTTCTACAAACTCGAAGGCGATCGAGGCGGTGTTGGGCAGGCGCTCGGCCCCGCCGCCGTTGATGCGGGCATGGGGTATGGACGCCATCAGCGAGTCCTGCAGCCTATCACGCATGGCCTTGACCTGGGTATTTTCCTGCTCCATGAAGTTCTGCGCCAATTCACAGGCCTTGCCCAGGGCAATGATGGCAGCGGCATTCTCCGTTCCGGCCCGGCGGCTTTTTTCCTGATGTCCACCCACCAGAAATGGGCGGAACGGGGTGCCGCGCCGAAGGTAGAGTACGCCGATCCCCTTGGGGGCATGCAGCTTGTGGCCGGAAAGGGACAACATGTCAATAACGGAGTTGTCCATATTGATCGGAATCTTTCCGACCGCCTGTACGGCATCGGTGTGGAACAGCGCGCCTTTGGCCTTGGCGATGGCCGCCGCCTCCTCAACCGGGAATATCACGCCGGTCTCGTTATTGGCCCACATCAGTGAAACGATGGCGGTATCATCATCCACAGCAGCCTTCAGCTCTGCCATGTCCAGCCGGCCGGCCTCGTCCACGCCGATCTCGGTGACGCGATAGCCCTTCTGGGTCAGGTTACGACACTGGGTCAGCACTGCGGGATGCTCAACGCGCGAGGTGATAACATGGCGTCGTTCCGGAAGAATCTCCAGGGCCGAGCGGATGGCGGCATTATCGCTTTCCGTGCCACAGGCGGTGAAGATGATCTCGTCCGGAGAAGCCCCCAAGAGGGCAGCCACTCGGTTGCGCGCCTCGGTGACCTTGCCCTGAACCTGACCGCCGAAGAAGTGCATGGAGCTCGGGTTGCCGTAGAGTTCGCAGAAGTAGGGGCGCATCTCCTCAAAAACCGCTTCATCCACCTTGGTAGTGGCGTTATTGTCCAGATAGATCTCTTTCACCCGGCAACCTCCTCAACCACGATGTCCTCGGCTACCAGCTCGCGAAGCTTCTGCTCGACCATGCGGGCGGTATATCCGGATGAGGCGCAACCGGCACAGGCCTTGCGGAAAGCAACCTGCACCTTGGCACCGTCGATGTCGACCAACTCCAGGTCGCCGCCGTCGGCCCACAGCAGGGGGCGGATATCCTTTTCCAGCACTTCCTGGATCATCTGCATCTTCTTCAGGTTGGAGAGCTTTTCAGGGCGCTTGCGCGGTTCTTCGGACTGTTGCCCCATCACCTCGGCAATCAGTTCCTTGATTTTGGGAATACAGCCGCCGCACCCGCCGCCAGCCTTGGTAAAATGGGTCACCTGTTCGGCTGTGGTCAGCTTGTTGGTCTCAATCACCTTCTTGAGGAACAGATCGGTAATGCCGAAACATTTGCAGACAACGGTCCCCTCCTGGTCAGGATAGGCCGGACCATGGTCATGGTCATGGGCATGCACCGGAGCCTCATGGCCCCTGTATTTGGCAATAGCCACTTCCAGCGCTTCCTGTCCCATCACCGAGCAGTGCATCTTCTCTTCAGGCAGGCCGCCCAGAAAATCGGCGATATCCTGGTTGCTGATGGCCAGTGCCTCGTCCAGGCTTTTGCCCTTGACCATCTCGGTCAGGGCCGACGAGGATGCTATGGCACTGGCGCAGCCAAAGGTCTGGAACTTGGCGTCAACGATTTTATCCTTGTTCTCATCCAGTTTGAGGTACAGCTTGAGCGCGTCTCCGCAAGCCAGGCTGCCGACTTCCCCGACCGCATCCGCATCGGGTATGTCCCCGACGTTGCGCGGGTTCAAAAAATGGTCCTTGACGATCGGCGTATAATCCCACATGAGTTGCTTCCTCCGTATTTTTTAGTTTAAAATAAATTTTCGTCCCGCTTCCAGCACCTGTGACAGGCAGGCATCATTGGCCGCTTCGCCATATAATCTTACAACCGGTTAAGTTGCCGACTTGCGGAACTGCATCCAGCTGCCATCCTGCATCAGCAGCTTGGTTCCGTCAATCCGGATGATTTCCTTGACCTTTGTCCCGTCAATCTCCCCCGGCACGGCATTGTTTTTTGGCGGCTCAGGCATTTTCCAGTTCCGGCTACAGCTTGATATTGACGCGGCGGGTGATAAACCGGCAAGGTGATCTGCAATAGCCTGAATCACGACCCTGACGTTCTCGAAGGTAAAATCTTCGCAGAGAAAACCGTGCCAGTTGGACATTCCGAAGTCTATTGGGGGCTTCGCCCCCATCCTCGTGAATATAAGACAGCTTTAGTCGTATTAGATTAGTACAGTAATGCCCGCCAGTCAAGTCAAACAGCCGTATAAATAAAGGATTTTTCCTGTTGACTTTTTTAGCCCATACTTGTTACATTTAACTTTCAGTTTAGCACATTTTTCAGGAGGAAGAAGCATGCAGTGTCAGACAGTACTTCCAGGTATCGAGTGTACCTTTTGGGGAAAGCAGGGTTGTATTTTTACGAATGGCTCATGCCAGACGATCGTAGAAAATTGTGAGGGATGTGACCGCATTGTTACCGGCACCATCGGTCAAGTATGCAACGCCTATCCCGCCCCAGTAAAAAAATGGAGCAACGGAATCTGCAACTTCGCCTCACACGTCAAGATCGAGATCAAGGTCGAAGACACCAAGATGAACCCGCTCAAGGCGTCCAAGAAGGCTTCCGGCGCCAAGAAAAAGAAATAAACCGCAACAACAGCCTGTCAAAGCAAGGGGGGAGACCATCCCCCCTTTTTTTTATGCCTACGAGGTGAGCCATGCCCTACGACACTCTCAACTGCCGTTCATGCGGCGCTGTGGTAAAAAACTACCGCAACCCCTTTCCCACGGTAGACATCATCATCGAAATCAACGGTGGCATCGTGCTGATCGAGCGCAAAAACCCGCCCTACGGCTGGGCACTGCCGGGTGGTTTTGTGGATTATGGAGAGAGCCTTGAAAATGCTGCAAAGCGGGAAGCCTTGGAAGAAACATCGCTGGAGATTTCAAACCTGAGACTGGTGGGCTGCTATTCGGACCCGAAGCGCGATGCACGCATGCATACAATTTCAACGGTTTATTCGGCAACTGGCGAAGGAGCACCCAAGGCAGCGGATGATGCCGCCAGTCTGGCCATCTTCTCCCTGGACAACCTGCCAGAGTTGCTCTGTTTTGATCACGCCGACATCCTCAAGGACTACATCCGCCAGAAAAAGACAAGACTGCCCTGACCGCAGTAGCCATAACTACTAAAAGAAAGCTCCCGCCCCCCTACCCCTCCTTCAGCATAGCCAGTTCCGGTGCTGCGTCGATCAGCCCCAACTCAGCCGCATGCCTGAAGAAACGCCTTAACCCGTCAAGGTGATCCTCTGTCAGATCGTATGAAATGCTGTGTCTCCAGTAGGACAAAAGCCGCTCGCGCCCCATCCAGACGGCATCCGGCGAAGTATCGGCAATTTGTTCCAGATGCTGCAGGGCGTACTGTTTTGCCAGCCGAAGGTGCCTGACGAAATCGAACATGCCCGCACACTCCCGTAAGGCGGCTTCCCTGGAAGCAAGCCAGAGCGCAAATACAAACGGCTTGCCGGTCCACTGGTACCAGATCTCACCCAGGTCATAGACATATAGCTGAGGTTTGCTCAGAACCGCCCTCAAGGCCGGGTCTCCGATCAGCAGCAGCGCCGGGGTCTGCTCAAGGGCGCTTTCCAGATTCAGACTGGTGACGCGAAAGGCACATTCACAGCCAAAACGCAATTTAAGCAAAATCTTCAGCAAATTTACTGAGGTGGCCGATTCGGAGCTGAGCTGCACGGTTTTGCCATCCAGTTTTTCAATGGGAACAGCCGAAAACAGGAGCACGCTCTCAACCGGCCCGCAGCTGCTGATGGAAAGATCCGGAATGATCAGGTAGCGCTCAGAATGGTAGGCATACTCGATCGAAGAAGAGGGGCAAACGTCTATTTGACCATCCGCCAAGCGACCGTTAAGATAGGCTGGCACTCCTCCCACAAACTGATAGTCATCCCCGGACAGGTTCAGTTCGCCCAAGGCCTGAAAAATGGGGGTGCAGTTGGCATATTGAATACGACCGATTCTCAGCATCAGCGAATATTAGTGTAAAGCTTGTCCGCATCACCTTCGACGACCCGGATGCCTTCCCTTTCAAGCAGTTCTCCGGTCACCTGCCACAGGCGGGTAACGGCATTGGCGTAGCTTACAACCGCCGTGATCTGGTTGCTCTTGGCTGTTGCCAGATCATTTTCCACATCCAGCACGTCCTTGGTTGTTGCCAACCCGACTTCATTCTTGCGAACAAAGGCGCGCAGCCGCTCCTCGGCAAAAGCCCTGCCCCGCTCGGTCACCTCGATCTGCTTGTAGCTGCTGCCGATGGTGCGAATGGCGTTCTTCACGTCATTTGCAACGCTTTCCTCAAGGCTTCTGATCTGCAAAGCGGTCTGTTCTGTTTTGAGCCTGCTTTTGCGGTAATCATTCTCGGCGGCATTGTTGCCAAGCGGGTAGGACAAATTGAGTCCGATGTTCCAGACCGGGCTATCGAAAGACCCGACCTTTTCCAGGTTGCGGGAATATGACCGGTCAAGACCGGTCAGCGATGCACCTGCTATCAATGCAAGATCCGGCTTGATCCGATTGTTGAATACACGGGTCTGCAATTCGGCAATTTCCAGGCTACGTTTCTGTTCCTTGATATCGGGGCGGTTCAAGGCGTGCTTGAGGGATTCGCTTTCGCTGACCTGATAACTGTCCTTCCGGGGGAGATCGCTGGTTACTATGTCCCCTGCCCCCTCCAGTTGCAGCAGCAAACGGAGTACATCAACCTGGTCAATGACCGCCTTTTCTGCGTCAATCAGGTCCTTTTCACGGGAAACAGCACCGAATTCTGCATTAAGTATTTCCATGGCTGGAAGCACTCCGGCCGCAACCCTGGCTTTGGTTTCAGCAAGGATCTTGCGAGCCAGTGCCAGAGAGACCTTCTTGACCTCCAGCTGTTCCCGCAGGTTGTAAAGCTTGAAATACTCATTCCTGGTCTGGGCAACAACATCCAGCAGCTTGCTGTTGAAGCGTTCCAGCGAGGCAAATTTTGAAAGACGGGAAACCCTGATATTGACTTCGGTATTTTCCTGTCCAAAGTTTTTAAGCAACGGCTGACTCAGCGTAACACCGAGACTTGACTGCCAGTAATTGCTCAATGATCGTGATGAATTTGTTTCCGTGTAAGCATTATTGAAATTGAGAGCAATGTTTCCACCCGTCCAATACGAGTAAGCGATCCCAGCATTGGCATTCAGAGTATTCACCTCACTCTTGCTACTCCCGGTAAGAAACGAATTTGCAACCTGTGTTGTAGAGTTCGTGTAATTTGTATCCATTGTTAGGAGTGGATCATAAATTGAATAATTTCTTCTGATGTCCGCCTCAAACTGGGCCGGGTTATACAGCTCAGCTCGCACGTCCAGGTTTTTCTCGGCCGCCATCCGGATAGCATCAGCCAGGGAAAGCCTGACCGGCTGTTCAGAAGCAAAAACGTTCGTCATGCAGCATGCCATGATGGCAACAGATGATATGAACTTTCTCACTGATGGTTCCTTTCAAGAAAAAAAACGGGGCGAATTGCAACTCGCCCCGTTATAGCACATATACTTGAAAACACTAATCCCTGTTTTCAACATAATCGGCATAATCATCTGCCGACATCAGTCCTTTCAGTTCTTCCTCATCATTCAGCGACACCTCTGCCAGCCAGCCACTGTCGTAGGGATCATCATTTATTAAGCCGGGATTATCCAGCACTTCATGATTGACAGCACGGACAGTGCCGCTGAATGGAGCATACACTTCAGCCACCGTTTTTCGGGCTTCAATGGAACCAAGCGAGTCATCCTGCTCGACTTCATCGCCTTCATCGGGAAGTTCGACACCTGAAATCACCCCCAACTCCTCTTGGGCAAAATCGGTTATACCGATAACTGCTGACCCGTGTTCAATCCTGACCCAGACATGTTCCCGGGAATATTTCAGCTCTTCTGGAAAGTCCATAGTGCTTACTCCAGTACAATCCTTTCTAGAAAGGATGTATCAATGTTGCCTTCGATAAAGTCCTTGTTGGTCATGATTCTCTTGTGGAAGAAAATTGTCGTCTTGATCCCCTCGATGATGTACTCATCCAGAGCCCTGGCCATGCGCTTGATAGCATCTTCACGGGTCTCGGCATGCACGATCAGTTTGGCGATCATGGAATCGTAATGTGGCACAACCGTATACTGGTCATAAACGAACGAATCAACCCGGACTCCCAGGCCGCCTGGCGGATGGTAGGAGGTGATCTTGCCTGGACAGGGGGTGAACTTGAGGGGATCTTCGGCGTTGATGCGACATTCAATTGCGTGACCGCTGATCTTGATATCCTCCTGACGGTAACGCAGCGGCAATCCGGCTGCGGAACGGATCTGCTCACGGACGATATCGACGCCGGTAACCATCTCGGTCACCGGATGCTCCACCTGAACGCGGGTATTCATTTCCATGAAGTAGAAATTATTCTGCTTGTCAACCAGGAATTCGACCGTGCCAACGCTGTTGTATCCCACGGCAGCGGCTGCCTTGACAGCCGCCGAACCCATGGCGGCGCGCAACTCAGGAGTACTGATCGTGGAAGGCGCCTCCTCGAGCAGCTTCTGGTGACGCCTCTGAATGGAACAGTCGCGCTCGCCCAAGTGAATGACATTGCCATGCTTGTCGGCCAGAATCTGGATCTCCACATGGCGCGGCTGCTCGCAGTATTTTTCAATATACACCTCAGGATTGCCGAAACCGGACTGAGCTTCGGCGCGGGCCGTAGCAAAGGCATTGGGTAGGGCTGCCTGGGAGTGGACGATCTTCATACCACGGCCACCGCCGCCGGCAGTAGCCTTGATGATAACCGGAAAGCCGATTTCCTTGGCCACCTTGACAGCATCCTCAACCGTATGTACACCTTCCTTGGTGCCGGGCAGAATTGGGACGCCCTGTTTGATAACAGCCTGGCGAGCGCTGATCTTGTCGCCCATGATCCGCATGCTTTCCGGACTGGGACCGATGAAGGTAATGCCGCACTTTTCGCAGACCTCGGCAAAATTGGCATTCTCCGAAAGAAAGCCGTAACCGGGGTGTATCGCCTCTGAATCGGTCAATTCGGCGGCGCTGATAATGGCATTGATGTTCAGATAACTCAGGGCGCTGGGGGCCGGGCCGATACAGACGCTTTCATCGGCCAGCTTGACGTGCAGAGAATTACTGTCCGCCTGTGAATAGACTGCCACCGTTTTGATGCCCATTTCCTTACAGGCGCGGATAATGCGAATGGCAATTTCGCCACGGTTGGCAATAAGAATTTTATGGAACATGGAGGTTAACCCCTTGGCTGGTTTATAATTTATAGCTTCTCGATAACGAACAGCGGATCTCCATACTCGACCGCCTGGGCGTTTTCCTTGCAGATTTTGACGATCTTGCAACGGAATTCAGCCTCGATCTCGTTCATCAGCTTCATGGCCTCGACGATACAGAGCACCTGACCTTTTTCCACCACCTGCCCGACCTCAACATAGGGCGCCGCATCTGGTGCAGGGGCACGGTAGAAGGAACCAACTATGGGGGAGTTTATGGTTTCACCGGTTTCAGCAGCTACGACAGGAACCGCTGCCGCAGCAGAAGCGCCTGCGACTGCCGGCGCTGCAGCAGGTTGGGCCACGGCATATGCCGCCGGTGCCGCCGGCATAGCTATATATTCTGTTTTGGAACCGCGACGGATGATGATCTTTTCGTCGGAATTATCCATCTCGAACTCGGTGATATCGGTCTCGGTGATCATTTTTATAAGCACTTTCAAGTCTTTAACGTCCATCATCTTCTCCTTTGAATGCGGTTTTGCAGACATCCGTGCAAGAGCAGCCGGAAATCCACCTGCGTAGTAATTACTAGTTCATCATCAATGTCTTGGGAACCTGCGTCAGCAGTTTACAACCATCGCTGGTGACAGTTATCGTATCCTCTATCCTGACTCCACCAAAACCGGGGATATAAATGCCCGGTTCTATGGTAAAGACCATCCCCTCTTCAATTATCGTTTCGCTGCGGGGTGAAACAACCGGCTTTTCATGGATTTCCAGTCCGACCCCATGTCCCAGACCATGGCCGAAATATTCCCCGTAGCCCCGTTCCTTGATGAAATCCCGGGCCACCGCATCCAGTTCACGACAGGAAATACCGGGCCTGACCGCGGAAATGGCCCTGTCATGGGCTTCCAAAGTGATGTCATAAATTTCACGGCAGCGCAGATCGGGTTGACCTGCCGCCACGGTAACGGTTTCATCGGAGCAGTAACCATCCATAACCGCACCATAGTCGATCGTCACCAGCTCGCCCGAAGCAACAATCTTGTCTGATGCCCGTCCATGGGGCATGGCGCCGCGCTGCCCGGAAGCCACGATAAAATCGAAGGAACGTCCATCCGCACCGCGTCGACGCATCTCGAACTCCAGCTCACGGGCTATGTCAGCCTCACCGATACCGGGCCTGACCATACCGATAACCGCCTGCAAGGAATCCGAAGCGATCCGGGCAACAGCAGCAAGCCGTACGATCTCGTCCTGATCCTTGTTGGCACGAATCTGGTCAAGATCCGCACCGACCGGCACCATCTGGCGTCCCTTAAGCTTGGCCGAAAGCTCCATGAATGCAGCTACGGTAATATGCGCCGACTCGAAACCGATGCGATCTAGTTTCAGTTCGTCAAGCAGATTGCTTACAGCGTCATGTTTTTCAGAGAACTGCCTGATCTCGGTATCCACCGTTTCAGCCGCGGCCTGGGTCGTATAACGGGAATCACAGAGCAGCCAGGCGCTTTCCCGCGTTAGCAGCAGCACTCCCTCGGATCCGCTGAAACCACACAGATAGCGGATGTTGGGCAGATTGGAAACAAGCAGGGCATCAAAGCCATGCTTGACAAAAAACTGCTCAAGTTTTGCGCGCCTGATTTTTAGCATAAGTGAATCCGTAATTACAAACAGTTTCTCAACCTGGCGTAGGTACCGCGGCTGTGAAGAGCCACTGCAGACGGTTACTGTTTTTTAGCAATAGTAAAAATTGAACGAAGCCCGAGTAGATAGCTGTTCAGACCGAAACCGCAGATCTGCCCAACTGCCAGAGCGGCGGTCAGGCTCTTGTGGCGGAAATCTTCCCGACGGTGGATGTTGGAGAGGTGAACTTCGACAAATGGAATGGCGACGGCGGCCAGCGCATCTCTAATGGCAATACTGGTATGGGTATAGGCTGCCGGATTGATTACAATGCCGTCACAGCAGCCGGAAGCGGCCTGAATGGCGTCGATCAGGGCGCCTTCGGCATTGGACTGGAAAAAACTGACCTCACACCCCAGTTCGTCGGCAAGAGTCCGCAAGGCAGCGTTGATCTCTTCCAGGGTCAAAGTACCATAGACATCCGGCTCGCGCTTGCCGAGCAGGTTCAGGTTGGGACCGTGCAGAATGAGAATACGCATGACCTATTCCAGTTCCCGCAGAAGTTCAAACGACTTCAGACGCAGCAGGTATCGCCCCTTGCCCAGATTGCCGTCCCGCAACATGATCAGTGCCGCAAAAAGGTCGCTATTCAGCACGCGGATGACCACATACAGGCGTCCGGTAGTGACGGCAACCTCCTCCATCTCGCCCACTTTGACAACATCGACGGCTCGTCGGATCTCCTTGAGAACAGAGGCATACTCAACGGTGAGAAGCTGCAGATCGAACTCGGTCTGGTGAACAGCCACCTCATCAATGGTGATGCCGTCACTGGCCACGACAACTGCAGCCAAACCGCCTTCGACATTCTCAACGAGCCAGGTCAGAGTATCTCTCAACGACATGCCCTGATCCTCCTGATGTTATCCAGCCACCCTTCCAGCGTGGCTACTGCGCTATCGGCCGAACCCAGCGCAGGAGACACGGATACTGCCGACGCAGTTTTTGGTACAGCCTGCACCGAAGCGGCAGAGGCCAGTCCGGCAGCAGCCGAGGCGGCCAGAATAACCTCGAGCTCGGCGATTCGGCTCTGGAAGTTCTTGCCGGGATGGCCGTCGGCCGAAACGGCGCGATAAATTTCCAGGGCCTTGTCGACATGCCCCTGCTGTACATACAGTTCTGCCAGGGTGGCGGTAGACAGAGGATCTTCATGCTCAGATATCGCACCGCATACTGGCGCTGTCAGATCTTCGTCTTCGAACTCTTCAAGCAGATCAGCCTCATCGATATCGATGATTTCGATATCCTCGATTATCTCCTCGTCACCGCTTTCAGCAGCAACGAAGGTACCGACAGCCATCCTGCTTTCAGAACTGCGCTCAAGCGCATCCAGTTCGAGGCGACATTCAGCATCGTCAGGATTGAATTCCAGGGCCGTACCAAAAGCCCTGCGGGCGGCAACAATCTCCCCGGCCTCTGTCAGCAGCCTGCCGAGCATCTTCTGAGCCTCGGCGTCCTCAGGCAGGGCTGCCACCACCTTCTCAAGAGCCTGGCGCCCCTCCTCCACAAGCCCCTTGACATGGCAGGCCTGGGCCAGAACGCGTTGTCCGGAAACATAGGCCGGAAATTTGGCAACACCTGTGCGGGCGGTATGCAGGGCATCATCCACCAGCCCGACTTTAAGATAAACCTCGGCCAGACGGGCAAAAAAAAGCGAGTCCGGATTCCGCGCCAGGCGTTCCTCATAGTTCTTGATATCAGCCCAGAACAATGAACTGTCATGCTGCATGGTCACACCTCCAGCCCGCTCAAGGTGAGCAGTTGCTCGGCAGAATGTTTTTCCACCACAAAGCCGCCAATGCCGCGGTTACAGATGAAACTGATCGAACCGCCGCGACTCTTCTTGTCAGTGACAAGAGCTGCCAGCAGGCGGCTGCGTTCGATAGTCGGCGGTGTCAGTGACAGCCCGAAAGTAGTCAAAAGTTTCTCGATCCTGGCAGCGTCTTCAGCCGTACAGTGACCATGGGCCAAGCTGATGCGGGCGGCCAGGACCATCCCGATGGCCACGGCCTCACCATGGACCAGATCACCGTAGCCGCTCCCGGTCTCGATGGCGTGCCCCAGTGTATGGCCGTAATTCAGGATGGCGCGCAGTCCGGATTCCTTTTCGTCCTGTTCCACCACTCCGGCTTTCAGCTGGCAGCAGCGTAAAATAACATGCTGCAAAGCAGAAGGTTCAAGCTCCAGAATACTGCCGGCAGACTGCTCCAGAAACTCGAAAAAAGATTCATCGAAAACCACACCATATTTGACTACTTCAGCCAGACCGGCACGGAACTCGCGCTCCGGCAGGGTCTTCAGCGTTTCCACATCGATCAGAACCAGCTTCGGCTGATAGAAAGCGCCGATCAGGTTCTTGCCACGGGGGTGGTCGATGGCGGTTTTACCCCCAACGCTGCTGTCCACCTGGGCCAGCAGGGTCGTCGGCACCTGCACGAACGGGATGCCGCGCAGATAGGTTGCGGCAGCGAATCCGGCCAGATCGCCGACCACTCCGCCCCCCAGGGCAACGATGAACGATGTGCGGTCGATGCCCCCTTCAATCAGCGCATCATAGACATTGTTCAGAGTGGTGGAATTCTTGTATTCCTCGCCGTCCGGAATTTCGATCAGGGAGACCGCATTACCGGCCGCCTCCAGCGAATCCTGTACAACCTGAACATACAGGGCGGCAACGGTCGGATTTGTGACCAGAGCGACGCTGCCGCACAACCCTGCTTCGGCACAGCGCGTGCCCAGGGCAGACAGTGAACCGCTGTCGATCAGAATCTCGTAGCTGTTTTCACCCAGGCTGACAGAAAGCGCGTTCAATTCGGCAACCCCTTTAAAAACCTCAGAATCTCTGCCGCCACATCTTCCACGGATTTATTGTCCGTGTCAATTCTAATATCAGCGTCAGCATAAAATTGTTCACGACCCTCCATCAGCGCACTGACGCGGTTTGCGGCATCTTTTCCGGCGTACAGCGGCCGGTCGCTGACCCCTTCCAGGCGAGCCAGTATCACCGGCAGGGAAGCGGTCAAATTGATCACCACACCCTGCCCCCTCATCATACGTCGATTGGATTCGGCGATCACCACACCGCCGCCGCAGGCGATCACCGCTATGCCTCCCTGCAGCACCCGTTCCAGACACTGGCTTTCGATGGTGCGAAAGGCCGCTTCGCCCTTTTCGGCAAAGATTTCGTTGATGGACTTGCCAGCCTCGGCCACGATCAGCGCATCCAGATCGATCAGCGCACAGCCGATTGATTCCGCCAGAACACGCCCGACACTGCTCTTGCCGCTCCCCATGAAACCGGTCAGTATCAACGGACGATCAGGCATTGCGGATCTGCTCCAGGTAACCTTCGTAGTTGCGCCTGATCTCGACCAGAGAGTCACCACCGAATTTTTCAAGGAAAGCATTGGCAATCTCAATGGCCACCACCGCCTCGGCCACCACCAGGGCAGCCGGTACCGCACAGGTATCGGATCGTTCAACCGTGGCCTCGAAAGGCTCATGAGAGCGCATGTCCACCGAGCGGAGCGGCTTGTAGAGAGTCGGGATCGGCTTCATGGCCGCCCGTAGCAGGAGCGGTTCACCGTTGCTCATGCCCCCCTCGATGCCGCCGGCATTGTTGCTGCTGCGGTAGTATGCCCAAGCCGCGCCCTGTTCCAGACGAGCGGCATTCCTGAACAGCTCGTCATGCACCTGTGAGCCGGGTCGGCGGGCAGATTCGAAGCCGATGCCCACTTCAACCCCCTTGATAGCCTGGATGCTCATCAGCGCCATGGCCAGACGGGCATCCAGCTTGCGGTCCCACTGAACATAACTGCCCAGGCCCGGCGGCAGACCGGTCACCTGCACCTCCACCACGCCGCCCAGGGTATCGCCACTGGCTTTGGCGGTATCGATGGCCCGCTTCATATCCTGTTCGGCAATTGCGTCGCAGCAGAACATTTCCGAGCGAGCCGCCAGCGCCCAGATATCGGTCAGCGCCAGATCAGGGCACTGTGCGGCCACCCCCCCCACCTCGCTCACAAATCCGCCCACAGCAATGCCAAAGGACTGCAGCAGAGACTTGGCCGCCGCGCCCACCGCCACCCGCACCGCTGTTTCGCGGGCACTGGAGCGCTCCAGCACATTGCGAACATCATCATGGTCATATTTCAGGGCACCGCTCAGATCGGCATGGCCCGGCCTCGGCCTGGTCACCGCCAGAGAATCGTCACGATGTTCCGCTAGCGGCGACATTTTCTCACTCCAGTTTTCCCAATCGCGGTTTTTCACAACCAGGGTCACCGGCGACGCCAGCGTCTCGCCCCAGCGCACACCGGAGAGGATTTCCACCGTATCCTTTTCGATCAGCATGCGGCCACCACGGCCATAGCCCTGCTGGCGACGCGCCAGTTCGTGATTGATATTCTCGGCAATAAGCGGGATACCGGACGGCATCCCCTCGATAATAGCGGTCAGCTGCGGTCCATGGGATTCACCCGCGGTCAGATAACGGAGCATAAAAAATTTAACCTCCATCTTCGTGTAAAATGGAGGTTAAAGTAGCATCGATACCGCTTGACGGCAAGGCAAAAGACTCTCCCGGCGGTAGCGGACAATCGGGAGGATGACGCGGATTAAAGCTTATTAGGCCGCCGAATCACCTCTTGATTTTAGGTTTCTTCCTTTTCTGCTTGAGCGATTCCTTCAGGCGTTTTGCCGTGCGGGCGATCATTACCCGGTGACTTCCCTCGGCGCTGCTGTCCTCAGGCGGCATCCTCTGGACATAACTGCCATCCGGCAGCATATCCCAGGCCGAGCGCTGATCAGCCAGGTGGGTATCGAAAACGGCCCGCAGCTCCCTGGTCAGCTCAGGCGCCTCCACCGGACAAAGCACCTCCACCCGTGCCTCCAGGTTGCGCTTCATGGCATCGGCCGAGGCGATGAAATATTCCTCGGCACCGCCATTGCGGAAGTAATAGATGCGGGCATGCTCCAAAAAACGACCAACCACACTGATAACACGGATGTTATCCGATAGTCCTGCAATGCCGGGGCGCAGACGGCAGGTATCGCGCACCACCAGATCTATCTTGACCCCCGCCAGGGAAGCTCGGTAGAGCGCCTTGACGATATCGCCGTCTTCCAGGGCGTTCATTTTGAACTGGATGCAGCCCCCCCCCTGGGCGATCTGGATGGCCATCTCCCGCTCTATTTTAGCCAAAAGCGCTTTTTTGAGAAAGCGCGGCGCCGGCAACAACTTGCTGTAATTGCGCTTGACCATGAAACCGGTGGTCAGGTAGTTGAACAGTTCGGTCACATCCTGGCCGATGGTCTCGTCGCAGGTCAGCATGCCCACATCGCTGTAGATACGGGCCGTATCGGCGTGGTAGTTGCCGGTACCGATATGCAGATAGCGCCGCAGACCGTTGTAATCCTGGCGCACCACCATGATCACCTTGCAATGGGTCTTGAAGCCGACTACGCCGTAGGTGACATGGATGCCGGCCTCCTCCATACGCTCGGCCAGACGGATATTGGTGGCCTCGTCGAAACGAGCCTTCAACTCCACCACTACCGCCACCTGTTTGCCGTTCTGGGCAGCCTGCACCAGGGCATCGATGATGCGGCTCTGGGCCGAGGTGCGATAGAGGGTCATCTTGATGCCGCGCACCTTGGAGTCCGTGGCCGCTTCGCGCAGAAAGCGCTCCACCGAGGTGGAAAAGGACTCGTAGGGGTGCTGCAGCAGAATCGCCCCGGCATCACGGATAACATGAAAGATGTTGCGCTGCGCCTGCAGCTGATGGTGGTCCACCGGGTGATGGGGCGCATCGTGCAGTCGGGGATAGTCCAGTCCGGTCAGTTCGAACAGGTCGCGCATGGCCAGCATGCCCGGCACCTCGAAGACATCGCTCTCCTCATTCAGCTCCAGCTCTGCCGCCAACTGTCCGCGGTGGATCGGATTCATGCCGGTCCCGATCTCCAGACGGACGATGGGGGCAAATTTGCGTTCCTTAAGTTCCGATTCGATCATGGCCATCAGATCGTCGGCCTCTTCCTCGTCCTTCTCGGTATTGGCGTTGCGGGTCACACGAAACGTCTCGCAGCCCAGTATCTCCATGCCGGGAAAAAGCATGTCCAGGTTGTTCATCATCACGTCTTCGAGCCGGACGAAATGGTCCCCCTTGCCCACCCGCAGGAAACGGGGTGTCCCCAGTCCGATCGGCACCTTGACCCGCGCCAGGGAACTCTCCTTGGCTTTGGGGTAACGCAGCGTCACCAGCAGATTGAGCGAGAGATTGGAGATGAATGGAAAAGGATGGGCCGGATCGATGGACTGGGGTGTCAGCAGCGGATAGATATTGCTGTAGTAATACTCGCGCAGCTGTTTTCGTTCCTTGGGCAGAATCTCGTCATAGCTCTCGATGACGATGTTTTTTTCCTCCAGAAGTGAGCAGACCTGGTGGAACAGTTCCTCCTTGCGGGCCTCCAGCTCGCGAATGAAGGCATGGCATTCCGTAACCTGCTGGCGCGGGGTGCGGCCGTCCAGAGTCAATTCCCGCATGCCGGCACCGATCTGCTGCTTGAGGCCACCGATCCGCTTCATGAAAAACTCGTCAAGATTGGCGCTGACAATGGCAATAAACTTGAGCCGTTCCAGAAGCGGCGTGCGCGTGTCTTCGGCCTCGTGCAGCACACGCTGGTTAAAAGCAAGCCAGGTCAGTTCCCGGTTCAGGTACCATTGGCTGTCATTGAGGTCAAATTGAGGTTCAGCTTGCGGGAGAATTGCAGCAGAAGCTGGGACCGCTTTGTTCGAACGTTCCGATTTCAACTTGGGAAGCTTGGCCTTGACTGGCTTTACCTTGGCGCCCGGAGCTTTGAGTGACGTGGGACTAGCTGTTTTCTTGGCTCCCTTGGCCCTGGCAATCTTGCCCTTGACGTTTTTCTGTGCGGCAGGAGCAGATGTGCTATCGGCAGCGGCTGATGTACTATCCTTTTGCGGTTGTTTGAAGTCATCTTTAATCAGTGTAGCATCAGTCACAGGAAACTCCAGGCCATAGAGTGGAATTCTGATTGATTTTACACTGTTTTCAGACAACTGCAAGGGCAACTCGGTGCCGATATTTACTGACGTAAAAGATGGCTGGAAATGCTAAAATAATCTTGATGATTCAGAGAAGATAGTATTGGCCGGCAAGGCCGTCTGACATTAACAGAACGGGGGGAGGAGGCAGGTTATGAAAACCCTGATTTTGAGTGCAAATGATTTTGAGGATTCTGAACTTCTGGTGCCCTATTATCGGCTGCTGGAAGCCGGCTATACGGTCGATGTTGCTGCGGAGAAAGCAGGCGTCATTCGTGGAATGCACGGTTACGAGGTTCATGCGGTAAAAAACTTCGCCGATGTTGACCCTAAAGAGTATTCCGTACTGATCCTGCCTGGCGGCAAGGCACCCGCATCTGTTCGCAAGGACACGAATGCGAATTCCATCGTCCGCCACTTTTTCGACAACAACAAGCCGGTGGGTGCCATCTGTCATGGTCCCCAGACCCTGATCTCTGCGGGAGTGTTGCGAAACCGCCGGGCGACCTGTTACCGGACGGTTGCAAACGAGTTGCAGGAAGCCGGTGCGCTGTACGAAGACAGCGAGGTTGTAGTGGACGGCCGCTTGGTTACCTCCCGGCAGCCGGCAGACCTTCCGGCGTTCATGCGAGAAATGATGAAGCTGTTGTCGAGCAGAGGTGTATGTGTTCCCGATGAATACTGGAGAGACGATGCAGCGATTCCCATCGAAGCGCCAATCAAGACGCGGATTTGATGCGCCTTTCGGCGAAGGAGAGGTTGAATATGATGCCGGCATGCAGCCCCGGTTCATGCGAAGAGGTCGGTGAAAAGCTCTTTTTCCATGTTGGACACCGTAAGCCGTAAGATACAGGCCAGCTTCTCCTGTTAACTGTAAATCCTGATATCCTGGATTTGGGTCGTATTGCTCATATCTAGGGGAGATGTTATGCCGGTGGCTCACTCGCCTGCGACAGCTCTCATGCGATTAGCAATTATTTCGAGTCCGTTCGCGCTTTACCCTCTTTTCTACCCCCCCAAGCATACCTTTCACGGAAACGAGGACGATCTTGCAAAATCTGGCTACCCCTCGTCACATCCGGCAAACATGGTACACTTATTTTCCGTACACCTCGTGCAGGGAGCTCAGCGAACATCCGTACCTCCATCCTTCTTCAGCGGCGCAAGCAGGATGTTCCGAACCTGATAAACAGGCCAAGTTAGCTAACGAAGTTTTTCTGCAAAAAAAGGCAGAAAACAACTTCTAACTTACTAAAGGAGCAGTCAGAACCATGGAGTTTCGTTACCTTGACACCATCCGCAATATCGGCATCATCTCCCACATCGACGCGGGCAAGACAACCGTGTCGGAGCGGTTCCTGTTTTACAGCGGCGAGATCCACAAGATGGGGGAAGTGCACAACGGTCAGGCGGTAATGGACTGGATGCCCCAGGAACAGGAGCGGGGGATCACCATCACCGCCACAGCAACCACCTGCCGCTGGGGGAAGTTCCGGATCAACCTGATCGACACTCCCGGTCACATCGACTTCACGATCGAGGTTGAGCGGAGCATGCGGGTTCTGGATGGGGCCGTGGCGATCTTCAGCGCCGTGGATGGGGTCCAGCCACAAAGCGAATCGGTCTGGCGCCAGGCGAACCGCTACGGTGTCCCCCGGATCTGCTTCATCAACAAGATGGATCGGATCGGCGCCGACTACCGCCAGACCCTGTGCCAGTTGGAGACGCGCCTGAAAGCGCGCCCCGTGCTGGTCCAGCTCCCCATCGGCGAAGAAGGCGGCTTCACTGGTGTGATTGACCTGCTGAGCGAGGAGGCGTTTTTCTTCGACGAGTCCGATCTGGGAAGCACGGTACTGAGAAGGGCAATCCCCAATGGCGCTGCACAGGTGGTGGAAGAGGCGCGCCTGAAACTGACCGAGGCGGTTGCCGATTTCGATGATGGGGTGCTGGCGGACTTTCTGGACGGGAGGCGGGTGGATGCTGAACGGCTGCGGGCTGCTCTGCGGCGGGGGACACTGTCCTGCTCACTTTTTCCGGTATTTCTGGGGGCAGCCCTGCGCAACAAGGGGATCCAGCCCCTGCTGGACGCGGTCGGCCATTACCTCCCCTCGCCGTTGGAGGTAACACCTTTGGTTGGTCACAACCCCACTACCGGCGAACGGGAGACGCTGACCTGTGACCCGAGTGCAGCGCTGCGTGCGCTGGCCTTCAAGGTAATGGCGGAGGAGGGGCGGAGGTTGACCTACCTGCGCATCTACAGCGGCAAACTTCGCGCAGGTATGTCCCTCTTAAACAGCACCCGGCGTTCAACGGAGCGGATCAGACACCTGTTCCGCATGCACGCCCACAAGCGTGAGGAGATCGGAGAAGCACAGGCCGGCGATATCGTTGCAGTCCCGGGCTTCCAGGAGACACTGACCGGTGATACACTCTGCGACCCGGCCCGGCCGCTGGTACTTGAAGGGCTCACCGTGCCGGAGCCGGTGGTTTCGCTGGCAGTGGAAGCGAAGGGGGCGGAGGACCGGGAGCGTCTCCCCTTTGCACTGGAGCAACTCCAGTGGGAGGATCCCACTTTCAGGGTATACGAAGACCGGGAAACCGGTCAAATCATCCTCTCCGGCATGGGGGAACTCCATCTGGAGATCGTCATCGACCGGCTCAACCGCGAGTACGGTGTACAGGTGAAAACCGGCCGCCCAAGGGTGGTTTATCGGGAGACCCTGCGATATCAGGTGATACGCCGGGAAACGTTCCAGTACAGAGCGGAACGACGCCTGGAGACGGTGGAGATTGTGCTGCGGCTCACCCCCCTCCCGAGGGGGAGCGGGGTGCATATCCTTCTGCCGCCGGCTGAGCCGCCTCTCACCCCGGAACTGCTGGCCGCCGTGGAGGAAAGCCTGCAGCAGGGATGCCAGTCCGGCTGTCGGACCGGTTACCCTCTCACCGACCTTGAGCTGCAGGTGACGGAAATTCCACTCCAATCGGGAACGCCCGGTGAAGCGGGGCTCAGGGCGGCGGCCCAGCGCGGACTGGTCCTGGCTGCCCGGGAGGGGGGACCATTTCTGCTGGAGCCGATCATGTCACTGGAACTGGAGATTCCAAACGAAAACCTGGGGAAGGTGCTCGGCTCGCTCCAGCAGAAGCGCGGCCGGGTGGAAGAATTGGACAGGCGCGGTGACAGTGAAGTGGTGCAGGCGACCGTACCGCTGGCCGAGATGTTCGGCTTCATGACCGAGTTGCGCAGTGCCACCAAAGGGCGTGGAAGCTATACCATGGAATTCCAGCGTTTTGGTGAAGCGCCGCTTGAAGTTCAGGAGAGTTTCGGCCTGACCTGATAATTTGAGGGAAGCCGTTGAAGTAACTGTATTGATTGAAGAAGGCCTGATTGAAGGAGGGTGCATGCATATTCACACCATATTACGTTTTCTTCTAACAACAATACTCAGCCTGGCAATGAGTTCCGGTTGCAGCAGCGCGCAGCTGCGCCTGGCCGAGATCAAGCTCCCCCGGGGCTTTAGCATCGACGTCTATTCCGACAGAGTTCCGGGCGCCCGCTCCATGGCCCTTGGCACCAGGGGCACCCTGTTTGTGGGCAGCCGCAGCGAGGGTAAGGTATATGCCCTTGTCGATCGCAACGGCGACCACATGGCCGACCAGGTATTCACCATCGCCAGCGGTCTGAGGTCACCCAATGGTGTGGCCTTTCGCGATGGTGCCCTCTACGTTGCGGAGATCAGCCGCGTGCTCCGCTTTGACAATATCGAGACGCATCTGAACGATCCGCCTGTGCCAGTGGTAGTCAATGCCTCATTTCCGGACAATAACCACCATGGCTGGAAGTTCATCCGCTTTGGGCCGGACGGCAGGCTCTACGTACCGGTGGGGGCCCCCTGCAACGTCTGCGAGGAAAAAGATCCACGCTTTGCCTCAATCATGCGTATGGCCCCGGACGGCAGCAATCTGGAGATATTTGCCCGCGGCGTGCGCAACACGGTCGGATTCGACTGGCATCCCCGGACCGGTGAACTTTGGTTCACCGACAACGGCCGCGACTGGCTGGGAGACAACCAGCCGCCTGATGAACTAAATCGCGCCCCCAGCGCTGGGCTGCACTTCGGCTTCCCCTACCGGCACGGACGGGATATACCCGACCCCGAGTACGGCAAGTACCGGCACAGTGCGAAGTTTATCCCGCCGGAGATGGAGCTTGGTCCCCACGTTGCGTCGCTCGGCATGCGCTTTTATACCGGCGCCATGTTCCCGGAGAGTTATCGCGAACAGATTTTCATCGCCGAGCACGGTTCCTGGAACCGCACCGTCCCAATCGGATACAGGATTACCCTGGTACGTCTCAGGGACAATCGGGCCGTATCATACGAGACCTTTGCGCAGGGGTGGTTGCAGAACGGAAGCGCTTGGGGGCGTCCGGTCGATCTGCAGGTCATGCCCGACGGCAGCCTGCTGGTGTCGGACGACAAGGCCGGCGCCATCTACCGCATCAGCTACCGGAAATGACCACCAAGTAACCTGTCCACAGCTCGCTCGTCCAAATGAATTGATATAATTCCAGTTTCAAATCGGAGATGCAATCAAGAGGCATTTTCCGCCCTTTCTGATGAGAGAGAAAGTCGCCTGCAGTCTGGATCGGGAAGACATATTCGGACTTGAATAGATGTAGATTAATTTATTTGCTGGAAGGGGCGCGATGCCCTGCTTGTGATAAAATGGAGCTGCAGCGCCTGTCACCAGGAAGCCGAAAGGTTGCCATCGATTTATCGGTGTTGCAATACAAGAGCAGTCTGCTGACCAGCATGCACAAGATGCATAATCAGAACGATCATAATATGCATGCACGGAACCGGCGGAATGCCGTCGTGAGTTCATACCATTCGATAGGCGGGAGAACACACATGACCGTAAAACCGGACAGCTACTATGCCCAGCTGGAAAAAGAGCTGGCCGACTGTCGGCGGGAAGATGAGCAGATTCAACGCAAGACCGCCCTACTGACAGCGATCATCAGAATATTGAGGGGTAGTATTACTTGCGAGACCGAAGAGGATGTGGCACGCATCTCCCTGAAGGTGGCCGAAGAACTGACCGGCAGTGCGATCAGCTTTATCGGTGAACTGAACCAGAAAGGGACCTTCGACACGACTACGCTCAGCGAAGCCGGCTGGAATGCCTGCTCGGTGCCCCGGGAAGAAGCCGTGCAGATGCTCAAAAACATGCCGGGTCATGTAATCAACCTGGGCGGGCTCAGGAATAACAAGTCCTGGATCATCAACGATCCGGCCGCTCACTCCGAAATGGTGAAAAAGCTGTCGGGGCATCCACGGCTGACCTCATTTCTGGCTGTTCCGCTGCGTTACCTGGGGGGCATCACCGGCATTATTGCCCTGGCCAACAAGCAGGGCGGATATACCCTGGCCGACCAACAGGACGTGGAAGCACTTTCGGTGGCCTTTGTCGAAGCCCTGAACCGTCGCCGGGCGGAGAAAAAGATCAACGAACTGAATGCGGAGTTGAGTCACCATCTGCTGCAGGTGGAGGCTGTCAACAAGGAGCTGGAGGCTTTCAGTTATTCAGTATCCCATGACCTGCGTGCCCCGTTGCGCCACATCACCGGCTTTGTGGAACTGCTGAACGAACGGGACCTGAGCGCGCTGGATGACAAGAGCCGCCACTACCTGCAGGTGATTTCCGAAGCGGCCCGTAAAATGGGTGTTCTGATCGACGACCTGCTGGCCTTCTCGCGCATGGGACGCGCTGAGATGATGAAAACCAGGGTCGATCTCGGCCAGCTGGTGAGAGAGATCGTGTCCGATCTGGAGCAGGATTTTCATGACCGGAATATTTCCTGGGAGATCGCCCCGCTCCCGGTGGTGGTGGGGGATGCCGCCATGCTTCGCCAGGTGCTGGTCAACCTGATCGCCAACGCCCTGAAATTCACCCGGCAACAGCAGCAGGCCAGGATCGAGATCGGGGCAATCAGTGAACATCCCGACGAGACGCTCTTCTATGTCCGTGACAACGGTGTCGGGTTCGACATGAAGTACGTTGACAAACTCTTCGGCCTGTTCCAGCGCCTCCACGACCCCCAGGAATTCGAAGGGACCGGAGTCGGCCTGGCAAATGTGCAGCGCATCATTCTCCGTCACGGCGGCAGAATCTGGGCCGAAAGTTCGCCGGACAGCGGCGCCGTGTTCTGGTTTTCGCTGCCCAACAGAGAGGAGGCTTGAGCCATGTCCGCCCTGAAACGGATCCTGCTGGTGGAGGACAACCCCAATGACGCCGAACTGACCCTGGAAGCACTCTCCCGGCATAACCTGGCCAATGATGTCACCTGGGTGCATGACGGGGCCGAAGCCCTGGATTACCTCTACTGTCGTGGTAAATTCGAAGGGGGCACATGCCACGAGCTGGTGGTGATCCTGCTTGACCTCAAGCTCCCCAAGGTAGACGGCCTGGAGGTGCTGCGCACGATCAAGTCCGACGAACGCCTGAAAATAATACCGGTGGTGGTGCTGACCTCCTCCCGCGAAGAAAAGGATCTGGTGGAAAGCTACCAGCTGGGAGTCAACGCCTATGTGGTCAAACCGGTGAATTTCGGTGATTTCATAAATGCGGTCCGTGAGCTGGGAGTATTCTGGGCACTGATCAACGAACCGCCTCCACCCCGTGCCGGTCAGGGGAAAGCGCCATGAAACCGCATCTGCAGATTCTTCATCTTGAAGATGATCCGACCGATGCCGAGCTGGTGGAAGCAACCCTGGCCCGGGAAGGAGTTGCCTGCAACGTGCGGGTCGTGGCCACGCGCGGCGAGTTTGTCGCTGCCCTGGAACAGGGGGGCATCGACCTGGTGCTGGCCGACTTCTCCCTGCCCGACTTCGACGGCATGCGTGGCCTGGCAATAGTCCGTGAACGGTACCCCGACCTGCCCTTCGTCTTCGTATCGGGCCGATTGGGCGAGGAAGCGGCCATCG
Organism: Geobacter sp. UBA698; assembly: GCA_002298925.1. GTDB lineage: Bacteria > Desulfobacterota > Desulfuromonadia > Geobacterales > Pseudopelobacteraceae > Pelotalea. Next base: position 33,652 of record DBMM01000144.1, on the reverse strand, counting down.
AATCCCTGCGCAACGGGGCCACGGATTATGTCTTGAAAAACCGACTTTCCCGACTGGCACCGGCGGTAGAGCGGGCCATGGCGGAAGCCAGGGAGCGGGCCGAGCTGAAAAAGGCGGAAGAAGGCCTGCGAGAAAGCGAACTGCGTCGTTACCAGATGCAGGTGGAACTGGCCTGTGCGGCGGATGTCCAGGCCCGGCTCCTGCCGCGCAGCTATCCGCAGATTCCCGGATTCGAGGTTGCAGCCCGCTGCCTGCCGGCAAAACAGGTCGGTGGGGACTTCTACGACTGGCAGGAGGTTGGCCCGTCGCTCTGGAGCCTGACTCTGGGGGATGTGATGGGCAAGGGCATGGCCGCGGCCATGCTGATGGCGACGGTCCGGGCCTCGCTCCGGGCCGTGGCCCACAACCGGCCGGCGGAGGCCCTGCGCCTGGCCGGAAAAGCACTGCTGCCTGACCTGGAAAACTCCGAAAGCTTTGTGACGCTGTTCCATGCGGAACTGAACGCGGCGGAACACCAACTGGCGTTTGTCGACTGCGGTCATGGGCTGGTCTTTGTACGCCGCGCCAACGGCGCGGTCAAAGGGCTGGCTCCACGCGGCCTGCCCCTGGGTGTACCGGGACAGAAGCGTTACCGTGAAGGGAGTGTCGACATTGCAGCCGGGGATACTCTCGTTCTCTACAGTGACGGCCTGATCGACGCCCGGCCGGAACTTGCGTTGAACAATCATCTCCTGGCCAGGCAACTGCGGGGGGCGTCCAGCGCCCGGGAAATGCTGGAGAGATTGATTGAACTTCCGGGTATCGAAGGAGCGCTGCCGGACGATATGACCGTTCTGGTGGTACACTGCACCGCTTAGCAGCACTCACCCTCCGGACAGACACAACCGGCCCACCCTTTCCGCAGACAAGCCTTGGTGAATATCTGCTTCATGACTTCCGGCGGAACCACGATAGCACCGCATCGAGCGGTTGTGCCCCCGGCAGTTGGTCGATGACGCGTCCCTGCTTCAACAGAAGAAGAGCTGGAATACCCCGAATACCGAAGCGTGACGCTAACACCGGATTGTCTTGGGTATTGATCTGAACCACTGCTGCCTGCCCAGCTAACTTTTCTGCAATGTTTCGCACCACCGGTGCGAAGGTATGGCAATGCGGTCAGGTGGGTGCCCAGAACTCTGCCAGCACCGGGCCAGGGTAAGACGAGACAAAGGCATCGAACGTCCGGTCATTTACCTGCTGGGGGCGGCAGAACAGGGGTGGCAAGCTTGCCTTGCAGCTCCCGCAACGCCCTTTGAGTCCTTCCTTGTCTGCCGGGATGCGATTGCCTGAACCACATGAAGGGCATGATATTATGTAGCTTGCCGTAACCATGTCTGTTCACCTCTTCTCGTGAGTCTCCTCTGGATAATACTGCCGTCGCAGCCGTTCCAGCCCTTTCTGGCAACTCTCGGCGTCTCCATATTCAAAGAACCGGGGATAGCGCTTGTGGGCCTCCTTGATCCGGCGGGCATGCTTGATCGGGCACCAGTACTGCTCCGTCCGGGCGGCGATCTCCCGACCGAAGGCCATCAAACCATTACCGTAGGAGCAGTAGAAGCAGTTGAACTTCTCGATGACGTTCAGCTACGGCAGATCCTCCCGGTCGAAGATCAGGTAATCGGAGCGCTTCGTTTTGGGGATGCCATAGACCGGGAAGCAGATCGACTGGTACAGCCAGAAGAACAGATCCAGGATTATGAAGGGGATGAATCCCGCGTAGATGACCGGAGCGGTCAGAACATTTAGCGGTTTCGCCTTGATCAGGTATCGGAACCAGCCGATTTTAAACCGGAGTTGCTGTCTGGCCACCTCTTCAGCAAAACGTACCCGCTTCTCCTTGATGACAAAGTCGAATTTCTCCCTCTTTCTACGGTACTCCACTTCCAGTTCTTCTTCCAACTCATGCATCTTCTGGATAAGTTCGTCGATGGCGTGATTCATGAAATCTCCTGTCTACACCCGGTTGGCCAGCTGGCTCGCTTCCGATGACCAGACCATCGAGTCGGAAGAGCGATTATTGCTCAAAAAGAAGCTTTATATTGTTGAGACGGTCATTTCATAAAGTGCTACCGTTTGAATAAACTTCGAGAGAGGGGAGGTTCTGTGAACGGCGTGACCTCTTGGTGATATGTCAGAGGAGAGATGAAAACAATAAATTATTTCATACAAAAATCAGTACCGTAGGTTATTCTCCGGCGCTCTTCACCACAAAAGTACGTATGGCGTTCACGGACAGCATCCTTGCCGACAACCACCCATTCATTCGAGCGATGGAAGGCAATCAGTTTGTTTGAAACAATCATGTTATCGAGAATGTGTTCATCGATCCTCGCATTCTGGAAATTCTTATTGATAATTTCTATCATTGCCTTGTACCCCCCTTGTCTGGATATTTCGTGATTCGGCATAACCCTAATAACTACCCTCATAGCATTCTATGAGGATAGTCATTAGTGATTTGACGACGTGCCGGTAACTATCTGACGGCAATCTTTTTCGCATCCTGTTTGGCAGCCTCACTCTTCGGCATTTTAATCTCCAGCACACCGTCCTTGAACGAAGCCTCCACTTTATCGGCCTTGATTTCCACCGGTAGTCGCAGTCTGCGGGTAAATGACCCGAAGGACCGCTCAACCCGATGAAAGTCCTTGCGCTCTGTTTTCTCTTCCGATTTTTTCTCCCCTGAGATGGTAATGACATCATCCTTGAGATCAACATTTATATCTTCTTTTTTCATTCCTGGAAGTTCGGCCTTGATTACAAGGTTATCGCCCTCTTCAAACATATCAACCGAAGTTGAAACATCACCTAACTCCGGAAATTTGAAGCGAGGCATCCATGACGGAGCGAAAAAGCGTTGCTGGAAAAAATCATTGAACATACGCTCCATCTCTTCGAACGGCGATGAGTACTTCTGCATTTCACGTTTTGGACCTGATACGGTTACCTCTTTTTTTTCGTCTGACATGGCTTAATCCTCCCTTTGTTGAGTTTCCTGGAATGTTCACCAGGTTGTGCCAATGTGCTTCCGGAATGAAGCATTATGCTTACGAAGGCGCATTCACCGGTAACTGCGTCTTAGGCGCAATCCTGCCGCCAGAGACAGGTGTTCTGTCCGCATACATCCGATATGCCGGTTGAAAAACAACTGTTGTTGCCTTCGGCGGCCTGAATTCCCCGGATCAGATCAGCTTTTTTACCTTTTGGCTTCGCAATACCCTTGGTAGCAGCGATTTTCTTGATTTCAGTTATTGTCATACGAAAGCCTCCTTAAATGACTGGGTGATTCAGCTAATCATAGCGCACTGGGTTCATTTCTGTTTAACATCCCGACATAGTTAAAATATTTTAAGCCGTTTTTATTTGTATGTAAAATAAATTCAAAAAAAGAGGGAGATGAGAATAATTGACACCATAAATGATACTAAGTGGCGAATTTTATTTCGTGTTACATGGGTAATTTATCATTCTGATGCCAGAATAATATTCAATTCGCGCTTTGATTCATTTCGCAGAATAGTTAACTTTACTGTCTGTCCTACCTGGAAGTCGTCCAGCCTGGCTAACAGTTTGGGGATCGTATCGACCTGCTTGCCCTGCACGGCGGTTATAATGTCTCCCGGGGTTAGTGACCCATCCCGATCAACCCTGCTCCCCTTGAGACCAGCCCGAGCCGCCGGAGAACCGGGAGAGACCTTGAGTACGACCACCCCTTTTACTCCCAACTGAGAGGTAATGACCTCATTGAGATCCTGGTCAATCTCGATGCCCAGGGATGGGCGGACATATTTGCCCCGTCCGATCAATTGCGGCACTACTCGGTTGACTGTGTCCACCGGCACCGCAAATCCGACCCCGGCAGACGCCCCTGAAGGGCTGTAGATGGCGGTGTTGATGCCGATGAGCCGCCCGGCTGAATCAAGCAGAGGGCCACCGGAATTACCGGGATTGATGGCGGCGTCAATCTGGATCAGATGCTCGATGACGCTGCCGGACTCCCCCTTCAGCGAGCGGTCAAGGGCCGAGACGATGCCGGTGGTCAGGGTCCAGTCCAGTCCGAACGGGTTGCCGATGGCGAACACCTTCTGACCGACTTTCAAATTGTGCGAGGTCCCTACCGGCAGCGAATGACCTTTGAAACTGCTGCCGATCTTCAGCACAGCCAGATCATGAATGGGACTGGCGCCGACCAGGCTGGCCTTGTATTCTTTACCGTCCGACAGCCTGATCCGCGCTTCCGAGGCTCCCTCGATTACATGGTAGTTGGTAACCACATGCCCTTTGTCGTCCCAAATGAAACCAGAGCCGGTGCCACGCGGGATGGTGAAGATATTGCGACTCCAGAAGTCCATGATCTGTTCCGAGGTGGAGATGTACACAACCGAATCACGGGAACGCTCAAACAGTTCAATGGTCGATTTCTCATCGGCGGCCAGATCGCCGCGGGCGGTAACCGCGCGCGGGGTTGCCGATTCCTTCTGGAAAGCCCGGTCCGCCCACGACAGGGCATGCCATGCAAACAGCACAGCGATGACGGCAAAGGTCAGCCAGCGCACTCGACGAACAAATTGGTCTGTAGTTGAATACTGCAGCATATTGACTCTCCAGACGACAAAGATTCAAGATCGGATCAAGGTCATTACACTTCTTCCTGTTTACCGTGTTCCATATTCCAGGCATCACGCTCTCGCATGAGCCAATATACGGCGCCAAGTGCTACGAGTGCCAGGGCCAGTGCTGCGATCTTGGCCGCTTCTAAGACATGAATATCCAGAATAATGAATTTCCGTGCCAGGGCAAGCATGGAAACCAGAATGACGGTTTTTACCTGAATGATGTTTTGCTGTCTTTTGGTGACAATCAATATGGAGTGCTTGAACTCCATGGCGATAAGCAACGTCATGATGCCGCCGAAAACCGTCTGAATGGTTTCGTGCTTCAGAGTGTCAAAGGCTTTGCTCTACAACAGACTGACAACATCTTCTCCCAGCTTGTACAGAGCAACAACGACAATAAACGAGATGAGCAATACCAGAATGTTGGCTATCAGCTGCTCAAAGAGTTTATACGGCTTAACCTGCTGTACCTTATCGATAACCCGTGGCAACCATGTATTAAAGTGGTTTCGATCGGTCATACTAGAGATACCCCGTTATCTGCCTCAATTGCTCCGCTCCAACTCATCAATACGGTCCAGCAGTTCCAAGACCAGGGCCACGGCATCGAAATTCAGCCGCAAGTCCCGTTTCAGCCGCAAAGCCTTACGGGCCCGGACTACGGCGCTCCGGTCGAACAACGGTGTATCTCCGGTTGACAGCGGTTCGATGAGGCCGATGGAAAAGAGCCGTTTTGCCACCGACAAGTGACAATCGCACAGTCTGCTCAGTTCATGGATGGTGATCCCGGATACGGAGACCAGTTCATGTTTCCTGCTGATGATGATTTCATAGTGTTGCGCAGTCATGGCTGTTCCTTTTGTCACTTTCTCGGATCAAATCGAGATTCTTTGGCCAGTTCCTCGAAGAGGTGCCGCTCCCTGGCCGAGAGATGCTGTGGCACTACGATACGGATATTCACCAGCAGGTCAGCATATCGGCGCGGAGCAACAGGCATCCCCTTGCCGCGGACTCGCAAGCTCTGGCCGCTCTGGGTGCCGGCAGGCACGGTGAGGTTGATGCGACCATCGACTGTCGGCACCATCACTTTTGCTCCCAGGGCCGCTTCCCATGGGGTGATATCTACCGTGGTGGTCAGATCGTGTCCGTTCAGTGTGAAACGGCTGTCAGGGAGTATGTTGACCCGCAGGAACAGATCGCCCGCTTCCCCGCCACCGCTGCCGCTTCCCCCTTGTCCGGCCAGGCGGATCAGTGAACCGTCGGTCACCCCCTGGGGGATAGTGACATCATAGCTGCGGCGGGTTCTGGTCGGCCGGCCGTCGCTCGCCGGCTCAACCCGTTCCAGTTCGATGCTCTTCTTCGCGCCATGATAGGCATCGGCCAAAGTGATATTGATTGCGGTCTCATGGTCACGTCCCCGACGGCGCCTGACGCCGCCACCCCGCAACCCGGATTCGCCGGTGAAATCCCATCCACCTCCTCCAAACAGGTTCTGGAAGAAGTCGCTGAACTGGCCTGGATCAGTATTGGTGAAACGGAAGTGGACATCGTCGCCCCCCTGGTAACCCTGATTGACGAATTGCCCATCCCAACCGCTGCCGAATTGATCATACTTGGTCCGTTTCTCAGGGTCACCGAGTACCTCATCGGCCTCGTTGATCTGTTTGAACTTCTCCTCGGCATCGCCGGCCTTGTTGATATCAGGGTGGTATTTGCGGGCTAGCTTGCGATAGGCCCGCTGGATTTCTTCCTGCGAAGCTGTTTTGCTTACGCCGAGGGTAGCGTAATAGTCTTGAAAAGCTGCCATGGTATCACTCTCGCCTGAAAGAATTTCTCCAGTTATTCATCATCTCCAGGCCATCTGCGCATACAATAGATACACTGTTCAACATTGTGCGGAATCGTGTCTCTCAATATTTCGTCTTGATGGTGCACGCCACAGCGCTTCGGAACTGGAAAGCGATGCAGCTTGTTGTCTTTTATGAAGTAATGCATGCCATTCTCCTTTCTGGTGCGCTAATCAGGTTGAACTATGCGTAATCACCCATATCCGTTGAGTAATTCTGTGTTGATGCCAGAAACTGCAGTACTGAGTTAAGATTGATGAGTTTCTTGTTCAATACGCTCTTTTGCTGTGGGTCAGTGGTTGTTGTATATTTTTCATAGAGTTCATTAAAATAATCATGAAGCATTACAACGGGATTGATACTGTTATTTTTCATCTCTACTCCCTCCGGACCGGCAAGAAAGAATAAAGGGAAATTTGTCAGTTGACAGAAGTAGTGAGGGCCGCATCAAGCGGCCCTCGGTACATCACTGCTGGTTCAGGAGACCGGCACCCGATAGCGGGCATACCGTTCCTTTTCCGGCTTGGGTAGCCGGATCGTCAAGACCCCGTTTTTGAGGTCCGCCGCAATCGTCTTCTCATCTATCTCGTACGGCAACTGGAGACTGCGGGCAAACCTGCCGTACCTGCATTCTGAAATAAGGCACCCATCACCTCCTTTTTGTTCACGTACGACTTTCTTTTCACCTCGTATTGTTAACTGTCTGCCGACAAGCTCAACCGAGAAATCCTCTTTTTTCAGTCCCGGTACTTCAGCCCAGACGATCAATTCATCAGGGGTCTCATGCATATCGAGCAGCGGACCACCAAGCTGCATGAATGCTGGAAGGGTATCGGCTGTTATCCTTTCCGGTAAATGCTCCTGTTTCTTCCACGGCACCAGCCTGTTCAGGAAATTGCCAACTTTGTCATGAACCCGTTCCAGCGCCTCGCTCCATTTCTCGGGCAACAGGTTTGACATTGTGATCACCTCCCGCTCAGACTCCTCTCTTAGCCGACCTGTACGGTTATGCGTTTCGGTTTGGCGACTTCTGCCTTGGGTACCCGCAAGGTCAGGATGCCGTTGACATATTCTGCTTTCGACTTTTCGTGGTCGAGACTTTCTGGAATCGTGAATTGCCGGTAGTAATTGGCCAGTTCGAATTCACGATAGGCCGAGGTTCCCGGCATGGTATGCTGTGCCGGTGCGCTGATGGTCAGAATGCCTTTTTCCACGTTAACATCGAGAGCATCCTTGGAAGCACCGGGAATGTCAGCAGTAAGAACCAATCCTTCTTCGGTCTCGATGATGTTCACCGCCGGGCGGATATATTTTTCGTTCGACCGGGTCTCTTCACGAGTCTGAACATTCCGTTCGTCATTTCTTTCCGTCATGCTATTGGCTGCCATGATCATTACCTCCTTTCTGAATGGAACTCGTACGTTTTACGAAAGTTTGATTTCGATTTTTTTCGGTTTGGCATGTTCGGCCTTGGCCAGCGTGATCTGCATAATACCGTCCTTGCACTGGGCCGTGATCTTTTCCGAATCAATGTCTACCGGCAGTTCCAGGGTCCGCGAGAATTTGCCGGAGCCGAGTTCGGAGCGGTGCACGATCTGACCTTCCTTTTCGACGAACGGTTTGCGCTCTCCGCTGATTGTCACCGTGTTCCGTAGTACGGACAGATCGACATCCTTCGGATCAACTCCGGGAACCAGAGCCTCGATGTAGACATGCTCTTCATCCTCGCTGAAGTTGACCAGCGGGAAGCGACGGGTTGTGACCGGCGAAAGGAACGTCGGCCCAAACGGCCTGTTATAGCCTGCACCACGAAACGCCTCATCAATTTCCCTTCTCAGATTGTCCAGTTCTTTGAATACATCCCAGGTTGCCATGTGGATTACCTCCTTTCGATAGGTGACTTTCTGATCAAAACATAAGTACGCATATTTTAGATGTCAAGGGGGACATGAACCGAATATAGCTTCATGATATTGATGAGTTATGTGACAGTGGACTTGGTGGCGAGAATGAGTTGCAGTGCGAAAAAATCTTATCGCTGGTTTTCATACCCATATGCAGCCGATGTTCAATATGTCTTGATCTTGGCCTCGAAGGGTACGGGAGTGTTTATGTTTATGAGTGCACGTAATCGTTCGATAGTGGCCTTGAGTTCGTTGACCTGGACGCTCAGGGATGCGGCTGTGCCTTCGGCTGCAATTGCACGTTTCTCGGCTTCATGGGTTGCTTCGGTCTGCTTTGCTAGTGCTACTTTTTGGGTCGCGTAAACTGCTTGCCCGTTTGCGATCTGGGTATTAAGTTCAGTGTACAGGTCATCGATGCGGGTTTGCATCTTGCTATTTGCTTCGCTGAGTACCTTAACGGCTTGCTCAGCTTCGGCCCTGGCTGCTGTCTGTTCGTTCAATTCTGCGGTGAGTTTATCAATCTTTGCCTGGGCGGTTTCCAAGTCAACCGCTGCTCGGGATACCATTGCTTCAAGAGCTTTTGCTTTTTCTCTCAAACTTAGCATGACACCATCCCTCTGCATCGTTATGGTATTTGAAAAAATGTATTACAAGTTACATGTCAGAGTTAGCTTGGAACGCTAATAATTGATATCACTCGTCCATCTCAATTGGGGAACCAGTATTTGCCGCAATTTTGCCAGAGATCTTTCTTCGATCTGCCGTACCCTTTCTCGTGATATCGAAAAGTGATCGGCAATTTCCTGTAGCGTTAAAGGGACCTCACTTGTAACCCTCTTTTCAATGACATAACGCTCCTTTTCGCTTAATCCTTCCAAAGCCTTGATGACTTGCTGTTTCAACTGATGTTCCTGTTGATATGTGGCAAGCAATTCCTCCTGATTCATTCTTTCATCAGGAATTGTTTCGAGAACGGTCATCCCATCACTCTCGCCGATCTGCCCGTCCACAGAAATATCTCCTTTAAGGCGCTGTTCCATCTCCACCACATCCTGATCCGAAACATGGAGCATATTTGCCGCACCAGCGGCGTCAGCGTCGCTTCCCGTCAGTTTGAGGAGAGACTCCTTTGCTTTATGAAGCCCGTAAAAAAGCTTTCTCTGCGCCTGCGTCGTTCCGATTTTGACCAGGCTCCATGCTGAAAGGATGTAATTCTGGATATATGCCCGAATCCACCATACTGCATACGAAATAAGACGCACCCCTTTGTAAGGATTAAACTTACGTACCGCCATCATAAGGCCAATATTTCCCTCCTGAATCAGGTCCAACAACTTGAGGCCATAATGGCGGTATTCCGAAGCGACTTTTACGACAAATCGAAGATTTGAGGTAATGAGTATGTGAGCTGATTCCAGATCCTTTTCTTCAAAGAATTTTACTGCATGGTAACGTTCCTCATTCTCATTCAGCATCCTGAACTTTCTGATTTCAGCCAAATACAGCGTCAGGCTGTCAGCTACAACAGGATAATTGGCGACCATAACGCACCTCACATCTGAAACAATCTGAAATTAGCACTCTCGTGCTCCGACTGCTAAAAATATACCAAATCCTGCCTCTAAAATCAAGTTTGCAATTCAATTATATCCTGCAAAAACAGGCAGTTGAAACAGCTAACAATGTATTGTGCCCTCTTGATTTCTGTTTCTCCCCTGCTTATATTTTTTTTACCTGATAGATATTTATTTGAGGAAAGGAGTGAAAACTTGAATCTACGACCACTACAGGATCGTATCGTCGTCAAGAGGTTTGAGGAAGAGGCTAAAACCGCCTGAGGTATCTACATCCCGGAGAGACAGCCAAGGAAAAACCTCAGGGGGAGAAATAGCTTCTGCAGGGAAAGGCAAGAAGATAATTATCAGGGCCAATTTGGAGGTACAAGATGGACAGGAAAGAAATATATCGGGAGAAGATCGAATCGCAGTTGAAGGAGTGGAAGGCAAAGATCGACATGCTTGAAAGCAAGGCATCGACACTCTCCTCGGAGGCAAGGACCACTCTGATGAAAGAGATCAAGGAACTGCGCGGCAAAAAAACGGTTGTGAAGGAGAAATGGAATGAGCTGCAAAAAACCGGCGGAGACACTTGGGACAAGATGAAGGATGGAGTGGAAAATTCGGCCGAGGAGTTGAAAAAAGCTGTTGAAAAGGTCGTTGCCCGCTTTAAGTAGCTGGATTCTTCAATTATCCAATTTAATCTCTGCGGGTAAACACCCCGCTGCTTGCGGCGGGGTGTTTGATCTGGTTAGTGTCATTTATTAAAAGCAAAGGCATTTGATCTTTTGGAGGATAGACTTGTGCCGCAAAGGGAGATATCAGCATGGCAATCGTTAAATACAACCCTCTCAGGGAGCTACGAGGTATGCAGGAACAGATGAATAGACTTTTGAACATTTCCTGGAACCAAGAGCTGAACGGAGAGGATCTCAAGGAAGGAATCTGGCAACCAGCCGTGGATATTTACGAAACCGAAGATTCCATCGTCATAAAAGCTGAGGTGCCGGACGTTGACCAGAAGGATATCGAGGTGCTGATCGAGGACAACACCTTGATTCTAAAGGGTGAGCGCAGGCAAGAAGATGAGGAAAAAATAAAGAGCTACCATCGCATCGAGCGCTACTTTGGAAGTTTCCAAAGGAGTTTTAACCTGCCTACCACCATAATGCAGGACACTGTCAGTGCCTTCTGCAAAGGCGGGGTTCTCACGATCATACTTTCTAAAAAGAAAGGGGAACTCATGCCGAAGCAGATCAAGGTTGAAGTCAAATAGGGGACACTCCTCTTAATACAAAGTTAAGATGTAAACAGGGAAAATAATGTTGTGGATGCTCGGGCAGAGACGATGAGGGGGGGAAACCAGGCTTGTTATTAGCTGGTTTCCTCCGACTGTCATCTCGGTGAACTTCCCTTTTTCATACGAAACTATCACCAGTGAAAGGAGGTAATCATCATGGCAAACTGGGATGTATTCAGAGAACTTGAAAATTTGAGGAAGGAAATTGATGCGGCATTTCGCGGTGCAGATTATTTATACTTTGTCACATTAAATACACGTTAACACTCGCAACACCCTCCTTAAGCTGTCCCGACATTGCCACGATACTTGCCCACTTTCTGCCGACAAAGGATGTAATCCCTGAAAAATTGCTCTGACAGATGGATGTCAAGCACCGACAACGTCAGGCCAGCATTCATTCCGCCTATGCCCGACAACGGGCAAAAAAATGAGAAAAAGTAGAATCACTTCTACTCATGGATACACGCCCGCTTACCGAAGGTTTTAGTTACGCTTTCGGCTATGGTCCTCATATCGCTGCAACTGTTTTTAAAGAGAGCCATTTCCAGATCGCTTTTAATATTATCGGGTATCCGCTCTTCCTTGATAAAGACATTTACATCCTTCCCTTTAATGATCTGGAGCGGTCCCGAATAATTGACTTTAAGACCATCGCTGAATTCACATTTCATCTCTCACACCCCCTTCTTTATATAAATTATCGCATAGTTAGCCAATAAAAACCATCTCAAAAGACAGATTTGATTTGTAAAACTGCCAGGCTTCCTTGCTACGGCTTGTAATACATGAGCTGACGGGCAAAGGGGGCGACATGGCGGATCAGTTCCAGCTGCTCCGCCGCCGTCATGGGCTGGAAGGCTGAGGCAAACCGAATGTTCTCCTCCAGCTGTTGCAGGTCGTCACAACCGATGATCACGGTGCTGACTGACTGGGAAAGGGCAAAGCGCAGAAACGGTTCCATCCCGCCGTAACCGGGAATCCGGGCAGCGAGGCCGCGCAGGTAGACCTTCATCCCCACGACCCCCATCTGCCGCTCGTGAGCCAGGGGGATCACCTGGTCGATGAAGCTGTGGTGGGCCGGTTCGGCCGGGTTGACCGGCAACAGCACGGTGTCGAAGGGAAAGCGCTCGATACAGGCGCGGATGATAGCCGGGTCGTGGTGACCGGTGACGCCGATGAATCGTGTCAGCCCCTTTTGCCTGGCTTCGACAAAGGCCTCGATGGCGCCTTGCGGGCCGAAGATCCGTTCGACGTCATCTGTTGTGCGCACGTCATGCACCTGCCACAGGTCCAGGTGGTCGGTGCGCATGTTGGCCAGGGTCTGGTGGAGGTGGGCCAACGCCCCCCGCTTGTTTCGAGCGTGGGACTTGCTGGTGAGAAAAACCTCGCTTCGGCGCTCCCGCAAGGCATTGCCGTAGTACGACTCGCTCCCGTCGTAGGCCCGGGCCGATTCGCAGTAGGTGATGCCCAGATCAAGGGCGCGGTTGATCAGGGCATAGGCCTCACGCTCAAAGCCGAAGGTGCGCAGTACCCCTTCACCCCCCAGGCCGAGGGCGGTCACCTCCACCCCGGTCCTGCCCAGATCGCGTTTCGGGATCTCCATAGACATTATCTGTCCCTCCCTGACCGGCAAACTATCCGTCCCTTCAAACCACCAGATTTGACTCTTTTGTTTCGCTCGTTTCGTTATTGTTTCGTTCGCTCCAAAGTCTATAGAGACTTCATGTACTCGACCAGATCGTTTTTTTCCGCGTCACTAAGTCCCAAAGGTCCTCCTGGCAGGTTATTGTTGTAATGGTTTACGACATCCAGCAGCATGGCAAACCGTCCGTCATGGTAAAAGCCACCTTTAGTATGGCTCCAGAGGCCCTTGAGTGGAGTAGTCCGGTAGCGTTCGTCGGGTGACCGTTTTGCCTGAAAGTCGTCATTCGGGGCGGTCAAGCCGATTTCGGCGGGTGTGTGCATGTTCCAGCCCGGCTCGGTAAAGATGGGTGGTACATGGCAGGTGGCACATTTTGCCTTGCCGTTAAACAGTATTTTGCCACGTCCGGCGGCAACTTGATCAAATGAGCCTGCCGGTGGTATCGGCGCCGGGATGGCAAGCTGGTAGAACTGGAGAGCGGCTAGTTT
>DBMM01000144.1:13694-20189 GCA_002298925.1 Geobacter sp. UBA698 | reverse complement strand
AGATTGGCGACGAAAGCGTTCCAGTAGGTGACCGAGCCCCAACCGGTCGAGGTATGGAGGTTCACGCCTGCCAGACCGAAAGCGGGAGGAATCAGGGTCGCAGACGATCCCAGTGCTCCGCCGGGTTTGGCGCCCTTGCCGTCCAGAAAAAGCTGAGCGTCGAACTTGCCCGGTCCCCAGCCGCTCAGGACGGCTCGCACCGTCGCATCATCAACCCCCAGGAGGGCAACCACGGAACTCAAATCGGGGGAGAGGTTCACGATCGCCCCCACATTGAGATCACGGTTGGCCCATCCGTCAAGACGGTGACCAATGCCTGGGGCTAGCGAATTGTCAACCGTGGAGTGGCAGAAAGCGCACTGAAGGCCGATCGACTTCATGCTTCCGTCCGTGTTGAAGAATCCGGTAATACCAAGGACCGCGTTCAGCCTGATGAGGGCCAGCGTGTTGGCCGGGTCGTCAAGATTGAGAGTGCCGTTTTTCAGCTGGGCAACCAAGTTCTGGGGGAGGGCATCCACGTCGACTTTGAGCCCCACGGCGAGGGCGGTCTTCGGGCTCACACCAGCTCCCACCCCACCGAACATGCTCCCCTCGATCGTCTGGTGTAGCTTGAGGGTATCTCCCCAGAAGGCCTCATCGCCAAAGGTATCGAAACGGAAGGTCTGCTTCCCCGCATTGACCATCTGTAAGGCGTTTGCCCGGGTCAAATCGGCAACAGTATTCGGGGATTCTTTCGTTTTTTTTACATTTTCCATAGCGAAGGGAGCTGAAACGGCAATTAGCACTATAGCTGAGATTAACGGGATCGACTTGAATGCATTTTTTAACATGTTTTTTTCTCCTTTTTGAAAGATTGGGTTAGACATCCATATTCCGATTTATATCTGAATTCCGTCGGGATCGTCGCATAAAAGCGCCTCCTTTTGGTGTGCCGTGCGTGAGTTACAACCGTCAAGATTCAAACCACCAGCAGCTCCATGAACTCATTGACCGCCATGGCCGCCAGCCTTTTCCGGTCGAGGCAAAGCCCGATCAGCGCCTCGATCCGTTCGGAAGAAAGACAAGCGCTCATGTTTGCCCTGGCCTTCTCCACCAGGAGCGGCAACGCCTCGCTTCGTCGGCGCCGGTGACCGAGCGGGTACTCCACCTCGACCCGCTCCGTGGCGCTTCCATTCTTGAAAAACACCTGCACGGCGTTGGCAATCGAGCGCTTCTCCGGATCCAGGTAGTCCCGCGAGTAGCGCGACTCCTCCCGCACCTCCATCCGCGCCCGCAGGTGGTCGATGCGCGCATCAGACGCCACGGCATCGCCGTAATGGTCGGCGGTCAGCTGACCGTAGATCAGCCCGATTGCGGTCATGTACTGCAGACAGTGGTCCCGATCGGCCGGATTGTGGAGCGGGCCGCTCTTGCTGATGATCCGGACCGCGGACTCCTGGGTGGCGATCTCGATCCGCTCGACCTGGTCCAGCCGGTCCCGAACCAGGGGATGGAGTTGCAAGGCGCACTCCACCGCGGTCTGGGCGTGGAACTCGGCCGGGAAGGCCACCTTGAAGAGCACGTTCTCCATCACGTAGGAACCGTAGGGGCGCGGAAAGATGAAACGCTCCCCCTTGAAGGATACGTCGTAGAAGCCCCACCCCTTGGCGGACAGGGCCGAGGGATAGCCCGGCTCCCCCTGCATGGTCATCAGCGCCAGCCTGACTCCCCGGCTGGCGGCGTCGCCCGCGGCCCAAGACTTGCGCGGCCCCGCGTTGGGGGCCTGACGGTAGCTGCGCAGGGACTGGCCGTCCACCCAGACCTGGGAGATGGCATTGACGATCTGATGCCGCTCGCCCCCCAGCAGCCTGGTCGCAACCGCGGCAGTGGCCAGCTTCACCAGAACGACATGATCCAGTCCGACCCGGTTGAAGCCGTTTTTCAGGGCCATCACCCCCTGTATTTCATGGGCCTTGGTCATGGCGGCCAGAACATCCCCCATGCTTAGCGGCGAGCGCCCCAGCGCGTGGTTGCGGCGGCTGACGAAGTCGGACACGGCCAGGATGCCTCCCAGGTTGTCGGAGGGGTGCCCCCACTCGGCCGCCAGCCAGGTGTCGTTGTAATCGAGCCAGCGGATCAGGGTGCCGATGTCGAAGGCCCCCTTGACCGGGTCGAGGACGTAGGATGTGCCGGGAACCCGTACCCCGTGCGGGACGACCGTCCCCGAAACGATCGGCCCCAACAGGCGGGTACATTCCGGAAAGCGCAACGACAGAAAAGCACACCCCAGAGTATCCAGCAGCACGTAGCCGGCGGTGTCAATCGCCTCCTGGCTGTCGATGGCGTAATCGGCCACGTAGTCGGCGATGTCCTGCATCTCGTGATCGAATTCGGGGCGGATGTTCGCGTCGGCTTGGGTGCTCATGGCCGCTGCTCCAAAGGCAGGTACTCTCTCGGCTCCGGCCCCGTGTAATCGGCCACCGGACGGAAGATCCGGTTACCCAAGCGCTGCTCGATGATGTGTGCCGACCAGCCGGCGATGCGGGCAAAGACGAAGACCGGTGTGAACATGGGGGTCGGGATACCGCAGAGGTGATAGGCCGGAGCGCTGTAGAAGTCGAGATTCGGATAGAGCCCCTTCTCCTCACGCACCAGACGCTCGATCCGTTCAGAAATCCGGTAGAGGGTCATATCGCCGCTCGCTTCGGCCAACCGCTGCGCCCACTGCTGGATAATCGGGGAGCGGGGGTCGAGCTGCTTCTTGTAGACCCGGTGGCCGAACCCCATGATCTTCTCCCCGGCTGCCAGCATGGCGCGGACGGCGCTTTCGGCCTCCTCCGGCGTGGCATAGCGGCTGATCAGACGCATGGCCTCCTCGTTGGCCCCGCCGTGCAGTGGTCCCCGCAGGGTGCCGATGGCCGAGGTGACCGCCCCATAGAAGTCGGAGAGGGTCGAGGCGGTGACCCGGGCCGAGAAGGTCGAGGCGTTAAACTCGTGTTCGGCGTAGAGAATCAGAGAAACGTCCATCGCCCGGCGCTGGAGATCGGTCGGGGGCTGGCGGAGCAGCAGGTGGAGCAAGTGGCCGGCCAGGCTCTGTTCGGCGCTCCTGACCGTGATGCGCTCGCGGCAGGTGTGGTAGTGGTGCCAGTAGAGCAGCATGGAGGGGAAGCAGGCCAGCAGCCGCTCCGCCACCTGCTTCTGATCGTTGTCCCCTGTCTCCGGCTCCATCGTACCGAGGGCCGAGCAGCCGGTGCGGAGCACATCCATCGGGTGGGCCGCGGCCGGCAGCTGCTCCAGGATTGACTTCATGCCCGGCGGCAGGCAGCGTCTTGTGATCAGGCGGGTGCGGAAGGACTCCAGTTCCTCCTGGTTGGGAAGGTGTCCATGAAGCAACAGATGGGCCACCTCCTCGAAGGTGGACATTTCCGCCAGGTCGTTGATCGAGTAGCCGCGGTAGGTTAGCCCGACGTGCTCCTTGCCCACCGTGCTGATGCCAGTTTGTCCGGCCACGATTCCTTCCAGGCCGGGGCTGTATGTTGATGCGCTCATTTATTTTCCTCCCTTCTTGTAACTGCAGGCTGAAGGCTGAAGTATTAACCTTCAGTCTTCAGTCTTCAGCCTTCTGTCTTTTCCCGAACAGTCGGTCCAGTTTGCGTTCATAGGCGTGGTAACCCAAAACCTCGTACAGCTCGTCCCGCGTCTGCATGGTATCCAGCACCCCGCGTTGGCTCCCCTCCTCCCGGATGGTGCGGTAGACCTTGAGGGCCGCAGCAGACATGGCCCGGAAGGCGGAGAGCGGATAGAGTGCCAGCCCGACCCCGGCCGTTGCCAGTTCCTCCGTGGTGAAGAGCGGAGTCAGTCCGAATTCGGTCATATTGGCCAGGACCGGGATGCCGAGCGCCTCGGCGAAACGCCGGTACTGTTCCATCCCGGTCAGTGCCTCGGGGAAAAACATATCGGCCCCGGCCTCCCGGTAGCGGCAGGCCCGCTCGATGGCGGCTGCGATCCCCTCAGACGCTACGGCGTCGGTGCGGGCCATGATCACAAAAGTCGGATCTGTGCGGGCATCCACGGCCGCCTTGATGCGATCGACCATTTCGTCGCAACTTACCAGAGCCTTGCCGGGACGGTGACCGCAACGTTTGGCCGCCACCTGGTCTTCGATATGCATTCCGGCCGCGCCGGCCCTGATCATCTCCCGTACGGTGCGGGCAATCATGAAGGCTTGCCCCCAGCCGGTGTCCACGTCCACCAGCAGCGGCAGCCGGCTGGCGGCGGTGATTCGGCGCACGTCGTCAAGGACTTCGGAAAGGGTGGTCATCCCAAGATCGGGCAGAGCAAACGAGGCGTTGGCCACCCCGGCCCCGGAGAGGTAGATGGCGCGAAAACCACACTGTTCGGCCAGCAGGGCGGCATAGGCGTTAATTACCCCCACCATCTGGAGCGGCTGCTCTTCGTCCACAGCTGTGCGCAACAATTTTCCCGGGGTTTGTTCCATCGTCATGATAATCTCCCTGCCGACCATTCAATTAATCGTGATTACATTATAAACCTGATGTCATGCATAACAAGCGGGCACGACACTCTCCTCGCCTGGGGTTGCCTTTCAATGGCTCAGGAAAAATAGCCGAATTGCATCTTCCGGAGATTCAGCTACAATCTGAACATAGGAGCTAAAATCTGCTTCAACCTAAACAAAATGGAGGACGTCATGGCTTGTAATATCGAACAACACAAAATGCATATGTGTGCACTCAAGGCGGAGAATAACGAAGAATGCATCAAAAGTCTCAGTGACAAGCCAACCGTTGTTTGCGGCAACTGCGGTGCTAAAGCCAATAGTCCCGATAACGTCTGTGCCCCCCAGAAACTGACGTAACATATCAGGGGACCATCCGGAACCTCAGCCTGTCGGGGGGACACTGCAGGTTATTTTCGGACCCGCAGAAAATTCACCAGATCCCAGCGTTCATGGGGCGTGAGCTTGTCCTTGAAGGGGGGCATGCGACCGAAGCCCAAGGTGATGGCATTGAAGATATGGGCGTCGCTGCGCTCACGTATCAGGTCATGGTCGAGTCCTGGAGGCGGCGGTTTGAGTTTCTTGCCGACCGGTCCGCGCTCGATCGAACTCTGACCGTGACACATGGCGCAGTTGATGGCAAACAGCGCCTGCCCCTGTTCCCGTGAGGCCGGGTTCGGTGTAAGCGGATTTTTCGGTTCGCTATCCCGGGAAGCAACCTCTCGGCCGGTGATCGGCACGGAGCCGGCGGGCGGGACCAAAACCGGTGCCTGGTATGGTTTGGGAGAAGGCTGTTTATCCATCCACAGAGCGGCCATCAACAGCGGGGCGATAACTATAACGACCAGGTTTGATATGCGTTTCATGGCTGTACCTCGGCAATCACCCTGATGGCGCCGGCCGACCGCATGATCTTCTCCGCCCGCTCTCTCTGCTCAGCTGCGGAAAGCGAGGCGATCTCACCGATGCACTCAATCGGCTTTTCTCCCGGTTGACAGTGCGCCACCTCTCCCCCGGCATGAATGTTGAGACAGATGCCGATGAAACCTTCGGCGATGGCTGGATCGTAAGCGCGTGTTCTCAAGGCGGGCAGTCCCATCTCCAGGAACATCCCGGCCATGGTGCCGATGACGGCACACAGCATGGCGACTTCAAAGCAGATGATGGCGGTCGGATAGAGGGCGATGATCGGCTTGTCGCCGGTCTGTACCGGGTAGAGCCAGGCGGTGCCGGCCGCCAGCCCGAAACCTGCCACCGCACCGGACAGTCCGCCGGCCAGGGCCAGCCAGCGAAACCAGGAGCGCTGTTCGGTCCTGACCAGCACCCCGTCCGGATAGGACACCGAGGTCAGCGAAGTGACCTGCGCCTCGGTGAATCCGGCCCTGATCAGCCCATCCACCGCACGGGCGGCGGATTCGACATCCCTGAAGATCCCCAGAGTTTCCATCAAATTACTCCTCCCCCGCAATGGACGGCAGCTGGGCGCGGCCCATGGTTACATCGGCCTGGCGGGCCTCCAGCTCGCGCACGTCGGAAATTGCCACGATCGGGAAGAACTTGGCGAAGAGGGTAAAGAGCAGGGCGAAACCGGCCAGGGCGGCCAGGTTGACCGAGATTTCCACCCAGGAGGGGGAGTAGCTGCCCCAGACAAAGGGCATGTTCTTGTGGGAGAGCGACGGCACGATGATCAGGAAGCGTTCGATGAACATGCCCACATTGACCAGCAGCGATACCACCAGCATCACCCCGATCGAACGCCGCAACCGCTTGATGCACATGCACACGATCGGCAGCAGTGAGTTGCCCAGCAGCATGATCAGCAGCTGGGGGGTGTAGCGGCCGGACATGAAGCTGAAGACCTCCCACTCGATCGGTTCATGGGCGTACCAGATGGTCTGAACCTCTACGAAATAGGCGTAGGACCAGAGCAGGGAGATCAGCAGCAGCAGCTTGCCCATGTTGTCGAAGTGCAGCGGGGTCAGATACTCCTCCAGCTG
>DBMM01000144.1:0-13662 GCA_002298925.1 Geobacter sp. UBA698 | reverse complement strand
GGAAAGATGGTGCTGTGCCAGCCGGGCACCACGGTCACGGCGAAATCCCAGGCCACGATCGAATGCACCGAGACCGCCACCGGGATGATCAGGGCCGCCATCAGGGTCGAGGCCTTGTGGTAGACCGACCACTCATGGGCCGTGCCGCGCCACCCCATGGCCAGGATGGCGTAAAGCTTCTGCCGCCAGCCGCTGGAGCGGTCGCGGACCACGGCCAGATCTGGCAGCAGCCCCAGGTAGAGAAACAGGCTGCTGCCGATGATGTAGGCCGTGATGGCGGTCATGTCCCACAAAAGAGCCGAGCGGAAATTAGGCCACAGCCCGCGCTGGTTTGGATAGGGGATCATATAGAAGAAGGTCCAGTTACGCCCCAGGTGGATCAAGGGAAACATGCCGGCCACGGTGATGCAGAAGACGGTCATGGCCTCGGCCGCGCGCAGGATCGGCCGGCGCCAGTTGGCCTGGGAGAGGCGCAGGATCGACGAAACCATGGTGCCGGAGTGGGACAGACCGACCCAGAAGACGAAGCCGGTGATGTAGAAGCCCCACATGACCGGTCGGTTCTTGCCGGTCACATACATGCCGTGGGTCAGCTGCCAGGTGAAGGCCGCCAGCCCCCAGGCCACCACCGCCCCCAGGAAGAGGGCCAGCAGGTACCAGCGCAGGGTCGGCGGACGGAGCGAGGAGAGCAGCTCATCGTTGATGCGGGTGCTGCTCTTGGCGGCGGTGAATTTCTTTTCAGACATGCTCGCGTCCTCCTCCCTTGAGATAGTAGACCGAGGGGTGCGAACCCAGGTGCTCCAGCAGCTGAAAGCGCCGCGGACTGCGAGCCAGGCGCGCCACCCGGCTATGGGGGTCGGCCAGGTTGCCGAAGACTAGCGCCTCGGCCGGGCAGGTCTGGGCGCAGGCCGTCTGTACCTCACCGTCACGAATTAGCCTTCCCTCACCCTTGGCATCCTCCTTGGCTCGGCGGATGCGCTGGATGCAGAAGCTGCACTTCTCCATCACCCCCCGCGATCGGACGGTGATGTCCGCTGATAGCTGGTTGTCCAGCGGCTTTGGCCACTGGTGGGGGTAGAAGTTGAAGACCCGCACGGCATAGGGGCAGTTGTTGCCGCAATAGCGGGTGCCGACGCAGCGGTTGTAGACCTGGCCATTCAGGCCGTCCGGGTTGTGGTAGCTGGCGTAGACCGGGCAGACCGGCTCGCAGGGGGCGTCATGGCAGTGCTGGCACATGACCGGCAGAAAGCGCACCCGGACGTCGGGATACTCCCCCACCCAGAAACGCTCGATACGCAGCCAGTGCATGTTGCGCCCCTCGGCGATTTCGTGTTTCTCGCAGATGCCAACGTTGTTCTCGGCCTGGCAGGCCACCACGCAGGCGCCGCAGCCGGTGCAGCGGTCCAGGTCGATCACCATCCCCCATTTGTACGGACTGGTCAGTTTTTCCATAATTAGATTCCTTGTAGAGGCAACCCCTCCCCCGCCTCCCCTTATCAGGGGAGGAGCCTTTAGTTCCCCCCTGATAAGGGGGCTAGGGGGGGTGGTTAGCCTTTATATCCCGATCAGATCACTACGGTAACTCCCCTGGGGATGGCCGGCCGTCACCAGCTCGCCCTTTGCCGAAATCCGGGTCAGACGCACCCGGGTGGCGTTCCAGGCCGCCTGCTGTTCGCTCCCCTCCACCATTGCCAGCAGTTCCAGAGGATTTACACCCCGGTCATTGGCATAACGTCCGCCTCCCCTATGCCCCTGTCCCAAGGGGATGGCCACCAGGTCGGGCCGGATGCCGGGATAGATCACCGCCGGCAGACGCAGAACACCCCGGGGGGAAGCCACCTCCACCAGGTCACCGTGACTGATACCCAACGAAGCGGCGGTCTTGGGGTTGATCTCGATCCAGCTATCCCAGACAGCCGTGCTTATCGGGTCGGGCAACTGCTGCAGCCAGGGGAGCGGGGCGCCTCGGCCATCGTGGAACGAGGTGGAGGAATAGACCTGCAGATGTAGCGGGAACAGTTTCTCATCCCCGGCAAAGCGGGGCCGGGCCGGATCGGGCAGTTGAGAAGCTGCGGCCCAGCGATATCCCTTGCCAAATTCCTTGTCAGTATCGAACTGGCCTCCCCTTCGCAGTAGTTCTACCCATTGCGTCTCAAAATTCCTCCCTTTCTTATGGCCGCCAACCCGCTTCGAGATCGTCCCCTTGATAAACTCCAGACAGGATTTGTGAGGCAGTGCGGCAGCCAGCGTCCCGCCCAGTCCAGAGGCGACGGCCAGCAATACATCGGGAAACTGGCGGGTGTCATGGAGCGGTGTCACCACCGGCTGCATCAGCCCATAGACCATGTGGCGGGAGCCGGCCAGCGGGACAACGTCTCCCCAACTCTCCAA
Source organism: Geobacter sp. UBA698 (assembly GCA_002298925.1). GTDB lineage: Bacteria > Desulfobacterota > Desulfuromonadia > Geobacterales > Pseudopelobacteraceae > Pelotalea. Next base: position 11,271 of record DBMM01000144.1, on the reverse strand, counting down.
CCCGGCGTGGTCGGGCAGAATCAGGTCGGCCTGCAGGGCGGTGTCGTCCAAGAGTGTAGAGAAACTGACGATGAATGGCACCTGGTCCAACGCCTGCTGGAAGCCGGTGGCCGGGGGTGTGCCGTACCGCGGATCGCCCTTGATCAGGGCCAGCTTGATCCGGCCCGTACGCATGCTTTCGACCAGTGCCAGCAGCGCGGCGAAGGAGTTTTCCGGACCGGCCAAAGAACCAACTATGGAACCGGCCGGGTAGACCCCGCCGGGACGGTTCAGGTTGCCCGCCAGCAGGTTCAGCAGTTGAATGGCGCGTACCGATTCCGGGCCGTTCGTCTGAAAGGCGACCGCTTCGCCGGCCATGGCCAGGGAGGGACGGGTCGTGGCGAACTCGCGGGCCACCTCGGCGATCATCTCTTGCGCCAGGCCGGTCAACTCGGCCACATGCGGCAGATCGTAGGCCTGCAGGCGCCCCAGAACCGTTTCCGGCCTGAGACCATTGGCGGCCAGTGCAGCCTTGTCGAACAGGGATTCATCCAGGATCAGCCGGGCCATGCCCAGCGCCAAGGCCCCCTCGCTGCCGGGCCGGGCCGGCATCCAGCGGTCGGCCGAGGCGCCGGTCAGGGACATGCGGCCGCCGACGTAGGTGAAATGGCCACGGACCGTGTCCCTTCCCTGGCGCATGCGACCAAAGGCGTTGCCGTACTGGACCGGCGAGAGATGGCTCTCCACGAAATCGGCGCCGAAGCTGAGCAGGTAGCGGGTCTCGGCCAGGTCGTAGAAGGGAAGACCCGGCTGACCGAAGGATTGCCGGCCGGCCAGACGCAGCCAGTCAGCTGCCAGCAGCTCGCAGGAGAGGTGGCGGGGCGAGCCGAAGGAGCGCATGAATGTGCTGACCAGCGTGGACAGGGCACCGGAGAGCTGCGGTGTCAGCATGGCCAGACCGTCGGTGGCATGTTCCCGTTGCAGCTCCTTGAGCTTGGCGGTGAGCAGGCTCAGCCCCTCGGCCCAGGATATCTTCCGGAATTCTCCCGATCCGCGCGCTCCGCTCCGTTTGAGCGGCTGCTGTACCCGGTCGGGATGGTAGAGTTCCTGCAGGAGGGCTTGACCCCGGGCGCAGAGCCTCCCCCGGTTGACCGGATGTTCAGGATTTCCTTCGATCTTTTTGGCCCGCCCTTCCGATACCCGTACCAGGATCCCGCAGCCAGCCGGACAGAAACTGCAGGAACTGGCATAATAGCTGGCCCGGCCGGGGGTCACCCCTTCGTCGGGCGGAATCAGGTAGGGGATCAGCTTCTCGTTTTTTGACTGACAGCCAGCCAGCAGCGCGCTGGCGGCCGTCATCCCACTGAGCTGTAAAAAGGTTCTGCGCTTCATGCGGGTCTCCCTCAAATGTGGCAGGTCCAGCAATCGATGCTTGCTTTATGTTGCCGGTGACAACCCAGGCACCAGCCCATCTTGAGACTGGCCGTGCGGGTGACCTGTTCCATTGCGGCCACTTGGCCGTGGCAGGTGCTGCAGTCGATCCTGGCGCGGATATGCATCATGTGCGGGAAATAAACATGGTCAGGAAGTGTGTGGACTCTGACCCAGGGGATTGGTTCGCGCTTGTCCCAATAATCCATCAGTTTTTTGATCTGTGGAGCTTCCGCGGAGATGTAGAGATGGCAGGAGCGGCAGTCTGCCACCGACGGGATGCCGGCGAGCCGTGAATCTGTGACATGTCGGTGACAATAGCGGCAGCTGATGCCATTTACGCCGGCATGCAGCTTATGGCTGAATAAAATTGGTTGAACCGGGGAGGATTCTGAAAAATCCAGTGGCAGGATGTACATCAGAATCATGACGGCTACAATCGCACCTGACGCGAAAATCAGACCGATTATGAGCCAGGAACTTTTCATGCTGTTCTGCACCTGTTGGAGCGGACATCAGGTATAGTTAGCTACTCTTCATTTTTTTTAATAATAACATACAAACAACTGTTGTCAAAAAGTGCAGACTCATTCCATAACAGTCCCCACATGGCAAGAAATCTCGCCGGCATGCTTCAGCAACCACCCCTGAGCAAATGTATCAGACTGCATCAAAACGCCTTAATTTGCATCAATAAGACTCATAAAGACTCACCATGAGCCCTGGATCATGATTTGTCATTCGTGAACTCTACCAGCCCTGTAGACAGCATCAATAATTGCGAATATCAACAAATTTGCGCCCCCGTCCAGGAATGTGGTAAACCTGTAAGTATGAAAAAACTCAACCCACCGCAGCAGCAGGCGGTCAATCATACCGAAGGCGCCCTGCTGATTTTGGCCGGCGCCGGCTCCGGCAAGACCCAGGTCGTCACCACCCGCATCGTGCACCTGCTCAAGAACAAGCGCGTCCCGGCCGAGAACATCCTGGCGGTAACCTTCACCAACAAGGCCGCCCGCGAGATGCGCGAGCGGGTCAGCAACATGGCCGGCAAAATAGCCGACGGGATTGTAATTTCCACCTTTCACTCCCTGGGGGTGCGCATCCTGCGGCGCGACATCAAGGCGCTCGGCTTCAAGCCCAACTTCTCGATCTACTCATCCTCCGACCAGTCCGGCGTTCTGCGCCAGGCCATGCGCGAACGGGATATCGATCCCAAACAGTGCGACCCGGACACCATCCTGTGGCGCATCTCCGGCGCCAAAAATCGCCTGATCAGCCCCCATGAATTCAAACCGGCCAGCAATGACCATATCGAACTGGCCACGGCCGCCGTCTATCCCCGCTACCAGGAACTGCTCAAAGGCTTCAACGCCATCGATTTCGATGACATCATCATGCTATCGGTCAAGCTGCTGCAATCGAACGCCGCCATCCTGACCCACTGGCAGGAACGCTTCCGCTACATCATGGTGGACGAATACCAGGACACCAATGCCTCCCAGTACCTGCTGATCTCGCTTTTGGCCCGGAAACACGGCAACATCTGCGTGGTCGGGGATGACGACCAGTCCATCTACGGCTGGCGCGGGGCCGAAGTGCAGAACATCCTCAACTTCGGCAATGACTACAAAGACTGCCTGGTGATCAAGCTGGAGCAGAATTACCGTTCCACCAGTTCGATCCTGGACGCGGCCAACAGCGTCATCAAAAACAACCCGGTCCGCACCGACAAGGCCCTCTGGACAGCGGTCGGCAAAGGGCGCGAGATCGATCTGATCGTGGCGGACAACGAAGAGGACGAAGCCGCCCGGGTGGTGGAGGGCATGCTGATGGAGCAGTTCAAGGGCAAGCTGTGCTGGTCCGACATGGCCATCCTCTACCGCTCCAACGCCCAGAGCCGGGCCTTTGAGGAGAAACTGCGCCAGGAACGCATCCCTTACGTGGTCATCGGCGGACAGCAGTTTTACGAACGCAAGGAGGTCAAGGACGCCATCGCCTACCTGCGCGTCATCGACAATCCCGGCGACGAGGCATCGCTGTTGCGGATCATCAACTTTCCGCGCCGGGGTATCGGCGACGGCACCCTGCTGCATCTCAACCAGTGGTCCATGGAGCACGAAGTGCCCCTGTTCGAAGCCCTGGGGCGGGTGCGCGAGATCGAGGGAATATTGGAAGCATCCAAAAAGGCGGTGCTGGGTTTCCATGACATGATGAAAGAGGTCATGGCGGGCTTCAATCTCCGCTACGGCATGGGGGCCCAGGTCAACACCCTCTTCAACCGCCTGCGCATCGATGACGAACTCCACCGCACCCTCAACAACTCCTCCCAGGCCAAGAAACGGATCGAGAATATCGAGCAGGTGGTCAACTCCCTGGCCGCCTATGAGGAAAAGAACCCGCGCGGCACCCTTTCCGCCTTTCTGGAAATGATCTCGCTGCAGGATGAGGACAAACCGTCCGACGACAACAAGGAGCATGGCCTGAACGCGGTTACGCTCATGTCGCTGCACTCCAGCAAGGGACTGGAGTTCAACCATGTCTGGCTGGTGGGGATGGAGGAAGAGCTGCTGCCCCACAAACGCTCCATCGAAGAGGATCCCACCGTAGCCGAGGAGCGCCGCCTGTGCTATGTGGGCATCACCCGGGCGCGGCGCCACCTGACCATCTCCCGCTGCCATACCCGCAGGAAGTACGGCACCGTGGAGCAGCGCGTCCCCAGCCGTTTTCTGGAGGAGATACCGGAGCATCTGCTGGTTGATATTTCAGGAAATGGTGCAGACAGTGAGGATACATCGGTTGATATGGCGGCGGATTTTTTCGCCAGAATGCTGGGGGAGTGAGGGGCTACAACGAGTACTACGGAGATAAACGTTCGAAAAGAAATTCCCAAACGGAGGTGACATCATGAAAAAAATGCTGCTTGTCACAGTTTTCTGCTTGATGAGTGCCCTGCCCTGCCTGGCAGCCGACACTCCCTTCATCGTGCCGGTCGACCAGGACGGCATCCAGCGGGTCGAGATCGTGGCCGGGGAATACTTTTTCAAACCCGGACATATCGTGGTCAAGGTCAACATGCCGGTGGAACTGAAAGTGCGCAAGGAATCACTGCTGATTCCACACGACATCGTCATCAAGGCACCGGATGCGGGCATCACCATCAGTGAATCCCTCTCCCGCAAGCCAATGACATTTTTCTTCACCCCCGGCAAAACGGGAAGCTACCCGATCTATTGCAGCAAGAAACCGCCATTCATGAAAAGCCACCGTGACAAGGGCATGGAAGGGGTCCTGGAGGTCGTGGAGTGAGATTTTCTCTATCAGACCCACTCCCAGCCATCCCTGAAGCTATGGCTACAATTTTACCATTGCACAACCTGGATATGATCTGCTCTCACTTGAACGCCATCTTTACAAAAAACTACTGAGAGGCACCATGACTAAAACCAGCGACAGCGGCGCCCATATCGCCGGCCTGATGAATATCGACAAGACCGCCCTGCCGGCCGACGGCGGGGAACAGTTCAACCGGCTTATCTTTGCCAGAAGTCCCTACCTGCTGCAGCATGCCGAAAACCCGGTGGAGTGGTACGAGTGGGGCGACGACGCCTTTGAAAAGGCCCGCCGCGAGAACCGGCCGATCCTGCTTTCCATCGGTTATGCCACCTGCCACTGGTGCCATGTCATGGCCCACGAATGCTTCGAGGACGACGAGGTGGCCGACCTGCTCAACCGCCATTTTGTCTGCATCAAGGTCGACCGCGAGGAGCGGCCCGACATCGACGACTTCTTCATGACCGTATCCCAGGTGCTGACCGGCAGCGGCGGCTGGCCCCTGAACATCTTCATGACGCCCGACAAAAGGCCGTTCTTCGCCATGACCTACCTGCCCAAGCACGGACGGAACGGCATGAGCGGCCTGATGGAGCTGCTGGCCAATATCGCCACCCTCTGGCGGCAGCAGCCGGACCGGATCGAAAAGAACTGCCGCGGCATCATGGAAGCACTGAGCCTGCTCTCCCTGTCTGCATCGCAGGAGTGTATCGAACTGGAGGAGATCGGCCAATCGGCCTTCGAACAGCTGGAACAGACCTATGACAGTGAGTATTGCGGTTTCGGCACCGCCCCCAAATTCCCCATGCCGATCAATATCAGCTGGCTGATCGAACAGGGCGATGCCGGCAATCAGCAGGCGCTGAAGATGGCGCTGGATACCCTGCGCAGCATCCGGACGGGCGGCATCTGGGATCAGGTGGGGGGCGGCCTGCACCGTTATGCCGTTGACCGCAAATGGCTGGTGCCGCACTTCGAGAAGATGCTCTATGACCAGGCCATGGTCGCCCTGACCGCCCTGGAGGCTTTCCAGGCCAGTGGCGAGGAGGTCTTCCTGGAGATGACAGAAAACATTTTCCGGTTTGTGAAGCGGGAACTGACATCGGAGTCGGGCGGCTTCCATTCGGCCCTGGATGCGGATTCGGAAGGCATTGAGGGGAAATTCTATCTCTGGGACAAGGTCGAAGTCGATACCTGCCTCGGTAAGGACGCTGAACTGTTCTGTTCCTATTTCGATATCAGCGCTGACGGCAATTTCGAGGGGCACTCCATCCTCAACATCCCGCTCAGCCTGGACGAATTCTGCAAACTGGAGGGACTGGAGCGGAACAGTACCGATCAGAAGCTGGAGCGCTGCCGGGAAAGGCTGCTGGAGCGGCGTTCGCGCCGCATCCGACCGCTGCGGGACGAAAAGATCATCACGGCCTGGAACGGCCTGATGATCGCCGCCCTGGCCAAAGGAGGCCTGATCGGCGGCAAACAGGAGCATATCGACAGCGCCGCCCGGGCCGCCGCTTTCATCCTCAGCAACCTGCGGCGGACGGACGGACGGCTGCTGCGCAGCTATCTGAACGGCCCTTCCGACACGCCGGCCTTTCTGGAGGATTACGCCTCGCTCTGCCTGGGGCTGATCGAACTGTTTGAAGCCACCCTGGACGTTTCCTGGCTGGAGCAGGCCCTGCAACTGACCGATGACATGACCCGCCTGTTCTACGATCCCCGCACCCAGACCTTCGCCAAGACCGGCCGGGATACCGAACAGATGCCTCTGGCCGCCTCGCTGGAGCATGACGGGGTGCTCCCCTCCCCCTTTTCCCTGGCTGCCAAATGTTTCATCCGCCTGGGCAATGCCGCGGAACGCCCCGAACTGCACGATCTGGCCCACGCCCTGCTGGCTCCCCAGTTGGCCGACTCCGGCAAGCATCCCACCGCCCATCTGGGGGCGCTGCAGGCCGGCGTCATGCTCGAGAACGAAGCGGTGGTCATCCAGCTCGAAGGGCGCCGTGATTCCTCCAGGGTCAGGGAACTGCTACGGGCCGCCAAGACAGTGCTGCTGCCAGGGTTGACCATACGTTTCCAGGCCAACGACCACAGCGGCCAGGCCCAGCTTTGCGCCCAGGGCACCTGCTTCCCGCCGGTATCCTCCGGAGACGAACTGACGAAACTGCTGGCGCTGCTCAAGTAATAATGAAACAATGTAGCCATGAACAGCGCCAGCCACAACAACTCGAGCGCACCACGCGCAACCGTTCTCCAGCGGATCACCGCGCTGCTGCCGATCGTCGGTTGGCTGCCCGGCTATCAGAAGGAATGGCTGTGGCATGACCTGATCGCCGGCCTGACTCTGGCCGCCTATGCGGTGCCGGTGGCAATGGCCTACTCAACTCTGGCGGGATTGCCGCCCGAAGTCGGCCTGTACTGCTATATTTTCAGCGGCATCGCCTATGCGCTCTTTGCCACCTCCCGCCATCTGGCCATCGGACCGACCGCCGCCATATCGGTGATGGTTGCCGGTGTAGTGGGCAGCATGGCACACGGCAACCCGGCCAAGTACGCAGCCATAGCCGCACTGACCGCCGGCATGGTCGCCGTGATGTGTCTCCTGGCCTGGCTGATGCGGCTGGACACGTTTGTCAACTTCATCTCCCAGTCGATCCTGCTCGGCTTCAAGGCCGGCGCGGCTCTGAGCATCGCCGCTACCCAGCTGCCCAAACTGTTCGGCGTGCCAGGCGGGGGCAATAATTTCTTTGAACGGATCCTGGTCATCCTGCAGCAGTTGGGCGATGCCAATATCACCGTGCTGGTGATCGGAATTGCAGCGCTGCTGCTGCTGCTGGCGGGCGAACGCCTCTTTCCGGGACGCCCGGCGGCGCTGGTGGTCGTAGTATTGTCCACCGTGGTCGTTTCCCTGTTAGGCCTTTCCGGCCAAGGGGTGGCGATTGTCGGCCCCATATCGGCCGGCCTGCCGCACTTCGCTGTACCCCACTTTGAACCGCAACAGGTGGAGGGTCTGCTGGAACTGGCCTTCGCCTGCTTCCTGATTTCCTATGTGGAGAGTATTGCCGCGGCACGCACCTTTGCGGAAAAGCACAACTACAGCGTCAATCCCCACCAGGAACTGCTGGGACTGGGGGCGGCCAACTTGGTGGCGGCCCTTGGCCAGGGTTATCCGGTGGCCGGGGGACTGTCACAATCCGCGGTAAACGAGAAGGCCGGTGCCTGTACGCCACTGTCGCTGGTGGTGGCGTCAGCTGCCCTGACGCTGGTGCTGTTTTTTCTGGCCGGTCTGCTGCGCAACCTGCCCAATGCGGTACTGGCCGCCATCGTCCTGGTAGCCGTGACCGGTTTTGTCAGAATTGCCGATTTCAGGCAGCTGCGGCAGATCAGCAGTCTCGAGTTCAACGTGGCGCTGGTGGCCTTCATCTCAGTGCTGCTGCTGGGCATACTCAAAGGGGTGGCAATTTCGGCCATCGCCTCGCTCCTGTTCCTGCTGCGCCTGTTGGCCAAGCCGCATGTGGCCACCCTGGGGCGCATTCCAGGCACCATTCGTTTCAGCGACGCTGTTCGTCACAGCGACAACGAACTGTTCCCGGGACTGTTCCTGTTCCGGGTGGAAGCCCCCCTGCTCTATTTCAATGTGGAGAGCATCGCCAACTCCGTGCTGAACAACATCCGCAATGAAACAACTCCGGTCAGACTGGCGGTCTGCGATCTGTCCACCTCGCCCTACATCGACGCTGCCGGCGCACGCATGCTGGACCGGCTGGAGGAACAGCTCGAGCAGCAGGGAATCCAGCTCAGGGTGGCGGAGGCCCACGCCGAAGTGCGGGAAATCCTGCGCGCAACCGGCATCAGCGAGCGGCTGGGGGGCGTCAGCCGGCACACGGCCCTGGCTGACATCGTGGAGGACTACGAACGGGAGTCCAAGCTGGGAACTTCACGATAGAAAAGGTTTGACAAAGGCGCCGCTTATGTGGCACCGCATATATCCCCCAAAATCATAATTCAGGAGATAAAAACATGAACAATTGTCCCTGCGGAAGCGGCCTGGCCTATTCCAGCTGCTGCGAACCGATCATCAACGGATCACTCCCGGCCGAGACAGCCGAAAAACTGATGCGGGCGCGCTATTCGGCCCATGTTGCCGTGCAGATGGATTTCATCTTCGAAACCACCCATCCCGACCAGCGCCAGGATTACGACCACAAAGGCACCAGGGAATGGGCAGAAGGGACCGACTGGCAAGGTCTGGAAATCATCGCCACCCAAAACGGAGGCCCTGCCGATGACTCCGGCGAGGTCGAATTCATTGCCCGCTTCAGCGAAAACGACATCCGGCGCGAGCACCACGAACGCGCCCAGTTCAAGCGCCAGGACGGTCGCTGGTATTTTCACGACGGAACCCTGGTCAAGCCCCGACCGATCACCGTCAGCAAGATCGGCCGCAATGATCCCTGCAGCTGCGGCAGCGGCCTCAAGTACAAGAAGTGCTGCGGTAAATAGTTGCCAACGGCCAGCCGCCAGCAGTTAGCGGCTGGTCAATTGATCGGAGATTCCATGAATCAAGCAATCAGGACCATGTTCATGGCGACTTTAATCTGCCTGAGCATGACAGCGGCAGCCGCCGCGGCCGACAATCCGGTTTCGAATGCCAAGGGAGAGTTCGGTTTTCTGACCGGTTACGGCACTTCCCATGTCGATTACGGCGCGACCCGCCACCAGGTGCAGACCTGGGACGCCATCCTGCGGGCCGGTTTTTTCCTGTCCGATGATGTTGGCAAGGGGAGCTGGTATCAGGGCCGCCATGAGATTTTGCTGGAGCTCCCCTACCACCTGGCGGTGGACCATGGCGGACGATCCATGGTGGGGGGGTATCTGCTGGGTCACTGGCGCTTCACCGCCCTGGAGCGATTCACGCCCTATGTGCTGGCCGGAGGCGGCATTTTGTATGTGGACCTGGGTCTGCCGACCATGGGGACGAAACTCTGCTACAGTTATCAGGCCGGAACCGGTCTGCAGTATTTCATCGACAATAACACCGCCCTGAACCTGGAATACCGCTACCACCACATCTCCAACGCCGACACAGCCTCTCCGAATGAACCGCTCAATTCCACCAAGTTTCTGATTGGGGTCTCGTATTACTACTGATTCAAACCGGCTGCCCCCATCTCCAAAATAAACTTCAAACAGCAGACACAATTTATCCCAACGACAAAAGTGATCCCCTGACACACCTGAAAGCCCGACGCGGATGGAGCGCAAGCTCCATCCGCGCCGTTATCGATTATTTCCTGGTCACGCGGACGTCGATCCTTCTGTTCTGCTGTCTCCCCTCCGCCGTTGCATTGTCGGCAACCGGGTGCCGTTCCCCGTATCCCTCGGCCTCCAGGCGCGACGGCTCGATGCCGAGCTTCACCAGTTCCTGCATCGTGTTATTCGCCCGATCGCCGGAAAGTTTCAGATTCGACTGCGGGTTCCCCACGTTGTCGGTGTATCCGCCAAGCTTGATCGCCACTTGGGGATACGCCTTGAGTATCTCGGCGATGTTGGTGAGCTGCTCCTGCGAGGAGGACTTCAGCACGGCACTGCCGGTCTCGAACTGCAGCCGGTCAAAGGTGAACCAGGTGGTCGCGTCAACCGGACGGCCTGTATCCTGAATAAAGGCCAGCAGTTTCCGCTCAATGCCGAGTTCGGGAATGGAGAGTTTCACGCCGTTTGGCAGGGTCGCCTCACCGAAGGCACCAAGCAGTGGATCCACCCGAACGGCTGCTGGTTTTGGAATCTCCGGGGCCACTGCCTGTCTCATGGCGCATCGCTGCGGTACGTAAAGCATTAACAGGGCAACTGCGATCCCCACCAGAATCCAGAAGAGCTTGGCCAGGGGGCCGGTGGCAAACGCGCCTGGGCGGCGCCAACCGCCCCTGTCCCCAGGCTGGCAAAGCTGGTTAGACCGAGCAGGCCGGCAAGCCCCGCCGGGGCAGCCTGCTGAAGGTGCGCAGCCTGACCGGTCAGGAGCCCCATCAGTCCGCCTGCGGTCAGGTCGTCCTCCTTGGCCTTCCTGCCGATCATGTCCAGGACAAAGGGGGCCAGCAGAGCCAGCAGCGATTGGGATTTGTCCTTAGCAAGCCCGCTTAGGGAAGAGAGCCAGTCACCGATCCCCACGGCCCTGTCGCCAAGATATGTGCTGACAAGAGTCCTGCCCCGCTCCATGAAGTTTTTTGTGACCTCGCCGCCCGACAGCGATGCGGCCATCCCCGAGAGCGTTTCCGCACCGAAACCGCCTGAACGCAGCTGGTCAAGCAGCTGTGACGCTCCCGAAATCGAGGCGCCCTTCGTTGCTACCCCCCGATCAGCGCCGAGAGCGCTGCCGGAAGTGCCTTCTGAACAGCCGGCGCTCCTTCACCAAGGAATTCGGCAATCTTGCCGACCATGTTACCTGAAATTTCTTTGGTGAGCTGTTCGAGCATGTTTGTCGCCATGACTACCCCCTTGTACTGTTATCCATTTTTAATCTCATCAATAAAC
>DBMM01000072.1 GCA_002298925.1 Geobacter sp. UBA698 | reverse complement strand
CAGCGTGTCTCCGGGTTCACAGGCAACCTGTTTGATCAACCGTTGTCGTTTTCCGCTCTCTAACAGCGGCGAGGCGAAGCTGAAGATTACATAGTCCCCTTTGCGGGGAACCCTGCCGGATCTTTCCAGCAGGAAGAGCCTGTGGGATACGGATGGTGAGATGGCGAACGCCAGCCTGGAACACAGCCAGTATCCACTAAGCGAAAGGGCCGACAGAAACAACCACAGCCGCCGGTCCCTGAGGATGGAGTATCCGTCCAGTGACCTTCTCAATCTTAGAAACGCCCCAATCGCCTTACGGCTTGATCTCTTCCACATTCTTCCTCACCAGAACGTCCCCCAAGATGATGATCCTGTTCCTGGGAACCTTGTCATTTACTCGCTCCAGCCGGTCGAAGCTCTCCTTGAGTTGAGCGTCATTGATCTTGCCGGCCAGATAGAGGTCGCGCTGCTCGGCGATGTACCCCTTCACGTCCAGGGCAACGATTTTCTGGACGAAATAGCAATCGTACGCAGCCAGTAAGCCGATCGTGATCACCGCGTTTACCAGCGAGGCCTTGACGAACATCCACCAGTCGCGTGTCTGATTTTCGTTCACGACAACCTCCTCTTCCCGACTCCATGACTCTTCGACTCTCTACTCGGATTTCCCGCCTTCATAGAACCCAGCATTCAAAATCCGGATCATGGGCTCAAGAGCCTGGCTGTTCGTCTCGCTCCGGAACCTCTCCAGGGCATAGCTCAACGACACATCACCATGGATCACGCAAGAATCACCCACAGTCGCGTTCTTCCCCACCCCCTCGCTCATACCCGGGTCGAGCAGACTCAGGTTTCGGGCATAAACGACAGCCGGGACATGCTCGATGCCGTAACGCCTGAAGAGGAGCGGATCGACATTCACCCCTGCAGCGTACTGCTCGCAGCGTGACTTTTCCGGATCGCAGGCCGGGTCCTTGAGGAGGATGCCACTCACGAAGCGAATGGTCGGCTTGATGTATTTCACCCCGCCGACCAGCCCGCGCATGACCAGCTTCACGTTCGGATCCCTGAGCCTGGCCACGTCCCGGACGTAGTTCCTGAGAGTATTCCCCGACATGGAGGAGGAAATGAAGATGTAGAGCCGCTCGTTCGTTGGTAACTCACCAGCCATTGCCGCGGCAGCCTCCGGCGAGCCTTGGTAGTACTCCTGGATCTTGCTACCGAAGATCTCCCGCTTGAGGCGCTCCTGTTCCGCTGTCAGTCTCCTCTGAAACTCACCGGACCTGAAGAAGTCGTCGGTCACCTTCGCCCTTTTTGCTCCTTCCGCCTTGAATGGGTTTTCAGGGATTGCTATGGTCCTGGAGAGTGTATCTCCACGCTTGTTCACCTCACTGAGGCTATCAATGCTGAACCGGGAAACTGCCTGGTTTTTCCAGAACTCACCGTTAACGTAAATCTCAAGTTCACTGGTCTTTTCTTCAGCGGGCACCGCCACCTTGCCCTGAGTTCTGGGACAGTCTCCCTTCGAGAGCAGGTAAACTCTGTTGCCCTCTGTCTTCTCCATCTTCGAGCAGAGATCTGGAGTATCGACAAAGACCGTTTCAGCAGCCCGGGAACCTTGGGTCGAGAAAATCAATACCCCTACTATCAAAAACGTCATATGACTCATCACCTGTTTCCTCATTTCAATCTCCCGACATGCAGCAATCCCGCTTTCTGGTAATAATCCAGAGAAAGTTCCCCTCCGTGCCCTTTTCCCCGGCGTACGGCGGATTCTTCAAATACTCCCAGACCATCCCCGATCTCCCCAGTGGATGGCACATGAAGTCGCCCGTCGGCCGGGCAATCTGAATGCGGTAGTTGTGCTTCACCCAGATGGGAGTCGGCACGCAGAAGCAATACCAGACGCCCGGATCGCAGATCACACCCTCGCGGCCAAGCTTGTAGATCAGCCGTCCCGCAACCGCGGCATTTCCCTGCACGTAATCGTTGTCATTGATATGCCCAGTCAGGGGATAGGCCGAACCCCAGCTCCCCATGCACCAGAAGAGCGGCGAGAGGGGAAGATACTGGGAAGCAACCGCGTCGGCCATGCAGGCCAGTTGCGCCACCGGATTGGCGAAGAGCAAGGCTTCCGGCTGGAAGATCGCCGTCATCTCATCGTCCTGCCAGTAGGGATCGACCTCGGTGATGTACCCGACATCCACGCCGGCCACTTCCAGGCACTCGTAATCGATCAAAGCCTCCATCACCGACCAGAACGGCATGATCCACCAGTGGGCCTGAGCGAACACCGACGCGTCCTGGGCCTCGCCCCCTTTCCCCTGGACATGGGAGTGGGTGCCGCGCAGAAAACCCTTGGCGCCGCTTCCTCCAACCGAACTGCCGATGGCCGGGAAACAATAGGGGTCTTTCACCGTCTCGATCATCCTGGCCGGCTCCCAAAGGGAAGCGGTGATCCCGTACCTGACATAGGGCATGACCGGTATGGGACAGACACAGACGGAAGCGTCGGCGCTGGACGGCGCCTCGCCGTTCTTGCTGTCTCCCTCGATGATCGTCATTCCGCCGATCTTGATCGGGAAGATACACTCCCAGCAGACATCGTCCACCGGATTCAGGGAAGATCCCTTGCAGACGGCAAAAGCGTTTCCGGGAGACAGGACAAGCACCAGCAGGACTGTCAGAGTGGTGTATTTAACGGATCGCATATTCCCGGACCTCCATGAACCGGCCTGTCCGCACCGCCACCGAAGGCACGGCCTGGAGTTTCAGGCGGGTAACCATGAGCCTGTCGGCATAGAAAACCGGCCTCTTCAGACTCTCCCCGGTTTTGTACCAACTCCCCCCGGTCAAGAGCAGCATCGCATTCATATCTTTGCGCCAGGGTGATCTCTGAAACCACTCAACCTGCCTCCGGTCACTCCCGTCGATTATCACCAGCGCTCGGTTAAAGCCGATGTAGTCGAGCGGGTTGAAGGTATCGCCTTTTTGATAGAGGATTCCCCCCTTGCCGTCGGGAATGTCCCGATCCAGCGTGTATGTCATATCAACCAGGAACGCCCGGTCATGCCTGGCAACAGGGAGTTTTCGAAGATCCTTGGGGCGATACTCCCTGATCTTTCCGGCCATCCTGTCGCGGCTGTACATCTTCGCCCAGTCAACCTTTGCCGCTTTTGCTTTCAGTTCATGAAGCGCGTCCGGCTCTGCTATCGGATAGACGGCGCCGTAGGTACCCAAATCCTTGCCCCCCGCTGGCACTGAGAACTTGACCAGCGCGGCCAGGCTAATGGCCAGTATTGTTGTAATAGTTCTGGGCATTGGTTTTCATATCCTGTTGAATGGCAGCATCTGACTTGGTTTTGATGTCCGAGAAGTATTCGGAGAGGTCCATTTTGCTAAAATCTAGCGACTGAAACTCTTCCGGCGTAAAGCCCCGGCAGTTCGGCGAATCGGCCGTACCCCATGAGTGGATGGCAGTCGAAAGTTGCGGTCTTCCCTGCTCCTGGATGATCCGCCCCAGTTTCGACTGGAACACACAGTGAATCTGGGCGGTCTGGACACAACCGATCAAGGGCCATTCGTCGATACAATGGGTTCCCACGAAATGGCTCCGCTTGGCGTACATGGCCTCTGACGTCTGCCGGTCGCCGGAACCGCAAGCCGCCTCGACAAACAGGAACGATCCCGGATCGGTGGTGCAGCACTGGAAGAAACTGGTATCGACTCCCGGCTCCTTGCAGCTCCCGGAAGCCCCGTTGAAGAAGAAAATCTGCCCCAGGCACTGGCCGCTGTTGGTGTCCACGTTGCCATTGGAGCAGGTCATGTCCTGGTTTGCATTTTCCAGCACGTTCATGATCGTGGCCGCCTCGGCGAATTCGTTGATCTTCTGGCAGTTGATTACGATTTGTTCGCCTGAAGCTGCATCGACCGGGCAGACTGCGTTCGCGTCGCATCGCTTGTAGTAAAAATCCCAACAGGAAGGATCGGAGAGGTATTGGGTGGCGTTACCGGACAGGACCGCATCGGTCTTGCGTGAAGGCTTTTTCGTTTTGCAGGCCAGGATCGGAGCCGAGTAGTCAGTTCGATTTCCAAGGTTGGCAGTTCGGTTGTCCACTATCCAACTGCCAACGGTGTCCTTTCTCAGGTCCTGGTACGCCATGGACGTAGTGTTGTCCGTCGTGGTGTTCACCACACTATCAGTCCTTTTCCTGGCATCCGAGAAGTCCCAGGTTGTGTTGCTCTCGCACGTGTAGACCCGCCTTTTTTTCCACCAATTGCGGCACTCCGTGAAACTGCTGACCGCCCCGCTGAAGGTCCGGCAGGAAGGGAGTGGAGTAATCCCGGTGGGCATGTAGTTGTTCCAGGTCATAACGCCATCGACCGTTTCCTGCTGGAGAAAACAATTCTGGTCCTGCTCCAGAGCGGAGCAGCCGTCGCTTATGTTTTCCACATAGGTGTCCTGGGTCCATTCGAAGTCATAACTCCAGTTGAATGTCGGATACTGGGCACCGCTCGCCGGGCAGACAATACCGGTATAGACAGTGGTATCGAATCCGTTCAGCGGGCCGTTGACCGTGGCTGACCCGCTGTTGCAGCCCGGCCACTGGATGTTCTGCATGCTGAACAGGGCGGTGGTAAGCTGATAGTTCGTTCCGTTCTGGGGAGAAAAAGATACCTTGGTCACATCGTGCCAATTGTCGGTGCCTATGGGAGCCTCTCCGGAAAAAGCGCCGCCACAGTTCCAGTGATGGCTGCCGCTTGGCGAGGTATCGAGATATTGGAGCTGATAATTCAGGTCATCAATCTTGTGAATCCGCATGTAAATGTAGTGGTCGGTGCAGAGTTGAGCGGCCGTTGGAGCCTGGCTGAATTTCTTTATACTGGTGACAACCGATCCCAGCCGGTCGATGGCGCAGGAGGCGGACTGAGACGAATTGGCGCTGTTCGCATAGGATGTATTCAGCAGAGAATAGTAGCTGGTGGGATTGGAGGACTGTGTCTGAGCCACCGCCTCAGCGTCACCGGACAATAGAGAACCGTTGCTGTAGTAATTCGTGGGAAGACTCTGGGAAGCGGCAACCGAAGAGCAGCCGCCGGTGTTCTGGCCGTGATAGCTGATGGAAGTTCCGGAAATGCTGGTCTCGGTGACCGTGTACTTGGGAGAGATACCCTGGATAGCGCCGGCCACCCCGCCCCCGACCGTACCCAGGACCTGTGAGGTCTGCGTCATGAACAAATTTGTGCCGCAGCTATCATTAATGCAGTAACAGCCCCCCAAATCGCTGATGGAAACGTTGACCAGACTCGCCTGACCGGCACTGTTCGCTACCCACTTGTACCCCGCGCAGTTGTTCCAGGTTCCGGGATTGCAAGCAATGATGCCGTTGGCGCATACCCCGGAAACCGGAAAGGGAACGCTGTAGCTGTATTCCACGTTACCGTCGAAATTCAGATCTTCTCCCACGATCACGCTCACATCGCCTCCTGTCTGAGGAGTAAGCAGGACGGTCAGGAATTCCTTTGACGAGGGGCACTGAATCTGGCCGGTAAAGGATTTTGAACCATCAATGTTCTTCATGTGGGTAGCATTCGATGTAAGCGGTGTATAGGCGTTGTCCCTGATTCCAGAGGCTGAGCCATACACCCCAAGGGCCTGATTCGCGGCCTTAGTGCCCGCGGTTTCGGCCTGGCCCGCCCCGACCCTGAACGGCAGCATCAGACTAATTGCCAGGATTGGAGCGATACTTCCTGACCATTTCGCGGATCGCCGCGTCATAGTTCAATCCTCCGTCAACCAGATTCTCGATCTCGGCCACCTCATCTCCCGAGGAGGTGTAGAGGTAGTAGGAATAGGGATCTACCGCGAGCCTGGCCACGCCTCTGCCAAAGGGAGCGTCGATGAACAGCTCGGAATATTTGGGTCGCATCGACTTGAGAGAGGTCAAAAGCTTCATGGTGAAATCGTCGTAATCGATCAGTCCCTCCTGGCGCCCCTTGGGATAGTCCGGCGCCTCCAGGAAGATCTTGAAGGCCGAGCTGGCCCGGATCACGTCGCCGACGCTGCCGAACAGCTTCAGATCGAGGATCGACTGGGTTACTATCGCGATGGAGGCGTTGTGCTTCCTGGACATGCGGTAGGCGGCCTCGATGGATTCCTTGAGCTGCACCCCCTCGCGCATGAACTGCCAGACCTCGTCGAACACGTTCAGTTTCCTCACATTCCTGGGTGAAAGGTACATGTCGTGGGTGATGGCGTTGATCACCTGTAGGGTGACCACCTTGAACAGTTCCGGCTTGGGTCGCAGGTGCATCAGTTCCAGCACTACGAAGTCGTCACGGAAGATGTCGAAGTCGCTTCTGCCGTTGAACCAGCGGCCGTAACTATGGCC